>JBDSXJ010000014.1:0-332676 GCA_039926185.1 Bryobacteraceae bacterium | reverse complement strand
TGGCCCATGAGCTTCGGCCTCGCCTGCTGCGCCATCGAGATGATGTCGATGATCGCGAGCCGCTACGACATTTCCCGCTTCGGCGCGGAAGTGATGCGTGGCAGCCCGCGCCAGAGCGACCTCATGATCATCGCCGGTCGCGTATCGAACAAAATGGCCCCAGTCATCCGCCGGCTCTACGAGCAAATGCCGGAGCCGAAGTGGGTCATCTCCATGGGTGCCTGCGCGACGTCAACGGGTGTGTTTTCGAATTATGCTTTGGTCCCGGTCAACCAGGTCATCCCGGTCGACGTCTACGTCCCCGGCTGCCCCCCGCGCCCCGAGCAGTTGATTTACGCGATCACACTACTGCAGAAGAAGATCGAAAACGAAAAGAACGTCGTCGCCAAGGTTCTGAACCTCGCGTAGTTCTCTCCCGCGCTTCATCGATTCCGACCAGCCCCGTGCGGTAGCGCGGGGTTTGTCTTTTTTAGCAACAGATTTACAAATCTAGCGTCTTACCCAGCATGCGAATCTTCCCCTGCCTTTCGTTGCTGGCGATCTCCGCGTTCGGACAGAGCTTTGACGTAGCCACCATCAAGCCCGCCCCCGCCGATGCGGTTGGCCAGCGGATCGGACTCACCGGACCCGGTCGCATCAACATTCAGAACATGGCCTTGGTGGACTTGGTCAAATTCGCGTATGGCGAGGGCTTGGCCTCAAACTTAGAGATCCGCGGCGGCCCACCCTGGGCCTCGAAGGACCGCTACAATGTCGAGGCCCAAGGCGATGCCACGGATACGCCGAACCAACTGAAAGCGAAGCTCCGTTCCCTGTTGGCCGAACGGTTCTCCCTGAAATTCCACACCGAGCAAAAGGATGTCGATATCTACAACCTGGTGTTCGCCCGCGCGGACAAAAAGCTAGGCCCCAAAGTTAAGGATTGGGACGGCACCTGCGGCGGACGTGCCGCATCCGCCGAAAACGGCGATCCCAAGATGCCACGATGTTCGGGTCTCTACAGTCAGACCGGACTCAAGATGATTGGAATTTCCATGATCGGCGCCGCCGACATGCTTTCTGGCCCACCGACCGGGATTGGACGCCAGGTCGTCGACAAAACCGGCCTCACCGGCTACTACGACATGGACCTGGAATTTAAGTTCAGCTTCGCACCGCCCGGCGCAGCACCCGCCGCCGCCGATCCGGAAGGGCCATCTATTTTCACCGCTGTCCAAGAGCAGTTCGGCTTGAAGCTGGAGTCCGCCAAAGGCAAAGCGGAAGTGATTGTCGTGGAGTCAGCCGAGCGTCCATCGGAAAACTAGTTCTCTGTGGGGAGCTTGTCCGCCGATTCAACGACAATCACGTCGACCTTGGCCTTGACTCGGATCAGCTTCAATCCGAGATCGGCAAGCCCCGCCGAAAGACTGGGGTAGGGTAGTCCGCCGCCTTGACTGCCAGATTCCGTCGCGACGTGAAGGGTAAAGGCGAACTTGCCAGTCAAACCCGTTTTGTCGTCGACGTGGTCATGCACAACGCTGATACTGAGCATGCCAGCCAACGAGGCCATATCCGCGTTCCATGCTTCATACTCGATTCCCTGCGGTTGGGGTCGGGTAATCCCCGACAAACTGGCCGTCCCCGACATCTTTTTCGTCCCTGCCTTTAATTCCGTCATTTTCGGGCCGCCTTTGTCTACGACTAATTGATACGTCAGAAGCTCCCTCTTCTCGCGGCGGAACTTCAAATGGAATCGGTCGACCAATAGATTTTGCAGCATCACGCGCGATTGCGCAGGGGTGGTTCCCTCAGGGATCGTGGCATCGATGGAATAGCGTTCGTCGCTTAGCCAGTCTGGACCCAGAATCCGATACGGACTGATGTCGAAGGCCCGCATCATCACCATGCGGATCGATACCGCGTTGTACATAATGCGAAGTGCATTACTTCCCATGCCCCCACCACCATGCGCCGAGATCTTGATCGCTGCGACATCGAATCGATCCGGACCGTCGGTTGGTTGCGCCCACCCCATGGTTCCCAGCAGAAGAACCATTGCCCCGAGTTTCATACCGTCTCTCCTTACTTCGGTTTTGCCGCCGCTCCCACTGGCCGTCGCCAGAAGGAAGATGATCGCTCGCTTGACGAGAGGCTATCACGAATTCGTGACGCTCGAAGAGACCCTTCAAACGCTCAAGGTTGCGGGCGCCGCGCAGACCCGCAAGACTTACCTTCGCCACGGATACCCGGAAGACACCTGAGGCGTGAGCTCCGCGGACTCGAAGATCGAAACCGAAAAGAACGTCGTCGCGAAGGTCCTTAACCTCGCCTGATTTAGTTAGGCTGCGCCTGGTCGCGCGCCCGCGTGGCGTTCCCGGGCCGCGCCGATCAGAGCGAACAGAAATCCAGGCATCGGTAACAACATCTGCCACACCTGAATCTTGATTCCTGATGGGGCGACAAAACTCAATCCCATCGCTAGGGAAATGACGCACGACAGCGACAGCATCGCGAAGAATGCTAGGACCGGCACGGCCACTGTCTGCGGTTTCTGCTGGGCTCCCCAACGGCCCAGGAGATAAGGCAGCCAGACCCCGCGCCCGACCATTTCTATCGCGCCCGGTAACCACAAGATCCAAGTCTGACCGAACATGTTTCTGGCGATCGCGGTCACGATCACAGCTCCCATAAGCACGAAGGTGAATAATACCTGGAGGCGTAGGTATCTTAAGAAGACTCGCCCTGTGAGTTTCCCCGTTTCCCGAGGGTCAGCCGCAAGTGCCATCCAAAGGGAAGTGATCGTGGTTTGTGTCACGGCCACCCAAAAGCCGAAGGCGTCTTTCGAAGACTCCTCGATGTCGCCAATGGTCGCCGACGCGCGCTTCTGTGGGACGACCAAGGACAAGATTGCTTCAGCCACCGCCCCTTTACGCATGCGACACCCCCGGAAGTTGAAGTCCTTGCAATAGCTTCTGATACCCACGCTGCACACGCGCGACCGCGGCCAAGCCCTTTTGAGTCACTTCGAAAAACCGTTTCGCCCGCCCACCACGTTGCGGTGTCGGATCGCCATAACGCGAAGTCACGAACCCATGCTCCTCCAGCCGGTCGAGCGTCGTATAGAGCGCCCCGGGCGAAGGCTCGCGCTCCGTGCAGGCGGTGATCTCCTCGCGAATCGACACGCCGTAGGCGCCTTCGCCCAAGCGAAGGATCGCCAGTAGGACCACCTGTTCGAATTCGCCGAGGCTCGTGGCTGCCATTTCCTCTACAGGCTAGTAGTAAATAACGTTCCTGTCAATCCCCGTAGCCTCAGTGGCCTGTGAATCAGCATCTATCCGGGTTCATCTGCGGCTACGGAGCTAGCGCTATCATGAACTGGTGACGCTCGAAGAAGCACTGCAAACGCTCAAAGCCGCGGGCACCGCGCAGACCCGCAAGACTTACCTTCGCCACGGGTATCCCGACGACACCTGGGGCGTGAGCTTCGCGGACTTGAAGAAGCTGGCGAAAAAGATCGACACCGATCACGCTCTGGCGCAGAAGTTGTGGGCTACGGGCAACGGGGATGCCTGCACGCTGGCGACGATGATCGCCGATCCTGACGAAACCACGTCGCGCGAACTCGACACGTGGGTGAAGGCCGTGCGCTTTTCGCTGATGTCGCAGATGCTGTCGCGCTTCGTAGCCGACACGGAGTTCGCTCACGAAAAGACCGAGCAGTGGACTAAGTCTCCCGATGAATGGGTCGGCGAGAGTGGCTACTACGTGCTGGGGCAACTCGCCTTGCACGACGAGGAGCTGCCCGACGACTACTTTGACGGCCATCTGCGGACCATCGAACAATCGATCAAGACGGCGAAGAACTATACGCGTTACGCGATGAACCAGGCGGTGATCGCCATCGGAGTCCGCAATCCGAATTTGACGAAAAAAGCTCTGGCGACAGCGGCGAAAAATGGAAAAGTTGAAGTAGACCATGGCGATACGGCGTGCCAGACCCCGGACGCGGCCGCCTATATCCAGAAAACTCTCGCGCATTATTCTGAACCCAAAGCCAAGGCCGCGCGTCCAAAGAAGTGATGCTGAAGTGTGCCTTGGCGCTGGCGATTTTCCCTGTCGCTTTAATCGCTCAACTCAATACGACGTTGTCTCCACAGGCGACCGCAGGATTTGACACGTACCTTAAGGCGCACGAACCGCAGATCAATAATCGTGCGCGCTACGGCCCGTTGCGGCCCGGCGAAGTTCGTGTCGATCCGGCCCGCGAGGACGGCTCCATCGACGTCAAGGACGGCACGATCCATGACTGGGTCGCGGCGGTGCTGATCCCCGGGGCCACCGTGGAACAGGCGCTCGGGGTGTTGCAGAATTACCCGGCTTACAAAAATATCTACAAGCCGGAAGTCACCGATTCGCGTGTGATCAGCCATAACGGTGACCAATGGCGCGTTTATTTGCGGATCCTCAAGACAAAGGTGTTGAGCGCGGAACTGAATACCGAATACGACGTGTCTTACAAGGACCTGGGTGACGGGCGTTGGGCCATGACCTCGCGCTCAACACGGATCGCGGAACTGGATGGCGGGAAAGAACTCCCTTCGGGCACCGGGCACGGCTTCCTGTGGCGGCTCAACGCGTACTGGCTCATTGAGCCTCGTCCAACCGGCGTCTACTTGGAATGCCGGTCCCTATCGCTGTCGCGCGATATTCCGTTCGGCCTCGGCTTCGTCGTCGGTCCGTTTGTGAAGAGCCTACCCACCGAGTCGCTGCGCGCCACGATGGAAGCGACGGCTCGCGCGTTAGGCCAGGTTGTTGCGGCGCGAAGTGAATACCCAGCGGTCGCCCAGAACGAAGTTCGCCACTGAAGTCAGGGTGATCGCGAGCAGGTTGGCCGGGATCGCAGGAACTCCCAACCATCCGGTGAAGATGCGCATCCAAATCAAATTGGAAACTACCGATAGTACGCCGTTCGCCAGATGGAAACGGAGGAGGCTCGCGTCGCGGCCCTTCCACGTCCAGCGAGTGTGCCAGAAGAAGTTATGAATGAGCGCGGCTTCAACCGCCAGGGCCGTGGCCCACAGGTAGTGGACCCCGAAGCGAGTGAGAAACCACAAGCACGCGACTTGCACGGCGGCTCCGCCGATGCCGACGGCATTGAAGCGGAGCCAAGTCTTCACTTGGTCTCTTCTTTGTAGAGCTGGACCGTGTGTTTGACGGTCGCCTGAATCAGGATCAGCGCCAGCGCGACGGTCCCCACCGCGAAGCCAACGTCGAACAGCAGATATTCACTGCCCAGGATGCGCGCGTGGGGATGCGACAGGACGACGATATTTCCGATCGCCAGCAAGATGCGTAGCTCCGTCGGCCCGAAGCGCCAGTAGGAGAGGTGGAACTTGCCGACCGCGTAGGTCGCGAGGTAAATCTCGATGGAGAGCAGCAAGTACGCTGTGAGAAATCCGAACGCGACCGACGGCGATAGGTACCCGGAGAGCGCCATGCCTCCGATTAAGAAGAACATTCCGATCGAGTCGAGGATGTGGTCCAGGTAAAAGCCGTAGCGCGGCCGCTGCTTGTTGCGCACGCGCGCCAGGGTACCGTCTAGCGAGTCTCCGAACCAGTTCAGGACCAAGAACACGATAACCGCGATCAGCGCGTACTTGTTGACGCTCGCATACCAATAGCTAGCGCCCGCCGCCAGCAGCGAAACGAAGCCAAGCCCGGTAAGGTGGTCGGAGTTGACCCACAGCGGCAGGCTGCCCGCAATGCGGATCAAGGTCCGCTTCTCCGCGTCGGCCAGGACGCTGGTATGCTCGCGGTCCGCTGCCTTGAATGTTGTAGACATCGTTACTATAGGATGACGTATTCCACACGAATCGGTTTCTAAATGGCTGCCAGTCTCAAGGTCTTTTTCAATCAGCATGTCGTCGAAAGCCTCGCAAAAGAATTTAGTCAGGCCCACGGGCCGTTTGATTCAAAAACATTTGCCAAAGAATGTTTGCTGGGGCTCGATTCACTCGAGTTAATGGCTCGGGCTTGGCACATCGCCGAGGCCTTTCGCCGACATCTTCCCCAGGATTTTCGCCAGGCGTCCAAGGTCATCCTCCGTACTTTGCCCGCCGACCCCGCGTTTCAGCGTATGGACGTTTTTCGTTATCTTCCTCATGTCTTCTACGTCTCGAAGTACGGCATTGAGCATTTTGAAGAATCCATGGAAGTGCAGCGGGAACTCACCAAGCACTTCACTGCCGAGTTTTCGATTCGCCCCTTCATCGAGAAATATCCAGAGCAATCGCACGACCGTCTGTGCCGCTGGGCCAAGGACCCGAACATGCACGTGAGGCGGCTGGTTTCGGAAGGCAGCCGGCCGCCCCTGCCGTGGGCTCCGCGACTGCGTGCGTATCAGAAGGACCCCTCGCCCGTGCTCGTGTTGCTGGAATTGCTGAAGGACGACCCCGAGCTTTACGTGCGCCGCTCCGTCGCGAACAGCTTGAACGACATTGCGAAGGACCATCCGGAGATCGCCGTTCGCGTCTGCCGGGAGTGGATGAAAGACGCGACGCCGGAACGCAAGTGGATCATAAACCATGCGTTGCGGTCGTTAGTGAAGGCCGGGAATCCAGGCGCGCTCGCGGTGATGGGCGTGGGGGCGGCTCCCAAGATCGAGGTCACTGCTGCTCGCTTCACCCCGAAAGTTGTCAAACTCGGCGGCAAGTTGCAGTTCGCATTCGACGTGGCGAGCGCGACGAAGAAAACGCAGACGCTGCAAGTCGACTATCGCGTCCACTTGGTGAAAGCGAATGGCAAGGCATCTCCCAAGGTCTTTAAGCTGCGGCGATTGGAGCTCAAAGCGGGCCAATCCGTCACACTGTCGTCCACTGTATCCTTCGCGCCGATGACGACGAGGAAATCGTATCCCGGCGTGCATCACTTTGAGGCGCTGGTGAATGGCGTCGGGTTCCCCCTCGGTTCGGTGCGATTACAATAAATGCATGCAGCGCAAGACCCTGTCCGTTGCCGCCGCCGCGATCACCGCGATCGCGGGTCTCGCATATTTACCGATAGTGCGGTCGCAGCAGTCAGCTGCAAAGCAAGCGTCGCCCGCGGACCAGCATCGCCAGCTCATCAATAGCTACTGCATCGGCTGTCATAGCGCGAAGGCAAAGGTTGGCGGACTGGTTCTGGAAGGGCTGAGTCTCGACAAGGTTTCTGAGAATGCAGCGATTTGGGAAAAGGTCATTCGCAAGTTGAACGGCGGGCAGATGCCTCCTCAAGGTATGCCTCGACCGCAGGCGGCGGCTGCGCAGGGGCTCGCGCAGTTCCTCGCCGCATCTCTGGATAAAAGCCTGGCGGCGAATGCCGATCCCGGGCGCGCGCCCATTCATCGCTTGAATCGCACCGAATACGCGAATGCGATTCGAGATTTGCTGGCTGTCGAAATCGACCCCGCTGAGTATCTTCCGCCCGATGATGAGAGCGACGGCTTCGACAATATCGCGGATGCCTTGCGCGTCTCGCCGACGCTGCTCGATCAGTATCTGGTGGCGTCGCGCAAGATCAGCGTGCTGGCCGTGGGCGATATGGAGACGACGCCGGTGAGTCGTATTGTCCAGGTGCCGCCGGATCTTTCGCAGGAAGACCAGATTGAGGGGTTGCCGCTAGGCACTCGCGGCGGGGTTTTGATCGAACACAACTTTCCGCTGGATGCCGACTATGACTTCAGCGTCTTTCTGATCCAGAACATCGTCGGTTACGTTACGGGCCTTGAGTACGCGCACGAACTGGAAATCTCCGTCGATGGCGAACGCGTGTTCCTCGCGCCGGTCGGTGGGGAAGACGACAACAAGATGTCGGACGAAAACCTAGGAGTCGCGAAAGATACTCTGGATGCTCGCTTGAAGTCCCGCATTCCGGTCAAAGCGGGACGCCACACGGTCTCGGTCGCGTTCCTGCGCCGCAACTCGGCCCCGACCGATGAGCCGCTGCAGCCGTTCACTCGTGATCATGATCTGCAGAACATGAACGGCCTGCCGCTGGTCGACCACGTGCAGATCACGGGTCCATTCGCGCCGACGGGTCCAGGGGAGACCGCGAGCCGCAAGAAGATTTTCACCTGTCAGGCGAAGACGGACGCGTGCGCGAAGCAGATTCTGTCCTCGCTGGCGCGGCGCGCCTACCGTAGATCGGGAGTTATGGTGTCTGACACCGATCTCGGGTCGTTGATGGGGCTGTATGAGGCGGGCAAGAAGGACGGCGGGTTTGAGAAGGGCATCCAGAACGCGTTGCGGCTGGTGCTTGCGAATCCGAAGTTCTTGTTCCGCGCAGAACCTGATCCCAAGTCGGCGCGCCCAGGGTCGGTGCGGAAGCTGACGGATCTGGAACTTGCGACTCGGCTTTCGTTTTTCCTGTGGAGCAGTATTCCGGATGATGAACTTCTCAATCTTGCATCCCAGGGCAAGTTGAGGAACGTGCTCGATCAGCAAGTGAAGCGCATGATGGCCGATCCTCGTGCCAACGCCATGGTGAGCAATTTCGCCGGACAGTGGTTGCTGTTGCGCAACCTGCAGAGCCAGCCGCGCGATCCCAACGTGTTCCCCAACTACGACCAGAACCTGCGCACGGCTTTCCGCACGGAGACGGAGATGTTGTTCCAGACCATCATGCGCGAAGACCGCAATGTGCTGGAATTGCTGACGGCGGACTACACGTTCGTGAATCAGCGCCTCGCGCAGCACTACGGAATCCCGAACATCTACGGCAGCAACTTCCGTCGCGTGAAGATCGCCGATCCCAACCGCCGCGGCATCCTGGGGCAGGGAAGCTTTCTTACAGTGACCTCGGAATCCAACCGAACGTCGCCGGTGAAGCGCGGTAAATACATCTTGGAGACGATCCTGGGGACTCCGCCTCCCGCGCCGCCGCCGAACGTCCCCGCACTGAAAGAGAATGACGAGAGCGGTCGGAACGCCACCACACTCCGCGCCCGCCTAGCTTTGCATCGCGAAGCGGCAACCTGTTCCACCTGCCATTCTGTGATGGACCCGCTGGGTTTGGCGTTGGAGAACTTCGACGCCGTCGGGCGGTTTCGCACTAAGGAACTAGGAGGTCAGGTGGATACCGCAGGGCAGCTCGCGGACGGAACTAAGATCAGCGGTCCGACCGAACTGCGCGAAGCCCTCCTCCGTCGCCCCGAGCAATTTGTCGGCACCATGACTGAGAAAATGATGGTCTACGCATTGGGTCGCGCGGTCGAGCCGTTCGACATGCCGGTGGTCCGCGACATCACGCGCCAGGCGTCGAAGCAGAATTACAAATTCTCTGCCCTCGTTCTGGGGATTGTGAAGAGCACGCCATTCCAGATGAAGAAAGTTCCTGCCGCCAGTGCGCCGCAGGTGGCCAGCCGGTAGCTACTCCGTCTCGGCTTCTTCCTCCATCGATCGGGCGAGACGCGCGGCTTCCAGATTAAGCTCGTCTTCGCGTTCCACGGTTAGGTCGTGATCGTAACTACCTTCGCGGCGCGCCAGGATCAGCTCTTTACGCTGCACTTCGACCAGTTCCAACATAGCTTCCCGATATCGCTCCCCCACCTCGCGCGCGTGCTCGCTCTGTGCTGAGTTGCCTCCGGCGATGAACGCCGAGGACACGATCCATTCGTAGGACGTGCGCAGGCGCTGGAACATGGGGATCTGACGGCACTCGTCCTGATAGTGAAGATCGAGGTGTTCGCGAGCCGCCAATGCCAGCCGCATCGACATGGATTCGCGCTGCTGCTCCGGCGTGCCCAGCTTCTCGTCGGGATCGAACTTGAGAAAGCGAATTAGCACAGGGAGGCTGAGGCCCTGGAATACCAGGGTCGTGAGAATCACGCCGAAAGTAATGAAGAGCAGTAGTGGCCGATGCGGAAACGGCGTGCCGTCGTTCAACGTAAGCGGAATTGCGAGCGCCGATGCGAGCGACACCACTCCACGCATCCCAGCCCAGGCGACCAGCATCTCCGACTTCCAGTCGGTGTGGTTCTTTTTGTACGACGGCGACAATCGAATCAGGTACGCGGTGGGGAATACCCAGATGATGCGAACCGCGATGGTTAATGCGCTGATAGCCGCCGCGTATAGAGTCGCTTGCGCCAAGCTCGTGTCACCCAATGCCTCGATGACCACGGGCAATTGGAACCCGATCAGCAGGAATACGAATCCATTCAGTAGAAAGCTCAGGGTCGACCACACGCTGCCCGATTGGACGTGCGACTTCGGACTGAGGAACTCGTGCGAGCGGTAGGAAAGAAATAGGCCACCGGCCACGACAGCCAGCACTCCGGAGGAGTGGACGCTTTCGGCGGTGAGATAGAACAGATAGGGTCCCAAGAGTGTGAGCGAGGTGTCGATGCTCGGAGTGGTCCGGAAATACTGCCGCACCAGGCAAATGAGTTGCGCGATCGCGACGCCAATACCGATGCCTCCCAGCGCTACCCACACCAGTTGGATCGCGGCCTCTTGCGGCACAAACATGTTGGTAAGGACCGCAGCGAGCGCGAATTGGTAGACGACGAGGCTCGATGCGTCGTTAATCAGGCTCTCGCCTTCAAGTAGCGTAACCGCGTCGTTCGGCGCGTCGATGCCGTCCAGGATGGAAGCCGCTGTCACAGCGTCAGGCGGGGAGATGATGCCGCCCAGCAAGAATCCAATCGCCAGTGTAAATCCGGGGATGAAGGACTGCGTGAAGTACGCGATCACGATCGACGTAAAAAAGACGAGGCCAAACGCCTGCACTCCGATAGGTGTCTTCAGCCGCCAGAAATCGCGCCACGATGTGTACCACGCGGCCTCATAAAGCAGCGGCGGCAGGAAGATCAGGAATACCCAATCGGGTTCGAGCGTCACATGCTCGACGCCGGGAATCTCGCTGATGGCCAGGCCTCCGAGCACCAGCAGGATCGGGTAAGAGATTCGAATGCGAGCGCTCAATAAGTGGACGCCAAGAATCACAACAAGGAGAGCGATGATGAGCAGTATCTGGTGATGGAGCATGCGTCAGCGGAGGTTAATCGTGGTCCTTGATCTTGGCTTCGTTGTGGGATGCGTCCATGGTCGCGCCACAGTACTTGCAGTTCAGAGTCTTGGATCGCTTCAACGCGGGGATTTCCTGACGCGAGCCGCACTGGGGGCACTTGCGCCAAACGGTTCCATAAATCCTGGCAATTGCGCCACCGAAGATCATGCCAAGCTCCTCCGAACTTAATCTTCGTATGATACCCAGTTCAATCCCTGCGATACACAGCGGCTCCAGCGAGCATGGCTAGCGGATACTGAATGATTTCCCACGCGGCTGGCCACCACAACACGCCGTCAGGAATGAGGCCTGGAAATCCAGCGTAGAAGTAGGTCGCTGAGTATACTCCGGATAAGACCCAGAGTGCAGCGCCAATCGCTAGCGCCGAGAGCTTCGTATTCGCGAATAGCCACATTCCGACCAAGCCCTGGGCGAAGGTGACGGCCACTAGCAATCCCAAGCCGAGCGGGGTTCCGGCGGAGTCGTGGCCAAGTGCGGTCATGGCGGCCGCGGTCTGGTCGGCGAGCAGAACGCCGTGCAATACGGCCTCGCCAATATTCAACACCAACCCGACGAGCAGCCCCGCAGCGATCCAACGTCCAGTGTTCATGATTCCCTCCGGAGCAAGAACTTTACGGCAAGATTCCAGTCCTGTCAAGGTCTTGAAACCATTGCTGTACGGGTGCCGGACGGCGCTTTCGTCCTTGAAGCAAACGTGGCACAATATAGGCGGAAAATCGGCCCTCTGTCCGGTTCTCCAGGGAGCGCTATGTTCATTACCAAGAAGCACTTGCCACGCCGCACGTTCTTAAGAGCCGCAGGCGTCTCGCTTGCTTTGCCGCTGCTGGACTCGATGGTCCCCGCGCAGACGTTGCTCCGCAAGACCGCCGGTGCCGGTGCGTCGCGTGTCGGCTTCGTCTACGTGCCGCATGGCGCGATTATGGACCACTGGACGCCCTCCTCCGAAGGCACTGGCTTTGAGTTCCCGCGCATTCTGAAACCCCTGGAGCCATTCCGCGAACACGTCAATATCGTCAGCGGTCTGGGACATCGCGCGGCTGACTCCACTGCGGTTCATTCGCTGAGTCCGACAACTTGGCTGAGCGGCGTTCGACCGAAGCCAACGCAGGGCGTCGATGCGTTCGCGGGCGTGACGGCCGATCAGGTTGCGGCGCAACACATCGGGCAGGAGACGGTGCTGCCGTCGATGGAAGTTGCCATTGAAGATTATTCCGCGCTCATCGGAGCCTGCGACCGTGACTACGGCTGCATCTACATGAACACTCTGTCGTGGCGTACGCCCACCACGCCGATGCCGATGGAGATCAATCCGCGCAAGGTGTTTGAGCGTATGTTCGGGCAGGGTGGATCTGCCGCGCAACGTGCTGCTCGCCGTAAGCAGGACCAGAGCATTCTCGACGCAATCCTGGGCGAGACCAAGGGCTTGCAATCGACCCTCGGGGCGACGGATAAGGTTGCGCTCGACGAATATCTTGAGAATATCCGTGAGATCGAACGCCGCATTGAGCGAGCCGCAGCGCAGACCTCGGACCCGTCGTTGCAGGTGCCGGAGACGCCGGCTGGCATTCCGTATTCCTACGACGACCACGTTGCGCTGATGTTCGACTTGCTTGCCGTGGCGTATCAGGCGAACATCACCAAGGTCTTCACTTTCATGATGGCGCGCGAGGTTTCGAATCGCACGTATCCGCAGGTCGGAGTACCGGACGGGCACCACGCGACCTCGCACCACCAGAATCGCGGCGACAAGATCGAGAAGCTGGTCAAGATTCAGAATTATCATCTGTCGTTGTTCGCAAAGTTCCTGGCGAAGCTCAAGAACACGCCCGACGGCGATGGTAGTTTGCTCGATCACTCCGTGCTGCTCTATGGCAGCAACATGAGCAATAGCAACGCGCATAACCACTTCCCCTTGCCGAACCTTCTGATCGGTGGCGGACAGGGTCGGATGAAGGGCGGACGGCATTTGAAGTATGACGACCACACGCCGATGACAAACCTGCTGGTCACGATGCTGGACAAGGTGGGCGTGGAACTCGAGTCGCTGGGCGATTCCAATGGTCGGCTGGCGGGAGCGTAAGAACATGCGGGCACTGACGATCGTTCTTTTGGCCGCGAGCGCGTTCGCGCAAAAAGCTCCGGTGAATAAAGTGGACCCCGACGGGACCACGTCGCTGCACTGGGCCGCGCGCAACAACGATATCGCGCTGGCCGCGAGCCTGCTGAAAGCGGGTGCGAATCCGAAGGCCGCGAATCGCTATAACGTGACGCCGTTTTATCTTGCGGCGCAAAACGGCAGCGCGGAGATGTTGCAGCTTCTGCTGAAGGCCGGTGTCGATCCGAACGCGACGACAAATCTGCAGGAATCGGCACTGATGACCGTTGCGCGGTCGGGAAACGTGGATGCGGCTAAGGTGTTGCTCGATGCAGGGGCGAAGATCGATGCGCGCGAAGAGTGGCACACCGAAACCGCGCTGATGTGGGCTGCTGCGGAGCGTCATCCTGCGATGGTCGAAGCGCTGATCAAGCGCGGCGCGGATGTGAATGCCCGTTCCAAGGTCAACGAGTGGGAACGCCAGAATACTTCGGAGCCGCGCGAAAAATGGCTCCCCTATGGCGGGTTGACGCCCTTGCTGTTTGCCGCTCGCGAAGGATGTTTGGGATGCGTGCAGATTCTTGCGGAGAACAAAGCCGCTCTGAATGTCCAGGACCCGCGGGGTGTAAGCGCGCCGGTGATGGCAATCATCAATGGGCACTTCGATGTCGCGGCGTATTTGATTGACAAGGGCGCGGATCCGAATCTTGCCGACGATACGGGGCGCACGGCGCTGTTTTCGGCGGTCGATTTTAATACCGTGCCGATGTCGAATCGACCGCCGCCTCCGGGGATTATCGAGCAGGAGGTAAGCGGGCTCGCGCTGATTACCAAGCTGCTGGAGAAGGGTGCGAACGTCAACGCGCAACTGACGAAACAGCAACCCTACCGCGCCAAGCTGGATCGCGGGCAGGACAGTATGTTGACCACCGGTACCACTGCTCTCTTGCGCGCCGCCAAAGCGGGCGACCTCCCGGCCATGAAAGTGTTGCTCGCCGCCAAGGCGGACGTGAAGCTTGCTACACGCGCGGGCATTACTCCCTTGATGGCCGCCGCTGGGATGGGCACCAAAGAAGAGGACGCCACCGGGCGCTTCAAGACGGAAGAAGAATCCATCGACGCGATTCAACTTTGCCTCAATGCCGGAGCGGACATCAACGCTACGAATGGCACAGGCCAGACCGCGCTGCACGCCGCCGCGCAGATGGGTTTCGATAAGGTCGTTTCGTTCCTCGCGACGAAGGGTGCGAATGTGAACGCAAAAGATCAGAAGGGCTACACTCCGCTCGATAGCGCGCTGGGTAACGCTGGCGGAAGTGGAGGCTTCGACGGCAGCCGCAAAGACGTGCATGATTCGACGGCTGCCATCTTGACGAAGCTCGGTGCCACAAAAGGCACTGCCGTTGCTCCGTTAGCTCGACAGGAAGTTTCTCAGTAGACGGGCTTCAGTGCGATTTGCAGGCTGGCAGAAGGTGCCCATACACCGGTAATCCTGTTGTACTGCATGCGGACATTTGCGGATAGCGTTAGTCCACTCGACATACGTGCCGCGACTTCTATCTTGCCCGCGCGGAGATCCTCCCGATACGGTCGTGCTACGGCCAGTTGTTCCCCGATGACCGACGCAACCAGCCATTCCCGCGCGGCCCAGAAGCCTTGCAGATAGCTGGCATGTTGCCGGAAAGCGATCGCGGTCGCATTCATCGTGCGATCCGTCACGTCATGCTCGGCCAGAATTCCCCATCGTCCGAACCCCAGGCGAGCGTATCCGCCCAGTAGGCGACGATCCGAGAGCGTCGTGGTCCCGTGCAGGCCTGTGATCCCAAGAATCGTTTTGCCTTTCCCCAGCACATCGAATTCGGCCAAGCCGCCACCACCGGTTTCCCGACGGCTCCCGCTTTGTCCACTGGGTCCAAAGGCAAAGGGGATGACCTGGTAGCGTTTGCCCCAGAAGAAAAGTTTCACCTGGGTGGGAGTGTCATAGAGACCCGCGTCGTTTCGCGAACGAAGGAATGTTCCGAAGTCTGGGACATACACTCCCGTTGGTAACGCATCTCGGCCGGCAGCAATCTCAAAGCCATTCTTCGGACGGTATTGCAGCATGGCAGAGCTTAGAGTGGCGGTCCCCGGAATCTGCGCCGGGTCGTAGACCTTGTTCGGTCGGGGCTGGCTGTGCGTCTCGGCCAAGGCCACCACCGATACGCGGAAGCCTTTGCCCACCTCGGTCGCATTGCGGTAGAACACGCGATTGCGCATGAGCGAAGCCCAGGCACCGCCGGTCGACGGAGCCGATGCGGCCTCCTGCGAAACCAGTCGCACATCCTGGCGCGTTCGGTCACCAATCGTGAGCATGCGAACCAGCGCCGATTTTGTAGGCTTGTATTCGCCTCCCCGAAAGCTCTGCGCCTGATCGATGCCGCGCCCGTAGGAGTTTAGGAGCCCACCGCCTTGCGGTGCGATGTGGCATGAGACGCAGTTCGTGTAGCCCAAACGGACCATCGTGGGCAGCGCCCACGCGGAACTTCCGCTGAGCGCTGCCAATGCTGTTACTGCGATCCACTTCACTGCTTGGATCCTCCGGTGCTGGCTCGGACCACGGCTTCGCGTCCGGTGAACTGGATGGATAGCTTGACCTCATCTTCGGTCTGCACGCCGAGCTGCGATGGGCGCTCAATGCCGTAGTCGCTCAACTTCACGGCACCTGAGCCGGCGGCTTTGAACGTGGAACCCCCATCCTGCTTGACCTTGAGCGTAATCGCGAATGGCTTCTCTATCCCGCGGATCGAGAGCGTTCCGTTGATGGCACACGGAGTTTCTTTGCCGGCCTGCACAGCGCACCGCAGGTTCGCGGCTTTGAATTGCAGATCCGGCACGGAGCCGTCCGCTTTCGTGAAGATGTATTTCCGCATATGTTCGTCGCGTAAGCCCATGCCGGTGGAGATGGACTTAACTTGCAGTGTCGCTTGAATCTGTTCGATCTCCAGACCATCGGCCACGCGGCCTGCGCGCACGTCGGCTCGCAGCGTGGTGGACTTTCCGTGGACAGAAACAACAGGAAGATTTGTATCGGAATCAAACTGCACTACGCCTCCTTCTACCTGCACATTGATGGGAGCAGGCGTTGCTGGAGTCTGCGCGCACAAGTTGCCGGCGAGTAGGCACACTACGGCATATAAGCGTGTATTTGTAGACATGAAACGGTCCTCTTTTTCTCTTTTTGATATTTTTGAAGACACTTCGGGCCGTGTCTTCGGAGCCTTGTTTTGATTCGCCGTGAGCGGGACGGCGAGGCAGACGTTCGCGCGAGGATGGCGCTAACGAGTACTCACTCACTTGGGGGTACTGGTGTTTGTTGAGTGTAGAGAATCGCGGATGCTTCAACAATCCGCAAATATTCTTACTACGTCTCTAGGGGCAATTGGTAGGAGGTCATATGCGCTCACTCTTTCTCTCCGACTCTCCAACTAACAAGGAAGAGCGTGGACGCAGGGTGAACGTTACTGTTAAAAAGCACCTAGGGTGCTTGTGGCTACCACTCCGAATACGAGTTGCCTTCAAGGCTTCGCAGATCCGAGCCGCTACGTACGTCGAAGATGCCGGGCTGTGTCTGATCGACAGCCCGCACAGAATCTTCGGTAACCAATTTCCACGACCGGTCGCTGCCCGTGATCGGGTCGATCGGTACAGCGCGCAGGTAGCCTTCCTTCACCAGGTCTTCCAGTTGCTGCGGAGCGGCCTTCTTGTCGAACGTGTATTCGTCGATCACCGTGCGCAGGCTAAAGAGGTTCTGCTTGAGCAGGGCCTCTTTGGTGCGTTGGATCGATTTTGTGTAGAACGGCACGGCTACCGAGAGGAGGATCGAGATAATCGCCATCACGATGATCAGCTCGATCAGTGTGTAGCCGCGCCGGTTACCACTCGGAGTACGGTGTGCCATCGCGCGCCCTCTCATAGGTTTTGGTGTAAACATCGAATACGTTGTCTCCGCCCCAGCTTTGGCTCTTGGGGTCATCCTTCATGCTGCGCAGGCCCCACTCGAAGGAATTGGTCATCGGATCTTTGGGGATGCGGCGCAGGAATTTCAGCTTGCTGCCATCGGTACGCCCGCTGGCGACGACGCCCTCGACCAGCATTTCCAGCGTTTCCGGATAGCCTTCGGTGCCGACCTTAATCTGGAACGTCCCCTTGGTCGCTTCATCTTTATACATATCGATGGCGTGGCGGAGTTCTTTCAGTGCGTAGCGCAAGTCGCGTTCCTTGTCGCGCCGCACTTTGTAGGCGGCCAGGGGAACGGCCATGGTCGCCAACAACGCAAGGATTGTAAAGGCCGCAATCAACTCGACCAAAGTCATCCCGCGCTGCGAACGCCTGCGCATTCTATTGCACCGCCACCGGCACTGCGCTCAAGGCTACATTAGATGCGCGATTCTGTGTATCCATCAGGCCCATCTCAGTCACATTGATGCGACCTGAGCCTGGAGCAAGCGCCACGAACGTCAAGGTCGCGATCGCACCCGATCCGTTCACGCCCGCCGAGCCGGCTGCGCGGGAAATGGTCAGCGAGGCTTGTCCGGCGTCGTTGCGAATGTCTTTGACTGAGGTCACACGCCCACCATCGCGAGACAGCAGCTCGCCGGGAGCAATGTCGTTCAGGCGCAGGACCGCGGGGTCCCAGCTGATTCGTAGCGGCGACACCGAGGACGCATCCGTGGCGTTTTCCACCTGCACGTTCACCGTGAACGGAGCATTTGAGGGTACGGAAATCACGCCGGGGTTGAACGTAACCCTAGCTCCGGGGCCAGCGGGCGTGGGAGCAGTGGCGGGCGGCAAGCCAGGTTTCGGGGCCGTGGCGGGCGGATTGGCGGTGGGCGCTATCGGGGTGGGGCCGGAACCAACCACCAGCGACGAAGGCTGCTCCGCCTTAGCCGCGTACGTGAGCTTGAGCTGCTGGTCGACGCCGGCAGAAATCCCGCGCAGGTTTTCCGGCGAATAATCCGGCGTGCGCACGATGTGCGGAATGATCGCAATCATCAGGTCGCCGCGATCTTTTTCCGTGTGGTTATTCCCGAAAAAGATCTTGCCGAGAACCGGAATATCGACGAGGCCGGGGATTCCGTTCATGGAGGTGGAATTCTGTTCGCGCGTCAGACCGGCGAGGATATTGACTTCGCCTTCCCGCAGCCGTAAGTCCGCCGTGGACTTGTTCTGCCCGACGATCGGCTGCTTGATGCTGCCGACGTCAATGTAGCTCTTCACGTTGGAGACTTCGAGTTCGATGTGCAGCGTAACTTCGCTGGTCGAGTGGACCTGCGGGGTGATGTCCACGATCACGCCGACGGGTTGAAACTGGAACGTGGTGTTTACGCCGACGCCGCTGGCTCCGGTAACGCCGGTTTGGAAACTACCACTGGCGATCGGGATGCGGTCACCGATTTCAAGGCGGGCTTTTTGTCCATCCGACGCACGCAACTGCGGATTGTTGAGGACTTTCGTTTTGTTGTCATTCAGCATCGCCTGCAAGAGGGCCCCTGGCAGAGACGTGGTGAAGTCGGATGTCGATAACCTGCCTAAGTTAGAAAATGGGATGGATGTGCTGGCTCCGGTCGTCGTGCCTCCGGCCGCGCGAGTAATGGATGCGCGGGGATTAAATACGGCTCCCAGATTGAGGCCTGTGGTTCCTGTTGCGCTGGCAAGGGTGGCAGCCAAATCGCGTGTGCGCGCCGAATTCGATTCCATGATGATGACGTCGATCACCACTTCTGCCTTGGGCTTGTCCAAATCGCGGATCAACTTCTCCGCCAGAGCCACGGCGTCCGCGTCGCCGCGAACTACGATCGCCTTCTGTGCGACGTAGGGATACACGCGGCGAATGTCGGTAATGGTGCGCACCGCAGTCTGAATTTCGTTGAACTCCTGCGCCGTCGCCGCATTCGTCACGAAGAAGGTCTTGACCACGTTATCGGTGTAATCGCGACGCTTGTTGGCGCTCTCTTCCGTGACGAAGATCGTTGTAGGAGTCAGAACCTTCCAATACGTGCGCGTCAGCTGCCCTAGATACTCGAATGCTTGCTCGGCAGTTCCCTCTGCGATGTCCGCGTCAAAGCCGCGCGTCGGACGGGTCCAGGTGGAATCCCACATTACGTTGATCCCGGCGATCCCGGCGACGGTGTTGTAGAGAATGTTGATCGGCTGGTTGCGCATGGTCAGCGGGCCGACCTTGCGCACGGGCGCGTTCAATTCCGGAAGTCCGAGCAAGGATGACGAACGATCGGAGGCGTCCTTCTGAGCCTTCTCGGCGGGAGTGAGGAACGCTTGTCCGGGACCAGGAGTGGGCTGCGACAGCATTTCCTGGGTGCGCTTCAGTTCCTGCATGGCGATCGAGGAAGAAGGGTCCATCAGGATCGCCCGCTGGAATTCGGCGATCGCTTCGGCCATATTGCCTTCGCTGCGCAGCTTGCGGCCGTTTTCCACTTTTTCCATGCCGGCCGAGAAGCGAGACCGCCGCATGCCGATCAGGTAGCCGGCGTCCTTGGGATCTTCGTCCACGGCCTGGGTGTAAAGGTCGGCCGCCAAGTCCCATTGCTGCTTGGCCTCGGCCACCAGCGCCTGCTTGAGGAGCTTGTCGCCCTTCTTGGTGCGCGCCTGGAGGCTGGGCAGCACAGGTCCAAGGGCCAAAGAAGCCGCCAGGAGGACAGCGAATAATCCACGTAACTGTTGTAGCTTCATTGTTTTAGCCGGATCGCGCGGTCCATGCGTGGTATACTGCTCACGAAGGCCGTCACAAACTATTGACGCGATTCAGGTTGCAGGCGTGGAGAACAAAAAACGAGCCGAGGGCATCAAGATCCTGACGGACAACCGTCAAGCCGGGCACCTCTATACTTTGTCGGACCGCATGGAGGCAGGGCTGGTTCTATCCGGAACCGAGGTCAAATCCGCCCGCGACGGCAAGATCCAGCTGAAGGACGCCTTCGGAGAAGTCATCGGCGGCGAAGCGTGGCTGATGAATGCCCACATCGGGCAGTACTCGCACGGCAACATCATGAACCACGAGCCGGTTCGGCGGCGTAAGTTGTTGCTGCACAAAAGTGAGATCAAAAAGCTCCACGAGATTATCCGGGAGAAGGGGTTGACCATTGTTCCGACCAAGCTTTATCTCAAGCATGGGCTGGTGAAAGTGGAGCTCGCGGTCGGTAAAGGTAAGAAACTGCACGACAAACGCGAGGCTGAGAAGAATCGCGAGATGGAATTCGAGGCTCGCGCGGCGATGGGGCGGCGGCGTTAACCTGCTGTGTTACCTTATAGGTAACCCATATGGCAACCTATCGGACGCTCGTCTCCATGCCTCCCGACGTGGTCGAGGAAATCGACAAGGCCGTCGGGGTACGGAATCGAAGCAAGTTTCTTACGGATGTCGCTCGGCGCGAATTGAAGCGGCAGGAACAGATGAGCGCTCTCGGCGAAGCGGCGGGGACCTGGCTCGATAAGGATCATCCCGAGTTGGCGAAGGGGGCTGCGGCGCATGTGTCCCAGATGCGCAAAGAAGGCAACGCACGCTTTGCCGATCTACTCAGTCGCAATACGAAGTAGATGGCCACCCTCCTACTCGATAGCAACGTGATCTTCGACGCGTTGAATGGCAAGCGCAATCGAGCTGGGTACCTGCAACGCTTGCTTGCGGAGGGTCACCTGCTAGCTTGTTGTGCCGTGAATTTCACGGAAGTCTACGCCGGTCTTCGCGATCATGAAGCCCAGAAAACCGAGCGGTTCATGAATAGCCTAGAGGTCTTCCCGCTCACGCGCGATGTTGCGGTATTCGCCGGTCTGCTGAAGCGCGAATGGTCGAAGAAGGGGATCACGCTGTCGTATCCGGATGTCACGATCGCGGCTGTGGCGCTGTTTTACGCAGTCCCTTTACTCACCGACAATCGAAAAGACTTTCCGATGCAGGATCTGCATCTTTTCCCGTTGCCTGACACCTTTTAGCGCGCGGTTTCAAAGCGCATTACCCCGGCATTCACGTAGAACGCCGAGAACCAGCGGGTGGGCAGCAGTCCCTCATCCCAGCCCGGCGGAGGCGTGCCTTCCAGCAGCACGGCTTCGGTATAGGGCATTGTGGAATCCCCCAGTGCAACCTGCCGAAGGTTCCCGCGCAGCACGGCACGCTCCCCGGCATGCGTGACCAGTCGGCTATCGCGCTCCACGCCCCAGGCTCGCGGGCAACGGGCGCTGCAATCGACAATCAAATTGGTCGAGCCGCTGTCCAAGGCCATCTGCCAGGTTCCGCCGTCGCGATCCAGGGCCACGGGGATCACCGTTCGACCTTTTTTGTAGGTGGCCGTGACGGCGTGGCTTAGGCGGGTCGCCTGCTGTGTGGCCGCGTCGCCCAGCCACAGCCGCTTCTGCTCGTAATCCAGCAGATAGGCCTCGCGCGAGAGAAAACTCTGTCCCAAGACCCCGTCGGCGTCGCGCGCGATGGCGCGAACCGTAGGCAATTCCAGAGCCAGAATGGCCAGACCGGATTCCACCGCGCCATCGACTTCAATCCGGTTGGCAGAAGCACCCTTGACGATTCTTTCGCCCGCGACGGTGCTTAAAATAACGCGATGGTCGAAGCTTAGCCCCGCGCGCTCCGCAGCTTTGGGCGTGAGCAGGCTGGCATCCGCACCGGTATCCACCAGCATGTGGAACGGGCCTTTTCCATTGATGTTGACATCAATAAAGGGGAAGCCTTGCCGCAAGGTG
Source organism: Bryobacteraceae bacterium (assembly GCA_039926185.1). Classification (GTDB taxonomy): domain Bacteria; phylum Acidobacteriota; class Terriglobia; order Bryobacterales; family Bryobacteraceae; genus Palsa-187. The sequence goes on along the minus strand of JBDSXJ010000014.1, from coordinate 310,790 downwards.
ATCCTGGTTCCATCGCTAGCGCCAAATGCGCTGGCCGCGAGCAGCCAAGGTATCCAGATTGTGGATCGGATCACCATCGTGGACCAAGTATGCGAGCGTATACGGAAAATTACAATAGCGTAACAAAATAATAAATACTCTGTTACAAACGTGTAACTGCTCGCCGTGTCAACGCTTTGGCGGATCTCGCTCCGTACCCTTCTCTTCGGCTATACTCGTCAAAGAGATCAGGGGGGCCTCGTCTCCCAGCTGTACTCTTATTAGGAGAGAAAAACATGTTGCGCAAGATTTTTGTCATTGCTTCTCCGCTCGCGGCGCTTGCAGCCGCAGCGATGATGTTATCCGCCCAAGCGCCTGCTGGGGCTCCCGGTGGCGGAAAGGGCAAAGCCGCTCCGCCGGCGATCGTCCAAATTAAGGCGGGCCTCTATGAGATCACTGGACTCGGCGGCAACATTTCCGTCCGCGTCAGCAACGATGGCGTATTCGTGGCCGACACTGGCAACATGGGTGAAGAGAACTATCAGCAACTGATCGGGCTCATTAAGAGTGTTACACCGCAGGCCATCAAGGGAGCCGCGGTGACACACGTTCACCAGGATCACAGCGGCAACACTGCCAGCTTCATTCGTGACGGCGTGCCGGTGTGGGCGCACGAAGGCGAAAAGGCGCTGACCGCGACTTATGTGACCAACGGAAATAAGGTCGGCGCGCCGGACAAAACCTACGCGAAGGACCAGACCATTACGGTCGGCAACGCCAAGATTGAGCTGCACAACTATGGTGCAACGCACACCGGTGGCGACACCGTGGTGTACTTCCCCGACCTGCGTGTGGTTCACGGCGGCGACATGATCGTCGGCGTGGCACCCAACTGCGACTTCGCCAACGGCGGCAGCGCTGTGAATTGGGCAAAGGCTGTGGACGAAGTATTGAAGCTCGATTTCGACACCTTGATTCCCGGCCACGGCAACGTGATGACGAAGGCGCAGGTGCAGGAATACGCCACCAAGTGGAAGACCTTTGTGGATCGCTCGCTCGCCGAAGTTCGTAAGGGTACCCCGAAGGAGGGTTTGATCGCCGCCATCAAGGTAGACGATCTCGCCCCGTTCGCCACCGCCAGCTACGGCCAGCGTTTGGACGGCTTCTGGGCGGACCTGCAAAAAGCAAAGTAAAACGGAGATAGCTTGAACGTTGAAATCGTAAGTCAAACCCTGGGCCGCGTCGAAGCTGACGCGGCCTGTTTGTTGTTGTGTGAAGAAGAGAACGCGCCCGCTGAGGTAAACGCGGCCTGGTTCGCTGAGCTGAAGGCTTCCGGGGAATTCACCGGCAAGTCCGGCGAACTCGCGATCGCCCATCAGCCTGCGGGATTCGCGGCAAAACGCCTCGTGCTGGTCGGTGGCGGGAAACGCGACAAGTTCGACACGGCGGCGCTGCGGCGGACCGTCGGGTCCACAGTTCGTTCGCTGAAAGCCAAGGGCGTGAAGAAACTCGCTTGGGTTTTGGCGGGCGGTGATGCAGAAGCTGTGGCCGAAGGCGCGCTGCTCGGCAATTTCGAATGCGACCACCACAAAAGCTCGAAAGACGCGAAGCTACTGGACTCATTCCTGGTGATCGCGGACACATCGGCGCAAGCCGCGGTGACACGCGGAATCATTCTCGCGGAATCGCAGAATTTTACCCGCGAACTGGTGAACGAACCCGCGAATATCCTCACTCCAGGCGAGATGGCGAAGCGCGCGCAGGCTATGGCCGCGGAGTCGGGACTCGAATGCGAAATCCTCGATCAGGACCGGATGAAGCAGCTCGGCATGGGCTCACTGCTCGGCGTCGCGATGGGCAGTTCGGAACCGCCGTACCTGATCATCGTCCGCTACACCCCCGCCGGTACGCTGAAGTCGAGCGATCACCTTGGCCTGGTCGGTAAGGGCGTTACCTTCGACACGGGTGGCGTTTCCATCAAGCCCGCCGAAGGCATGGAAAAGATGAAGTACGACATGGCCGGCGGAGCAGCCGTGCTCGGTGCCATGCGCGCGATTGCCCGTCTCAAGCCGTCCATAGCTGTCACCGCGCTGGTGCCAGCCGTGGAGAACCACATCAATGGCCAAGCGCAGCGACCCGGTGACATCGTGACCACGCTCTCCGGCAAAACCGTCGAGGTTCTGAACACTGACGCGGAAGGTCGCCTCATCTTGAACGATGCGATCACCTACGCCCAGCGCCTCGGCTGCACGCACTTGGTCGACGCCGCGACGCTCACCGGAGCAATCGTGGTGGCTTTGGGCAGCGTTCACATCGGTGCCTTCACCAACAACGACGCCATGATGGCCCGCGTCTCGGCTGCCGGTAAGGCCGAAGGCGAGAAGATGTGGCAGATGCCGCTCGACGACGAATATCGCGAGCTGCTGAAGAGCGCCTTCGCCGATCTCGCGAACATCGGCGGCCGCTGGGGTGGATCGATCTCCGCCGCCTGGTTCCTACGCGAGTTCGCGGGTGAGACGCCGTGGGTCCACTTGGATATCGCCGGCACCGCGTGGCTCGATGAAGCCAAGCCGCACATGGCCAAAGGCCCGTCCGGAGTCGCTGTTCGCACCTTCGCGCGGCTCGCGCTCGACTGGTAACCCTAGGGGGAATCCTTGGGTTCAGTCCAATAAATTCCCCACTATGGACGGTACCTGGGAACCATCTGGCTAGTCTCCCACTCCCCCCGACGGTAGGGTGATAGGAATTGTACCGTTGGGTGACTAGGACTTTCACGAACGGGGTCTATTCTAGCCTCGTGAAAGCAATCTCGATCTACTCAGACTCCAAGGGCCGCGCCGAACTCGAAAAAGCGCTCTCCCTCCGCAACGACATCCATCTCTGCCGTAGCTTCTCACAGTCCCCGGACTTGGAGACGCTTTCCCGTGCGTTACGAGCATGGGCTCCGGAGATCGTTTTCCTCGACATCACACAACCCGCCGCGGAATCGATAAACGCGGCGATGGCCGTCGAATTCCCCGCGATTCGCCGCGTGGCGATCCATGGATCGCAATTGCCCGAGGTGTTTCGCCGCGTGCTCCATATGGGCATGCGCGAACTGGTGAACCCGCCGTTCAAACCCAACATGTTAGGTCCCGTGCTGGACCGTCTCTTGCAAGATATTCTTCAGAACCCGCTTGTCAACAAACCAGCCTGTCGTGTTTCCGCCTTCATGCCGTGCAAAGCGGGCGTAGGCGCCTCCACGCTTGCGGCGCACGCGGCGTGGAGCGCAGGCCTGAATCCCGAAGCTCGGGTGTTGCTGGCGGATTGCGATCGCTATTCCGGCATCACTGGCTTTCAATTCAACGCGCAGAGCGACTACACGATTGGCGACGCGCTATCGAGCAGTCTGGAACTGGACGAGGAATCCTGGTCGAGGCTGGTGAAGACAGTTGGGAATATCGACCTGCTTTTGTCTCGCCCAGGGGAAGTGGGTGACGTGAACAGCGCCCGTTATGTGGGACCGCTGATGGAATTCGCACAACGCAACTACACCACGATCCTCGCGGATCTGCCCGATACTCTGGATCCGCACTCCCTCGCGGTTTTGCATCAGGCGGACCAAATCTTCCTGGTCGCGACACCTGAGCTTGCATCCTTACGCCTTGCGAAGCTAAAAGCGGATACCTTGCGCAAGCTTGATCTAGAGGCGCGTTCGCACCTGTTGCTGAATCGCAATACCAATCGGCTGGGCCTTTCCACCGCAGATATCGAGAACGCCGTCGGGATGGAAGTGTTCTTCTCTTTCCCGTGCGACTATCCCGGCGTGACCGTTTCGTTGCGGAAGGCCGCTCCCGCTCCGCGTATCGCAGCCGCTATGGAAGAGTTCCTCGCGAAAACGGGAGCGCCGCGTAAGAAGCCCAGCGGCACACCTCGGTTCCTGGAACGATTCGTACTGCCGACCGTTACCCACTTGCAGGAGTCCGGCTTGTTCTCGCGGTGACCGCGCTACCATTTCCCTATGGGCAAAACTCGCTTGGAAGCCTTCAGCGATGGCGTGCTGGCCATCATCATCACCATCATGGTGTTGGAGCTGAAGGTTCCGCACGGGGCTGAACTCGCCGATCTGCATGAGTTGGTGCCGGTGTTTCTCAGTTATGTGCTGAGCTTCGTATACGTCGGCATCTACTGGAACAATCACCACCACCTGCTACACACCGTGAAGCACGTGAGCGCCGGAATTTTGTGGGCGAACCTGCACCTCTTGTTTTGGCTCTCTCTCTTTCCGTTCGCGACCGCGTGGATGGGCGAACATCATGACGCTCCCATGCCGTCGGTCGCCTACGGAGTGGTGCTGTTGATGGCCGCGATTGCGTATTTCATGCTGCAGAAGATGATCGTGGGGAGCCATGGGCACGATTCAGTGCTGGGGCAGGCGCTGGGGTCGGACTGGAAGGGCAAGCTCTCGCCAATTTTCTACCTGACGGCGATCCCCATGGCATTCGTGAATCCATGGATTTCGAGCTCGCTATATGCGACGGTGGCACTGGTTTGGATCGTTCCGGACAAGCGAATTGAGCGGACATTGGCGGCGATGAAAGACGCCAGCAACTAAAAAGCCCTCCTCGTTGCCGAGGAGGGCTGTACTTCGAGCACAGGGATAGACTAGCTGCGACGCGAACGGCGACGAGCCAGCGCGAACAAACCGATCAAGCCGCTGCCGATGAGGGCAGAGGTGGACGGTTCCGGAACGCTGGATTGGCCCGGGGTGTAGTCGTAAGAGAGAGTCACGGTACCACCGATGCTGCCGTCTCCACCGAAGAAGACGCGACCGGCCGAACCCGGACCGCCGGAACCCGATGCGCTGACCAGCTGGCCTGAAGCGTTGACATTGAAGGAACCACCGCCCGCACCCTGATAGGCCGCGATGCTGGCTGCTGCAACGACCGGACCGTTGAGGCCGCTAAACACTGTAGCCGCGCAGGTGGTGTTGGTCGTGTTCGCGTTCACCGTGCCGGAGCAAGGGGGCGTCGAAGCTTGGTTCACGCTGACAATGGTCGCGTCCGGTCCAGTGAATACCAACCCAATCGTGGTAACGGAGTTGGTGAAGGTGTAGTTGGTGGTTAGCGAGGTATTCGTTTGCTGCGCCTGTACGGAACCGCCCACTCCGGAGATCTGCAGGGTGACGCCCAAGAGCGTTCCCGTAGAGCTGTTGAAGAGGTTGAATGAGCAGGGGTTCGGGGGAGCACCCACTGCGGAATCATAGGGTACAGCCTGCACGGCGATTGTGCAAGTCTGCGTGATTGTTGCACCGAATGCGCTAGACGCACCCAGGAAAACTGTCATGAGTGCCATCGGCACTGCTTTTGTCAAAAAGGACATTTGGTACGGACCTCCGGAAGTTTTAGAATCGACCTGTCTCATGGGGCTGATAAGTATAGAACTACCCCTACCAAGATACTAACACGTTCCTGCTAGAACGCGATAGTACTAATCGCGACTTGGGGTTACTGGGGCGCGGGTTTGGCGCGCTTATGATTCTAAGTTATTGATAATAAATATAATAATATATTTGCTGGAGCGCTTAAACCAGGAGGACTGGCCGGTCCGCACGGCCTCGGAATAAGAGGAACACCCGAGTCCAGAATAGGTACCTAGGGTACTAAAGTACTATCAAGATGAAGCTATTGGCTGGCAAGAGATCGAGGGGGACAACACGCTTTTCAAGGTCGATGTTGCTTTCGGTGCTGTGCTCGCCTTCGGAGGTTGCGAAAAAAGGGCCGACAGGCTGAAGCCTGTCCCACCAAGCAGCCACAGGTTGTTGAGAACAGGTGGGACAGGCTTCAGACTGTCCGCAATCTCCTTCACACAGCGCGGAGAAGGCGCATGAGGTCCTCTACTCCCGACACTCCGCCATGACGCGGCGGTAGAAGGCTACGTATTTATTCACGCTGGCCTCAGCGGAAAAGTGGTCCTCCGCCCGAGCTTTGGCGGCCGCGCCCAAGCGCTCGCATAACGCGGGATCGTTGGCGAGTTTGCGGACTGCGGTCGCCATTGCTCGCACGTCGCCCAGGCGCTTCAGGTAGCCGGTCTCGCCTTCGACTACGATCTCCGTCACGCCGCCGACCTTCGTGGCAACGACCGGTTTGGCGAAGCTCATCGTCTCCAGGACGCCCATGCCGAAGCTCTCGCGTTCGCTGGCATAGATTCCTGCATCGCTGGCGGCGATGTAATTTTCGATGTCGACGACGTTGCGCTTCACGACCACGCGCTTGTCAATATCGAGTTCTTTGAGCATGAGACGAAATTCATCGAACGATTCGCCAGCCAGCACCAGGAGCTTGATGCGGTCGTCATCCTTGAGATGGGCCATCACCTTGAGAATGTCCGCGACGCGTTTCACGGGGCGCAGATTCGATAGGTGGATCAGTACGAAATCGCTCTGGCGCAGCCCTAGCGATTTGCGGATCGCGTTGCGGGACTTGCGGGGGGCTCGCGGTCGGTAGAAGTTGTGGATGACTTCGATGGGTTTCTTGGTCTTGAGGACTTGGATCGTCTCTTCACACAGACTGTACGAGACAGCCGTGACGCCGCAGGAACTTTCGGTGGAGTACTTGATGATCGGCGCGAGGTTGGGATCGCGAGCCAGCAACGTAATATCGGTCCCGTGCAGTGTGGTAATGACGCGCGCGGCGTGCAAGCCTTCGACCTTCGCGATCTGGCGCGCGAGCAACGCGGCCGTCGCATGCGGCACGGCGTAGTGCACGTGCATGATGTCGAGCTTGAATTTGTTCGACACCTCCACCATCTTCACCGCGAGGGGCAGCGTGTAGTCGGGGTATTTGAAGAGCCGGTATTCGTTCAGCTCGACTTTGTGAAAGAAGATATTGGGGTGTTTCTTGTCGAGGCGGAAGGGGGGCTCGTAGGAGATGAAATGGATCTGATGTCCCAGGCGCGCAAGTTCGCTGCCGAGCTGTGAGGCTACGATGCCGCTACCGCCGACGGAGGGGTAACAGGTGATTCCAATCGAAAGTGGCTGCATTAGAAGTGACGGGACGATAGGGTCAGTTCAGACAGGGAGTTTACCCGGACAGGGTCATTGGGCCACAGGCCGATGGCGTGCTCGACGCCGATTGCCGCGCCCCAGGCTCGGGAGCGCGCGGTGACTAGTTCTGGATAGGATCGGGTTTTCATTTGGCTCGCATGGCACTGGATCGCAGTCTGCCATTCGGCGAATACGGGACTGACGTCGATCACGAGCGTCGGCGGCTCGACGTACACCTGCGTAATTGCATAGAAGTACAGACTCCGTATCTGATGACTTGGTAACGGAAGAAGTTGCGACAATCCGCCGTAACGGGCCAAACGGGCAGCGTCGCGGACCAATTTACCCACAGCGGCGTGGTCGGGGTGCTGATTTTCGCCTAGGTGCGGCGCGAGCACGATGTCGGGGCGGAATTGGCGAATCTCGCGAGCGATGAGGACGGAGTTGGAGGGGGTGTAGTCGATGTTGCAGTCGCCGCCAAGGTCGAGGAAGTCGATCTCGGCACCGATGATTTTGGCGGCGTCGCGGGCTTCGTCGGCGCGCTGCTCGGGAGTCCCGGCACTGGCGGCCTCGCCTTTGGACGTCACCAGAATCCGGATTTCGTGCCCGGCGCGCGCCTCCTTTATCAGGACAGGCGCGCAACCGAACTCGACGTCGTCGGGATGGGCTCCGACGGCTAGTATCTTCACGAGAGCCTACGCTTCCGTGATGGTCAACGTCTCGATCTTGTCGCCTTGCTTGATCGTATCGACGATGTCCTTGCCCTTGGTCACCTTGCCGAAAACAGTGTGCTTGTCGTCGAGGTAGGCGCAGTCGACATGGGTGATAAAGAACTGGCTGCCGTTGGTCCCGGGACCGGCATTGGCCATGGAGATGACTCCCGGCTTGTGGCTCTGGTTGGAGCGGCCCTTGATTTCGTCTTCGAAGCGGTAGCCCGGGCCGCCGCGGCCTGAGCCTTCGGGGCAGCCACCCTGGACCATGAAGTCCTTGATCACGCGGTGAAAGTCCAGGCCATTGTAGAAGCCATCTTTGGCGAGCGTCACAAAGTTGTTGACGGTCTTGGGCGCGTCCTTGGCAAATAGCTCCAGGACGATCTCGCCACGGTTGGTCTTGAAGGTGGCGGTGTAGTTCTTGCTAGGGTCAATCGCCATCGCGGGCGGGGCAGAGTATTGTTTCGGCATCGCCTTTTAGTGTAACGCGTGGAAACGCACTATACTCAAAACGTAGAGGTTTCGTGGCCGCCACACCCACACAACTGATGTCCTTCGCCGAGTTCGAGCGCCTGCCGGATTCGCGGCGAGAGAGGCAAGAGCTCCACCACGGAGAACTGGCAACCATGCCTCCAGCTAAGCTCCTGCACTATCACATACAACGCCGGTTGCGGCGCTTGCTTGAAGCCTCCGCGGGTAGCGGGTGGGAAATCGACATCGAAATGGCGTTCCGGCCAACTTCCGAACGCGAATGTTGGATCGCCGATGTGGCTGCAGTCGACTCCGAGCGCTACCATCGCGATCAATTTGAAGGTTACATCCAGGGTTCGCCCGAACTAGTGATTGAAGTCCTGTCCCCGTCCAACACCGCCACCGAAATGCTGGACCGCCGCGACGTGTGCCTCCATAACGGCGCGCGGGAGTTCTGGGTGGTCGACCCAGCTCGGAAGAGTATCGAGATCTTCAATTCTGAGGGGCGCAACCTAAGTTACACGGTGGGGCAGGGTGTCCCCCTATCGTTTGGCGGAACTCTGTCTGTCGACGAAGTATTCCAATAGAAGTATCTGTTAGGTCAACCGTCCCACTATCCGACGTGCCCTATTCGGAGCCGCGTCCACGTGAATCCCGACCATCGGAGCCTCCCCGAACATCGCAATATTTGCGTACTGCGCCTCAATAATGGCGCGGTCCTCATCGAAGGTGAACGCCGTGGCCTTGTGGATGGTATTCACCATGTCCGGCCGCTCGGGATTCTTGTTGCTGGAGATGGTCCAGAAGTAGAAGCTCGTCGTCTCTGTCTCCGGCGTAATGCCGTGGAAGCCGCGCATGTGGAAGCCAACTCGGTTGGGATCGTTCAAGTCGCCGCTGCCCGCGTCCATTCCGCCGGTCCATATTAAGAAATACGTCACACGAAACTCGATATCCTGCCAGCGGTCGATCTTGCCGGGGAACGGCCACGCGTCGAGGTACGTCGGCGGAGGCTGCGAATCGCGCATGTGACGAATCGCCTTCACCCAGCAGGGGCCTTCGGTAACATTCATCTCCGCCGTGACGTGGATCTTGGCGTTGCCTCCGATGGTCTTGGTGTGGACGTAGCCGAGGTGGCTCAGATCCAGCAGGTTGTCGTGGATCAGTTGGAACGGCGCCTTGTAGTGGTAGACGTCGCCTTTGAATTCGTAATTCGGGTCGTCGTGCCAAGGATGCTCGGGAGCCGGACTCGTGGGTTCGGACGGCCCCATCCAGATCCACACGATTTGGTTGCGCTCTTCGACTGTATAGGCTCGAACGCAGGCTGTCTTGGGGATGTTGGTTTGGCCGGGTATTTCGACGCACTTGCCGTCGGCGGCGAACAGCAGGCCGTGATAGCCGCAGCGAATGCCCGGAGCTTCAACGGTCCCAACCGAGAGCGGCGCATGGCGATGGCAGCAGCGATCCTCTAAGGCCGCGACTTTGCCGCCCGACCGAAATAGCACCAAGGGTTGGTTGAGCAGCGTCCGAGCGACAGGGTTGGCCGAGAACTCCCACGAAAATCCGGCCACGTACCACTGATTTAGCGGGAACATCTCGGTAGTATAAGCTCGGGGGAAATCCAAAGCCAGCGTGTTACCCGTACTCCCAATGAAACCGTTCTAGTTCCTCTTGCCGGGGCCGATAAGATTTTGGAATATCCTGTCGGGTCGGGTGCATCTAAGGAGGGAACAGAGAAATGAGGCTCGAGATGATTATCGGGGCAGCAGTGGCTGGGTTGTTGATTGTGTCGTTGTTCTTGGAAATGGTCTCGACCGCAAAACCGATCGAACAGCGCGAACGGATTAAGAAGTAATTCCCAGCTTGCGCATCCGCGACCACAGGGTGGAGCGATTAATTCCGAGTAGGGCGGCGGCACCGTTGGCTCCCGCAAGTATGCCCCCAGTCTGTTCGAGGGCGCGCTGGATCAAACGGCGCTCGCCTTCTTCGAGTGTCGGCAGGGCTTCGGGACCGGCCGCAGCCAGAGGTCGATTGCGGGTGACCGAAAGGTGCTGCGGTTGCAGCGTGTCTCCCTGGCAGAGGATAACCGCGCGTTCCAGTAGGTTGGCGAGTTCGCGGACGTTGCCGGGCCAGTCGTAATCGACCAATTGCGCTGTCAGAGATGGATGGAGTCCGTGAATGCGGCGCCCCATCTTCTGCGCGAAGAGGCTCACGAAGTGTGACGCGAGCACCGGAATATCCTCTTTACGCTTGCGCAAGGGCGGGACTTCGATGGGGAACACGTTCAGGCGATAGAACAGGTCCGACCGGAACACGCCGCGCCGGATTTCCTGCTCCAGATCCCGATTCGTGGCGGCGATGATGCGCACGTCGACCTTCTGCGTCTGCGACCCGCCGATGCGCTCGAACTCCTGCTCTTGCAGAACGCGCAGAAGTTTGGTCTGCGTCTCTAGTGGTAGTTCGCCGACCTCGTCGAGAAACATCGTCCCGCGGTGGGCCAATTCGAAGCGGCCCTTCTTTTGCGCGACCGCTCCGGTGAACGAGCCCTTTTCGTGGCCGAAGAGTTCGCTCTCGACCAGATTCGCCGGCAGCGCTCCACAGTTCAGCTTGACCATCACGCTTTGCCGACGTCGGCTGCGGTTGTGCAACGCTCGCGCGATGAGTTCCTTACCGGTTCCGGTTTCGCCAAGTAGCAGGACCGTAGAATCGGTGGGCGCGACCATCTCGATACTGCTGAAAATCCTTTGCATCACCGGGGCGGACCCCACGATCTCTTCGAAGTTCAACTCGCTTTGCAGCTGTTCCTGCAGGTAGAAATTCTCCCGCTGTGCACGCCGTTGTTCGGTAACGTCCACCATGAACGTCTGGCTGTGCAGAAAAAGTCCGTGCGCGTCCCTGCGGACAACCGATGACGCGATCAGATCGATCAGATCCCCGTTCTTCTTGACCCCTTGCACTTCCACGTCGCGAATGAATCCATCGCGCGCCAGCCTCGGGATGATGACGTTCTGAACGGCGTCTCGGAATTCCGGCGACGTGAACTCTAAGACAGGCCGGCCAATGACTTCCGATCGGCGATAGCCCAGATTGTCGAGCCAGAATTGATTGATCTCGATGATGCGTCCCGCTTCGTCGAGCGAGTGCATCATCACGGGTGTATTGTCGTACAGCGACCGGAGCCGTTCCTCGCTCTCCCGTAGTTCGGCGGTGCGAGCGGCGACGCGTTGTTCCAGCACTTCGGCGTGGCTTTGGATTTCCTGATTCAGCCGCGCCTGATGGATGGCGACGGCAAGGCTATCGGCGACTTCCTGGGCGATCTCGATGTGCTCTGCCGTAAACCCGTTGACCTCTTCGTAGCCAAGGTTCAGCGTGCCGACCAAGCGGCCTAGCGCTCGCAGAGGAATGCTGGCAATGGCCTGAATGCGGTCGGACTCAAGAGCTGCGAGGGACTCGGTACGGTTCAGCTTGCCCAGATCCGGGACCAGATACGGAATGCCTTGGCGCAGGTTGTCCAAGTCGCCGAAGGAACCCCTTTCGAGCTTGGAACCAGATGCGAGCGCTGTCGGCTGGTCGGAGACAACGCCGATCAGTGTAGCTGCGCCAGTGCCGCCTTCGAACAGCGCGATGCTCAAACGTTTGCAGGGGACCAACTCCTGGAACCCGGCGAGCGCGGCTTGCGCGATCTCTGAGGCAGAGCCAGCAGAGAGGATCGCGCGGTCCGTCTGGCGCAGAATTTTGAGCCGCTGCGTATAGCGAAGCCTGCGGTCGGTTTCGAGGGCCAAGGTGACCAAGTCCGCCAGCGAGCCGGCGAAGCTCTGTTCTTCATCGCTCCACGGGCGAATCGAACCTGCGTGTTCGAAGCACACGACTCCGATTACGCGGCCTTCGCGACGCACCGGAACGTCGAGCATGGAGGCGAGGCCCAAAGTGTCCAGATAGCCGAAGGCAAATTCCGCAGTCGCTGGATGGGTGCTCGCATCGCTCGCGGCAATGGTACGGGCTTTCTGCAGCGCCTCGAAGTAGTGCGGATATTGCGCGATGTCCAGGACAGCTCCGCGGTTGTGCAGGTTATTCTGCCGGTCGTAGAGGTGCTTACAAACGAGTTCGGACTGGCTGTCGTTGAAGAGCCACACGCTAGTGCGGGCGACATCCAGGACCGAGGCTCCGACGGAGCAAATCTTTTCCAGGCAGTGGCTCAGGTCGACGGATTCGTCGCGCGCGAGTTCGACCAGAGCTGTTTGAAACGATGCCATAACCGGAGTTGAGCCTTCTGATATTTTACACACGGTGCCGACCGGTCAGCACGGTGTTGAAATGTCAGCAAGAAAATCTGGCACACTCGGCGGGGAGCAAGTGCGCACCTATTGGATCCAAAGGACTTTTCGTGCTACCGCGAATGGAACTGAAATTGCCCTAGTAAGGGCATGACACGTTCTCTACTCTCGGCAGTTGGAGCCGCAATGTTTGCGGCCACCGTAGCCGCCGCATCGCCGGATTTCTTCCCTTTGGCTAACGGAAACAGCTGGACCTATCGCGACGCCGTCACTGGCCAAACCTTCGATGTAAAAGTCTCACTTCCGATCCAAACTAACGACAAGGTGTATCACTTTGTCACCGGCTTGGGGCCGAATCGCCTCATGTTGCGGCAGAACGAATTCGGAAATCTCGTCTACTGGGACCAGGAGAAGGAAACCGAACTCATCTTTACCGCGTTCGAAAGCGCAGCGCCGGTTGCTGGATTTGAAGCCTATGGCCGCCAGTGCCCCGCGACGGGACGCGCGCTGCCGGTTCGCGCTGACTACGCGGGCCCTGCCGGACGGTGGAGCGCGCAAGTCGTGGAGTTTCAAGCCTACGCTTGTGCGGATGCGGGCGAACTTTCTGAGCAGTACGTCGAGAATGTCGGCATGGTCCGCCGGGTTGCACAGACCTTCGTCGGTCCCCGGACCTTTGACTTGGTCTACGCGCGGGTCGGGAAGCAGATCATCACGGCCGGAGACGCCGGTAGCTTTTCGGTGACGGCACTCACCGGGTCGGACGGTGCCTCGTGGGATGCGACGTTGCGGCTCGATCTACCTTCGAGCATTCAAGCCAAGTTTCCGTCCAGCCAGGATTATGACCTCCGCTTGATCGACAGCGACGGAAACAGCGTGTGGAGTTGGTCGGCCGACAAGCTGTTCCTGCAAGCGCAACGGACCGTAAACCTGGGCAAGTTCAGCGCGACCGTCAAGGTCCCGTTTCCTCCGGCGATCCCGGAGGGTGGCCACGCGTATGTTTTGGAAGCTTGGTTGACCACCAGCCAGGCAGAACCTCAATTCGCTGGAGCGACGACGTTGGTGCTGTTAAGCCCCGCGCGTTCCGCGGCGACGGATGGCAGCCGTCGCCGTTAAGTAGCGAAAGATGCCGGGTGGACTGGACACCCACCCGGCGAGATAGCGGAATTTGAAAACGAAAGAGACGATAGAAAGAGGCGCATTATGATGATCGGAGCAGCAGTGGCGGGATTGTTGATTGTTTCCCTGTTCCTGGAAATGGTTTCAGGTCCACAGCCCATGCAGCAACGCGAACGCAAGAAGTAGCTCGGCGTTCTAAACAGTTTTTACTCACTCCGGCGTGCCGCAAGGCACGCCGTTTTTTTGTTTGCGGAAGGGTCCGCACGTTGCCGATATTCCAGCAACACTCTCCACCAGCTACAGGTATATCTCGCTGAATAGAAAGACTTTCTGTTACGCATACCTTCGGCAATCGAACTGCTTTAGTCTCCGCATGACAAATACGCTACTGCAAACAATCGGTGCCATCCTGCTGGCGGCTGGCGTGGGGACTGCGGCTCCTGCTGACTTCATGCCCTTGGCTGTGGGCAACACCTGGACTTATCGCAATGCCACCACGGGTCAAACCTTCGACATCCGTGTCGGCACGCCGCTGATGACCAACGATCAGGTTTACTACCCGTTGCGAGGATTCGCCGCGAAGCAACTTTATGTTCGCGTCAACGAATACGGCAACCTGGTGTACCTGGATCAAGACAATCAGGTGGAGCCCGTGCTCGTCGGCTTCACGGCCTCGCGCACTGCATACTCCTCGAGTGGGCGCACGTGCCCCGCTTGGGCAAGGACCCTGGAACAGCGCGCCGAGCATTCGGGTCCTGCGGGCCGTTGGGATGTTCTGGAAGTCGAGTATCAGCCCTACGCGTGCGCCGATGCTGGCGACCTCTGGGAGCAATTCGCAGAAAACGTCGGCATGGTGCGGCGAGTGGTCCAGACGATCGCGGGGCCGCGGACCTACGACCTGGTCTATGCCCGGATCGGCGCGGAGATCATCACTGCCGGCGAAACGGGCAGCTACTCAGTGACGGCAATTCCGAACGCCAACGGCGAAGGTTGGGACGCCACGATGCGGATCGAAATGAAGGGGAACTTCTCCGTGCTGTTTCCGACTAGCCAGGAGTATGACCTTCGTCTGCGAGACGCGGATGGAAAGGTGCTGTGGACGTGGTCCGAGGGTCGGCAGTTCGGGCAGGCCACTCACACCAGTAGGCTCGGACGGCAGCGCGCGACCATCACAGTGCCATATCCATCGACGGTTCCCGAAGGTGGACAGTCTTACATCCTGGAAGCGTGGATGACCACGGCACCGGGAGAGCCGCAGTTCGCCGCCGTGACGACGTTGGCACTTCAGCGATAGGCGGACGCGAGGGGCCAAAACTTTGGTCCCTCGCGTGCTTATAGATCAGCGACAGGAGAAAGAGGCAGGACATGATAATCGGAGCAGCGGTGGCGGGATTACTGATTGTTTCGCTATTTTTCGAGATGATTTCGTCGGCGCCGAAGCCCGCGCGGGAACGCGAGCGGCGCATGCCGCAGACGAAATAATTGCTCAGTAGTGTGTCAAATTGTCCGGAGTGACGCCGTGGCAGCCACGCGGCCCACTGGGCCTCGGCATCGTCGATGCTGGCCTGAGAACATACCTATCAATAATTAGGGCCTCCGCCTCTTGCCAGTCGGGCAGCCGCTCGGTATACTTCGATTTTATGCAGGTCGAGACCCGCAGCCCCCTTCGACCGCCGATCCCCCGGATCGACGACGGCGACCCGCTCGCTCCGCAGCGGGAAGCAGCCCTTTTTTACGGATTGTTCCTGCGTGGGCATTCCGCAAATACCTTGCGTCGGGAAATCGACGTGCCGAAGAAGCTGCTGGAAAAGCTGCTCAAGCGGCATCCGCACGAGGTTCGGGTACGGGAAAACCTGGAGCGTTCCTACCACTACCGCAAGCAGGTTTTGGCGATTTTCGATGAATTGGTCACCCGCCAAGGCATCCACCACCGGGTCCAATAGTTCGGGAGTTGTGGTGTCTGACACCGATCTCCACGTTTCTGCCGGTCCGAGCGTCTAAAATATTAACTATGGATCGCAACCGCAAACGCCGAGGCTTCTCGCTCATCGAACTTCTGATCGTGGTCGCGATCATCCTCATCATCGCCATGGTGGCGATCCCCAAGATGAACGTGCAGCTGATGTCGGCGCGCGAAATGGGCGCGATCCGCGAGATTAACGCCGTCCATCAGGCGGAAACGCAGTATTATTCGCAGTTTGGACATTACGCGCAGAACCTTGCGGAACTCGGACCTCCGGCGAGCGGCGCTCCTGGACCGACGGCGGCGGATCTGCTCCCCTCGTCCCTATCCAGCGGCAAGAAGGGTGGCCACATCTTCACCGTGGCGGCGACGCAGACGGGGTATTCCATCACTGTGGTTCCGGAGCAGTTCGGCAGTTCCGGTCGGCGGACCTTCTATTCGGACCAGACGCTGGAAGTGCACGAGAATTGGTCGGCGGAGCCTGCCACACCGCAGAGTCCGATCCTGGGTGCGACGGCTACGGAAGCGGCCAAGTAGCTTACGCGGTCTGCGCTTGGCTGGTTGATTGCGCTTCCAGCATCGCTGCGGTCTCGCGTAGCCAACTGGCTTCTTTGACTTTACGCAGCTGCTCCAGAAGATCCGCGCGGTATTGCAGGTTGCGGATGGTTTCCGTCTGCCGAGCCGACCCGCACTTTTCCCACACCTTCGCGGCGTTCTCGAGTTCCTTGATCGCACCGTGATAGCGTCCCGACCGCTCTTCGATTTGCGCCAGCAATTCGTGAGCGACGGCCAGCCGAGGCCCTCCATCGCGTCTAAACGAAGCGATGCATTCCGTCATCAACTCACGCGCACGCGGCAGGTTTCCCCAGCCGGTATGCAGGTTCGCCAGACTGTACTGCATCACGGCAACCTCTTCGATATTCTTTACGCCCAGCTTGCGCAACTTCAGCATCAGGCAGCGTTCGTACTGGTGTGCCGCACCGTCCAGATCGCCGGCTTCTTCGTAGCAAGTCGCGAGCTTCTGCAAGGCTTCCAGCGCTTCTGGGGAATCGGCTCCGGACATCCGTTCGCGAATGCGTAGACTGCGGTGCAGACATTCCTTGGCGCGTTCAAAGTCACCTTGATCGAAATAGATCCCGCCGACTTCACAAAGCAGGGATGCGATTTCAGGACCGTCGGTGCCCCAGGTTTTTTCGTGCATCGCGATCGATTTTTCAAGTGCCGGAACGGCTTCCTCGGTGAATCCGTTTTTGTGGCGAGCGATCGCCAGGCGGTGAACTCGCTTGGCCATGCGCAGCGGATCCGGATGGGACAGCGCCGCTCCCTGACGGATGGCTTGCTCTTCTACTTTTTCCAGAGCAGGGTAATTCTTCTGGTCCGCAAACACGTCAGCCAGGGCGTCCAGGCAATTGACGTATTCTTCACTGTCTGAGGCTGCGGCCGCGATTTCGATCGCCGCGCGCACAGTGGCCTCGGCGTTGGCAAGTTGTTCTGAGTTTGAATCCGCAGTACGGCGCTGCGCGTCAGCGAGTTCCAAACGGAAGCGGACGCGTTGCTTCGGCGGAGCATTGCGGGTGTCCGCTTCGTCCACGGCGATCGTCAGGTGACGCAACGCTTCGCTGAAGTTGCGCGACTTAAGGTGACGCTCAGCTTCGGAGCGATGCCAATTGCGGTCCAGTGTCCAGGACGCAACTTTCTCACTGGCGTTGTTGACTCTCGCAACGCTCCATTGTGTGGCTTTCAGAAACTCAAACATGACGCTGGCCTCAATACACCTGACTGCTGATAAGATCGGCGGACTAAGGACTCGGCTGTAGTCCCTTAGCGTCGCTGATACCAGAAAACCGAATCGGTGGTGCGGGGTTGCTCGGAGTAGACGACCGAGGTGTGGTCGATGAGCCGCATGGGGATCGATGCGACGTCTGGAAGTTGATCATTCGTAAGAAAAAAGCCTCCAGGCTTGAGCATCGCAGCGATATTGGAGAGTGCTAGGGCCTGCTCGAAAGGGTTGTAGTACACCAGGATGTTTGTCGCTACGACTAGGTCAAACTTTCCAGTAGTTCTCAGGGCCAGCTGCTGGCTGACGATATTGAGATCCACCGCGTCCAGGTTAGGCACGGGAAAGCGGACGGCTCGCGTTACGACGTTGGGTAGGTTTGCTGGCGTGGGGATCGGTTCAACCGGCTGAGCGGCGGCGCTCCCAAAGTTCCGCCAGTAGTCGATGGCCGCAGCGGGCCACTGCACCGTGGCGCTGCGTGGGAGTTGGATGGTGTAGCTGGTGCGCGAGCGCGTGGCTTGAATGTGATCGAGCACGCGCGGGCTGATGTCCAGAATCGTGATGTTCGGCGTTCCGAGGCCCAGGCGCTTGAGGGAATCAAATACGGCGAAGGGCTGCAATGTCTGCTGCGGGTAATAGTCGAATCCCGATTCCTTGTCGATGAAGTCGAGACCCGGGCCGACGATGGCGACCCGCGTGACCCTGGGCAAGAGCTTGCGCGCCTTGAGGTCTTCGAGGGCAGCGTCGATGCCATAGTTTGGAGGAATGGTGGTATCGAGAGAAACCCCGCGGTCACTGAAGACGTTAGCCGATCCTTTGGCAGCGTCGATGCGTTCGTTGATCGCGACCTTTTCCTTGAGCACGCGCTGCAGGTTCTCGAGGATGTAGGCTCCGGTGGCTGCGGTGGCCGGCGGGTGGCCTTTCCTGGTGAGGAGGGAGCGGAGGAATACGAGGCGTTCGTTCGCGCCGGAGTTGTTGAGCGCCTTGAGCATGTCGTCCAGGCGCGCGCGCAGCAGGCCGGCTCGGGATTCGGCTCCCAGGTTGTCGACCGTCATGCGCGGCTGCGAAGTAAAAGAGGTCCCGAAGAGCAGCAGGTTGACCATGGAATCAAGGTCCCCTTGTTCGAGGCGCGCTCGGATGGCCTTGTCCTTTTCACGGGACCATTTTGCGAAGGCTTGGGCGTTCGCAGACTTGAGCTCGGGGGGAGCGAGTTGTTGGAGGACGCCTCGGATGGAGGCATAAGGCGTGGGGATGTGCTCGGCCGCGAAGGCCGGGAGGGCGAGCAACGGAAGGAGAGCGAGTCTCACCGGATCATTGTAACGGAGCTTAGGAGTTGGCGTGAAAGATAGCCTATAATCTATCAGTATAGTCATCTTAATATGCTATAGTCTATTTAAGTGAAATAAAAAATAGGTTGAGATCTATTATGAAGACCACGAATCGACATCGTTTCATGCTGGATGCGCGCCTCCTGGAACTCCCGCCCGTGCCTCGTTTTGCCGTCCCTGTGCGCGGCTGGATAAAGGCGATACGCGAGGCACTCGGCATGACCACGGCACAATTGGCGAAGCGGTTAGGCGTGAAGCAGCCCTCGGTGGTTGCGCTGGAGCAATCCGAAGCAAAGGGCTCCATCGAGCTGGCGACGCTTCGACGCGTTGCCGCAGCCCTGGATTGCACGGTGGTTTACGCGCTGGTGCCGAACCGACCGCTAGAGGCTACGATTCGCGATCGGGCGCGAGCCTTCCTGAAGCGTCGGCGCGGCCCGATCGAGCACTCGATGCTGCTTGAGGATCAGGCTGTCCAAGCGACGGATCTGGAAGCGCAGATAGATGAGCTCGTGCGCGAGACGAATCCCCGGTTATTTTGGGACTAACGCTTGAGCAATCTGTTCGATGAGCCGGATCACGGCACTCCGCTGACGATTGAAGAACGGCACGACCTGCGGCCTGCCTACATCGCTTTCCGACGCGAGTTGAATGCGGCAGAGCAGGAGAATATCGCGCGCGGTCAGGACTGGGCTCTGGGGCGGCGACGCGAGTTGCTGCGCGAGGAATTCATACTCGCCTTGCATGGCAAAATGCTCGGTGAGGTGTGGCGTTGGGCTGGGAAATTCCGGAAGACAGAACGGAATCTCGGGATCGCCTTCTACCAAATCCCGGTGGCTCTGCGGGAGTTGTTAGAGGACACCAAAGCGTGGATCGACCTTGCGTCCTTTTCCCAGGATGAGATTGCCGTTCGGTTTCATCATCGGCTGGTGCAGATCCATCCGTTCCCGAATGGCAACGGACGCCACGCTCGATTGATGGCTGATCTGCTGGTCATGCGACTTGGGCGATCGCGATTCTCATGGGGAAGCGCGAATCTTCAAGCCGCGGGTACCGTGCGGGGGCGCTACATTGCGGCTCTACAGGCTGCCGACCAACACGACTATCGCGCTTTGCTGGAATTCGCACGCTCGTAACGAACTCGCCACGCCGCACGGTTAATGCTCACGCAAAGGCGCAAAGTTTCGCAAAGGAAGAACTTCGCGTATCTTTGCGCCTTTGCGTGAAATCGATAGTTACCCCTGCATCGCGGACAAGAACTGCGAGTTGGTGGCCGTCTTCGACAACTTGTCGATCAACAGCTCCATGCTCTCACTGGGCGACAGCGGATTGAGAACCTTGCGCAGAACCCACACGCGGTTGATCTCTTCCTTCGCCAGCAGCAGTTCTTCTTTACGCGTACCGGACTTCGAGATATCGATCGCCGGGAACACGCGCTTGTCCATGAGCTTCCGGTCCAAATGGATTTCCATGTTACCGGTGCCTTTGAACTCTTCGAAAATAACGTCGTCCATGCGGCTGCCCGTATCGACCAGTGCCGAGGCAACGATCGTGAGCGAACCACCTTCTTCAATATTGCGAGCCGCACCGAAGAATCGCTTGGGGCGTTGCAGCGCGTTGGAATCAACGCCGCCCGAGAGCACCTTTCCCGACGGCGGAACAACAGTGTTGTAAGCGCGCGCCAAACGCGTAATCGAATCGAGCAGGATGACGACATCCTTCTTGTGCTCGACCAGACGCTTCGCCTTTTCGATCACCATTTCGGCGACCTGCACGTGACGCGATGCCGGTTCGTCGAACGTGGAACTGATGACTTCGCCCCGCACCGAACGCTGCATGTCCGTGACTTCTTCCGGACGTTCGTCGATGAGGAGAACGATCAAACTGACTTCCGGATGGTTGAACGTAATCGAGTTGGCGATATTCTGCAGCAACATCGTTTTGCCGGTACGCGGCGCAGCGACGATCAAGCCGCGCTGGCCCTTACCGATGGGCGTGAGCAAATCCATCACGCGACCGGAGTAGTTGTCCTTGACTGTTTCCATCTTCAACCGTTGCTGCGGATAAAGCGGCGTCAGGTTGTCGAAGAAGATCTTGTTGCGCGCTTCCTCTGGCGGTTCGAAGTTGATCGCGTCGACCTTGATCAGCGCGAAGTAACGTTCGCCTTCCTTCGGCGGACGGATCTGGCCGCTGACCGTGTCACCCGTGCGCAGATCAAAACGGCGGATCTGGCTGGGCGAGACGTACACGTCATCGGGACCCGGCAGATAGTTGTACTCAGGCGCGCGCAGGAAGCCGAAGCCGTCCGGCAGGCATTCGAGCACGCCTTCACTGAAGATCAGGCCGCTCTTCTCGGCTTGCCCTTGCAGGATCTTAAAAATCAGTTCCTGTTTGCGAACACCGGCGTAGTTCTGCACGCCCTGGTTCTTGGCAATCTCATTCAGCTCCTGGATGCCCATGTCCTTGAGTTCCACAAGGTCCAGCGCTCCAGTGTTCTTGCCCTGGTTGCCTTGCGCGCGGCGGCGAGCGGTGCCACCGAACATGCGACCCTGGGGCGCTCCGGCAGGAGGATTGTTGACGGGAGGGGCTGCTACAGGCGCGGCTTCCGGCTTGCCTTCATCCGATGGGGGCGCTGCACTTGCGGGAGGATTCGTCGCGGGAGGGGCGGGGGGAGCAGGCGGCGTGGCTGCGGCCTCAACCTTCGGCTTCTCGGCCTTGGGTTTCTTCTCTGCCTTCGGCGCCGTCTCCGGCGTGGACTCTACTGCGTCTTTGATTTCGTCGTGATCGCTTGCCAAATTTCCCTCACTCCCCGGCCTGTCTCAGCCGAGCTTTCCAGTAACTCACCGGTGAATCCTTTGCGGATCGCCAACTGGCTTTGGTGTCTATCTTTATGCGACTTCAGTTTGTCGACCTTGGTCACAACCACTACATACGGAATCTGCTGCTCTTCCAGCCAATCCCGAAGCTCAACATCTTTCGGCATCCACCCCCGCCGTGAATCGACCAAAAGGATCGCCAGCTTTAAGGCGTCCCGATGCAACAGATAGCTTTCAATCAGCTCCTGCCAATTACTGGTGATCGCTTTGGGGACTTTTGCGTAACCATAGCCGGGTAGATCCACAAACCGGAATCCGCCATCGACCTGGTAGAAATTGATTGCCTGCGTCCGGCCCGGCCAGCTACTGATCTTGGCCTTGTCGCCTCCGCCGGCTTTGCCGACGCCGATCAAGGCGTTCAGCAAGCTAGACTTGCCAACGTTGCTGCGTCCGAGAAATGCGATCTCGGGTTCGGCAGCCTGGGGGAAATCACCCGGGTTGACTGCACTCATTATAAAGCGTGCGGGCATGGATTGGAAGGGGGAGTGGAGCGAGGAGGCTTACATTTCTATCTTACCCTACGGGAGGGTCCTGCTGGAGTTCCATGTGTTTAGTGGGTTCGGTAGGGGCCGCTCAGGAGTGTCTCCACCAACTTAGGTGCCAAGACGGCTGCTGGCGTGTCGATGGGGAATGGCATTCTCGCGACCTTCATGTGTATTTGCCCGGGCAAGGAAATGAATTGCAGCAACACTTCCGGGTTGTCCTT
Organism: Bryobacteraceae bacterium; assembly: GCA_039926185.1. Lineage (GTDB taxonomy): Bacteria > Acidobacteriota > Terriglobia > Bryobacterales > Bryobacteraceae > Palsa-187. The sequence goes on along the minus strand of JBDSXJ010000014.1, from coordinate 288,572 downwards.
GCCTCGTTCCAGGGAGCCCAGTATTATGCGATCCGCCTGCAGGATCTGATGCACTTTGAGAAGATCCCTGGTCTCGCGCGTTTGCCGGAGCATTGACGCGTTGCCGATTACGGCGAAGCGGTTGCGGTTCGTCAGGTCGGCGATCACGGAGTTATGCAGGGACTCCGTGAGTTGGTCCAGCGTTGGGTCTCCGGTCAAGTTTTCAAAGCTGGCGATCGCGATCACCGCTTCAGGGGCGGTCGGTCGCGTCCATAAGAAGATGCCTAGGGTGACCGTAGCGGCGAGCGCTGCCCCGGCAATCCATTTGCGCCCGGGAATTCGAGGAAGCTCCGGAGTGGGTGCGTCGATAGATCCGGTAACCGGAGCGATGAACTGATAGCCCCGCTTGGGAAGAGTCTTGATGTAGAGGGGTGATTCCGAGGCGTCCCCAAGCGCGGATCGTACTTGAGCGACGCAGAAATTCAGGCTTCGGTTGAAATCGACAAACGTCTCGGTTCCCCACAATTTCTCGCGCAGCGTGTCGCGCGCGATGATCTCTCCCGGACGCGTTAACAAGAGGCCGAGCAGTTGGGCTGGTTGCGGCTGCAAACGGACCGGAACTCCGTCTCGGCGTAGTTCACGCGTGCCCGGATCGAAATCGAAAGGTCCGAAGCGGATTCGTCCGCTTCCCGGCGCGCCTGTCATAGAAGTTCTTCGAGAGTAGCATGCGTCGAGGCTCTCGATTGGTGGTGGATTAAATGCGTTCTGCGGTCAGGATAGGACCTGGATCATGCACCGTCAGCCGTTTCGGTCCATCGAACACAATACGCACCGCCGGTGCACCTGCGGGGTGGAAGACGAGGTTGCCCTTGTGCATCAGACGGTGGGCTGGAGTTCCCATTCTTTCGAATCGAAGTTGCTGCTTGGAGTTGTTCGTATTGATATCGACCCGGTCCGCTGGGCCCGGTCCAAACGTGTAGACCCCGACGATCGACCGCAACTGGACTTCGGATAGTGGCTGTTCGCTAGGCTGATCTGCGTCGCCCAGCGACATCAAGTAGTCGAACACTGGCTGGGCGTTTTTGCCACCTACGGCGGCATGCGCCAATAAGCTGATGCTGTGCGGCCCTGTGACACGTTGCAGCCCCGGCTGGTCGGCGATCATGGCTTTCACCGTGGAGAGGTTCCCCAGCATCGCCGCAGAGAAGATGGTCGGGGCCGCGCCGTGTTCCAAGAGAAGCTCAGCGATGGGCCGGTTCCCGGTATGGCACGCGGCGCCGAGCGCCGTTTCCCAATCGCCAAACGCCCAGTCCCACGAGGCCTTCGCGAGCGACGGATGCAACTTCAGCAGCTCCTGCACGCGTTCCAGGTTGGCATGCGCCGCCCCGACCATTTCCTGCGCGAGTTCCGGGGGCTGGGTGGGAAACGACGGTGCCAGGGAAACAGGAGTGGTCAACCCTTGAGCTGCGGCAGTGCGGACCAATGCGAGTGGAGCAAGGCTTAGAAAATAACGGCGAGGAAATATCATGAGCCACTTTGCCGGAACACGGGTGGCGAGAGCAAGCCAGCAAAATGTTAGTGAGTAAAGCCTATTGCAGCTATCAGTTGCGGGGACTGATTAGCGTTACGTGCTGGCTGAGGCTGGGTGGAATCTTCGATTCAGGTCCAGCGGTATTGCGTGGAGTCTAGTAAGTAACTTTTGCGTCCTCGCGTGAGCGAGCCACAATGTCTGTTATACCTGGGGAGGATCACACGGGTTGACTGCACTCCTTATGAAGGGTGTGGGTATGGATTGGAAGAGATAGAGCGAGGATGAACCTCTATCTCCTTACGGGAGGGTCCTACTGAATCCCATGTGCGGGAGGTCCTTTTCGTTCTCGCCGCAGACGTATTCCAGGATGTCGGTGTCCGCCTGTAATTCGTGCGTGATCTTCACTGTGAACGGGCGCACGTAATATTTCGGATCGTTGAACGTGTACTCCACGTCCATGTGGCCAACATCGCGGCGCCGGTACCGTTCCGTCAAGTGCATCTCCTCGCTTTGCGGATGGCCAACCACGTCGAGCCAGCCCTTGTCGTTGAACCCGATCGTCTCCACCACCAGGGTGTCGCCTTCCCAGTGGCCGGTCGAATAGCCTGCCCAGCTAGGACTCGGGTCTTTCGGTAACGGTCGGCCATCGATGTAGATCTGGCGATAGCTGTTGTTCAGTTCCAGAAGCATGATGATCAGTCCAGGCGATTGGACGATCTTGCTGACCTCGGAAAGATTCGTGACGAGCGGGGTTGAGAGCGGGAGGCAGTAGGTGGAAGGTAGCTCTTCGGTCGGCACGTTCGGCGGGAGGGGAAACCGCTTCATGAATTCCGACCGGCCGGCGGGCGTCATGAGCGCCATCGCGCCGGGGTCTTCCGGGAACAACGTGATCCCGTATTTGGAAATGGTCTCGATGCCCATCCCCGGCACTTCGATTAGGCTGAAGTCGGGTCCGAGGAAGGTTTGGACCTCCTTGAGCGTGGTGGTTTGCGGGTGCCACACCCCGGACAAGTCGGGCTTGCCGTCGCGGGTGCGCGGGGTCTTCGCTGTGAGATTCGGTTTGCCGTCTTTGGTGCGCGGTAAACCCGGGGTCGGGTGGCCGATCCATTGAGCGGATGCCCCCGTGGCGAACAACGTGAGCAGGAAAAGGAGATTGGCAAATCGCATAGCTCAGTGTAGTGAGCTATGCGAGCCTCGTCAATTGGGGGTGTAGCTAGTGCGTGACTTTTGTATCCTCGCGTGAGCGAGCCACAATGTCAGCGGCCGACAACATCGCCGTCATCGGAGCCATTTCAATCTCGCGCTCCAGAGCCAGAGGGAGAACCTCGTCCATCGAACTGACGAAGTTCATCTTCATTTCCTTGCGCAGCAATTCCGGAATGTCCGGCATGTCCTTCTCGTTGTCCTTCGGAAGAATCACTTCGCGGATGCCGTGACGATACGCTGCCAGCAGCTTTTCTTTTAGTCCGCCAATAGGCAGGACCTTGCCGCGCACCGTGATCTCGCCGGTCATCGCGATGCTCGCCTTCACCGGAATGCTGGTAAGCGCACTGGTGATAGCCGTCGCGATGGTGATGCCAGCGGACGGGCCGTCCTTCGGGATCACGCCCTCGGGAACGTGCAAGTGAATGTCGAGGTGACGATAGAAGTCACGCGGCAGATTGAAGATGTGAGCGCGAGCGCGAATGTAGCTAAGAGCAGCCTGCGCCGACTCCTGCATCACATCGCCCAACTTGCCGGTCGCCGTCAACTTGCCACGGCCTTCCATGATTTCGCACTCCGTGGTCAGAATAGTTCCGCCCACTTCGGTCCAAGCGAGGCCGACCACTGCGCCGACTTCGTTTTTGGTCTCCGCCATTTGCTCGCGATACTTCTGCGGTCCCAGTAACTCGATCACCTTGGGTGCCGTGACCACAACCGTGGGAGCCGCCTTCTTCTTGTCTTTTTTGTCCTTCTTGTCGGACGCTTCGGTCATCGCGGTGACAACCTGGCGCGCCACTTTACGGCACACGTTGCCCACTTCGCGTTCCAGATTGCGAACGCCGGCTTCACGCGTGTAGTGCTGCACCAACTCGCGCAGACCTTCCTCGGTGAACTCGATCTCTTTTTCCGTGAGACCGGTTTCCTTCATCTGCTTGGCCGCCAGGAAGCGCTTGGCGATTTCGAGTTTCTCAATTTCGGTGTAGCCCGAAAGCCGGATCACTTCCATGCGATCCTGCAACGCCGCCGGGATCGTGTGGAGCACGTTCGCCGTCGCGATGAAAAACACTTCGCTCAAATCGTATTCGACGTCCAGGTAATGATCCTGGAAGCTGGTGTTCTGCGCCGGATCCAGAACTTCAAGTAACGCCGAAGACGGATCGCCACGGAAGTCGGTCGACATCTTGTCGATTTCGTCGAGCATGAAGACCGGATTGCGAACGCCGGCTTTTTTCATCGACTGAATCACCTGCCCGGGCAGGGCACCGATGTAGGTGCGGCGATGCCCGCGGATTTCCGCTTCATCGCGCACGCCGCCCAGCGACATGCGAACAAACTTGCGACCGGTCGCCTTGGCGATCGACATGCCGAGCGACGTCTTACCAACGCCGGGAGGTCCGACGAAGCACAGGATCGAACCCTTGGGGTTCTTCACCAAACGGCGCACCGCGAGGAACTCAAGAATACGTTCCTTGATCTTTTCGAGCCCGTAATGATCGCTCTCCAGGACTTCCTGGGCGAACGGCAGTTCACGAACTTCCTTGGACTTCGCCTTCCACGGCACAGCCAGCAACCAGTCAAGGTAATTGCGCGAAACAGTGGACTCGGCCGACATCGGCGGCATCTGCTCCAGGCGCTTCAGTTCGGCCATGGCCTTTTCCTGCGCGTCCTTGGTCATGCCAGCGGCTTCGATCTTCTTCTTCAGTTCGTCGAATTCGCTCTTCTCACCACGGCCCAGTTCCTTCTGGATGGCCTTGATCTTCTCGTTGAGGTAATACTCTTTTTGCGCCTTTTCCATCTGGCGCTTCACCCGGCCCTGCACGGTGCGATCGACGTTGAGCTTTTCGATCTCAATGTCGAGCATCTCGGCAACACGCGTCAGGCGGTCAATCGGATCGAAAATTTCGAGCAGGTCCTGGCGCTCTTCAATCGAGAGCTGCAGGTTCGCGCCGACCGTATCGGCTAGCTTGCCCGGATCGTCCCCACGCACGGCGGCGACCATCGAATCGTAATTCACGTTCTGGCTCAGCTTCACGTACTGCTCAAACAGCCCCGTGACGCGCGCGATCAGAGCATCGAGTTGCGCACCCGTCTCCACGCGGTAGGTAAAGGTTTTGACAGTGGCTTTAAAGTAGCCTTCTTCTTCGCTGACCGAGACCAGCTTGGCGCGTTCCACGCCTTCGACCAGGACTTTGATGTTGCCGTCGGACTGGCGCAAGCTCTGCACGATGTTGGCGATCGTGCCGACCGAGAAGATCTCGTCGGGACGCGGCTCGTCGACCTTCGCATCATGCTGCGTCGCGAGAAAAATCTTGCGGTCGCCCGCGAGCGCTTCTTCGAGAGCCCGCACGCTGGATTCCCGACCCACGACGAACGGCGTCATCATGTGCGGAAAAATGACGACGTCCCGGATGGGCATCATCGGAATCTTGCGGGAGTCTGACTTTTCCTTGGATGTAATCATTTTGAGGCTACTTTCACTTTAGCAGGCTGTTTCCCGAAAGTTGGGAAACTTCTTGATCTGCGCGACGCACATGCAGCATATCGACAGTGTGGCAAAATTTGCGGAGGTGCTCTTCGTGCGCCATTTCGCTGTCACGGCCGTAGCTTGCCCAAGATGGGATACTTGATCTCCCAATATCGAAAGAAGTAGATCGGTGCCATCGACGCCTTTCCGGTTTCGAATTCCAGATATGCGATCTGCCCGCCTGCCAACTTCAGATTCATCACTTCGCTTGCTGATCCCCCGTGACCCTTGAAGTCGCTGAAGTCTTGACTGGTGACCTCGAGGACGCCGGCATCGACCTTCTGATTCTTGCAAGTCGCAAGAATTCGACGCGTCGAGAGCACGTACCAGCTCGCGGCGGAATGGAAGCAAGACACAATTGGGGACTCACCAGGCTGAAGTTCGACACTCGAACCCAGTCCCGGGTGCAACACTCCAACCGTGGTAGCTCGCCAAGTCGAGATGTCCATCAGGTGCTTGGTTATGTAGCGTAGCGCCGTCGAGCGAATTTTATCGTCCGGCCAGTCGCTCATAGTCTCAAGATTAACAGACGAAGTTGGAAGGTTACTTCGTCGCCTATGGTGGTGGGCAAACACCACCAAGTGAAAAATCCGTCGGTTTACCCGGCTTTTTCAAGCACAGCCACATTGATCTTCTGGTTAATCGCCATCTCCTTGGTGACCAGGAAATCGCGGGCCTCCCTCTGCGAGGGGAGGTAATACATCAGATCCAGCATCAGCTCTTCGAGAATCATGCGGAGGCCACGGGCCCCTACTTACGTTCCATCGCTAATTGCGCAATAGCCTCGAGAGCTTATCCGTGAACTTGAGCCGGACGTTTGAATCTTGCGGGGTCTGACTTTTCCTTGGATGTGATCATTAGAGCTACTCTCACTTTAGCAGCCCGGAGTGGGGCGTATTTACTCAATCGGGAACTTATTGAGAATGCTGGAGTCTAAAACGACATGTTCCTCTTCCGGACAATCATCTTGTTATCAGTGGCGAGTGCATGCTTGGCCCAGAAGGTCCCGTTGTCTTTCGAGGTAACGACCATCCGTCCGAATCAATCTGGTGCAGCGCAGGGCAGCGTGTACTTTCAACCGGGCCGGTTTGTGGCGCAGAACGCAACCGTCAAGATGTTGATCGCCTACGCCTATGGCGTCAAGGACTTCCAGATTTCCGGCGGTCCCAAATGGATAGACTCCGAGCGGTTCGACATCATTGGTAAAGAAGACGAGTCGGTTTCCGTCGCACGGCAGAAGCTTCCTTGGAAGCAATACCGGGAGGAACTCGGGCGTATGGTGCAGGCAATGTTGGCGGATCGATTCCAACTGCGGATCGTGCACCGACCGAAGGAGGCCTCGATCCTCGCGTTGGTAATGGATGCGGGCGGGCCAAAGCTGGTGCGTTCGGCGAGCAATAGCTATGAGGCGGATTTTCGGGGCGGACGCGGACGTTTGACGGCGATCGGTGTCTCGATCGCCCAGCTGGCCGACGCTCTTTCTTGGATGCCCGAGGTGGGCTCGCGTAAAGTCGTCGACGAAACCGAAATCGAAGGCACCTTTGATTTAACGCTGCGCTGGAGTTGGGAGGAGAGTCCCGAGGCCGGTGCCCCAGCCGTAACCGTGCAGCCCGATGCCCCGACTATGTTCACTGCAGTTCGGGAGCAACTTGGACTCAGGTTGCAGGCGAAGCAGGGACCACTCGACTACATCGTTGTTGAGCAGCTTGAACAGCCGTCGGAAAACTGAGCGCCTATCTCACTTCGGGGGGGATCGCGGGGAGCACTCGGAACTTGCGGGTTCCCTCGATCCGATACGTGGAAAAGTCCGCGTGATCGACGGTGAAAATGGTCGCCGCGCCCTCCCGCTTGGCGAGGTACACCAGCGTTGCGTCGGCAAAGTCCATGGGGCGGTCAGCGTAGCGCGACATTAGGGCGTGGATAGCGGGAAGCTCGGCGTTCTCGATGGCGGTGAGTTGAATTGCTCCGGAGCGCAGAAGTCGCCACACCGCCTCCATCTCGTGAGGGCTGTCACCCGCAAGGTGGAATAGTTCGGTCAACACCGCTTCCGAAGTGAGTAGCGGCAGACGAACCTGCTGGAACGAGGCCACACAAACGCCATGCCATCGATCGGATTTATCGAGCAAGGCCAGCAGCGCGCCCGTGTCCACCAATACGCTGGGCGGCATCGGTTAGGCTTGACGCTTCCGTTGCAGGCGCTCGCGAACGGCTTGGCGGGCGCTTTCAGCGCGATGGGGATTTCCGCCGGAGATCGAGCCTACGCAAGCCATGGCTGCGGCTCGCACTCGTTGCTGCTCTTCGTCGCCTTCGGCATCGCCCCGGCCATGTTTGATCCACTCGTGAACGACCGTGTCGAGGACAGCGGACAACGACATCTTACGCCGTCGTGCTTCCTGCTCAAGTGCGGTCTTAAGTTCGGTGGACAGGCGCCAGCTGTAGACCTCGGTCTTCATGCACTACAGTGTAGTGCAAAAGCCAAATTCGCGCAATCCGACAGGATCTATGCGCTATAGTCCGCACACCATCGCTCCCAGGCCCGCTTAAATTCGGTCTGAACTTGGGGGAGAACATACTCTTCCAGAGACAGCGACGCCTGCGGGTCTAGATTCATGAGCGCCCTAAGGATCTCGAACAGCGCGTCCAACTTAGCTTCGCTCCACTCCGATCCCATTCGATAATCGAGAGCGATCTGACCGCGAGATACGAGGGCACCTAGATCAGGGATAACAACGCAGTTGGATTGGATTCCTCCAAAAACAACGTGAAATGCCGCAACTTCGCCGGATACAACGAGATCCGCCGGATTCGGAAGATCCTCCCATGGCACCTCCGCGTTGCGTACCGTTGACCATAAACACGAGTCCCTGCCCACCACGCCCGTCGATCGAGTATGAAGCAAATCGTATGCCCTGGCTACTGCGTTACGGTCTTGGAAGGTAACCCATATCTCCGGCAAGGATCCGTCATCAACTGCGAAGAGAGGATGCAATGCCTGCCAAAGCCACGAAGCGGTGTTCATGACGTAAAATTTGTGTTTAGGCTGAGCGCAGTAGCCTAGCCCGCTTTTTCAAGCACGGCCACATTGATCTTCTGGTTGATCACCATCTCCTTGGTGACCAGGAAATCGCGGGCTTTCTTCTGTGAGGGCAGGTAGTACATCAAGTCCAGCATCAACTCCTCAAGGATCATGCGGAGGCCGCGGGCCCCTACTTTACGTTCCATCGCCAACTGCGCGATGGCCTCGAGAGCTTCGTCGGTGAACTTGAGGCGGACGTTTTCGTATTCAAACAGCTTTTGATACTGGCGCGAGATCGCGTTCTTCGGCTTGGTCAGGATCTGGACCAAGGCGTCCTTGCTGAGGTCTTCCAGCACGGCGACCACGGGCAGGCGGCCAATGAATTCGGGAATGAAGCCGCTCTTGATCAAATCCATCGGCTGGCATTGTTCCAGGATGGTCATATCGCGCTTGCCGGAAGTCGCGCGACGCTGAGCCTTGTCGGCCTCTTCCTGACTGGTGAAGCCGATGGTCCGGGTGCCCACCCGGCGCTGGATGGTTTTCTCCAGGCCCAGGAACGCTCCGCCGCAGATGAAGAGGATGTTCGAGGTGTCGACCGGCGTGAATTCCTGGTGCGGATGCTTGCGTCCACCTTGCGGCGGAACGTTGGCGATCGTGCCTTCCAGAATCTTCAGCAGGGCCTGCTGCACGCCTTCGCCCGACACGTCGCGGGTGATGGACGGGTTCTCGTCCTTGCGGCCAATCTTGTCGATTTCGTCAATATAGATGATGCCGGTCTGGCAACGCTGCACGTCCCAGTCGGCGTTCTGCAGCAGACGGAGAATAATGTTCTCAACGTCTTCGCCAACGTACCCGGCTTCGGTCAGCGTGGTCGCGTCGACGATGGCGAACGGTACGTCCAGGATCCGGGCCAAGGTCTGCGCGAGCAGGGTTTTGCCGGTTCCGGTCGGTCCTATTAATAGGATGTTGGATTTCGATAGCTCCACGTCACCCGTGCGAGCCTTGTTCATCTGGATGCGCTTGTAGTGGTTATAAACTGCAACAGCAAGCTTCTTCTTGGTAGCGTCCTGACCAATCACGTATTGGTCCAGGTACTCCTTTAATTCCATCGGCTTAGGAAGCTTGTTCGGGGTGCCGTAGGTCTGCTCTTGCCGGTCGTCTTCCAGGATGGAATTGCAGACGGCAATGCATTCGTCGCAGATGTAGGCGCGCGGGTAGTCGGAAGGGGAGGAGATCAGTTTGCCAACGACATCTTGGCTTTTATGACAGAACGAACAACGCAGCGAATCATCGGAGCCTGCACGCTTCACGGGGTCTCCTACACCAAAGGAAGTGACTACTTAGCTTCTTCAGTATACCCGAGTTTCGGCGGTACTGCCTCTTCACTTTCGCCCGTTCATCGGGCTCCAGACCCAGGGCCGCCCGGAGGACGGCCCTGGCGAAAGGTCAGAACGTAATGCGTGCCACGTAGGTTCCCGCCCGAGGGGTCACCGTGCCGCTCAACACATTCAGCGTTCCGAAGCCGCCACTATACAGTCCGGTCTGCGGACCTGTGGTGAACTTCGTGGGTGGCGTGGCGAAGTTCCCGGTCACCGTGGGACCCGGCAACTGCGTGCGGTTAAAGATATTCGTGAATTCCACCCGCACGGTGAGCATTACCTTTTCTTGCAGCCGGAAGTTACGGCTGAAGCTCGCGTTCTCCAGCGGTGTTCTCACACCCCGGTAGTTGCGAATGCTGCTCTGGTCCGCTCCCCACTGCCCGTTGGGAATGTTCTCCCATGCGGCCGGGTTCAGTACCTGAGTTTTGGTCGGATCGTAGCATTTGCAGTTGACGTCAATCGGGTCTGTCCGCAGTTTGCCATCGTAGTCTGTCCAATTTACCGACCACGGGTTCATATAGTTCCCGCTGGCGTCTTTCTTCAATTGCGCCCCTCCAGGTCCGCGGCCCAGGAACAAGCTAAGAGGCGTTGTTCCATTGCTGGTCGGGCGGGCCACCACCACTGCGCTCTTGTATTCCAGATAGGTGCTGAGTCCCCAATCGGACAACGCGTACGAAACCAAGCGATTGGAGAACATAGCCAGCCCCGTGTTGCGCAACTGCGGGATCACGTATTGCCCTGCCAGTCGGATCTGCGTCGGTTGGTCCCAAACGGAGAGATTCTTGCTCAAGCCCCGGTTGAATACGTCTGAAATCGACGTCATCGTATCCAGGTTCTTCGAATAGTTGTAATTCAAATTGAAGCTCAGCCCGTGGCTGAAGCGCTGGGTGACATTTACTTGCAGCGAGTCGTACCAGGTGTTGCCCAGGGGAGAACCTGCGAGTCCTGAGGGCGCTCCGACCGGCGCGGTGTACTGCGGATAATCCAGCAGCGATTGCCGCACCGTTTGACCTGTGGGGAAGCCCGTGTACGGAATTCCTGTAATGCCCCGCGCCGCGAGCGTGGTCCTTTGTCCCGTCGTTAGATTGGACACCAGCGTCGTCAGCAACGCGGCTTCTGTCGGACTCGTGAAATCGTTGAAGCCGCGCGATGTCAACGTGTTTTGGTTCAAGGCGTTCAGAGGCGCCAAGCCGTTCGCCGTCCAATAGGCTCCGCGATTCGCCACATACGACGCCTCGACCACTGTATTGCGAGTCAGCTCTCGTTGTAGCCCGATATTGAACTGCAACACACGCGCGGGACGGCCGGCGTTCTGGTCGAGTAGCGCAGGCATCGCGATCACGGTCCCTAGGCTCTGCCCAACGCCTGGATCGAAGGACGGCCACACCGCGCGGACATTGGCCGGTATGCCGTCCCGGAACAAACCCGTAATCTGGCCGGAGTTGTTCGGAAACGCGTTGGAAGACGCCGTGTTGGTCGACGCGCCGGCTTGGGTCGAGGTGGAGTTGTACACCACGCCAATGCCCGCGCGTAACACGGTCTTGCTGCTGATCTGGTAGGACATGCCCAATCGCGGCCCATACGCAAACGGGTAATTCTTGGCAAAATTGCACCCGCAGGTGGCCTCAAACTGCCGCGCTCCCAACCGACCCGATGCGGCTGGATTTGGAATCGCCAGACCAATCGAACCGTTGCGACCGTACTGCTCGCGATTGTAGGTGCCATAGTCCCAACGCAGACCATAGTCGAGCGTCATCTTACGCGTGACCTTCCAGGTATCCTGCACATAGAGGCCCGTCTGCGATTTCCGCGTGCCCAAGGCGATCGGTGCCGCCACCGAGTTCGAACTCATGCCGCCCAACATGAACGACGCGAACTCAAACCCGTCAAACCCCTGATTCGTGGTGATGCCCTGCAGCGACGGCTGCTCGGTCATGTTCGCGCCGAACGTGTAGGTGCCTTGCGTGTTCGCCAATCCGTAATCTGGAAATTTCTCCAGCCGGTATTCGGCGCCAAACTTGTAGGTGTGTGCGCCGGTGACGTAGCTGGCCGAGACGTTCCCGGAGGGACGCCGCTCAAAGGAAAGGGCTGGGAACAGCGTGCCCATCGTGGTCAATCCACCCACTGATTCGTTGCCGTTGACACCGGTTACGATCCGGGGGAAGTAGCGGGCTGTCGTTTGCCCAACCAGGCCCAATTGCGTAAGCGCATTGAAGTTCTTCACGGCACCTTCGAGCATAAAGTCGGTGTCGTTCCAACCCGCACCTAAATGCAGTAGGAACCGAGGCGTCACCGTGTAGTCGTAGTTGAGGCGAATCGTCGTTCCCGCGGTCGCGGATGCAGCGGATGCTGTAATCAAATCCGGAAACGCATCGGCCCCGGTGGTGGTTCGAGGCGTCGTCGAGCGCGTCTCCCCCGTATAGAACGACAGGCGGCCTTTGCTGCCCATATTCTGGTCGATCTTGATAGAGGGAATATCGGATTTGCGGCTTGTGTCGAAGGGTGCCTGATAATTGTTTGTCACCAGCCCGCGTTGGAAATTCGCGCCCACCGGCTGCGGAATCAGCGCCAGCACTTTCACCGCGATGGGGTCAAAGCGGCTCACCGGGATCTGATTACTCGGGAATGGATCGCGGTAGAAGCGACCGTTAGCGGCCACCTGCTGCGTGCTCGGGTCGAAGATCGTCCCGCTGGCCATCGTGCGGCCCAGCGCGTCCGTCGCGTTCCCGCTCGCTGTGGTGATCAAGCGGCTTTCGGCTGCGATCAGGTTACTGAAGTCGCCTGCTCGATAGGCCGGAATTGGTACCGTGGTCGCGCCGTTGGTGATGATGTTCTTGTTGCGGTATGCTTCGTAGCTGAAAAAGAAAAACGTTTTGTTCGTGCCGTTGTAAAGCTTCGGAATTCGCACCGGACCACCGAAGGTGAAGCCCCAATCGTATTGACGAATCTTGTTGCGAACTCCTGTATAAGGCTGGTGCGCGTTCAGAAACTCATTGGTCCCGTAGTCGTAGGCCGTGCCATGAAACGCGTTGGTGCCGCTCTTGCTCACCATGTTGACGATCGCCCCGCCCGCCGTTCCATACTCCGCGGCAAAGTTGCTGGTCTGGATGGATACTTCTTCCACCGCATCCACCGAAGGCTGCGTCTCCATCGTGGCACCCAGCAAACGCGTCCCGGTGGGAGCGGCCGTCGCCCCATCCAGGCGCATCTGTACAGTGTTGGCCGGCGTTCCGTTGACCACCATCGTCGCCACCGATCCAGCATTCGCATAGCGGACCCCAGGTACGAGCCGTACCGCGATGAATGGATCCCGGAATCCCTGGGCCGTCACGCCGACCTGCAAGACCGGCAAGTTATTCAGTTGCGCTAACGTCACGTTCTGACCGACTTCGCTCGACTCGGTCTTCAGCAGCGAAGCTTCCGCGGTCACCGTGACCGACTCGCTGGTCTGTCCCACTTCCAGCGATACATCCTCGCGCATGGTCTGCGCTGCCGCAAGGTGGAAGCTGGTGTGCGAATACGTCTTGAACCCCGGAACCGCAACGCTCAGGTCATAGTCGCCGATAGGCAGCTGCGACAAAGTGTAATTCCCTGTCTCCGAGGTGGCAGCCTTGAAGACTTCACCACTGTTGCGATTGCGCATCTCCACAGGCGCATTCGCGACGATGGCACCCGTCGCATCGGAAATAGTTCCCGTAATTGTTGCCAAACTGGTTTGCCCAGAGACAGACATCGCTGAGAGCAGGATTGCCGCAAGCAAGATTCGATTCATGAGTTACCCCCTTAACCGACCGGCAAGCCTATCACGATTTATCTCGGGGGGGAATGGGCGAATTCCAATAGGGGAGTTTTGTGCGGGATTCCGGCTAGCAGCAGCGCCCGCGGCGCGATTTCGCCTGCCAGTGTTCGTCTTGAAATTCGCGCCACGCGTCCGGCGAATGCACGACGCCGTGGGCTAGGAGATAGCGGCGATAGGCGTTCTGGTCGGTGAGTTCGTCCACGATGCCGCGCAAGATGGCGAGTAGGCGCTTCATAATTCCTCCGCCAGTTTCGTCGGGACGAACGGAGTCTCGGTCGTCTTCGACGATGTGCTGCCGTTGAGGATGCCCATCCACACTCGTATAGAATCCACCAATATCAACGCGACTAGGAAGAGGAACACTCCGGTCACCGCTGCATCCAGGCGAGCGTTAAATATGAGGGTCGCTGTGGTCGGGCCTTGCACCCCGGCGGCCAGCGCATCGGCCTGCGCGAGGAAGCCGATGGCGGGCAGGGGAGAGAAGATCTTCTGCCACCCTGCGGTGAAGCAAACCACCACCAGCCAGACCAGAGGCATGCAGGTGATCCAGACGTATTTGAGCCTGTGCATCTTCAGCAGGATGGTTGTCGCCACGCATAACGCCACAGCGGCGAGCAGTTGATTCGCGATGCCGAAGAGCGGCCACAGCGAGTTGATGCCTCCCAAGGGATCGAGCACGCCTTGATACAAGAAGTAGCCCCACGCGGCGACGATCACCGCGCTTGTTCCCAGCATTCCGGGCAGCCAATTTGTCTGCTTGAATTTGGGGGAGACGTGGCCCAATAGATCCTGCAACATGAAGCGTCCGACGCGCGTTCCGGCGTCGAGTGTCGTGAGGATGAACAGCACCTCAAACATGATGGCGAAGTGATACCAGAACGCCATCACCGCTTGGCCTCCTCCGGTCTGCACGAAGATCTGCGCCATGCCGAGCGCGAGCGACGGTGCTCCGCCGGTGCGATAGAAGAGACTCTGTTCGCCGACGCCTTGGGCAAGCGTTGCCATCTCGGTGGTCGAAACAGGGAAGCCCCAATTGGAGATCGTGGCGACTGCTGCGGCGGGAGTCGCGCCGACGATACCGGCGGGCGAGTTCACGGCGAAGTAGACTCCGGGGTGCAGCGAGGCGGCTGCGATCAGCGCCATGACGGCGACGAAACTTTCCAGCAGCATCGAGCCGTAGCCGACGCCCAGGGCATGGCGTTCCCTCCCCAGCAGTTTCGGCGTGGTTCCCGATGAGATCAGCGAATGAAATCCGGATACCGCTCCGCACGCGATCGTGATGAAGCAGAACGGGAAAATCTTGCCCGCGAAGATTGGACCCGTGCCGTCGGTGAAGCGCGTAAACGGGGGCATCTGCAGTTCCGGCCGCAAGAAAATGATCCCGGCACCGAGCATGACCACCACGCCGAGTTTCACGAACGTGCTCAAGTAATCCCGAGGTGCGAGCAGCAACCACACGGGCAGCGCGCTCGCGAAAAATCCGTAAATGATCAGCGCGAAACACAGAGCCAAACCCGAGTAGGTGAACATCGGCGCGAGCGTTGGCGATTGGCTCACGATCTGTCCGCCGAAGATGCCCGCCATGATCAGCACGAAACCGATCAGCGACGCTTCCAGCACTTTCCCTGGACGCCAGTAACGCAGATAGAGTCCCATGAAGATCGCCGTAGGCATCGTGGCCGCGATCGTAAAGGTTCCCCACGGGCTGCCTTTGAGCGTGTTTACCACTACGAGGCCGATCACCGCGAGCAGGATGATCATGATCAGCAGCACTGTGATGAGCGCGGTGAAGCCGCCCACCTTACCGATCTCTTCGCGAGCCATCTGCCCCAGCGATTTGCCATCGCGCCGGATGGAGCAGAAGAGAATGACAAAATCCTGAATCGCGCCGCCGAGCACGCAGCCGACAACAATCCACAAGAATCCCGGCAGATATCCAAACTGGGCGGCGAGCGTTGGTCCCACCAGTGGCCCCGGTCCTGCGATGGCGGCGAAGTGGTGGCCGAAGACGATCCACTTGTTCGTCGGCTCAAAGTCGTGCCCATCGCGAAGCCGTTCCGCTGGCGTCGCGCGTGTGTCGTCGAGAGCCATGACCTTCGCGGCGATGAACGCGGCGTAGAAGCGGTAGCCAATCAAATACGTACACACCGAGGCAACCACAAGCCAGGTGGAATTCACCGGCTCGCCCTGGCTCTGCGCAATCACTCCCATGGATACGGCGGCCGCAATGGCGATGAGTGCCCAAACGATGCGAAGCATATTCGTACAGCATAGCCGAAGGGGACGTTAGAAAGTGTGTAACAACAAGCCCGCATCAATCACTCTACACAGTGCCCCTCGCCCCGGCACCTACCGCCGGTCAGGGTCCTGAAAAGCTTGCAGTCCGCGCGAAAGGAGACGCCCGTCCCGAAGCGAATTCCTGTGTCCGATAGCGTACGGATTCCAATGAGCGGTAGCGTTCATATAATCTTTGCTTTCAACAGCTTGGAGTGTTGACTGGAGCTATTCATTCTTCGATAATTGGCATTCGTGAGAAGAAGAAGTTCTTTCCTGCCGCCAAGTGAAACTGCCCCACATTTCGCCAGCGGCGCTCCTGAAAGTGCTGTCACGACCTGATGGCCCGCGTACAACCAAGGAGCACCATGACTGATCGGTCGTCGGCGTTGGGTCTTTCCGACCCCAAGAGAAACCACTTCTTGGCGCGTTTGGTTCCGAGCGATTACGCGGCCCTGATGGCGGAAGCGGAAATCGTTTCTCTGAAATTCCGTAAGAAGATGCTGGAACAGGACGCGCCGGTGGACGCCGTTTATTTTCCCCTGACGTGCATGTTTTCGCTGCTGGTCACCATTGATGACCAGCCGCAGCTCGAACTGGCAACGATTGGAAAAGAAGGGGTCATTGGCGCGGCGGAGGCAATGCAGAAACAGGGGTCGATGGGCTACAACCTCATCCAAATTCCGGGCAGCGCGGTTCGCATCGATGCCAAGGCGTTTCGGAAATTAGCTGCGACCCGTCCCCTGATGAGCGCTCTGGTGTTTCAGCATCTGTTGGCGCTGTTGCGTCAGATCCTATACGGTGCGGCCTGTAACCGGCTGCACAGCATGGAAGAGCGCTGCGCGCGCTGGATGCTGATGACACATGATCGCGCGGGTGAAGATACCTTCCCTCTTACGCAGGAGTTCCTCGCGAATATGTTGGGCGTCCGCAGAGCCACGGTGAACGTCGCCACCGGAATGCTGAAAAAGGCGGGATTTATTCGCTACGTGCGCGGGAAAATCACGGTGACCGATCGCCCGGGTCTCGAATCGGCGTCCTGCGATTGCTTCCAGGCTATGAACAGAGTCTACGCGCCCCTGACGCCTTAGATCTCTCAGCATTGCGGTCCGCAGTCCGATAAGGTCTGTGGAGTCGATCGTGCCACAAGCCGGACCATTACGAATCTTGTTGATCTGTCCTGACGCGCTGTTGCGCGAGCAAGTGCAGCGAGCCTTTGCGGAGCTAGGTACCCAAGTCGTGCTGAGTTGCCCGCTGGCGGGCTATCCTTCTGGTGCGGAACTCGCTCGGGCGCTACGCACGTTTTCGCCGCAGGTTGTTTTTTTGAGCTTTGAAGAAGCGAAAACCGGAATCGCGGTAATGCGATTTCTGGAGTCCGAAGCGGAAGGATTACCGGTGGTCGGGCTGCACCGCGTGGCCAGGCCGGCACTGCTGCGAGAGGCCATGCGGGCAGGGGCGCGCGAGTTTCTCGCACCGCCGTTCGAGTCCAGCGAAGTGGCCGCGACGCTTCAGTCGATGCGAATGTTGCTGCGGCGGGCACCCCTTGCGTACGCGGCAACGGAGCACATTTATTCTTTCCTGCCCGCCAAGCCAGGAGTCGGCACCTCAACGGTCGCGATGAACCTGAGTGCGGCCATGGCCAGGGAAAAGGAGATCAAGGTTCTCCTGGCCGATCTGGACCTGACGTGCGGGATGATGCGGTTTCTGTTGAAACTCCCGCAGGACCTCTCCATCGTGGATGCGCTGGCGCGGGCCGCGGAGATGGATGTGAGTTTGTGGCCGCAACTGGTTTCGCACCGCGACGGCTTTGACATCCTGCATTCGGGCGGGATCAATCCCCACGCTTACCTGGACCCACCGCAGGTGCAGGGACTGATCGATTTTGCGCGTGGGGCCTACAGCGCGCTGTGTTTTGACATGTCGGGAAACATGGAGCGGCATTCGATTCAGGTCATGCAGGAATCGAAACGCGTGTTCCTGGTGTGCAATCCGGAAGCGGGTTCGCTGTTTCTGGGCCGGGAGAAGGTGCAGTTTTTGCAGAATATCGGGCTGGGCGATCGGACTTCAGTCATTCTCAACCGGGCCGACCAGGCGCTGGCTGTTCCCGCAGCGAGCGTTGCCCAATTCTTAGGAGTCCCTCTGGCGGCGACCCTGTCTGATGACACCTTCGAATGCAACCGGGCGGTGGGAGAAGCCAGCTCGGTTGTAGCCAGTTCCAAAGGGAAACGTTCAAAACTGGCGCGCGAGTATCGGGCTTTGGCCCAGTCGCTTCTGCGGACATCGCCCAGAGAAATACAGGGGCAGGCGTCCTTGGCTGAGAACATGCTGGCAGTCGCCTGAGTCCTTTTGTAAGGTCTTTCTCTGAGATACCTCTAGGTGGAATCTCCCGCGATGTAGGCGAGTTTCGCAAGGCGAAATTGGGGGGAAGGATGATTGTCCCCCATCCTGGGTCACCGTACGCTGGATTGTGAGGACGATAGTGTGCTGAGGACCATCATCATTAGCCCGGACGTAGCCATGGCGGAGCGATTGGCTCTGGCACTTGCCCAGTTTGGGGACGCTGTAGAAGTCTGCAAGATTGTGGATTCTTATCCCACCGGAGTAGATCTCCTGCGGACCTTGCGGGCGCATGCGCCGACCCTCGTGTTCTTGAGTTTTGAGAATGTGGGTCAGGCGGTGGAAACCGTCAAATTCCTGGAAACACAAAGTGCCGGACTGCAGATAATCGCCATCCATGGCCTGTGCAATGCACACCTGCTGCGGGAGACGATGCGCGCTGGTGTCCGCGAATTCCTCACCGATCCTTTCGACCACACCATGGTGTCAGACGCCTTGCGGGCCGCTTCTGCGCTGTTGCAGAAAAAGCCGCCGGTGTATGAATCCACCAACCAGATTCTTTCCTTCCTGCCCTCCAAGGCGGGGGTGGGTGCTACTACACTAGCCCTGAACATCAGCGCAGCGCTTTCCCGGGGAAAAGAAGGCTCCCTGTTGTTAACCGATTTCGATTTGAACTCCGGCATGGTGCGCTTTCTGCTGAAACTCACCACCGAATACTCCCTGGTAGACGCGGTGGAGAACGCCACCGCCATGGATGAAAATATCTGGCCCCAATTGATTACTTCGCGGCCGGGCATGGATGTCCTTCACGCGGGGCGGGTGAATCCAAATCTACGGGTGGACCCCACTCAGGTGCAGGGATTGCTGCAGTTCATGCGGCGCAACTACCAGGCCCTGGTGTTCGACATGTCGGGCAATCTGGAGCGCTACTCCATCGAAGTGATGCAGGAGTCCCGGCAGGTATTCCTGGTCGTCACTCCGGAAATTCCGTCCCTGCATTTGGCCCGCGAGAAGATGGGATTCCTCAAAACGCTGGGCTTGGACACCAAAGTCTCCTTGCTGCTCAACCGTGTGCAGAAGAAACCGCTGTTCACCGTGTCGCAGGTAGAGGAACTGGTAGGCGCGAAGGTAGCCTACTCCTTCTCCAACGACTATTTCGCGGTCAGCCGCGCGACCACCGCGGGGCAGGTGCTTGACCCCACCTCGGTCATCGGCATGCAGTGCTCCGCGTTCGCGGCAACGCTGGCCGGAACGAAAGCTCCCAAGGCGTCTGCCGAGAAACCCAAGAAATTTCTCGAATACTTCAATGTGGGCAACGCGCCCAGGCAACTTGTTTCGCAGGGTTAGTCAGTCTTTGACGGCGCGCGATAAGCTTGTAGTTAGATGACCCGTCCTGGAACCGTCGCTCTGCCTGTCGTTCTGGTTGCTGCGCTGCTTGCCGGTTCCGCGTACCTTTACGCGCAGAAGCCGTTCAAGCAGTATCGGGAAATCGCCGAGCCGGCGAACAACAACACGCCCTTGCCCCCGGACTGGGACAAGCCAGCCGAGTGGGTATTCACGCGACTGAAGTATCGCGACACCGATCGCTTTCAAAATGGCCTGGACTACTACTGGTCCATGGACTATCCCCGCGGCGACCGCCACCTCGCGGAAGGCATTCGCCGCCTGACCAGCATCGACGTGCGATCGGTGGAGCAGGTCACCGAGCTTGACGGTAGCGATGACATTTACAACTGGCCGTTCCTATACTCGGCGGAAGTCGGTCACTGGGATCTGGCGGAAGAACAGGCCGCGCAGCTACGCACCTATCTGGATCGCGGCGGTTTCCTGATGGTCGACGATTTCCACGGCGATTTCGAGTGGGACGTTTTCGAATCCAATATGGATATGGTCTTGCCAGGTCACACGATCATTGATCTGGACGCGCGCGACACTGTTTTCCATGCCTTCAACGACGTGAACGAACTGGTGCAAATCCCGGGCGAGCAATACATCAATTCCGGCGTCCCCTATGAAAAGGGTGGCGTGATCCCGCGCTTTCGGGCCATCAAGGACGCGAAAGGCCGCATCGTGGTGGTGATTTGCCACAACATGGATCTGGGTGATTCGATCGAGCACTCCGACAATCCGCGCTATCCCGAACACTTCGCTTCGTTGGGTTATAAAGTGATGACCAACTACGTGGTGTACGCGCTCAGTCATTGATGCTATTCTGGGCGCACCAATATCATGAGGGTGCGATCGTTTCTGCTGCTTGTAGGCCTGTTCGGGTGCGCCGCGATCGGTTTACTGTTCGCGCAGAAGCCCTGGGCGCAATACCCGGGACAAACTCCGTGGCCCGTGGCTCCTGATTACAAAGAAACTCACGAATGGACCTGGGCTCGTCTGCGCTACGGCGGTGGCGGTGGTGGGTTTGGTTTCGGTGGTGGCTTCGGCGGTGGTCGACGCGGCGGTGGTGGGCGAGGCGGGGGTGCCTGGTCGACCGACTATCCCAAAGGTGACCGACTACTTGTCTCCGGCCTAAAACGCCTCACTTTATTGGATACGCGTTCGGTGGAACAGACCATTGATCTCGACGGTTCCGACGACATCTACAATTGGCCCTTCCTCTACGCGGTGGAAGTCGGGCGGTGGACCCTTAGCGAAACGGAAGCCAAGCAGTTGCGCGAATTCATGGACCGCGGCGGCTTCTTCATGGTCGACGATTTTCACTGCGACGGACAGTGGGCGTCCTTTATGGATAGTTTCCAACTGGTCTACGACCCGGATGAAGTGGTCGATATCCCGGAAAACGATCCCATCAATAACGCCGTTTTCAACCTCAATCCCCGCAAGCAGATTCCGGGTGCCCAGTATATGCGGAGCGGACGCATGGACGAGTGCGGTGGCGGGAGCGAGAGTGCGCCGCACTGGCGCGGCGTTTACGATAAAAAGCACCGCCTGGTGGCGGTCATGGAGCACAATTCGGATCTGGGAGACGCCATTGAGTACGCCGACGATCCGCAATACCCCAACGAATTCGTCCAGCAGGCGTTCCAGTTACTGTCGAACTACGTGGTCTACGACCTGACCCATTAAGGCCCCCACCCCCTTCCGGAATCGTGGTAGAGTGGAAAGGTCTTTGCCGAAGTCTTACGTCCGGCCCGCTGGATCGCCGCCTGTATTCGTCTGGGAAAGATGCGTTTCCAATCTAAGGAGTTAGGCGTGACGAACATCTTTGTCGGGAATCTGAGCTATCAGACCACGCAAGACGAATTGCACGCGGCGTTTGCGCAGTACGGTAACGTCGAGCGTGTAAATATTGTGACCGATCGTGACACGGGTCAAGCGCGCGGCTTTGCCTTTGTTGAAATGACGGAAAAGCGGGACGCGGAAAACGCGATCGCGCAGTTGAACGGTGCGGAAATGAACGGTCGCGCACTCAACGTGAACGAAGCTCGTCCGAAGCCCGCCGGCGGCGGTGGTGGTGGTGGACGTGGATTCGGCGGCGGTGGTGGACGCGGTGGTGGCGGTGGTCGCGGCGGCGGTGGTGGTGGAGATCGCGGGAACCGCTGGTAGTCACCGTTTAAGGTAACGAAGTTTTGGTGTGCGGCTTGGGCGAACCCAAGCCGCGCACAATTGCAATCTAGGAGAATCTGTGGCGGAAGTTTACATTCAGGATGGCGAGACTTTAGAGAGCGCCCTCCGGCGTTTTAAGCGCAAGGTTTTGCAGGCCGACATTATCAAGGAGACCAAGCGTCACTCCTTCTATTTGAAGCCGGGCGAGAAGAAGCGCGTGAAGGCAGCATTGGCACGCAAGCGCAATCGCAAAAAGCGCACCCGTGAACCCGGTGCCGAGCCGGCTCGTTAAGAATTCGAAAGTCGCTAGATAGGAACGTTTCTGCGGCGCGTGGCGTTCGCCCCTTCCGGGTTGGACGCACGCGCCATGCTCACATTTAAACCATGCAATATTTTGTCCGCACCATGGAGATGCACAAAGACAGCCCCAAGGTCTTTAGCGCTGAAGTTCCATGCTCTGGTTTGGCCACCGCGAAAGAAACGGCCAAGAAGCTTGTCCAGACCTCCGAGCCGAAGATCATGCTGCAGGCTGATGCTTGTTTCCGGAACCGCAATGAGGTCCGAACCAAGTACCGCTGCTGGATGAATGAGCGCGGTGAGTTCCAGGAAAGCTCCCTCGTTTAAGTCCCCGCATTTCTCAATCGTATTTTCCCCTAGCCTACCCGCTGTAGCTCGACTAGGGTGTTTGTGCCATTCCCTATTCAAAACATTTTGTGCTAGTAATGTTGTGAGGACCCGTCTTATGTTTACACCACGTCGAAACCGAGTTGTTTTGGCCGGCCTTTTGGCCGTGTCCCAGTTTGCCGCCGCGCAAGCCTCGTTCACGGAAGATAAATGGAGCCTCAGTCCTTTTTTCGGACTCACCGCCCATGATGAAGTCCACGGGGGTCCGGGGTATGACTTGGCGAATCGCCCGACGTTCGGCGTTCGCGTCGGCGAGGATCTGTGGCGCAAGTTCGGATTTGAACAGACGCTGGCCTGGAATCCCACCAAGCTGCAATTCCTGGGACCGGTGAAGGGCGTTACGCAGCCCGATTACGGAGCGCGCAACTTCCGCCTCAGCTTCGACGGTCTGTATCACTTTACGGAACGCGGATCGCGTCTCCGGCCCTTCATCGCCGCTGGCATCGGTACCGCACGCTTCAACCTCACCGGTGGAGCGCAGGACCTGATCCGCGCGAATCTGCCGCCGACGATTCCAGACGCGCAAGCGCTGCTGCAGTACAACTACGGCGGCGGCCTGAAATATCGCTTGACCAATCGCCTTGGCCTGCGTGTCGACGCCCGCGGCCTCTCGTCCCATGCCCCCACCTACGGCCTCGCCACCTTCGGCAATCCCGGCGGTGCGTTCCTTCTGGCCGACCGCCGTTTGAATTCGGCTGAGATTACCGGTGGCGTGATGTTCCACTTCGGCGGGGCTCCCGCAGCTACTGCCGGACAGCCCGCCCCGCGCAAGATCAGCAAGGACTTCAGCGTGCTCTCCGTCACGCAGGACCCGCCAGCAGCGGGCGTCGAAAGCCAAGGCATCCTGATCAATCGTCCGGTGACCTACAAGGCCACGGTGCAGAACCCCAAGAATCGCAAACTGAAATATCAGTGGTATGTGGACGGCAAGCCGATGGGTACCGACAGCGACACCTTCGTCTACACGCCCACGCAGCCCGGTCCGTATCGCGTTCAAGTGGACGTGACGGAAGCAGGGAAGGACAATCCCGCGTTTGCGAACACTCCGAACGTTCCGTCGGTCTACGCGAAGGCTCCGCCTCCGCCGCCCGCCCCCGAACATCGTGTAACGGTGACCAGCATCACAGCCGATCCGGCCAGTTCGATCGTTGGCGTTCCTGGCGCTGCGCAAGGTTCGCTCACTGGCCTAAACGCGACGAACTCTATCGCTGCTGGCTCCCCTGTGCGGCTCACCGCGACGAGCACAGACACTCTGAATCACACGCTGACTTACAACTGGCTGGTCAATGGTACGCAAGTAGGTTCGGGCAATCCCTTTACCTACACGCCCGCAACCCCCGGCTGGTATCGCGCGGAACTTCGCGTCGTCGATCCGAGCGCCAATGGCGTCACGCCGACCGTTCCCGCGCCGCTCACCATTTACGCTCGTGACACGCGTCCGCCGACCGCGACTTGCTCGGTGAGCAATGCGACTCTCACTGCGGGTCAGTCGACCAACCTCAGCGTGGCCGCGACAGTTGCCCAAGGCAACACCGCGCGCATTCTTTGGACGCTCTCCGAAGGCTCGGTTGCGAACACCACCGCTGCGCAGACGGCATTCAATTCGTCCACGGTGAACTTCCCGACGAATCCGCAAGTGCAGACCAAGACCATTACGGCCACTGCGCGCGTGACGGACGATAACGGCGCGACGGCGAATTGCAACACCACGATTCGCGTGTCCACCGATCCGCAAGCGGTACACTACGGCGACATCCTGTTCTCGCAGGGCAGCGCCCGCGTGGACAACGCCGCCAAGCGCGTTCTTCTGGAACGCCTCTATCCGGAACTCACCGGAGCCTATCAGGGCTACACGCTGGTGCTGGTCGGTCACACCGATGCCCGCGAACGGGCGCGCAACCTGGATCGCAACCGCGTTCGCAACACCGCCGCCGTCGTCACGGCCAACACCCGCAGCTGCGCGGCGCTGGAACCTTCGCGCATCAAGGCTGATTGGATTGGTGCAACCGAAAGCGAATACAAGGACGCTTCGGGTCTGGCCGATACGCGCGGCTCTTCCATTAACCGCAACGATCCCCGCTCGCAGAATCGCCGCGTGGAATTGTGGCTGGTGCCTGCGGGCAAGCCGGTGCCTTCCGTCGTGAAGGAATCGCGCACGCTCGAAACCAAGGACCTCAAACCGCTGGGCTGCCCGCGCTAACCTGCGCTACGATGCCCAAGTTCCTCTGGCTATTGCTATGTCTGCTGCCCGTATCCCGGGCGGCAGACTGGCAGCCTTGGGGACCCTTCGGCGGCAGCGTCATCTCCATCGCCGTCGATCCTTCTGAACCTTCTCACCTCCTGGCCGGCGCACGTAACGGCCAACTCTTCCACTCCTCCGACCATGGCTCCTCCTGGAGCCAACTCTCCTTTGGTCGCAATCTCTCCGGTACCGTCCGTGTCATCGCCATCGATCCCTCGGTGAAAGGTCACTATTGGGTCGGGATTTCCGCCGAGCAGGAAGCGAGCAACGGCCTCTGGGAATCGCGCGACGCCGGTCAATCCTGGATGCAGCACCTGTCTGGTTTGGCGGTGGAGTCGCTCGCTCTGTTTTCGGGAACGATTGCGGCAGGGACACGGCACGGACTCTACAGAACGATCGACGGCGAGCACTGGGATCGCATCACGCCGGAGCATCATTCCGATCTGGAAGACATCGTGTCTGTGGCGTTCGACCCTACGGACGCAAAAACGCTCTACGCCGGGACGCCGCATCTTCCTTGGAAAACTACCGATGGCGGCAAGACGTGGATGGCGATTCACACCGGGATGATCGATGACTCGGATGTGTTCTCGATCCATGTCAGCGCCTCGGCCCCCACGCAAGTGTTCGCCAGCGCATGCAGTGGCATCTATCGCTCGCGCAACGCAGGCGGTCGCTGGGCGCTGTTGCAGGGCATTCCCAAGTCTTCGCGCCGCACGCATGTCATCGTGCAGCATCCAGCGAACCCCCAGATGGTTTTCGCGGGTACGACCAGCGGCTTGTTTCGCTCGACTGACGGCGGCACCCGGTGGACGAAACTAAATTCGCTTGCCGTGAATGCCATCGCATTTGACCCAGCGAAACCGAATACCATGTACCTCGCTACTGAACTGGCCGGGGTGCAGATCTCTACGGATTCGGGCGTGAAGGTGCAGCCGTCGAATGAAGGCCTGCACGCGCGCAACATTCGTGCGAGCGCGTCCTTCGGCTCGTTGCAGTTCCTGAGCACCGCCTACGAAGGGTCACAAGGCGGCCTCTATATTCACTCCGCCGCGGGCTGGCGAAAGCTCGGCGCTGCTACGTTTTCCTCCGACAACATCCAAAGCGTCGCGGTGTCGGACGGGCGCTTGCTCGTCAGTACGGACCAGCGGATTCTCCAGTCCAAAGACTTCGGTCGAACCTGGACCCGGCTGCCAACCCAGCCCCCTGGTCGCGGATTGAAGGTTGCCATCGGGTGGGCTGGTTCGGACCGAGGCCTGTTCCGGCTGACGGGTGCGACGTGGAAGAAGGCCGTCACGACCACGGCTCCAGTGCGTGGAATTCGCACGGCGGGCAAGCAGGTGATCGCCTGGACCAACCAATCCGCGCACGTGTCTCCCGACGATGGAAAGTCCTGGCGCAATATTCCCGCGACGGGCTTGTTCAGCGCCGCGGCGTCCTGCGACGGCTCGGTGTTGCTCGCGATGTCGGACGGTGTGTCGGTGGCCTTGCCCGGAGCAGCACCAATCGTCACGCAAGGCATCCCTCCAGGCACAGTCAGCGCCGTGGCCTTCGATGGGTTCCGCTGTGAGCAAGCGTATGCGGTGCAGTTTGGGAAGCTTTACCAGTCCACGGACCGCGGTTTGCACTGGTCTGCGGTGGATGGGCCGCGCACGCTGTCCGACATTTCCGACCTGTGGGTTTCCAGTTCAGGTGACGATTCCCTCTTCGCAGTCGTGCCAGGTGCGGGCGTGTTTCGCCTGAGTGCCCGCTAATGCTCGCGTGCTATTCTGGGCACGCGATGCGACCTCGTTCCGCACTCCTTGCTTGCCTCCTGGTCCTCTGCGCGTGGGGCGTCCTGCTGGCGCAAAAACCCTTTAAAGAGTGGCCTGGCGAAGATCGGGTGCCGTTGCCTCCCGATTGGCGCGATGTGCACGAATGGGTGACGGCGCGCATGATGTGGCACACCTACGGGGGCCGCTTGGCAACGGGTTTTGGCGGCTGGGGTACGGACTATCCGGGTGGGGATCGGAACCTCATCGAAGGCGTGCGGCGTTTGACTCTGATCGATGTTCGCAGCGTGGAGCAGGCTGTCGAATTAGACGGTTCGGACGATGTCTACAATTGGCCCTTCCTTTACGCGGTCGAAGTCGGACGCTGGGGAATTGACGAAGAGGAAGGCAAACAACTGCGCGAGTATCTGGATCGCGGGGGCTTCCTGATGGTCGATGACTTCCATGGCCGCCAGCAGTGGGCGGTTTTCGAGGAAGGCATCCGCATGGCGTTTCCCAACGAAGAGATTGAGGATCTGCCGCAGACCGATCCGATCTTCCACATGCTGTCTGATGTCGACCTCAAGGTCCAGGTCGCCGGTGTCGCCGCTCTTGGCAGCGGGCGGACTTACGAACAGGCCGATGACCCCTTTCCGCGCTGGCGAGGGATTCGCGACAAGAAGGGCCGTATTGTGGTCGCGATTTGCCACAACATGGACCTGGGCGACGCCTGGGAATTGTCGAACGAGCCCAATTATCCCGAAGAGATGGCGTCGACGGCCC
This sequence comes from Bryobacteraceae bacterium, assembly GCA_039926185.1. GTDB lineage: Bacteria > Acidobacteriota > Terriglobia > Bryobacterales > Bryobacteraceae > Palsa-187. The sequence continues at coordinate 261,512 of JBDSXJ010000014.1, read as the reverse complement.
ACCGCATCCTTGTGAACTACGCAACTTACGATCTAACTCACTGATTCCTGCTATCCTGAGTGCGCGGTCAGAGTCCAACCCTATAGATGCGTCCTAGCTCGGCCCTTTCCCTGGTATTCGCCTGTTTTCTAGCGTGGGGAGTGCTCCTTGCCCAGAAGCCCTTCCACGATTATGTGGGAGATCCCGGTGTATCCACCGAAGTCCGATTCGGCCAAATTCCCCTTCCGCCTGACTGGAATGAGCCTGCGGAATGGACGCGAGGGCGGCTCCGCTATACCTCCGTCGGCGTCCTGCATCCCGATGCGGACACTGGCTGGATGGGCTGGGCCACTGACTATCCGGAGGGCGACCGCCATTTCCAGCAAGGCCTGCGCCGCCTTACGCTGATCAACGCGGCGTCTGTGGAGCACGTCGCCGAACTCGACGGCTCCGACGACATCTACAACTGGCCTTTTATGTACGCTGTAGAACCCGGCCACTGGCATTTGTTCGAGGAAGAGGCTGATCAGCTGCGCGAATATCTGGATCGCGGCGGTTTTCTCATGACGGACGACTTTCACGGTACCATCGAATGGGAAAATTTCATGAAAAGCCTGCAAAAGGTGATCGGTGCGCGTCCAGTGGAAGATCTTGCTAACTCTGATCCCATTTTCAACGTCATATATGAGTTGAAGAACCGAACACAGATTCCCGGCAAGCAGTTTCTGCAGTCGGGCAGGATTTACGAATTCGACGGCTTTGAGCCGAAGTGGCGGGCGGTGCGGGATTCGCACGGCCGGATCATGATCGCCATCTGCCACAACATGGATATCAGCGACGCGATCGAGCATTCCGACGATCCCGAATACCCGGAAGAATGGGCCAGTTTGGCGTACAGGATCTCCACCAACTACGTAGTGTATGATTTGACTCACTGAGGATTTTTGAAAAGAGACGCCAGCGGACATGTTTGAATTTCTCTTCAAGTACTCGCGGACTGTGTATAACCAGGGCAGTTTCGTATTTTTGAATGCCTGGCCGGTCTGGATGTTGTGGGCCGGAATCTTGCTGGCGGCGGGCGTATTCGGGTTTCTGATCTACCGCAAGGGTGGCTCTGAAAATCCGATTCGGTCGGCTCTGGTGTTGCTGTTGCAGACGGCGCTAGCGGCCTTATTGCTCTTCATGTTGTGGCGTCCAGCGCTGAGCGTTGCGACCCTCAAGCCGCAGCAGAATATTGTGGCTGTGGTGATCGACGATTCGTCCAGCATGGCGACCAAGGACGAGGGTCAGTTATCGCGCAAGGATCGCGCGGTGAAGGTCCTCAACGACGGGCTGCTGCAGAAGCTGAAAGATAAGTTCCAGGTGCGCGTCTACCGCATGTCGGACCACTTGGGCCGCGTCGAAGGGCTCGAGCAATTGAGTGCGCAGGCCCCCGTGACGCATATCGGGGACAGCTTGAAACAGGTCGCGGCGGATGCGGCGAGTTTGCCGATCGGCGCGATGGTGGTGCTGAGCGATGGCGCGGACAACACCGGCGGTGTGGATCTCGAAACGATCGCCGAGATTCGGCGGCAACGGATTCCGGTGCACACGATTGGGCTGGGCCGCGAGCAGATGGAACACGACGTTGAGATTACAAATGTCGAATTGCCGCAGCGCACGTTACCGAACTCGCGTTTGTCGGCGCTGGTGACCTTTCGTCAGCATGGGTACACGGGGCAAAAAGCCAAGATCACGATTCGCGACAACAACAAGGTTTTAGCCGCTCAGGACGTGGTGCTGAAAGGCGACGGCGCGGAACAGATTGAGACGGTGCTCTTCAATGCTGGCAAGGCTGGCGTGAAGACGATTCAGGCCTTTATCGACCTGCTGCCGAACGAAGAGAATGGGCGCAACAATATTCTGACGCGCATCGTCAACGTGGATAAGCGCAAGCCGCGCATTCTTTACCTGGAGGGCGAGCCTCGCTGGGAGTTTAAGTTTATTCGTCGTGGGGTTGAGGATGACGAATCGATTGATCTAGTAACGATCCTGCGCACAGCTCCGAATAAGCTCTATCGTCAGGGCGTGAAGAACGCGAACGAGCTTGTGAACGGGTTCCCGACGACGGTTGAAGAACTGTTCGCGTTCGACGCGATCATGTTCGGCAGTGTGGATGCGGCGTACCTCACTCCACAGCAATTGCAGAACGTACGCGATTTCGTCGATCGGCGCGGGGGCGGGCTGGTGTTCCTGGGCGGCAAAGAAGCGCTGACCGACGGCGGCTGGCAGGCGACTCCGGTACACGAAGTGATGCCGACAACACTGCCTGACAAAAAGGGAACGTTCCATTGGACCCCGGCGAACGTGCGGTTAACGCCGCAGGGTTCGGAGAGCTTGATCACGCGGATTGAAGATGACGTGAAGAAGAACGATGTCCGGTTCTCGAAGTTGCCTTACATTCGCAACGTACAGGATGTGGGCCAGCCCAAGCTCGGCGCGCTGGTGTTGGCCGAAGCCGTTCCGATGAACGGCGGGGGCGGGGCGATGCCGCTGCTGATCACGATGAATTATGGCCGCGGCCGTTCGGCGATTTTCGCGACTTCGGGCAGCTGGCGCTGGCAGATGTTGCAGGACAAGTCGGACATGAGCCACGAGATGTTTTACCAACAGTTCCTGCGCTGGACCGTGAACGCGACGCCGCAACACGTCACCGGTTCTACTCCAAAAAGCCTGCTGGCCGATGTGGCGACTGCCAAGCTTCGGGCGGAGGTTCGGGACAAAGCGTTCCTGCCTGCGAACGATGCGGTGGTGGAAGCGCACATTCTCGGCGAGGGCGTAACGGAAACCGTTTCGATGACGCCTGATAGCAGTGAGCCGGGTGCGTATATCGCGGACTGGCAGGCTCCCAAGCAGGGGGACTATCTGGTCGAGGTTTTAGCGAAGCGCGGCACCGAAGAGTTGGGTCGGGATACGTTCACCTTCCGGCGCGAAGACGGCACAGCGGAGAACTTCCATATCGAGCAGAACCGGGCACTGCTGGAAAAACTTTCCTCGGAAACCAAGGGCAACTATTACAAGCCGGACGATGCGCAACGCCTGGGGGAAGATATCACGTATTCTGAAGGCGGAATCAGTGTTCGCGAAACGCGCGACTTGTGGGATATGCCGGCCATCTTCCTGGCGTTCCTGGGCATCCGCGCGGTGGAGTGGTTGCTGCGAAGGAAGTGGGGGACGATTTGATGAGAAGGCTTCTACTGTTGGCTGCCGCAGCGGCTGTTTCCGCGCAAGCCACCAGCTTCTATCTCACGGTTGCCGGTCTGGGCGGCGAGCCGGAATACGAACAGCGCTTTAGCGGCTGGGCCTCGGACATTACCAAGTCGCTTGCCGGTGAGGCGGGTGCGAAGGTGGAGACGCTTTCCGGAAAAGAGGCCACGAAGGCCAACATCCTGGCCAAGCTTTCCGCGATTGCCAGCCAAGCCAAGGCGGATGACACGCTGATGGTGCTCTTCATCGGCCATGGCAGCTACGACGATATTGACTACAAGCTGAATATTCCAGGGCAGGACATTTCGGCGTCGGAATTAAACGACGCGCTGAGCAAGATCGCCGCACGGCAGGCGATTGTCCTGACGACAGCGGGCAGTGCTGGTGCAATCAAGAGCTTGCAGCATGACAAGCGGGTGATCATTACGGCGACGAAGGCGGGCGGGGAGCGCAACGCGACCATCTTTGCGAGGTTCTGGGTGGAGGCGTTCCGGGATGGATCGGCCGATACCGACAAGAATCAAACGCTGACGGCACTCGAAGCCTACAAATACGCGAAGACCAAGACCAAGGACTACTTCGATACGCAGAAACGCTTAGCGACGGAGCACTCTCTTCTAGAAGACACCGGGAAAGGTGAGGGCGAGGGCGATCCTTCGACCGCGAATGGGCAGGGTTTGGTGGCAGGCCGGTTCCCGCTGATGCACCTGGGTTCGGCGACAGCGATTGCGGCGACTCCGGCCAAGCAGGCGTTGCTGAAGCGTAAAGACGATTTGGAAACTTCGATTGACGAGCTGAAGTATCGCAAGGCATCCATGGACCTGCCGACCTACAACAAGCAATTGCAGGGACTGATCTTGGAGTTAGCGAAGGTCCAGGCGAGTCTCGATCAGTAAGGACGCTATGAAATCGAAAAGCACATACGTTGTCGTAGCTTTGGTGCTGGCGGTTTTGTATGTCGGCGACGAGCAGCGCTGGTTCCGGCAAATGCGCGCCGAGGCGCAAAATGCTGGTCCGGGTCCGCACGAAGAATGCGAGAAGCTGGCGGACCGCGCCGATCCGGGTGCGAAGGCTTGCTATACGAAACTGTCGCAATCCCGTGATCCTCTGGCTCGCGCCGAGGGGCTGTGGGGCTTGGGCGACGGTTTCAACGCCTCGCTGGCTTTTGCGGATGCGGTGAAGGCGAATCCCAAAGATCCTGCACGGCATGTCCGTTGGGGCTACCTGTGGATGTCGACGGACCAGTTCGGCGATGCCAAGGAAGATATGGAAGCGGCGTTGAAGCTCAATCCGGATTACGCCCCGGCCATGCTCGGTATGGCGCGCGTGCTCAACGAGGCGTTCGACGGCGAGGCCACCAAGTGGGCGGAGAAGGCCGTGAAGGCCGATCCGAAGATGTATCAGGCGTACGAACTGATGGCGCGGATGCATCTGGAAGACAACAATCCAGAGAAGGCGACCGCCGCAGCCAAAGAGGCGCTGGCGATTTCCCCCACTGCGCTGCAAGGCCTCGCGATTCTGGCAGCCATCGACATGATGGATGGTAAGCCGGGTACGGAATGGACCGACCGAATCCTCGCGGCCAATCCCAAATACGGCGAGGCCTACGAAACCATCGGGCACTTCTTTGTGCAGAATCGGCGTTACGACGAAGGCATCGCGCTGTTGCGCAAAGCGCTGGAGTTGAAGCCGGAACTGTGGAGCGCTCGCGCTCAGTTGGGCGTGCAATTGATGCGCTTCGGTCAGGAAGAAGAAGCGCAGAAGCAACTGGCCACGGTGTTTAACGATGGTCCGAAACCTGCTCGCTTGTTGGTCAAGAATTCGCTCAAGCTTCTAGATGTGGTTGCGACCTTCGATACTTTTAAGACTCCCACAACGGTTTTGAAGTTCGACAAGAAAGAATCGCCGCTGTTGAAGCCCTATTTCCAGGCGGAAATGGATCGCGCGATTGCGACCTACGAAAAGAAGTACAAGTACAAATTGGACGGACCCGTGCAGGTTGAGGTCTATCCCAACCATCCTGACTTTGAAGTACGCACCATCGGCATGCCGGGATTGGGCGCGCTGGGTGTGACGTTCGGAAAAGTGGTGGCGATGGATTCTCCCAACAGCCGCACTCCGGGCGAGTTCCACTGGGCGGCCACGTTGTGGCACGAAATGAGCCACGTGTATCTGCTCACCATGACCAAGAGCCGCACGCCGCGTTGGTTTACGGAAGGCGTCGCGGTGTTTGAAGAAACCGCGATCTCGCCGGAATGGGGCGACCGCATGACGCCGCGCGAAGTGAAGGCGATCCAGGAAAAGAAGCTGCTGCCAATTGCGGAATTGGAGCGGGGCTACATTCACCCCACCTACCCTGACCAGGTCATTGTCAGCTACTTCCAGGGTGGACGCGTCATTACCTATATCGTGGAAAAGTGGGGCCAGCAGGCGATTCTGGATATGATCAAGGGCTTCGCCGAGCTGAAGACTACGCCGGAAGTACTGAAGGAAGTTCTCAAAGTGACGCCGGAAGAGTTTGACGCGCAGTTCTTCCCGTGGCTGGAAGCGCAGACCAAACGGACGGTGGATGGATTTGCGCATTGGACCGAGCAGATGAAGCTGGTCAATGAAGCGGTGAAGGCCAAGGATTGGGACAAGGTGATCGCGCTGGGTGCCGAGCCTCGCGACGTGTATCCGGATTTTGTGGAGAAGGGCAATGTCTACGACATGCTGACGCGCGCCTATACCGAGAAGGGCGATAAGCCGAACGCCATCGCGGCGCTGGAAGCATGGGCCTCACATGGAGGCCGCGATCCCGACACCTTGAAGAAGCTGGCTGAGTTGCAGACGGAAGCCGGACACAAGAAGGAAGCCGCGTCGGCATTGCAGAAATTGAACTTCATCTTCTTGAAGGATGAGAAGGCTCACCAGCAATTGGGAGCGTTGGAGATGGAACTGAATAACCCGCAAGCAGCGGTTCGCGAGTTTGGCGCGGCGCTGGCGAGCGGAGCAATTGATATCGCCGGAACACACTACAACCTGGCCGTCGCCCTTCGCGCGACCAAGCAAAATGAGTTGGCGTTGGAGCATGTGTATCAATCGCTGGAAGCGGCACCGGCTTACAAGCCGGCCCAAAAACTTTTGTTGGAATTGAGTGCGCAGTAGATCCCAGAAACGTGGAACAATAAACGGAACCGAATGTCGACAACTTCAACCCTCCAGTCAGTGGAATCCGGCGAGATCAAAGATCGCATCGCACGCTTTCATAAGGTGCAGGAAGGAATCGTAGGCCAGATCCACAACGTGATCGTCGGTCAGGACGAGATCATTGAACAGGTTCTCATTGGTCTGTTCGTCGGCGGGCATTGCCTGATCACGGGCTTGCCAGGAACCGCGAAGACCTTGCTGGTGCGCACCATCGGCAACATCCTGGGCCTGGAGTTCAAGCGCATTCAGTTCACGCCTGACTTGATGCCGTCCGACATCACGGGCACCGACATCATTGAAGAAGACCAGGTAACGGGAAAACGGAACTGGACCTTTGTTCCGGGACCGATTTTCTCGAACATTCTACTGGCCGACGAAATTAACCGTACGCCTCCCAAGACGCAGTCGGCGCTGCTGGAGGCCATGCAGGAACATACTTGCACAGTGCGCGGCAACAACTACAAGATCCAGGAGCCGTTCTTCGTACTCGCGACGCAGAACCCGATTGAGTTGGAAGGCACGTATCCGTTGCCGGAAGCGCAGCTGGATCGTTTCATCTTTAACGTGATGCTGGACTACCTGGGCGCGGAAGACGAGCTCAAGGTTCTGGACCTGACCACGACGTCGCACAAGGCCACGGTGGTCCCGGTGACGAATGCGGAAGAGATTGTGGACTTCCAGGCGCTGGTTCGTATGGTGCCGATCGCGGAGTCGGTGGCTCGCTACGCGGTGAGCATCGTACGCGCGACGCGTGCTACGGATGAAAGCGCTCCGGACTTTGTGAAGAAGTACGTCAACTTCGGCGGCTCGGTGCGCGCGGCGCAAAGCTTGGTGCTGGCGGCGAAGGCTCGCGCGCTGATGCAGAAGCGGGTTCACGTGACCTATGACGATGTCGCGGCGCTGGTTCGCCCGATTCTGCGCCACCGCATTCTTTTGAACTTCCAGGCGGAAAGCGACAAGCTGACGCAAGACGACATCCTGAAGAAGTTGCTCGATTACATTCCGCGGCCGAAGGCGTAGTTCGCCAGGAGAGAGCGGAGCATGATACAGCGTTTCTTAGATCCGGCTGTTCTAGCGGGCATTTCCAGTTTGGATTTGGTGGCCAAGACTGTAGTCGATGGCTTCATCTCCGGGCTGCATGAATCGCCTGACTTTGGTTTCAGCCAGGAGTTCGCCGAGTATCGGCAGTACATGCCCGGCGACGACTTGCGGCACGTGGACTGGAACGTTTTCGCGCGCAGCGACAAGATGTTCCTGAAGCGCTTCAAGGGCGAGACCAATACGCTGGTCACGGTCCTGATCGACGCCAGCCGGTCGATGAAATACGGGTCGCGCGGGATTGAGAAGCTGGAGTACGCTCGGTTTCTGGCGGCTTCCGTCGTTTACCTGGCGCACTTGCAGCGCGATGCTACGGGGCTGATCGTGTTCGATGAGGAGGTGCGCAACTTCGTGCAGCCGTCCTCGCGTCAGGGGCAGATGATGCGCCTGATGCACGCGATCGATCAGGCGGAGGCGGGCGATCAGAAGCGTACGGACTTCGTGCGACCGTTCAGCCACCTCGCGGATTTTCTGCGCAAGCGCGGGCTGGTGATCGCGATCTCGGATTTCTGGGACGATCCCGAAACGGTGATTCGCGCGGTCTCGCCCTTGCGCGCCAGGGGCAGCGAACTGGTGTTGTTCCACGTGCTTGATCCCGAAGAGTTGCAGCCCAAGATCAAGGGTTCGGTGTTGTTTGAAGATCTGGAATCCGGACACAAGATGCAGGTGTCGGCGGATTATGCGGGTCGCGAATACAAAGAAAAAATGACGGCGCATCTGGAAGCGATCAAGAAGAAAGCGGAAGGCTCCGGGATCGAGTATTTCTTGTGCGACACCAGCAAGCCGCTGGATGAGTCGCTGCGGCGCTATTTGGCGATTCGGACAGGAAGGTTGTAGCGTATGGGCCTATTTGCACCGTGGTTTCTTGCGGGCGCGCTGGCGGTGGGATTGCCGGTGTGGCTGCACTTGCTGAAGCGGTCGAATCAGGACCCGAAGCTGTTCCCGTCGCTGATGTTTTTTGAACATCGTGAGACCAGCTCTGTGCAGCATCGGAAGTTGGATTTCATCACGCTCTTCATTCTGCGAACGCTGATGTTGCTGTTGCTCGCGCTACTGTTTGCGCAGCCGTTCATCCGGCGCTCGACTCCGGCGCAGCGTGGCGAGCGGCTGACGGTCGTTGCCGTGGACCGGTCCTTCAGCATGCGGACGACCGAGGGCGGAACGTCGCGGCTGGATCTGGCAAAGACGGAAGCTGCGAAGGTTTTAAGCGGCATTCCCGGCGGCACGAAGGGACAAGTGGTCGCGTTATCGGGCGTGCTGGAAGCGATGACGCAGCAGGTGGCTGATCCGAATGAACTGCGCGCGGCGGTGACGGCGATCAAGGAAGGCGATAGCCGCGCTGATTTCGGAGTGCTAGCTCGCTACCTACGGACGCTGCGGGAACAGGCCGATATTCCGCTTGAGGTGCACGTCATTAGCGACATGCAGAAATCGGCGATGCCTCCGGGATTTACGGATCTCCGCTTGGACAACGGCACCAAGCTGGTGCTGCATCCGATCGGAAAAGCGCAGCCGAACTGGAGCGTTGAAGGCGTGAACGCGCCGCAGCGGATTTACGATACCAAGACGGTTCACGTTGCGGCCACCATCGCAGGGTTCAACGCTCCGGCGTCGACGCGCAATGTGACGCTGATGCTCAACGGCAAGGTGGTCGGTTCCAAACAAGTGCAGGTGGCTGAGAATGGTCGCGGCTCGGTGGAGTTTATCGGACTTGAGGCGTCGTACGGATTCAACAAGTGCGAGATTCGCATCGATGCGTCTGACACGTTGGCCGCTGACGACCACTTCGCGTTTGCCGTGGAACGCACGGACCCGAAGAGAGTTCTGTTCATCGACGATGGTCTGCATTCGAAATCCCAGCGGTTCTTTACTGCCGCGCTGACCTCGGATCCGGATTCCGAATTCGCCGTCGAATCATTGCGGCCTGAGGTTGCGGCGAACGCCGACTACTCGAAGTATGCGGTGGTGGTGCTCTCAGAACCGGCGAACCTCCCTTCGAACTTGATCAACGCTTTGCAGAAATACGTCGAGCGCGGCGGCGGACTCTTTGAGGCGCTGGGCGTAGGCTCGGCTGTGCTGAACAAGGCTCCGGTGATCGACCTGCCCATCCAAGGCACGAAGCTAGCGGCCTCCTCCGGCAATCGCTTTTGGACCGTCGGAGATGTGGACCAGAATCACGCGGTGCTGAAAAACGTCGAACGGTTTGAGGGCGTGAAATTCTACCAGGCTGTGACGCTCGGGGCCGGCGAGGGCCAAGTATTGGCGCGCCTGAGCGACGGCACGCCGCTGGTTGTGGAGCGCCGGGTTGGAGAAGGTTTCGTAATGGCATATGCCGCCTCACTCGACGACCGGCAGAACGATTTTTCCAACAAACCGATTTACGTTCCCTTCGTCCAAGAGACCGTTAAGTACCTGGGTGGGGGTGGTGTGAGCCAGCCGGTCAACCTGGGGGTCGATTCGTACGTTGAGTTAAGAGCAGGGACGCAGCAGCAGGGCGTCAGCGCGGAAGTGTTGGACCCGGACGGGCAGCGGGTGCTGTCGATTGAACAAGCGGCCTCGGCGCCGAACTTCGTATTGTCACGGGAAGGTTTCTTTGATGTGAAAAATGCCGCGGGACGGCGGACGCTGGTGGCCGCACACGCGGACCGGCGGGAATCGGATTTGACGGTGATGGACAAGGAGACCCAGGAAATCTGGGCCGCCACTGGATCCGAGGTCGAAGCCGCTCAAGGGCCTGTAGAGAGCGGGTTAAATGCGGCTTCAACGCCGTGGAGCCTCGCGCCGTATATCTTGGTGTTATTGTTGATAGTAGCGTTGGCGGAGTCGGTGTTCGCAAACCGTTATCTGCGTTCATCCATTCGGCCTGAGGAGACGATGACGAAGGTATGAACACCCGCGATCAGTTGAATCAATATTTGCGCGGCCTTGAGTCCCGGCTGAGGGTGTTGACCTGGAGCCGTGGCGCAGCCATCGCTTTCGGTGTCGCCCTCGGTGCCACTCTGGCCCTGGTCATGATCACCAACGCCTACGCGTTTTCCTCGACCAGCATGGTTGTGGCGCGCGTGGTCCTCTTCATCTCTCTGGCGGTCGCCATCGGGATGGGACTCGTGCTCCCGCTGCTGGGCCTAAGCGAAAAAGGCGCGGCTCGCAAGGCCGAAGAGGCAAATCCGGAATTCCAACAGCGGCTGCTCACCTACATGGACCGCCGCGATCAGGGTGATCCTTTCATCGAATTGCTCGCGGAAGACACGCTGAAGCCGGCTCGGCAGGCTGCTCCCATGAAGGTGGTTCCGCAGAACACAATCTTCGGTTTCGGAATCGGCGCAGGCGCGGCGGGCGCTGTGCTGTTGTGGATGATTATGTTCGCCCCGGGCTACCTTGGCTTCGGCGCGAAGACCTTGTGGGCTGGCTTGCCCAAGGCTGGTGAAGCGGGCTTCTACCAATTAAAAGTCGAACCGGGTGACGAGACTGTGCGCCGTCGCACCGATGTCTCCGTGGTCGCCACGCTGCAAGGATTCGCGGCGACGGAAGTTCGCCTGATGGCGAAGTACGATAGCGGAGCCAAGTGGGAAGAGGCCATCATGGCCCCGCGTCCCGGCGAATCCACCTATGGATTCCTGCTCACTGCTGTTCCGGAAGGCTTGCAGTATTACGTGGAAGCCGCAGGCGTGAAGTCCAAGACGTTCCACATCAAGGTGGTCGACCTGCCGGGCGTCAAGAATATCAAGGTCACCTATCACTATCCTTCGTGGATGCGTCAGGCCGATTACGTCGAAGATCCGGGCGGCGATTTGCGCGCGGTCGTGGGCACGTCCGCCGAATTGACGGTCGAAACCGACAAGCCGCTCACCGACGGATTGATCGTGATGCAGGACGGCACGCAGATCGCGCTCAAGACAACGCAGGGTAACTTCCTCACCGCTCGGGTGCCGATTGAGAAGGAAGGCGCGTATCACTTTGCGGCGAAGGTCAACGGAGAAGTCATTCGCTTGACGCCGGACTACTTTATCGAATCGCAGGAAGATGCGGGTCCGAAAGTTTCCATCAAGCATCCCGGTCCCGACGCGCAGGTGAATCCGCTGGAGGAAGTGATCGTGCAGGTGGAAGCCACCGACGATTTCGGCGTGATGCAGCTCAAGCTTCACTATTCGGTGAACGGCGAACCCGAAAAGATCATTGACCTGGCGGCGAAGGGAACTCCGCAAGCCAACGGCCAGATCACGCTGTACATGGAAGACTTCCACATGGTTCCGGGCGACGTGGTTTCGTTGTACGCGACCGCCAAGGATGCGCGCACGGAAACGGCCAGCGATATCGGCTTCATCCAGGCGATGCCGTTTGAGAAGAACTACAGCCAGTCGCAGCAGGGTGGTGGAGGCGGCGGTGGCGGTGGTGGAGGCGGACAGCAGGAACAGCAGGAAATCTCGCGCCGCCAGCGGGAAATCATCAGCTTGACGCACAAGGCCCTGAAGGGCAGCGCGGTGGAAAAGGCCGCGGCGACTAAGGAACGCGCTGAGTTCCTGGCCGAAGTGCAGAAGAAATTGAAAGAGCAGGCCGATTCGTTGGCGAATCGCGTCAAGGCTCGTGAGCTCGATGGCGAGAGCGCCACGATCAAGGAATTCGTCAAAGAGATCGAGATGGCGGCCACCGAGATGGGTCCGGCCTCGCAGCTCCTGGGCGATTCCTCCTGGGAAAAGGCGCTGACGCCGGAAAACAAAGCCTTGCAGCACTTGCAGCGCGCGGAGCAGTTGAATCGCGACATCCAAGTGGCGTTCGGCAATCAACAGGGCGGCGGTGGTGGCGGTGGTGGCGGAGGCGGAAACGCCGGTCGCGATCTGGCCAACTTGTTCGACCTCGAACTCGACACGGAAAAGAATCAGTATGAGCAGGCCCAGTCCACCAAGGGTGGCGGGGGCGGCGGTGCCGACGAACAGCAGGAACAGGTCGACGACATCCTGAAGAAGCTGGAAGAACTGGCCAAGCGGCAGAAGGAAGTCGCGAACCAGAACCAGGGTAAGAACAAGCAGCAGGCGAGTGTGGATCGCCGGTGGGAGCAGGAACAGCTCCGCCGCGAAGCCGAAGAACTCAAGAAGCAGCTGGAACAAGCGCAGCAGCAACAGGGCCAGCAAGGCCAACAGGGCAAGCAGGGCGAGCAAGGCCAGATGAGCCGCGGCCAGCAGGGCAAACAGGGTCAGCAGCAGGGCCAGAGCGGACAGCAAGGCCAGCAAGGGCAACAGGGACAGCAGGGCCAACAAGGACAGCAGGGCCAACAAGGGCAGCAGAGCGCCCAGGCACAGCAGCGCGAATTGCAGCAGTTGCTGGATCGCGTGAAGCAGGCGCAGCAGGACATGCGCGATGCGAACGACGCGGCGGCGAAGGGCGATCAAGCTCAGGCCGATGCGGCGGCTCGTCGTGCGGCGGATCGGTTGCAGGAAGGCGTGAACGCCGGCAATCAGATGCAGCGCCAGGGTGTGAACGCTGGATTGGATCAATTGCAGAGACGCACGCAGCAGTTGGCCGATCAACAGCGCAAGGCTGAGAACCAGATGAAGCAGATGGCCAGCAAGGATGGCCTCTCGCCACAACAGAAGCAGCAGCTGGCGGCGGACAAGGCCCAGGAGCTGAAGGAATATCAGCAGCTGGAGCGCGATCTGAATCGTCAGGCGCAGCAGCTTCGCCAGACGGATCCCGAAGCGGCCCGCGAAATTCGCGACGGCTTAAGCGATGCGCAACAGGCGCAGACCAAGGAACGCATCGAGTACGGGAAGGGGTACGTGGAGCGTGGCACGCAATCGGACATGGAACGCTGGTTGCCGCAGGAAGCACCGCTTACGAAGTCGCTGGATCAGTTGAGCCAGGCGGTTCGCGACGCGCAGGGCAAGTTGGGAAGCGGCGATAAGCAGGGTGCCGCCGGACAGGGCGAGAAGGAACGCCAGGTCGCGTCGATTGAGAGCACACGTGCTCAGATCGAACGCCTGCAGCAGCAACTCGCGGCGGCTCAACAGGGCAAGAACGGCCAGCAGGGCGGCCAGGGCCAAGGTAAGGATGGCCAAGGCAAAGAAGGCCAGCAACAGGGCCAGGGACAGCAGGGTCAAGGCCAGCAGGGCCAGGGTCAGCAAGGCCAGCAGGGCCAAGGTCAGCAAGGTCAGGGTCAACAGGGCCAAGGCCAACAGGGTGGTCAGGGCAAGGGTGGCCAGCAGGGTAAAGGCGGCCAGCAGGGCGGTGCCCAGCAACAAGGTCAAGGCCAGCAGGGTGGTAATCAGGGTGGCGGTGGGGGATTCAACGGCGGCAATCTTGGTGCCACCGGTGGCTATGATCGCTATGGCCGCTACAACCCCGAAGGCATCTACGATCGTGCGACTGCGCCTGCTGTAGATCCGCGCCAAGTTGTCCGCGATGCGCAACGCGACGTGCAGGCGATTCGTGCGGCGAGCCGGGACAATCCGGAGTTGGCGAATCAAGCGGCGGCACTGGAACGCGAATTGGCGAACTTGGCAGTGGGCAATCCATCGGGTCCCGAACTGGAAGCGCGCTTGAGCCGGACCATCCTTCCGCAGCTCGAATCACTGGAAGTGCAGTTGCGGGTTGAGCTCGACAAGGAGAATGGCGGGCAGGTCCGCAGTCCTTCTTCGGACCGCGCTCCCGCTGGTTTTGCGGCCGATGTTGCGGAATACTTCCGCAAGCTGAGCCGCAGCAAATAGTAAACTCCCGTGCGCCGTCTGACAGCAGCTTTGCTCTTCTCGCTGCTGTTAGGCGGCGCTTTCTATTGCTACGCGGCCACGCGGCGATGGGCCAAATACGAGCGCGAGATGCAGTCTCCCGCCGACGATCCGCCTGACGCCTATGACGAAGCCGAGTTCGCCTTCGCGCGGCTACGCTACAAATCCTACAACGATCGCGGGCGCTATCAGGCTTGGGGGATCGACTCCAACACGTCGGAGCGGCACTTCATTACCGGCCTTCGTCGACTGACCCGCATCTACGGGCGCAGCGTCGAACATATTGTCGACATCAATAGCGATGAAATCTTCGACTGGCCGTGGGTTTACATCGTCAGCGGCGGCGATTGGGTGATCAACGAAGAGCAGGCCGCGCGGCTAAGAAAGTATTTTGATCGCGGCGGCTTCCTTGTGGTCGACGATTTTCATGGCGAAGTCGAATGGGATCGCTTCATGGATGGCATGAGCCAAGTGTATCCGGAGGCCAAGGTCGAGGATCTGGAGAACGATCACCCGATCTTCCACACGGTTTACGATCTATCGGAGCGTTTGCAGGTTCCCGGTTACCAGATTGTCGAGCGCGGCAGCATGTGGGAGCGCAACAACGGCATTACTCCTTACTGGCGCGTGATCAACGATGACAAGGGTCGCGTGCAGGTGGCGGCGTTTCTCAATCAGGATCTCGGCGACGCGTGGGAATTTTCAAACGACCCGGCTTACCCGGAGCAGTTCGCTTCGATGGCGTATCGGATGGGCGTGAACTACGTTGTCTATTCGATGACGCACTGAGTTCGCGCAGTGCATCTTTACCGACCCAATTATCGAGCCGCGATGCGACTTCCATAGCTGCCTTGCGCAGATCAGGATTGCGCTTGCCGATTTGGCGCAGTGCCCAGTTCACGGCCTTCTTGACGAAATTGCGCTCGTCGGTGGCCGCCGCTTCGATGATCGGCAGGACTTCGAGGAACGTTTCGTCGGGAGCTTTCTTGTCATGCACGGCGAGCGTCGCGATCATGGCGAAGCCGGCTCGACGGATGAACTCTGGCCTTTGCTGCGTCCACTGGAGTGCCTGTTCCCAGGCCAGTGGCGACTTGCGGAACAGATGGATGGCGCAGCCGTCGCAGATGTCCCAGCTATCGAAATCGCGCGCCCAGCGGTCCATCTCGGCGCGTGTGAGTTGCTTGGGGTTAGCCGTGAATGCGGCGAGCAAGCGAGCCTCGCGATTACCGGTCTTCCATAACTCCATCGCACGGGTGTGATCCTTGCCAATCTCACGGGCGAGTTCCTTCACTTTACCCATCGGGACTCCGTAGGCATCGCGCACGGTGATTCCAAAGCGCGCCATGCCCGCGACGTTCTCTGCCGAACCCCGGCCTTTCAACCTCTTCAGGATTTCTTGCACGGATGCCATAATGAAGGCGCATGAAGTTCGCGCTGCTCCTATTGTCGCTTCCCCTGCTGGCGCATCACTCGCTGACGGCGGAGTTCGACTTGGATCGCCCGGTGACGCTCAAAGGTACCGTTGCGAGAGTCGAATGGATGAATCCGCACGCCTGGATTCATGTCCAGACCGAGAGCGGCTTGTGGGCGGTCGAAGTGGGTTCGCCGAATGAGCTTATCCGCCGAGGCTGGAGCCGTAGCGACATCAAGCCGGGGACGCAAGTCACCGTGGAGGCGATCCTGGCAAAGAAGCTTCCCCGCACGGCGAATGCCCGATCGATTGTGCTGCCGGATGGCAAGAGGGTTTTCAACGGTCGCGCGCCGGACGAGCCTAAGTAAGCTCCCCAAGCATCGTTCGGGAGAACGGACGCAAGGTGGAAAGGTCACCTGTCTGCACTGTGCGAGGCCATGCAGGATTCGCGATCAACGCGCGGCCGATGGCGATCATGTCGAATTCGTCGCGCTCCATGCAATCGAGCAGCGCGTCCATGCCGGTGCAAGCCGCGGGATCATCGGTGCCGAAGCTTGTCATCATGTCTGTGCCTAGCGTCACCGAGCCTACCGCAATCGTAGGAAGGCCCGTGAGCTTCTTGGTCCAGCCGGCAAGTGTGAGCGAACTCGATTCGAATGCGGGCTCCCAGAACCTGCGCATGGAAGCATGGAACACATCGACACCTGCGGCGACCATGGGGGAGAGGAAGCGGTCCAGCTCGCTGGCATTTTTAGCAAGCTGCGCGCCGAAGTCGTCGATCTTGAACTGAGAGAAGCGCATACAGATGGGGAAAGCCGGCCCGACACGCCGACGCACCTCCTCGATGACCGCGGTGGCAAACCGAGTGCGCGCGACCAGACTGCCGCCGTAGACGTCGGTGCGACGGTTGGTGTGCTCCCAGAAAAACTGGTCGATCAGGTAACCGTGCGCGCCGTGGAGTTCGATGCCGTCAAAGCCGGAGGCCTGTGCGTTTGCTGCCGCCTCGCCATAAGCCTCGACGACCGCTTCGATCTCCGGAATCGACATGGTTGTTCCCGCCGGAGGCGCGCCCGCAGGCGCATTCGCTCCTCCTGTATGCCAGAGTTGCGCGAAGATGTGGCCGCTGGCCGCGTGGACTTCGTGTACCACCGTGCGCCAGCCAGCC
Organism: Bryobacteraceae bacterium; assembly: GCA_039926185.1. Classification (GTDB taxonomy): domain Bacteria; phylum Acidobacteriota; class Terriglobia; order Bryobacterales; family Bryobacteraceae; genus Palsa-187. The sequence goes on along the minus strand of JBDSXJ010000014.1, from coordinate 244,705 downwards.
AGAGCGGCATCCCCGTACATGTGCGGAACTCTCGGATCAAAGCCCGCGCCAGTGTGCGGAACATAGACGCCTTCGGTGATGATGAGTCCTACGCCACCCTCGGCGCGCTTGCGGTAATAGGCAGCGACATCGGCACCTGGAACCCCGCTGGGAGAAAACGACCGTGTCATCGGAGCCATCGCGATACGATTGGGCAGCGAGACGTCACGGATCTGATACGGCCGGAAGAGGGTTTGCGTGGAGCGAGGATGCATCCTCGCTATTTCGCTGCAAGAGTCAATTCGAGCATCTTCTTGACCGTAACTTCCGCGCTGCCGTTAAAGATCTTACTCTCGTTGTCGAATTGGTAGCGGACCATGTTTTTCCCATCTACAAACATCAAAATCGGTACGAAGGGGTGGTCGGCAATGCCGAAATCGGCCAAGCGGCGCGTGTTGTCCTGACTCAGCGTACCGATCGGGAACGAAGGTTTCGTCGTGGCGATGAACTTCTGCAATTGTTGCCCGGCCTCTTCATCGACAAGCGCGCCGAAGACCTGAACGCCGCGGGCGCGGTACTGCCGCTCGATCTTGCTGAGTGCGCTCACCATCGTGATGCAGTGTTCACAACTACTGGATAGAACCGCGATGATGCGCGCTTTGGCGACGCCCTGACGGACATTGACGCGCTTCGCGCCGGGGGCGTCCAGGCTGATGTCGGCGAGCGGGCGCGGCAGTTTCGGGTTCAAGGCATACAGCGAACCGGCCAGCATCACAGCCACCACGAGGGCGTTGAATAGGGGAAGTTTCTTTGACAGCATCAATCTTTATCTTAATGTATCTGCCACTTCGTGCAACCAATCCGGAGTCTTCAGGACGTCTCGCGGACGGCTGCCATCGGGCGGTCCGATGATGCCATCGCGCTGCATCATATCCAGAATACGAGCGGCGCGGCCATAGCCAAGGCGCAGGCGGCGCTGCAAGGTCGAGGTGGATGCTTTGCCCATCTCGCACACCACGCGGACGGCTTCCTGATACATCGCGTCTTCAGGGCCATCCATTTCCGAGCTTTCGCCATCGTCGTCATCGGTCGGCGGAGCGATGAGGAAGCTCTGATCGTATTCGGGTTGCGCCTGACGCTTCCAGAATTCGACCACATCGTTAGTCTCGCTTTCGCTGACATACGAGCCGTGGACGCGTACCAGGCGGGAGGAGCCCGGCGGCAGGAAGAGCATATCGCCCTTGCCCAGCAGATGTTCGGCGCCCATGACATCGAGGACGGTGCGCGAGTCCACGCGGGTCGCCACGCGGAAGCTGATGCGGGAAGGGAAGTTGGCTTTGATCAAGCCGGTAATCACGTCGACGCTGGGGCGCTGGGTGGCGAGCACCAAGTGCATGCCCACGGCGCGAGCCATTTGCGCGAGACGCGTCACGCTCTCTTCGACGTTGGCGCGTTCCAGCATCATCAAGTCGGCCAACTCGTCGATCAGGATCAGAATGTAGGGGATCGGCTCCGGCTCTTCTTCACCCGATTCTTCGGCAAAGAGGCTGCGCGGTTGCTCCTTCATCTGGCGAACCTTCTTGTTGTACTGGTCGATGTTACGTACGCCAATCGAAGCGAGCAGCTTTAGGCGGCGTTCCATCTCAAGCACTGCGTTGCGCAGGGCGTTGGTCGCCTTCTTGGCCTCCGTGATCACCGGGGTCAGCAAGTGAGGGATGCCTTCATAGAGGCCGAATTCCAGGCGCTTAGGATCGACCATGATCATACGGACTTGATCCGGCGTCGACTTGTACAGAATCGACATGATCATCGAGTTCAACATGACCGACTTACCTGCGCCCGTCGAACCGGCGATTAGCAAGTGGGGCATGGTCTCAAGCGTCGCCACTTTGATGCGCCCGTTGATGTCCTTGCCCAGCGCGATCGTCAACGGTGAAGCGGACTGCGTGAATTCGTCAGATTCCAGAATCTGACGCAGACTGATGACTTCGCGCTTGGTGTTCGGAACCTCGATGCCCACTGTCGGCTTGCCTGGGATACGCTCGATCAGAATGGACTCGGCTTGCAGGCCGAGGCAAAGATCCTCAGTTAAGGTCGTGATGCGCGTGTACTTCACGCCGGCTTCGGGTTTGAATTCAAACGTCGTAACAACTGGGCCGGGATTGATCTGCGTGATGTTGCCCCGAACGTTGAATTCTTCAAACTTGGACTTGATCTGCGCGGCAGTGTCCTTGAGCTCCTGGCTATCCCAGGCGGTGCGCGCCGCAGGTTCCTGCAGCAGTTGCGTTGGCGGCATCTGGAACTGCGTGCGCGGACGAGCACCAGCGACGACAGCGGTCGAGGGTTCGGGATCGACGGTGGGGCCGACGGTCTCTTGAGCCTTGGGCGGTTCCAGCTCGCGGATCGGAATATCGTCGATCGCGGGCGGCGCCGATTCCCAGGGCGGAGTCTCGGCAATCGGTTTCACGACGCGATTGCGTTTGGCCGGAGCGATGGCTGCTCCCGCAGCGGCGGCATTCGCCAACATCCCGGTTTGCGCCGTCGGATCGATGATGGGTACGATCTGATACTCTTCTTCCGGTTCGCCGTCGTCGGGAACTCCAACGGACGGCTTTTGTTTGCGCATGACCTTCTCAGCTTGCGCTTGCGCCGCTCGGTTCGAGGCCCGTTCTGCGGCCTTTTCCTTGGCGATCTCGGCTTGCTTCTCTTTCCATGCCCGGAATTTCGCGGTGATGGCGCGGACCCACGAAATCGGGGCCGCGAACCAAACCGGTACGCGTGCCATCTCAAACGTCGAGATCATGTACAGCGAGATTACCCAGGCGCACATCGCGATCAGCGAGGCTCCGGTAACGTTCATCTGCTCAACCAGCGCGTTGGCGGCCAGTAATCCCAGGATGCCGCCAGCGGGAAGCGTGCCAGCGATGGGACGCCAATCTGGCAGCAGCCCCAGGCCCGTGCAGGTCGCGACGGTCCACAGCAGTCCGCCGGTGACCTTCGCCCACGGAGCGGAGATGTCTGAGGACCGGACCCACTTCCATCCCAGAAGCAGAATCAGGATCGGGAACGTGTAGGCCGCGAGGCCGAAGGCTTGTAGCAGCAAGTCCGACATCCAGGCTCCGACAGCTCCGATGATGTTCACTGGTTGGGCCAAGGCGGACACCGTGTTCCACGAGCGATCGAGGGGTTGGTATGAGACGAGGGCGAGGAAAACAATGAGCCCGGCGACCAGAAACACGAATGCGAGTATTTCATTCAGCCGGGGATGGCTGGTAGGTCCAAGAAATTTCATCTGCCGTTATGAGCGGAAGATAGCCAGAGCAATCACTATTATGCCAAAAATTACGCGGTAGCGGACGAAGAAGGCTAGGGACCGGCTGCGGAGGAAGTCCATGAAGAAGCGAATGGTCAGTGCTCCGGTGATGGCGCTGACCGCGATACCCACGGCGAAAGCGACCCGCATTTCTTCCGGTACGCCTACTTTGTACATATCCAGGAAGTTCTTGGCGGCGGCCCCGGTGATGATGGGGGTGGATAGGAGGAACGAAAATCGAGCGGCGGCGTAGCGGTCGAGCCCCTGGAACAGGCCCGCGCTCATCGTGATGCCGCTGCGCGAAACGCCGGGCATGACGGCCAGGGCCTGCGCCCCGCCGATGACCAGCGCGTCCTTGACGGATACGTGGCTCAGGTCGTTCCGTTGCGAACTGGTGCGCTCTGCCCAGGCCATCACCAGGCCCATGACGATGGACCACGTTCCGATCATGTAGAGGTTGTTGCCCGCAGCCTCGGCTTGTTTCTCGAACAGAAGCCCGATCACACCAGCAGGAATCGTCGCGGCGACAAGAAGCCACAAGAGTTTGGGATTCCGGGCGATGGTTTCATCTCCCGTAGACTTCATCCCAAACCCTTGCAGCAGGATCTGCCACCAGTCCCGAAAGAAGTACCCCAGCACCGCTAGCAAGGTGCCGAAGTGGAGGGCAATATCGAACTCAATGCCCTGATCTTTCCACCCCACCAGATATGGCATGACAGCCAAGTGGGCGGAACTGCTGACAGGAAGAAATTCTGTGAGGCCTTGAATGATCCCTAGGATGACTGCTTGCCAGATGGGCATGAATTCCTAGGGTAGCGCAGGGCCAGTCTCCTTTATTGGATCAATGCCGCCCGCAGGCGCGACGGCGCGGATGGCAAAGCCTTCATGTCCAGGCTGGCATTGACGGCCAGTTGCAACGCTCCCGTGATGATTTGATACTGCCCGGCGACGCGATCGTTCGGAAGCAGTCCGGCAATGGTCAGCCAGCTCGCGCGCGGTCCGTAGATCGTTCCGTAATACTGCGTACCTGTGCCGCCCAATCCCCCGGACGCTTGCAGGACCATCTCCTGCGAGCCGGGTACAGAGAGGATCTTCGTACAAATGGTGCCACAACTTGTGTCCAATCGTCCGGTAGGCGTGTAGCTCAAGGTGGTATTCGCCTGGTCCTGCCAGATGAGCACGGGCGCGAACGGTTTCAAGGTGGCGGGCACGGCAGCATGGTTCGCGTTCAGCCCGTGCAGGACCACGGTTGGATTCACCCCTGCTGACACCCCGGCGCGGACTTCCGATAAATTCAACCCGTTGATGCCGGCCGGGAGTTGAAGCCCTGGATAGTGGGAATCGGTGAAGATCAGAATTTCTCCTGCGTCCGTGTTCTGTGTGATCTGTCCATTCACTACCGGCGTCAGATCCTTTAAGGTTCCGTTTGCGCCAATCGTAAGCCCGATCGTGGGCAGGCCGGCGACCGCTTTGGCTCCGGCGAAAACATAGCGGCCCGGACTCATGGTCACGGTGCTGAGCGCGGCAGTCACCACGCCGCCGTGAAAGACGTATTCACAGAAGCCACCACACGGCGGATTCTGGCCGTCGCCAAACTTGACATTCCCCGTGATCACGATCGGCAACCCCGTTGGTGTTCCCAAAAGTGGCAGCGACGAGTAATAATGGCCCGGCTGCAGCAGTGTCGGCGAACCCGGAAGCAGGCTGCCAGTGATCGTGCCCAGAGGCACCGGACGATTGGTCAGCCCAGTCGCGAGCGGTGGTTGTCCCAACCCCGCCATCGGATCCTGGAACATGTCTCCGTCCGGGAATCCATTTTCGGGAGGGTTCTGCCATGCCGCAGAACCCAGTCCCAGCAACCCTTGAATGCCCCCTTGCCCGAGTAAACGGGTAAATGGGGCACTCACTTGTAGCGTACCCACGACGGCACCCGCGGCAACTCCAGGAAGGCCAATGCCGTCCTTGTTAGAAGATGCCATGTAAATTCCGCCCTGGGCCACCACGTTATTGAATCCTAAGGTGAGTAGGTTTTCGCCGCACACCACGCCCAGACCCAGGGCGCTCGCGAAACAATCCGTCTTACGATTTAGGAGATACATCGATGCGCCGGCCGGGGTATTACGCAGTGCAGCTACAGCCGTCGCTTTGGGGCGGAGTCCGCTACTTGTGAACCACCCCGAAAACCATTGAGCAACCCTATTCTCTACCGTGACCTGAACCCAATAATCGCTCACCAGGTCGGGACCGTTGGGAGCTTGGCCGCCAACGCCTGCCGCGACCTTGATGGTGCGGGTCTGACTATTGCCGATGGCATTCGCTTCCGCGTAGTTGCACGCTGCCTGAAGGACTCCCGGGGCGGGGCACGCGGTCAGGTTCTGGCAATTCACGGTTCCGCAAGTCGGTGTTCCCCGCTGGCCCATCTGTTGCCTCGCTTGGGTGATCGCCGCCAGGGCGGCCGCATCCGCAGCGGACTGCGCGCGCTTCTTCGTATAGGCTCCCCAGCCGACTTCCAGCGCCAGGGACAAGAGCATCAGTCCGAAGGGCAGCGCCAGGGTCATCAGGAGCAGAGCCGCGCCGCGCTCACGTTTACCGCGTCGAATTAGGACACTCGATTTCAAAACTGCATCGCCTCCGTCGATTGTGCAATCAGTTGCACCGTGCCGCCTCGTTGACCCGGCCAGAACCCGGTGATGACGGATACAAAGTTATAGCTGGCTCGAATGGTGATCTTTTTCCCGGCCGTATTGTGAGAGGCTGGCGGCCACGCATCGGATCGGGCTTCGCAGGTTGGCAGCACGCACTCGACGCTCGCAGTCCCGGCCGTGAAGCTAAGGGAGACGTTCCTGGCATCCAGTCCGATACCCGATCGGCGGAGAACTCCTGCGACCGTGGCCACCGAGGATCCGCAGCCTGCGGCGACGCACGATTCGCCATGGACGATCGCGTACCGTGCCGCGGCCTTCGTCGCGCTAGACAGGGTGTGATACATCCACATACAGCGGCCTAGTTCTACCGTCCCCAGGAACATGCAGATCATGGGAATCGCGACCAGCGCGGTCTCAACAGCGGCGCTCCCTCGTTGACGCGTGCGTCTCATTCGTAGCTCCGAACGCGCATTTGGGACTTCGCCGCAACCTGCGGGGGGCCTACGAGGGGCAACCGGAACACTCCCGGGATTGTGTATCGAACCGAAACCAGGACCGCCGCGCGGCCATCAGCCGTCGACTCCGAAGACCCGCAACTTGTGCCTGCGGCGCAAAGGACGCTGGTGACGGTCAGAGGAGCGCTCCCGCAATTGCCTGTGGCCGGCACACCAGGAAGTCCGCGAAGCTCTGATAGGGCGATCTCGCACGCGGCGGCCTGGTCTGTGCTGCTCTCTGTGCCGCCGGAGTTTCGCAATGCTGCGGCGCGAGCTGCGTTCTGGGACGCGATGAATGCGGTGGTATACAACCCGCTGTCCACCACGGCGAGCAGCAGAAGCATGAGCAAGGGGGCAACGAATCCAAATTCGGCTAACGCCGTTCCCCTCTGGCGAGATTTTGTATTGCCGCCAATTCGATGGGATTGTTGTCTAATTCGCATTGCACTCAGACTACGATTCGGAACGCAGGGTGGATCAGGTTGGGTGCTCCCACTACTTAGACCCATCTAGGGGATTTCTCCCAATGAGCTCGGTACGCAAATCTCATCAAACCCCCGAGAACCGATTGCGTGGCGCGGTTTCGTAGAACTTGTTTGCTTGCGTTTGCGCGCGAAATGCCTTTTTTGCACTTAGCTGTTCGGGGAGGCTGGTACTGGCAGATTATGGGTGAAGTGGTCGGAATTACCCTGTGCGAAATGCGGGTAAATTTAGTGGGGATATATGCTGTTAAATCTTCAATTGGCCGATGGTTGCTTTGCTGTGAAGACACCACTGGTCCACTCATCTGACGCACACGGACTTCGCAGCGATCCCTGGACTCAACTCACCGAGGAACACGGCCGCATGGTGCGAGGGGTCATTCTTCAGATGGTTCACGACGCGAGTGTTGCGGACGATCTTGCCCAGGAAGTATTCCTGAGGGCCATGGAACGGCGCAATCAATTCGACCAATCGCAGGGGCATTTGCCGCAGTGGCTGACAGGGATCGCCAAGCACTTGGTGCTGGACTATCTCAAATCCCCAGGCCGCAGATTGCGGTCCGCGCAATTGCCGGATGGAGCCGCTCCGGAGCCAACCGTGGAGCATGCCTTGGTGAAGTCCGCTGAGGATCGCGCTCTACGCCTTGCGGTGGATAGTCTTAGACCGGCGCAACGTCAACTCATTCAATTGGCATACTTTCAGGAGCTGCCTCAAACGGCAATCGCGGAGCAATTGCGTCGGCCTTTGGGAACCATCAAGGGCCGCATGCGCTCCGCATTGCGCCAACTTCGACAGGCTCTGGACCGCGAACAGAGATGATCACCACCATGTCATGGTGTACAATGAAATTTCGGGGTAAATTCTCCCCGTCCCCTCAATACAAGGGCGCGTAGCTCAGCTGGTTAGAGCGCCTGCTTCACACGCAGGAGGTCCGGGGTTCGAGTCCCTGCGCGCCCACCATATAAATCAATCACTTGGCTGTTTGGGTTTCCCTATTCCGCCGTGATGTCCACACGAATGTCCACACAGAACCGCCAACGCCCCTTGTAGCGGGCTATGGTCGCCGAGCGCAATGCAGCGCAGCGGTCCGCGTGAGGGCGTGCCCCTCCTAAGGTCGCGCCCATCCGTTCATCAGAGCCCATTCACAGACCCGATAGTGCATCTAGCTGGCATGCAGACTGACTCGCCGCGATGCATCCCCGACCGCACCCATCGGCTGGGCTGCGACCCTCGCACATCGCCGCTTACGCCTCTGGAATCGCCGCCCCTCGACAGAGGGGGGGCGGGGTCAATTTAAAGTGACTCCTCCTCCCAGGGGCGGAGGGCGTTGGCGGAGCGGGGGAACAGACGGGAAAATAAAAATTGGAGTCCGCCGTTGCCCTCACCCCTTCTCTTTGCATTTCGCATGGCGCGCTTCCTGCTGTTGATACTCCACACAGCCGTCAATGAAGGACTCTGAGTTCCCTCCGCACCCCTTTCCACTTGCTCCCCATTCAAAGCCAGCGAAATGCCCGCTGCCTTCCTCGTATGGGTTACTTGGCTCGAGAGCCGAACAGTCAGCACCTCGGGTCTCAGCATCACCGGAGGGAGAGGTGCAACTGCTAAGTGTTAACGCTGCGATGGTCGTTCGGAGCAACCTACCAAGGCTTGGCATTAGCGCGTGCGTCATCGCTCTAGGCTACTTCATCCGCGCCCAAGCAAGGATCATTGCAGCGTTGCACGGGTTTCGAGGATGAGCTCCCTCAGGTAGTTGGATCAGATCAAAGCAGGAGCCGGGGCGCTTTCTACTTGTCGTATTTCATGCCGCCCGTGGAGATAAGGTAAAGGGTCTCAATGTACGGCAGACGCAACAGTATTCCATTCCCGTCGGTTCCCACGATACCCCCGATTACAGCCCCACGACACAGCAGATTGACGCCGCCCATTTCACGCTGGCAAACTGCGTCCGCACTATCTATGAACTTGGTTTTCTCTCGACGCCAAATAAGCACCGTTCGCCCATCTGGAACAGCACCTATGGGTTGCACGACGAAAAAGGTGAGCTGTGTATAGGCGAATAACCCTAAGAGGAAAAAGGGAACCGCGAAAAGTAGTCGCCGGGTTTTCATAAGCGCGTTTTATTCTATACCCTTTTGCAACGGGTACGATGTCCACACCGGCATGGGGAACTTACCCTTTGGTTATGACCGCCAGCCGTTGCTGTGTTGCATGGAATCTGGCGGAGAGCCCAAAGCGGCGTCTTGCCAACGCACGCTTGTCAGTAGCCCGCTCACCCCAAAATCTGTGCAACGGTGCAACGCCTAAACAATAGCCGACCTACAGGGGACGATGAGGCTCAACCACAGTTACGGCATAACCGACGAGACGGTTGAAGGTGCAGCTGTAGCGAATCAATCCCGCAACGTCTGACACTACCATTTCAATGGTTATGAGGTTACCTAATTCTAAGATTGGCGTCGATGCAGGTCCGTCTGCCCATACGTCCGCCGGGATCTCGAACTTCGTGGCAAGCGCACGCTCTTCGTCTTTGCGAGGAGGCAACACACGATTGTCCAAAATAGTCGGTCGCCAGTAGTATGGTTTCGTGTTGGCAGCGACGGTAACGCACGCGTTAAGTGGGTAGGCTACCGAATGCGGTCGACGACCTGAATCACGTCGAGAGAGCCGACGGCGCCCACGACGATGAAGGTGTGCAGGCAATTCGCGTCGACGTTGAACTTCCCTACCAAGGTAGGGGACGGCCCGTTTGGTGACCGGATCTCCACGGTTCCGCCTTCCATGTCCGCATAGGACATGACGACCTTGGCCCCCGCATCCACGCCATGCACGATGTGGTTCTTTGTGCCCTCGCTGAACATATCCAGGTCGTCGACATTGGCTGTCGCGTTGATGAGACGAACTCTCGTGATCCCAGGGTCGAGCGCTCCTAGGTTGTCGATCAACACCGACAGCCTGGACCCGCGTTTTTCTTTTGGCAAGGCGATCAGCGTGTAGTGCCGTCCAGGCAACAGCTCCTGATGATCGCCCGACACGTTTTCTGGATTTCCCGCCACGCGAAGCTGGAACATGGCGACGCCCCTGGGCGCTTCCTTATAGGCCGTAATGCTTTTGTAGGCGGCGTCGCTAAAAAAGTTCTTGTCGCCCCAACTGATGTCGATTCCCTTGCCGCCGGGGTCTGCGTTCACCAAACGCACCAGAGCGTTCCCGTCTTGCGCCGCCGTTGTTCCCGCAGGTGCTTTTGTTGTCGCGCTATCGGAACTTGTGGTCACGGATGGGTCTGTGGTGAGGCCGCTGGTACATCCGGCAGTCCACAGCGCGGCAGAAAACAGCCCGCCAAAAAGTAGCTGTCTCATGACGCCACTTCTTGTGTGAATCGTACGGTCTGAGGTTGTGCTTGCCGCTGCTCTTCCAGGCGATCTTGTTTTTGTTGATCCTCCAGACAGTAAGCCGCCCAACAAACGGCCTCGAGACGGGCGGGTTCGATCTCACGGCCACAGGCCGTGCACAACCCATAGATTCCGGCGTCCACGCGCCGCAGGGCGTCCTGAACCTCTTCCAGCGTCTGCGAAACGATGGTGGCTTCTTCCAATGCCTCCGACGTTCCTTGCGAAACCGTGGCATCATCCATCGAATCCCTGACGGCACCTTGACCGGCACGGAGTGCCGCCTTCTCCAAGGCCGCAAGACCTGACTGGCATTCACTCTGTTTCTCCAGAAGTTTCAGGTGGAAATCAAGAAGTTTCATTTGGTGCGTCCCTTCATTCGACAACGACCGTCGCCCTGGCTGGACTCCCCCGAGTACCCAGTGGGCCGACGGCCGCGTCTTGTTCCAATTCCATGCACGCAAGGCTCCATTCGATAGCGCATAGGAGGTTCCGAGGATGAAATGGGATCACCCCAAGTCACTGACCGCATTCCGCCTAGTGACCATATGCGGTCGCCAGCGCCGAATGTGGTCACTAGCGCCGAGCCCTCCCCCCCAATCGGTGTCGGGCATCTGGCTGAGATATCCTCACCTGCCCCACACCGGCGCAGCTTCCCCTTTTTTGGATGCTCGCGTGCCTAATCAAATAGGCGAAGGCCAGAGTTTCAGCAGAGGAGATCGGATATGTCAGAACGTAATGCAGTGGTCGCTATTTATGGCACGCACGTTGAAGCCGAGGAAGCCGTGAAGAAGCTTGAGCGCGGCGGGATCGACATGCACTCCTTGTCGATTGTTGGAAAGGGCACCCACACCGATGAGCACGCGGTGGGTTATTACAACACCGGTGACCGGATGATGCACTGGGGAAAGACCGGCGCGTTTTGGGGTGGTCTATGGGGCATGTTGTTCGGATCGGCCTTCTTCTTAATTCCGGGGGTGGGACCCCTCCTGGTGGCGGGGCCGCTGGTCGGGTGGATCGTAGGCGCTCTGGAAGGTGCCGCAGTCGTTGGCGGACTGAGCGCCGTGGGGGCTGGACTGGTTGGCATGGGAATTCCGAAGGACAGCGTGGTCGAGTATGAACTGGCCATCAAGACGGATCGGTATCTGCTGGTTGTGCACGATACTGCCCTGCAGGCCGCAAAGGCGCGAGAGATCATCGGAACTACACGGCCCATCGATTCGGCGCTGCATGCGGCGGAACCAGCAGAAGCGGCCGTCCTGTCGCGCTTCTAATCTCACCAGCTCTCGATGATCCCGGTTACTCACAATCACTATCGCCCAAGGAGGGCAACTCTATGATGACGAATGCGACATACCTGAAGGGTCTTGTGATCCGCGCGACGGACGGCGACATTGGGACTGTCGATCAGTTCTATTTCGACGACGAATCGTGGATCATCCGCTACCTCACGATAGATACGGGTGGCTGGCTGGGCGGGCGACGCGTGTTGATTTCGCCTGTCGCGGTATCTCAGGTGGACTGGCCCACCAGACGGCTGGATGTGGCCCTAACAAAGAAGCAGGTCGAACACAGCCCGGAGGTCGATACGCAGCTGCCTGTCTCAAGGCAGCATGAGGCGGCATTCAACGGCTATTACGGGTATCCCCCCTATTGGAGCGCCTCTCCTGCGTTCGTTAGCGGCCTAAGCATTCCACCTCCCCCTAAAGACGACATTGCGAATCAGATCCGGAGGGAATCAATGGACTCGCATCTGCGTAGCACCGAAGCCGTCCGTGGCTATCACATTGAAGCAACGGATGGCGAAATCGGCCACGTGGCGGGGTTTGTGATGGATGACGAAACATGGGCCATCCGCTATATCGAGGTGGCGACGCAGAATTGGTGGCCGGGAAAGAGAGTGTTACTTTCGCCGGCATGGATTGACCGTGTGAGCTGGGAAGAATCGAAGGTCTACGTTGGCCTTGCGCGGGAGATCATCAAGGATGCGCCGGAATACGTCGAGTCCCAGCCGATCACTCGATCGTATGAAGACCGGCTCTTCGCCACCTACGGCCGGCCGCCCTATTGGATGCAGGACGGGGAGCAAGCGGCCCGTTCTACCAGCACTAACAAGTAATCTCCGCTCGAAGTCTACAAAGAAAAGTGGGAGTCCATGACTGAATCAAAACTTACGACCAAAGATCCAATCTGCGGAATGACCGTAGACGAAGCGACCGCGATCCGTGCGGAACGCGATGGCAAGACGTCCTATTTCTGCAGTGACGGCTGCCGCCAGAAGTTCTTAGCGGCCTCCGCGGGCGGGAAGGTAGAGGACAAGCCTGGCGGATGCTGCGCATGAGATCCGCAACGACGGGGAGTGCTCAATGATGGACCACGGATACGGATGGATGGATGGGCGGTGGAATGTGGCCGTGGACGGTCCCCGTGATCGCGCTGCGTGCTCGCGGCTGTCTTGATCAAAAAAAGGTCCAGGCGATGATGGCACCTACGAGATTGCACAAGGAAGCTGGGGCGGGAAGTCGAATGCTGGTCACTATGTCGAGCAACAAGTCGGTGCGGGAAGCAGCGAATGCCTTGCAGGTTGCCGTCGAAGCCAATCACTTCGGCGTCATGCAGGTTCACAATCTGAAAGAGACGATGGCAAAGAAGGGCATCGCGTTGGCAAACGAATGCCTGATCTTTGAGGTGTGTCAGCCGCAGCAAGCCAAGCGGGTTCTCCAGGAGAACATGAGCGTTTCTACGGCGCTACCGTGCCGGATTTCCGTCTACGAGGAAAACGGGAAGACGGTGCTGGCGGCCTTGAAACCGACCACCCTTCTGGCGACGTTTGACACGCCGCAACTGGAAACGGTGGCGCAGGAAGTGGAGAACACGATCATGAAGATCATGAAGGAGGCGGCATCGGAATGACAACCGCTCAACTGGATGTCGCTCCAGTCGAGAACTCGGCCAGCAGCATGCGCGCGCTGGTGTATCACGGGCCCGGCAAGCGCGTCTGGGAGGAGCACTCGCGGCCGAAAGTACAGGACGCCACCGACGTGATCGTACGAATCACAACCACGACGATCTGCGGCACCGACCTCCACATCATGAAGGGAGACGTACCCACGGTGACCGAAGGCCGGATTCTCGGTCATGAAGGGATCGGAATTGTGGATTCCGTGGGAGCCGGGGTTTCCGTCTTCCACAAGGGAGACAAGGTCCTCGTCTCTTGCATCACAGCCTGCTTCAAATGTGACTTCTGTCGAAAGGGAATGTATTCCCATTGCCGTAAGGGAGGCTGGATTCTGGGAAACACGATCGACGGGACCCAGGCCGAATACGTGCGCATCCCCTACGCGGACACCAGCCTTTACCCGCTTCCGCCCGACGCCGATGAAGAGGCTTCGATCATGTTGAGCGACATCCTGCCTACTGGTTTCGAGTGCGGTGTGCTCAATGGACAGGTCAAGCCGGGCGACACGGTTGCGATCGTAGGTGCCGGCCCGGTCGGTCTGTCGGCCTTGATGACGGCCCAGTTCTATTCGCCGGCAAAGATCATCATGATCGATCTGGACGACGGGCGGTTGCAACTGGCGCAGAGTCTTGGAGCAACCACGGTCATCAATAGCTCCGATGGAAATGCGATCGAGCGCGTGATGCAACTCACGGGTGGCGACGGAGTGGACGTTGCCATCGAGGCTGTTGGGATACCCGCGACTTTCGATATCTGCCAGGGCATCACCGCGGCAGGCGGCCATTTGGCGAACGTGGGCGTGCACGGCAAGCCTGTGGTTCTGCACATGGATAAACTCTGGGATCGAAATCTCACATTGACCACACGTCTGGTGGATACGGTGACCTTGCCCATGCTGCTCAAGGCGGTGCAGTCCGGGAAACTCAAGCCGGCCAAACTCGTGACGCATAGGTTCGCTTTGAACGACATCATGAAGGCGTACGACACCTTCGGCGATGCCGCGCACAATGGTGCCCTGAAAGTGATCCTGCAACGGAGCGCCGATAGTGTGGCGTAGGTATTCGGGAACAACGCTTCGGGATCGTTGAGATGCCGAAGCACATCGGAGCTGAACGGAGTCAAACGAAAATGTCCAAAGAGTCCGCAGAGACGATCCAACAGTCGATACCTCCATCGCCCTCCACGGAACCGCCGGCTGCGGCTGGCACGATCTACACGTGCCCTATGCATCCGGAAGTGCAACAGTCGCATCCGGGTGCTTGTCCCAAGTGCGGCATGACATTGGAGCGGAAGGCGCAGACGGCGGGCACCGACGTCGATGAAAGCGCGGAACTGCGCGACATGACGAAGCGCTTCTGGATCGGTGCCGTCCTTGCTCTTCCGGTGTTTGTCCTGGCGATGGCTCATCTGATCCCGGCCCTGGGCAGTCAGACTTGGGTGACCGGCAGCGCCTCACGGTGGATACAGTTCGTGCTCGCCGCGCCGGTTGTCTGGTGGGCCGGTTGGCCACTCTTACAGCGCGGCTGGCGTTCGGTGGTTACGTGGAACCTGAACATGTTCACGCTGATCGGCGTAGGCGTAGGCGCGGCATTCGTCTTGAGCTCCGCAGCGATGCTCATACCCAGCGAGTTTCCACAATCTATGCAACACGGGGGCAAGGTTGCCATCTACTTTGAATCGGCGGCCGTGATCATTGTTTTGGTTCTTCTGGGTCAGGTGCTCGAGCTTCGCGCGAGAAGCCGCACGGGCAGCGCCATCAAAGCGTTGTTGAGCCTCGCGCCCCCAACGGCCCGGCAGTTGGCGCCGGAGGGTGACCAAGTAGTCCCGCTGGACCAGGTGAAGGTCGGCGACTGGCTGCGCGTGGTACCGGGCGACAAGGTGCCTGTGGACGGCGTGGTGGTGGAGGGTCATTCGAGCGTTGAAGAATCTATGGTCACCGGCGAACCACTCCCGGTTGAAAAGACGGTGAACGACAAGGTGACGGGCGGCACCGTCAATGGCTCCGGCAGTTTCGTCATGCGTGCTGAGAGGGTGGGTCGCGATACCTTGCTCGGACAAATCGTCAATATGGTCGCGGAAGCACAGCGCAGCCGCGCGCCCATTCAAGGTCTTGCCGACAAAGTTGCCGGCATCTTCGTCCCTGCTGTGCTCGCGGTATCCGTGATCACGTTTGTTGTCTGGATGTGGGTTGGACCGGAACCACGATTCGCGTATGCCATCGTCAACGCCGTCGCGGTCCTAATCATCGCCTGCCCGTGCGCTCTCGGTCTTGCAACTCCGATGTCGATCATGGTCGGCGTCGGCCGCGGTGCGCGCGAAGGGGTGCTCGTAAAAAACGCGGAGGCACTCGAGCGGCTGGAGAAAGTCACCACGCTGGTGGTGGACAAGACAGGCACTCTTACGGAGGGAAAGCCGAAGCTGGTGGATGTTCTGCCGGCCGACGGTTTCGACGCGAAAGAGTTCCTGCGTCTGGCCGCCTCCTTGGAGCAGAACAGCGAACATCCGTTGGCGGCCGCGATTGTGCAAGGCGCGAAAGAGCAAGGTATAGCTCTTGAGGCCGTGAAGGACTTTCGCTCTGTGACCGGAGGCGGTGTCGCGGGTGGCATATCGGGCCGCACCGTAATGGTGGGTAAGCCGGACTTCCTTCGCAGCGAAAAGGTCGAGGGCTTGGAGTCACTGGAATCCAAGGCGGAAAAACTCCAGGAGCAGGGTAAGACCGCGATGTTCGTCGCCATAGACGGGAATCCCGCCGGAACCCTTGCGGTTGCCGACCCGATCAAGTCCACTACGGCCGAAGCCGTAGACCAGCTCCACCAGCTTGGTCTCAAACTCGTCATGCTCACGGGCGACAACCGTCGCACCGCCGCGTCAGTAGCCGCCCAGCTCGACATTGACTCCGTGGAGGCGGAGATCGAACCCGCTGGGAAAGTTGCCCATGTCAAGAAGCTCCGCGCGGAGGGCAGCCACGTGGCAATGGCAGGCGATGGCATCAACGACGCACCCGCACTCAGCGAGGCCGAAGTCGGCATCGCAATGGGCACCGGCACGGACGTGGCCATGCAAAGCGCTGGGATCACACTTGTGAAAGGCGACCTGCGAGGGATTGCGAGTGCGATCCGCCTCAGTCGCGCCACCATGCGAAACATCCGCCAGAATCTACTCTTTGCCTTCCTCTACAACGCTCTCGGGATTCCCTTGGCGGCGGGCGTGCTCTACCCCTTCTTCGGCTTGCTGCTAAGCCCAATCATCGCCGGCGCCGCGATGAGCCTGAGTTCCGTCTCGGTCATCGGCAATGCCCTGCGGCTGCGGAAAGTGGCTTTGTGACTCTTGGTATGCAGAGCGAAAACACAATCCAAGCACTCACGCCTGAGGTGCTCCAGAGGATAGATGGCTACTGGCGCGCGGCCAACTATCTGTCCGTTGGCCAGATCTATCTCTACGACAATCCGTTGCTGAAACGTCCGCTCGCGTTGACGGATGTGAAGCACATGTTGCTAGGGCACTGGGGAACAACGCCGGGGCAGAACTTCATTTACGCTCACTTGAATCGGGTCATTAAGAAGTACGACCTCGACATGATCTACGTCTCCGGCCCGGGGCACGGTGGACCAGCTGTCGTGGCCAATACCTATCTTGAGGGCACCTACAGCGAAGTCTATCCCAATATCAGTCAGGACGAAGCCGGGCTCCAGAAACTCTTTCTCCAGTTTTCGTTTCCCGGAGGAATTCCCAGCCATGCTTCGCCGGAGTGCCCGGGTTCGATCCATGAAGGCGGTGAACTGGGGTATTCGCTCAGTCACTCTTTCGGAGCGGTGTTCGACAATCCCGATCTTCTCGTCGCTTGCGTCGTGGGCGATGGCGAGGCGGAAACCGGTCCGCTGGCGACGGCCTGGCACTCGAATAAGTTTCTCGATCCGTCCACCGACGGTGCCGTGCTGCCGATCCTGCATTTGAACGGCTACAAGATCGCCAACCCGACTATCCTCGCCCGAATTACGCGGGAGGAGTTGGAACAGTTGCTCCGCGGTTACGGCTGGACGCCTTACTTCGTCGAAGGTCACGAGCCGGAGTTGATGCATAAGGCGATGGCAACTGCGCTCGATACGGCGGTGGAGAAGATCAGGAGTATTCAGCAGAACGCGCGCGTTCACGGCGACCTGACGAGGCCGCGGTGGCCAATGATTGTCCTCAATTCACCCAAGGGCTGGACGGGCCCCAAGGTGGTCGACGGACTTCAAGTGGAAGGCACCTTCCGTTCCCATCAAGTGCCACTCACTGATCCGGCGGCCCACCCCGAACATCTTACGCTCCCTGAAGAATGGCTGCGAAGTTACAGGCTGGAGGAGCTGTTCGATGAGCAGGGCCGTCTGGTCCCGGAACTGGCGGAACTCGCGCCGGAGGGCCATCGGCGCATGGGAGCGAATCCCCATGCCAACGGCGGCATGCTGCTGCGGGATCTGCGCATGCCGGATTTCCGCGACTACGGTGTGGAGGTGCCTTCGCCTGGTGCGCCAGGCATCGGTGACACGCACGTGTTGGGGCGTTTCCTTCGTGATGTGGCCACGCTGAACAGTGAGCAGCGAAACTTCCGCGTCTTCGGTCAGGATGAAACGCTTTCCAATGGGCTGGAAGCGCTGCTTGAGGTCACAGATCGTCAATGGGATGCGGCGACGGTTCTCGGCGACGTGTCGCTGGCGCACACTGGCCGCGTGATGGAGATGCTGAGCGAGCATCAATGCGAGGGCTGGCTGGAAGGGTATCTGCTGACTGGGCGTCATGGATTCTTTAACTGCTATGAGGCGTTCATCCATATTATCGATTCGATTTTCAACCAGCACGCCGAATGGTTGAAGGTCACCGCGCACCTTCCCTGGCGCCGCAAGATCGCGTCGTTGAACTATCTGCTGGCGTCGCATGTGTGGCGGCAGGATCACAACGGCTTCACGCATCAGGATCCCGGTTTCATCGATCACGTGGTGAACAAGAAGGCTGAGGTGGTGCGCGTTTATCTTCCGCCGGATGCAAACTGTCTGTTGTCCGTGATGGATCACTGCTTGCGTAGCCGGCACCACGTCACCGTAGTGAAACATCCCGCGCCGCAGTGGCTGACGATGAACGCCGCTGTGAAGCACTGTGCCGAGGGTATCGGTATCTGGCAGTGGGCCAGTAATGACCAGGGGGTTGCGGCCGACGTAGTGATGGCCTGCTGTGGCGATGTACCAACACTGGAGACTCTGGCCGCCGTGTCGATCCTGCGCCAGTATTTACCAGAGCTGAAGATCCGCGTTGTCAATGTTGTGGATCTGATGAAGCTACAGCCGCAAACTGAGCATCCGCGCGGATTGAGTGACCGGGATTTCGACGAACTCTTCACCCGGAACAAACCAGTCATCTTCGCGTTTCATGCCTACCCATGGTTGATCCACCGGCTCACTTACCGGCGTACCAATCACGATAACATCCACGTGCGTGGTTACAAAGAGGAGGGCACCATCACCACGCCCTTCGATATGACGGTGCTGAACGAACTGGATCGCTTTCACTTGGTGATGGACACCATCGATCGGCTGACGCAGACCGGCGACAGGGGCGCTTACTTGAAGCAGCAACTCAAGGACAAGCTGATCGAGCATAAGCAGTACATCGATAAGAACGGACAGGATATGCCAGAGATTCGGAATTGGAAGTGGGGTCAAGTCTAGATGGAACCGCAACAACTGATCGAGACAGCGATGGAGCAGGATGTGCCCACCAAGATCGCAGGTGTCGCGTCCCGATGAAGGAGATCAAGCACAGCTCACACCAGCACGGCACACCCGCTCGTGAGAGCATTCGTCATGAAACGAACCCTTATTGGAAACGTGCGCACAGGGATTGGCGCTTCTGGATCGGCTTCACTCTTATGCTTGTGGCGATCACGATCTATGTATTGAGCAACAATCTGTCGACCATTCCTCGCGGCCAACCGTTGCCGCCGGCCGTGGGCGCTCCAGCATTATGAGCCCGATAGGTCAACTTTACTCTCCCCGCGTGACGAAGGACTCCAGATTGCAGTATCTGAGTCTGCTGATGAGGTTCAGCAGTGCCCACAACAAATAGTAGGTGTAATATCGGTGCCGTGGTTGCGGTGCGCGGAAGCGTCGTGGATATAGAGTTTCATTCGCACTTGCCGCCTATTTATTCGCTGCTGCACGCCAGAGAGGGAACGATCTCGATCGAGGTGCTTGCGCAAATAGACCCACATTGCGTGCGTGGAATCGCGCTGACTCCCACGCAAGGTCTAGTGCGTGGCGATGCGGTGGAAGATACAGGCGGTCCGTTGAAGGCTCCTGTGGGCAAGGACACTCTTTCACGGATGTTCGACGTGTTTGGCAACGCCATCGACCGCCAGGCAACGCCAACTGAAATCGAATGGCGGACGGTTCATCGCGCACCACCCGCATTGGCGCGCCGGTCTACGAAATCCGAAATCTTTGAGACGGGGATCAAGGCCATTGACGTGCTGCTTCCACTGGAGCGTGGCGGAAAATCGGGTCTCTTCGGTGGTGCGGGTGTAGGCAAGACGGTCTTGCTCACCGAGATGATCCACAACATGATCGAGCGCCAAAAGGGCGTGAGCATTTTCTGTGGCATTGGTGAACGGTGCCGTGAAGGCGAGGAGCTCTATCGCGACATGAAGGCGGCAGGCGTGCTGCCGAACATGGTGATGGTGTATGGCCAGATGAACGAACCGCCGGGGGCTAGGTTCCGCGTGGGTCACGTCGCGCTGACGATGGCCGAGTACTTCCGGGATGACCAGCATCGCGATGTACTGCTTCTGATCGACAACATCTTTCGCTTCATCCAGGCCGGTATGGAGGTCTCTGGCTTGATGGGGCAGATGCCGTCACGCCTTGGATATCAGCCGACCATGGGCACGGAACTGTCGGGTCTTGAGGAGCGAATCGCCAACACCGATACCGGCGCCATCACGTCCATTCAGGCGGTCTATGTGCCGGCGGACGACCTGACGGATCCCGCGGCGGTGCATACGTTTTCACATCTTTCGACATCGATCGTGCTTTCGCGCAAGCGGGCGAGCCAGGGACTCTATCCGGCCATCGACCTGTTGCAATCGAAATCCAAAATGGCCACGCCCGGCATCGTCGGCGAACGCCACTATCTGCTGGCGCAGCAGATCCGTCAGACCTTAGCGCAGTACGAAGACCTCAAAGATGTCATCGCCATGCTGGGATTGGAACAATTGGCACCCGGCGACCGCCAGGTTGTCGCCCGCGCCCGGCGGCTGGAGCGATTTCTAACGCAGCCATTTTTTGCGACCGAGCAGTTTAGCGGCATCCAAGGGAAGATTGTCAGTTTAGAGGACTCGCTCGATGGGTGCGAACGCATCCTTCGTGATGAATTCAAAGACTACCCGGAGAGCGCGCTGTATATGATCGGGGCGATTGACGAGGCCAAGAAGGAGACGGCGCCGGAACCGAAACCTGAGAGGGAGATGAAACATGCAGCAGACAAACTTCATGACGCTTAAGATCCTCCTGCCATCCCAGATCTTCGTCGAGACCACCGGCGTTTCGTGCATCGTGGTGGAGACCAGTGAGGGCTCCTTCGGATTGTTGCCGCACCGGCTCGACTGTGTCGCGGCGCTGGTACCGGGGATCTTAAGCTACGAAAGCCAAGCCGAGGGAGAAGTCTTCGTAGCCATCGATGAAGGGGTGCTGGTCAAGAGCAGCCTGGACGTATTCATTTCCGTGCGTAACGCGTTCGGCGGAACCGACCTGGGCGAACTGAATGAGGCCGTGGAGCAACAATTTCTTGCGCTGAACGAACAGGAACAGAGCGTTCGCTCGGCCATGTCGAAGATGGAGAGCGACTTCATTCGTCGCGTGGCGGAGTTCCAGCGTGAGTAGAAAAGAACCAAGCGAGCAAGCCTCTGCGGCGTTCAGCCGGAAGGTCGGAGCGAAGGCCGCTCGTAAGCTCCTCGCGCGTGGTTCCAAGCAAGGTGTCTGGTTCGGCTTGGGGATGATGGGACTCATCGGCTGGTCCGTGGCGGTCCCAACGCTGCTGGGCGCGGCCCTCGGCGTCTGGCTGGATAATCGCTATCCAGGAAGCCACTCCTGGACGCTGACGTTGCTGGTCATCGGTCTGGTCATCGGCTGTTTGAACGCCTGGCATTGGGTGGAGAAGGAAGACAAGGAAATACAAGAGGGAGAGGGGAAGGTCGATGAATGAAAGTTTGCGCTTGCTTCTGGTCCTGATGGCGGGAGTTGTGCTGGGAGCCGTATTCTTCGGCGGCCTTTGGTGGACCGTTCAAAAGAACCTCGCTACACAACAGCCGGCGGTCTGGTTTCTCGGCAGTCATTTCTTGCGGACGGCGATTGTGCTAGCCGGTTTCTTCTTTATCGGCCGCGGTCATTGGGAACGAATGCTGGTGTGTCTCCTTGGCTTCCTCATGGCGCGCCTCATCGTCACCACGTTGGCTCGAATCAGGTCGAGCCGAAGCAGGCCGGCACAAACGACGCTTCCCAGAGGGGCAGTGAGACCGACGAACTGGACGAAGACGAGCAACCATGCACCTTAGTCCCGATCAGGTGGTCTTCTGGCAGAACGGGTTTTTCAAACTCAATGCCACCATTGTGTTCACGTGGGCGTTGATGGTGGTGTTGGCCGGTGGTTCCCTGTTGATCACGCGCAAGCTTTCCACCGGCCTCAATCGTACCCGTTGGCAGAACCTGCTCGAGATGATCGTCACAGGGATCGAGAAACAGATTGAGGAGGTGGGTTTGAGCGAGCCGCGCAAGTATCTCCCGTTTCTTGGCACACTCTTCCTATTTGTTGGCGTAGCCAGCCTGTGCACGATTCTTCCCGGCTATGAGCCGCCGACTGCTTCGCTTTCGACCACGGCTGCCTTAGCGCTGTGCGTGTTTGTGGCAGTGCCACTGTTCGGGATTGAGGACCAAGGCCTAGGCAACTATCTCAAGTCCTATGCGGCGCCGACCTTCATGATGCTGCCCTTCAACATCATCAGTGAAGTTTCGCGCACGCTGGCCCTCGCGGTCCGCCTGTTCGGCAACATGATGAGCGGGGCGATGATCATCGGTATCCTGCTTACGATTACGCCCTTCGTCTTTCCGGTCATCATGACGATGCTCGGCCTGCTGACCGGCATGGTGCAAGCCTACATCTTCAGCATCCTGGCAGCGGTCTACATCGCGGCCGCCATGAGAGTTCATAAGCCGGAGTCTCAACTCGAAGAAGCGGTCCGTGTATGAACGACCGTCCACAAAAACAAAACAGTGAAGGCGTAAAGGAGACATTATGGACAACATGACGACGATTGCGGTGGCGTCCATCGTCACGGCTGGCATCAGTATCAGTTTCGGCGCGATAGGGCCGGCCCTTGCGGAAGGCAGGGCGGTCGCGACGGCGCTCACGTCACTGGCGCAGCAGCCGGATGCTGCTGCCACGATTACGCGAACCTTGTTTGTGGGTCTGGCGATGATTGAATCCACGGCCATCTACTGCTTTGTGGTCTCAATGATTCTAATTTTCGCCAACCCATTCTGGAACTATGTAATCACTCAGGCTCCCGGACAGTAGGGCCATGTTAATCGACTGGTTCACCATCGTCGCGCAGACACTCAACTTCCTCATCCTGGTGTGGTTGATGAAGCGCTTTCTTTACAAGCCGATTCTCCGCGCCATCGATGAGCGGGAGAAGCGAATCGCGGCTGAGCTTGCTGATGCCGACGCGAAGAAGATCGAGGCTCAGCAAGAGCGTGACGAGTTTGAGCACAAGAACGCGGAGTTTGAGCAGCAACGCGCTGCTCTGTTGAGCAAGGCTACGGAGGAGGTGAAGGCCGAACGGGAGCGGCTGCTTGAGGAATCGCGGAAAGCCGCGGTGGAGCTGAGTTCGAAACGTCAGGAAGCGCTGCGGAGCGAAGAGCACAACCTGCATCAAGCTATCGTACGCAGGACTCAACAGGAAGTGTTCGCGATCACGCGGAAGGCACTGGCCGATCTGGCTACGGCGAGTTTGGAGGAACGTATAGGCGAGGTGTTCATCCAGCGTCTGCGGGAAATGAACGGCGAGGCAAAAACACTCCTCGGTGATGCCCTGAAGAAGGCTGGCGAACCCGCTGTGATTCGCAGCGCCTTTGAGCTGCCAGGCGAGCAGCAAGCCGCCATCCAGAATGCAGTGAACGAAACGTTCTCGGCGGAGATCCACCTCCGGTTTGAGACCTCGCCGGACCTCATCAGTGGTATTGAACTGAGCGCAAACGGACAAAAAGTCGCATGGTGTATCGCGGACTATCTTGCGTCGATGGAAAAGGGAGTCGCGGAGCTCCTAAAGGACAAAGATCAGCCGACGGCAGCGTCCCAATGAACACGGAACCTGAGAAGGCGAGTCTCGAAAGCGACATCGATCGCGTGTTTGCCGGTATTGGCCAGGCGCGGGAAGCGTTCACTCCGGAACTAACACCTTGGGAAGTGGGCACGATCACGAGCGTCGCAACCGGCATTGCGAAGGTGTCCGGGCTCCCCGGAGTGGGGTTTGAGGAACTCGTCATGTTTCCCGGCAACGTGCCCGGCATAGCATTCAATGTGGACGCGGACGAAATCGGGGTCGTCCTGTTGGGTGAATACTCGCATCTGCACGCGGGAGACGAAGTTCTGCGCACGGGACGGGTCATGGATGTGGTCGTGGGTGATGAATTACTGGGGCGTGTCATCGACCCGCTGGGGCGGCCCCTTGATGGCAACGGGCCCCTGGCCTCCAGTCGGCGTCTGCCTATTGAACGCCCGGCGGCTTCAATCATGGACCGAGGGCCCGTCACGGTTCCTATTCAGACTGGCATCAAGGTGATCGACGCGTTGATTCCGGTTGGGCGCGGCCAGCGCGAGTTGATCCTGGGCGATCGCCAGACCGGCAAAACTGCCATCGCGATCGACACCATCCTTAACCAGCATGGTCAGAATGTCGTCTGTGTCTACTGCGCCGTCGGCCAGCGGGCATCCGCGGTTGCGAAGGCCGTCGCCACCTTGCGCGAAAAGGGGGCGATGGACTACACGGTCGTTGTGGTCACAGAGGGCAACGATCCTCCTGGCCTTGCCTACATCGCGCCGTACGCGGCGACCAGCATCGCCGAATGGTTCATGGAGGCTGGCCGGGATGTGCTGATCGTTTATGATGACCTGACGCATCACGCGCGCGCCTACCGTGAGCTCTCACTGCTGCTGCGCCGTCCGCCCGGCCGCGAAGCGTTTCCCGGTGACATCTTCTACATTCACTCCCGGCTGTTGGAGCGTTCGACCCACCTGCGGAAGGACCTGGGCGGCGGCTCGTTGACGGCGTTGCCCATCATCGAGACCGAGGCACAAGACATCTCCGCCTATATTCCGACCAACCTGATTTCGATCACGGACGGGCAGATCTATCTTTCGCCCTCGCTATTCGAATTGGGTGTGCTGCCTGCGGTCGATGTCGGCAAATCCGTATCGCGCGTGGGAGGCAAGGCGCAACGCGCGGCTTACCGTGCCGTTGCGGGTGACCTCAAGCTAGCCTATGCGCAGTTCGAGGAGCTGGAAACCTTTTCCAGGTTTGGGGCCCGCCTGGATGAGGATACACGCAAGTCAATCGAGCATGGCCGTAGGATTCGCGCCTGCCTGAAACAACCGGAATTCGAACCCGTGTCCGTTCCCGCGCAAATCGCCCTGCTGCTGGCGCTGACGGAAGGACTGTTCGATCGAGTGCCTCTCGACCAGATGACGGCTGCCCAGCGCGCCCTTCGCGATGCTGAGGCCGGCATGCCGCACGAAGTAAGTGAGCGATTGAATACCGCCGACAAATTGAGCGATGAGGATCGTAAAACGATCGTCGAGATCGCACGGAAAGCGCTCGCGGGCTTCACCACTGAACCGGATACCACGCCCGAGGCGAAACAAAAAGCCGACGAGCAACCAAAAGGGGGAGCGAAAGCAGCACCGGAGGCTGGATCCACTTCGGAACCCAAGCCGGCGGCCCAGCAAACAACGCAGCCGGGTGCAAAACCTCCGGCCGACCCAAATACAAATCACGAAACAGGAGACAGCAAATGAAACCGAACGGGAATTTGCTCACTATCGAATCGCTGACCGAGTTTGCGTCGCTCAGCCAACCTCCCTGTCTCTCGCTTTGCCAGCCAACCCACCGGCGCTTTCCCGAGAACCAGCAGGACCCAATACGTTTCCGCAATCTTGTACGGGAGCTGGAGGCGTCACTTCGGCAGAAATATCCGGCGGTCGAGACGCAGCTCCTCTTGAAACCCTTCGAAGACCTCGCTCACAATGCCGACTTCTGGAACGATACGCTGGATGGATTGGCAGTACTGGGCGGGAAGGCCCTATTTCGAGCGTTCCGGCTTCAGCGGCCAGTCGCCGAATTGGCCGTCGTGGCTGACAGCTTCCACACCACACCGTTGCGCCGCTTTCTCCAATTTGTAGGTCGCTATCAGATTCTGGGGCTGAGCCTCCGGCAAATCCAACTTTTTGAGGGGAACCGCGACGCCCTTGACCTGATCGATCCAGCGCCCGGCGTCCCACGAACCATCCCCGATGCGCTGGGTGGGGAAGTGGGCGAATCGCATCTGACCGTTGCTTCCTATGGTGGGGCGGGTCACGGAACCACACCCATGCGTCACGGCGACGGCGGAAGGCAGGACCTAGCGGAGGCTGATACTGAGCGCTTCTTCCGCGCCGTCGACCGTGCAATCACCGAGCACCATTCCCGGCCGTCGGGTCTACCTTTGATCCTCGCCGCGTTGCCGGAACATCATCACCTTTTTCACCAAGTCAGCCATAACCCGTCTCTGATGGCGAAAGGGATCGCAATGAATCCCGACACGGTGCCAATCGATGAACTTCGGGAGCGCGCCTGGAAGGTGGTCGAACCCCGATATCAGGCAGAGGCCGCTACCCTGGCTGCCGAGTTCGCCACGGCGAAGTCCAAGTCGCGTGGCAGTGACGACTTGGCCGAGGTGGCTCAGGCCGTCGCTACCGGGCGGGTCGTGACCTTGCTCATCGAGTCCGACCGTCTGATTGGCGGTCGGCTCGACGGTGCGACAGCCCGGGTTGAACTTTCCCGGATGAGCGATCCGCGAGTCGATGACCTGCTCGACGATCTGGGCGAACTGACTATGAAGTCCGGCGGCCGGGCCTGGTCCTTTCAGCCGGGCAGATGCCGGGGTCGACGGGACTTGCGGCCATCTACCGGTACTGACAAATTACAACGACGAATGGAACATAGGATGCACATTCAAATCAACACAGACCACAACATCGAGGGCCGCGAGGCGCTCGCCACTTATGTCAGGGAAGTAGTAGAGAACGCACTGAACTTAGTCAGCGGCCACATCACGCGAATGGTGGTTCACCTTAGCGACGAAAACAGCGACAAGAGCGGGCCGAACGATAAGCGCTGCGTGATGGAGGCGCGGCTCGAAGGCTGCCAGCCCATCGTGATCACTCACCAGGCGTCAACTATAAACGATGCCGTCTGTGATGCCGCAGACAAGCTGGCCAGATTGATCGAGAGCACCCTTGAGCGGCATCGCGAACTCGAGGGCCACCGGACGGACTCGCCTGTGTCTGGAGCGAGAGTCCCATAGCATGGGCGACACCACGGCGAGCCTGCGCCGTAAGATCGCCAGCGCCGGGGATCTTCAATCGGTGGTTCGCACGATGAAAGCCGCCGCGGCATCCAGCATCGGACAGTACGAGCAATCCGTGCGGGCGCTGGGCGAGTACTCTCGCACCGTGGAACTGGGATTGGGGGTTTGTCTTCGCGATGCTGGCTCAGCGGAGTTCCTAAGTGCGGAGACAGGACGAACGCGAACGGGCGCGATTGGAGCGGTCGTGTTTGGCTCCGACCAGGGACTGGTTGGACAGTTTAACGATCTGGTGGCCGGCTATGCGGTGAAGACTTTGGGGACCATGACCGGCAAGTCACAGGTCTGGGTGGTCGGCGAGCGGGTTCACGCGCGCTTGATGGATGCGGGGCTGACACCTGTCGGACGCTTCACCGTCCCCAGTGCTGTAGGCACCATCACGCAGCTTGTGGGCCAAGTTCTCGTGGAATGCGAGGCGCGACGCAGCCGGGCTGAAATAGGCGAACTTTACCTTTTCTATAACCGCCCGGTTTCCGGAGCGTCGTACGAGCCTGTCAGCCAACGATTGCTTCCCTTGGACGAGAGTTGGCGCCGCCCGCTGGCCCAACTTGCCTGGCCGACGGGGAACTTACCCGAGGTCATCGGGGGAGGAACTTCCAAGGGTGATTTGTCTACGTTGCGGGCCCTGATCCGCGAGTATCTGTTTATTTCACTCTTCCGAGCGTGTGCCGAATCCCTTGCGAGTGAGAATGCGAGCCGCCTCGCGGCCATGCAGCGCGCCGACAAAAATATCGACGAATCTCTGGAGTACCTCAACCGGACATTTCATCGTCTGCGCCAGGGCAGAATTGACGAGGAGCTGTTCGACGTTGTGTCCGGCTTTGAAGCTTTGAGCGCAAAGAAGAAATGAATTAACAGGTTAGGCTTAGAAAGGATCTGAGCCGGCGTCCGTGCTGGATCTGCGATCGCGGGTTGCAGCGTCTGATGGGATACTGAGCAACAATGTTGAATATGCGCATGAGGTGCGCTGAAGAATGCTGCCGCAACTCACGTGGAAGGATCGTTTCACCCGGATTCGCTGGAGTGACCGGATCTATAGAGGGCAGCATCCGGTAACGGACAACGCCACAGGGGAAGGTCGCGCGAAGAAACATGCGCGTAAATCAGACATAGCACCCGGCGCCGCACTAAAACGCCTGCCCGATACTGAAAAAGAACTGTCCGCGGCTCTCGCCGGCCTTTCGATCCAGCTTGAATCCGTAATCGAGCCGGAGCAGGAAGTACGGAGTTCGGACGCGCAGCCCAGCTCCCCCCGTCTTCCGAAGATCATTCAGACGCATGCCCTCAATTGTCGAGTAGACGTTTCCAAGATCCAGGAATCCGACGCCGTCGAAGATGCTCTTCACTGGAAACCGCAATTCATTGTTGATAATCAGCACCGCCTCGCCTCCGCGCGGCCGCCCCAGCACATCCAATTCGCCCACCGCATTTTGGGCAAACCCACGAATGGTTGTGCCGCCTCCCGTGAAAAAGCGTTCGCTACGTACGACCGTCTGCCCGCCGAAGCCGCGAGCGAGCCCGACGCGAGCGCCCCCGGCATACACCAGCCTAGGGCGCTTCAATCCTCCTCCGAACGGTACGGAAGCCGGTTTCGAGAGAGGCAGGTAGTGGAAGTATTGGCCGAAATATCGGCCAAAGGTGAGTGAGGAACCCAGCGTGGCTGTCGCGAACTCGAGGGAGTGCGAGGTAAACGACCCCTTCGTTGTATCGAGAACATCGTCACGCGTATCGCGCGTCAAAGACGCCGTCAGAGGAGCAATCTTGACTACTTGATCAAATGGCAGAAACTCATCGGGGACTTGATCGTAGGTATGCACCCGCTCAAAGCGATAACCACCCGTCACGAAAAACTTGTTGGCAAGCTGCAATCCTTCCTGCACAGAGAAACCGATCCGATCCGTGAGGAACACATCCGTGGTGCCATCCTCCAGTTTGGTCCGCTGGAATTCGCGGCGCATAAACGTCGCGGCGTCCGTCCGCAAGGGCAGGCTCCGAAGGAGGGATTGACTGAAGAACACGCGACCTTCGCGGACGTCGGAGTCGTAACGCAGGCGGCCGCCGATCACACGTCCGCCTCCCAGTGAGTTCTGATTCCGTAGATCGGCGATGGCGCCAGGTCCGCGCTCCGTGTCGAAGAATGCGCCGTAGCGCAGCCGGAATGGACTGGGCTCCTGCACCGTTGCAATTAATCTGACTCGCTTGATGGCAGCCTCAAGATCGGGGTTGAGTGGGGTCGCTCGAACGTCGACCGAACTGTAGGCGCCGGTGCTATACAAGTTGCGGCGCGAATCGACGGTTTTGGTGATATCGAGCACATCGCCCAGCTTGAACGGAATCTGCCCTCGCACGAATGCATCCGAAGTGACCTGCGTGCCCTCGACCGCGATTTCGCTGACCACGCTTTGCGGACCTTCTTGGGCGGTTACAGCCACCGCCAGAATCCCCCGTTCGGGATCCCGCACCAGGGAGTAGTCGATCTTCACATCGCGGTAACCCTTCGTCCAGTAAGTCTCTTCCAGCCGATCCCGGGAGGCTTGTGCAATCTGGGGAGCGTAGAACTCACCCGTCGGAAGGTCCGCAATCGTCGTGACCTCTTGCTCGCTAAAGACAGTCACGCCTTCGACGGCGAATTTACCCCAGCGATAGCGCGGACCTTCCTCGATCCGGATCACACTTTCGGCGCGCTTGGCCTCCTCGTCGTACTCGTATTCGGGGCGTGCAACTTTAGCGTCCAGGAATCCTTGCGTCTGGTAATACCGCGTAAGGAACTCGCTGACCTCGCGCGGTTCCGAATGCAGCTTGTCGGATAACTTGGCGTCTTTCAACTGAGCGCGAAGTTCCTTCGGCTCGATTCCCATCGCGCCGTCGAAGACGGTCTCACTTCCTGTATACCGCTCACCTCGGTCGATCGTGAACAGTACATTTCGACGTTCCGACAGCATCCGGATTTCCGCCTGTACCGTCGGCCGGAGGTAACCGTCACGGGCCAGGGCGTCTTCCATGCGTGCAACACTCACCTCAGTCCGTTGCGAATCGAAGACGCCGCGCTGCCATTCGCCACGAATCTGATCGCGCAGTTTACCTGGAGGATTCCACCCTTCGAAGACGAACTCGACCACCCGGCCCGCGTTGACCTCAATGGTCAGCGCGATCTCTTTTTCCTCCGGCATCCGTTGCAACCGGATGCGCGACTCCAGGTATCCAAGATCGTGGTAGTACTTCTCCAGGCGATCCAGTCCATCGCGCACATCAAAAAAGGCGTACTTGTCCCCGGACTTCACGCGAAACACATCGCGCAACTTTTCTTGTGCCACGCCCAGATCGCCCGCGAACGTTACCGTGCCTAGGAACTGCTCCACCTTGGGTGCCTGCGTCGCAGCGGCCGGCCGGCCCAGGCCGAAACGGATGTCGTGCTGGAAATCGAAACGAAATGTATTGTCCGTCTGCTTCGTGACGCGCGTGTTGATCTTGGGCCTGATGTTGTAGTTCACGCTCCAAATCTGATCGCTGCTGTTGGTGAGGTTCATCGAATAGATCAACTGCAAGAAGCGAGTCAGGTCCTGACCCAGCGTCAGCCGCGCGGTGGGATCGGCTTCCTGCGCAATCAGGTTGGGCTCGATACGTACTGCCGTCGTGCCCAGCCCTGTCTCCACTTCACGCGATAGGCGGCCACTGACCGTTCCAGCGACCAGCGCCAAGGCAGCTCGCTCTCCTGCCGCGGCCATTTGTCCACCCTCAAGTTCTTCCGCAGTCTTACCCGTCAACAACAGTGCGATCACATCGGCGCGCGTGTCCCCTGGCTCACTCGACGTGAAGTCGGTGGCCACCTCCCCGTCAGCGTCTGTGCTGATTTTGACTGCGAGCTCACGATCCCGCACCTTGGTATTCGCCACGATGTCAAGAAGCGGCGCGATACGATCTTCGTTTACGAAGGTGATGGTGCCGTGGTCGAGAACGTACTGATTCTCCTGCAGCCGTAGCGTGCCATCTTCCCCGAGATCGATCCGGCCGATTAATCCGGGGCGGTAGTAATCGCCGGTGACCCGAAGCCCTGCCGTGAACGTGAGCTTGCCCAGATTGTTATCCATGAGGAGGGGCTCGTCTGTGCGCACGTTGACATCGAAGTTCAGCCTGGCCAACTGAGGATCGCGCTCACCCGCCAATTGGACGGAGCCGCCCGGCTGCAAGTATGCTTCGAGCGCCCGTTGCAGGTCCAAGGGCGCGGAATACCCGCCTTCATGGATGGTTACGTCGCCACTCAACAGCAACTCTTCTCCTCGCGCCGCCAATCGCAGGTCCGCACTGGAGCGTGTCTGCATGCCCTCGGGCGCGTCCAGAAAGACGTCTTTCAGCGCGAGTTGCACGTTCGGGGTGATTTGCTCACCCAGTTGGATATTGCCCGAAGCCGCCACTGTCCCGCCATTCAAGTCGCCCTGGAAACGTTCGATGTTCACGGCACGGCCTTGCAGATCCAACCGCACCTCCAGGCCCGTAAGATCCATGCGCGGATCTCGCATGGACACTCGGCCGTCATTCATCTCGACGAACCCGTTCACTCTCGGTTCCGCGAAGGGGCCGGTAGCGGTCGCTCTTAGCTGGATGTCTCCCGCCCCCACCAGCTCCTCGACGAACGTGCTCAGCAGTCCCGCATTCAAATTGCCACGCACCTGAACGTCGCGAAGTTCCCGCGCGATGAGCGAGGCGCCTCCGGTCAGATCGAACTCTGTACCTGTTCCCGTCAAGTGGAACCGATCGATATTCAATTCCGCCCCGCGCAGGGTGATCGTCGGTGGCATCATGGATGTTTGGACGCGCGTTCCGGCAGTGTTCAGGATCAATTGATGGATTGTTGCCGTGGCCGTCAAGGCGGCCAATTCCGGCCTATCGGCCGCGCCCTTCACGGATAGCGAGACCGTTCCGTGGACATTGTCGGGCAGGGTGGCCACCGACTCTAAGGCGAGTCCCGTTACCGCCATCTCAAACTCCGCCGGTGCGGACATCTGTGGCACGTCGACCTGTTGGGGCAGAGTAAACAAGCCCAACGGGACGGACCCCCGCCCGGTCAAAATTCCCGAGCCAAGCTTGGCTGTCAACTGCTGAATCGTGAGCAGTCCGCCCTCGAGAGCGATCTCCGCCTGGGCCTGCTCCACCGGCGATCGCAACGCATCGGCCGTGAAGCGTCCATCGGTCAGCTTCATCGTACCGCTGGGAACAAAGCGTTCCAGCGAACCGCGAAGTTCGCCCGAGAACGCCAGTTGACCGGCCGCGTCGAACTGCTTTTGCTCGCCAGCTGCGATGGAGCTGGCAACCGCCAGATCGACTTGGCCATCATAGCGGACCAAGCCGGGAGCGGCCGTTGTTTCGAGAGGGAGCGTCCCTTCCACTGACAGAGTGGAGCCTGGACCGGCCAAACGCAAAGACGCGATATCGACCGATCGGTTCTGATAGCTGAGCTGGATCGGTGCGCTGTTCTTCACCTCACCAAACTCCGTCTGCAGCGCGATCTCCGCGACGTTCACTGCGGCGGTGCCCTCGCGCCAGTGCTCCGGTTCACCGGTTGCATCGATCCGCCCGGTGACCGTCCCACGCACCGGCGGCTCGCTCGGACCCCATGGCAAACCTGCCAAGTCGGTGCCATTCAGCAACACCTGGGCCGTGGTGGCGTACGGAGCTTGCGTGCTGGCCACCGCTTCCGCGCGCAGGTTGTATGCCGGCGCTTCCGCCGACACGGTCGCCTCGCGGTTCTCGATATTTCCGGCCAGCGTCACCGTGCCCAGCATGCGTTCGTCCACTTGCGTTTCCGATGCGGTGATCTTGAAATCGGCGGATGGATTGTCCACGGTGCCCATGCCGGATAGCGTCAGGTTGACAACTCCCTGAATCCGAGGCACATCGGCGAGTTGGAGGTTGCGAATCGCAAGAGCATCACCATTCAAATCGATCACGTATCCACGCGTTTCTAAGTTGTAGGTTCCGTTCGCCTGGAGCTTGCCCAAGTCCTCGGGCCTCACTACGGAGAGCGAGGTGATCTGCACCTCGGGATGCGTGTAGTGAGCGGTCGCCGTGAGTTCGCCCAATTGCTCCCCGTATGCGGCCAACTCGTTCCCCTGGATCGTGGCCGTGACTCTGGGTTGCTCCAGTGTGCCGGTCCCCTGGGCTTCAATCGTCACGCGGCCCTGGACGGGGTAGCTGTAGCCGAGGATTCCCATCACCTCGGGAATCGAAACGTTGCCGCTCCGCGCCGCGAACTCAATCGGATTGGTTGGGCCTTCGAGTCCGACGTTTCCTTGTGCCTGAATCTCCGACCCTTCCCACGTGATGAACGCGTCGCTCACGGCGAGTCGCGCCGGATCGTAATTCGCGCTCGCCCGCACGCTCAGGTTCTGGATCTCTCCGTAGTTGATTCCCGTTCCTGCCAGCATCGCGCTCGCTGTGGGACGTCGCAGCGTTCCGCCCAGCGAGGCCTGCAACTGTGCCTGTCCGCCGATGGGCGTCGCTCCAGGCTCAATTCCGCGGAACCGATCAGCATCCGCCAGTGCGTTAACGGCATTCGAAATAAGGACCTGAACTTCGCCTGAAAGCGGTCCGTTGAACGGCTCGCCAGCTGCGGTAAGCGTCGTTGCTACGTTGCCCTGGACAGTCGCACCCATCGCCTGCCCGTCGCGAATCGACACCTTGACCTGGCGATTGTTCACGCGAGCATCGATCGTCGCCGAAATCGGAATCACGTCCTTCGCCGCTTCTTGACGAGCCGCCGTTAGACGCAGGTACGCCGCCGCATCCGCTTCTTCGAACGCCGAACCCCGCCATTGCGCGCTCAGTGAACCCGTGGCGCCGCTGGCCACTTCGAAAGGCAGGTGCAGGAGTTGCGATATGCGGGGTAGATTCAGCCGCTCGATTCTCGCCGAGGCGCGATTCTGTGATTCGGGCGTCGAGCCGGACCACGTGGCTTGTAGCGTAGCGGCCCCCTCAGGCGCGCGAACTTGCGCAGATTCGATTTCCACCACTCCGCTCGCGCGGCTCCAACTCGCTTGAGCGTTCAGGGCAACCTCGCGGAGTTGCGCCACTGTTAGGTTCTCTCCTAAAACGTCCGCGGTTACCTCCAAGCTGCTTACATTGTTCGTGGCTTTCACGGTAGCCGCCAACCTGCCGGCCACCTCAGGCGGCGGCTGAATACCGGCGAAATTCAGAACCGGAACGGCGTCAATCGTCGTAGTTGCCTGCAGGTTGAGATTCGGATCGGCGAATCCACTCATCGTTCCCGAAGCAACCATGTCCAGGCCGGTAGTCGCCAACTGAAATTGCTCAATGTTTACGTTGCTCCGCGTGAAACCTCCGCGTAAGCGTAGAGTCTCGAGGGAGAGAGGTCTGCCCTCGTAAGACGCTGTCCCTGCCTGGCTCGTTTCAAATTGGACGCTGTGCGACGGCGCGAACGGATTCGTGCCAGACACGGTCAGCGTCCACGCGGGAACGCGCGCCGCTATTTTGTTCGAGCGGTCCTCCAGAAGGAACGCACCATTGGCCGTCAGGCGTTCGACTAAGAAGCTGGGAAGCTGGTCAGCTGGCGGCTGGCCGTCATTCGGGAGGACGGGAAGATTACTGCGGCCCTGCTCGTCAATGAAGATATCCACGACTACGTTGGTGGCGCTGCCGTTTTGCACGACAATCCCCCCTCCGAACAGAGCCCGATAGCCGATAGTGGCTTGGATGCGCTCTGCGGTAACGAAGGGGCGCTCTATCGGTCCCACCGACACGCCGCGCAGATAAATCGAACCCGTCAGAAGATTGTAATTGAGCTCGGCTGCGCGGAGCGCAGTCTGGGCAGCCACGGCCTGCTGCACCCTTCTCAGGATCAGTGCTCGGACCATTGGCGTATGCGCCACCCCGAGCAGTAGGACCAGCAGTCCAACAACTCCAGCGATGATCCAAAGCGTTACCCGACTGAAGTTTTTGATCGTCACCGGGGTAAGATGCCGAAGACCTACAGCGATCGTAAGAGTGCGCGAACGCGGGCAGCTTCCGGTGCTCTCGGTGCAAGCTGCAGGAAGAGCTCGTAATGATTGATCATCAAGTCAGCCCGTTTCAGCTTGTTCTGGGCCATACCCATGTAGTAGTGAGCGTAAGCGTTCTTTCCATCCAGTTCCAAGGCTTTGTTGAATGCGCCGGCAGCCTCCGCAGCCTTTTCCTGCTTTAGCAGAACCATTCCCTGCGTAAGGTAGAGTTCGGGATCCTTGGGGCCTTCTTCGGCTTCGTGGATGACATGTAAGGCATCGTCAAGCTTGTCCTGCAACATGTACACTTTGGCCAGGGCAACCCGGGCGTCCGGCCTTGGCGTCGAAGCCTTCAGCAGAAACTCCTCCGCTTCCGCATACTTCTTTTGCTCCATGAGCGCCAAACCCAGGTAATGGTTAGCCTGAGCGTCTTCCGCGTGCTCTGCCACAACGGCGCGTAGGGTGTCTTCCGCTATTGCGTACTTCTTGTCCTGGTACTGCTTGACTCCAGTTTCGACGTCCGCCGCGAAGGCGGCACTTCCTACCGACCAGAATAAAATACTCAGGGAAATTGGACGTAGCATTCCAGTCATGATTTATTCTCCTTCAATCGCTGGTCGAATAGGCAATTTCAGGCCAGGAGCCATTTTACAGGCTCGCGTCCACAATTGTTTGCATCGGATCACGTGCTTCTTGGAGCACGTTACCGGCCATAGTTGAAGGACCCGAACTAGCCAACCACTAATATCGACTCCCTCTTGCGTGAGAGTGATCTCGAGCGTGAAGCCGTGGTACCGAATGCTCTCAGCCTGTAAGAGTCGTGGTTCCATCCGCCAGGTCGTCCATTTGCTTGGCATCCAGTGTCAATGGACGAAGTTGATGTGCATTTGGACGGCAGTCGCTACGCTCTCAAGTGGATGGGCGATTGTTCCTGGATTGTCGGCCATCCGTCAACAATATGGACTGCGGTTGCCGGATCACTCAGGTCTTTGGACCCGGTGGGCCGCGAGCCTTTCAACTTGGTGCAAGGCTCACCTTCTGACACGAGATCGAGGCATGGCTCAGTGGTCAGTGCGATGCTCGTCCTTTGAATCGTCCAAGGCGTTCAACGCCGAAAGGTCCACCTGAGCTTCACCGCCAGGGGCTCGGTTTCAGGCTGTAGTGCGAGGTGACGTGCTCCGGAACGCGTTGTGTTATGCAGGCGAGGGCGGGCCGATCACTATCGCGGCGCGGGGCGGATCAGGTGCAACTGACGATCACGGATTCGGGCCCGGGAATACCGGAAGAATCACTCGATGAAATCTTCGCACGTTCTATGGCCCGGAGTCCGCGCGCAGCCGCGATACCGGCGGAGCGGGTTGCGGGCCAGGCTCATACTCCGCAGCATCCGGTAGAGCAGCAGGCTCCGACTGGTTTTGTGGCGCGAACAAACGCGCTCATGAACTTTCCTTCCACTTGGGGCGCGATCGAATCGACATCGATCCTTCCGTGGTCAGGAACGTCCGGGCATCCTCGATGCTATAAACTCGGGTGGGATCAATCTCGATCCCCTCGAATCCAGCCCTTGCGAGCTTATAGATGTAATCGGAATCCTTCAAGGCTCCTGCGATGCACCCCACCCAGAGAAGCATGTGTTTGCGGACTTCGTCCGGAACGTCTCCACGGACCACGACGTCGGAAACTGCAAACCGGCCACCGGGTTTCAAGACTCGAAACGCTTCTGTTTGAACACGGTCCTTGTCGGCGGAAAGATTGATCACGCAATTCGAGATGATCACATCGACCGAGTTATCGGGCAGCGGGATGTTCTCAATCTCTCCCTTCAAGAACTCCACGTTTTCAACGCCGGATTTCTGTTGGTTCTCGCGCGCAAGAGAGAGCATGTCGTCGGTCATGTCCAGGCCGCAGGCTTTGCCGGTTGGGCCGACCCGGCGCGCCGAAAGCAGTACGTCTATTCCGCCGCCGCTGCCATTCAGTCTTGTCAAGCAGAATATCGAAGGTGGTGTTAGGCGCTAAGCCGTTTTGAGCTACGTGCCGCTTGAATCATGAGAAACTCGCCCACGTTTTCGGAGGTGACCATGCCCACAAGACGCCCACCGGAGAGTACGGGAATCGTATTACAGCCGCATTCCTGCAGGCGGCGAAATGCGGTTTCCAACATTTCTTCGGGCGCGGCGGATTGGAAGTCCTGTTGCATGATCTCGCCAACCAATGCCGGTTGCCGTTTTGCGAGGGCGGCCAACAAGTCTTTCCTGGTGAGGATTCCTCGAACCTCGTCGCCGGATACCACGGGGAAGTCGTGCTGCGAACCCGCGAGGATGAGCTCGACTGCGTGATCGAGTGAGTCCTCCGGCGCCAAGATGCGAAAGTCGGTAATCATGGCTTGCCGAAGGGGAATTCCTCCCAACGCGGATTTCATTTGGACCATCGCGGCTTCCTGACCGGCGCCGATCCAAACAAAAAGAGCGATGAAGATCAGAAAGGGATTGAAGAAAAAGCCCACGAACGCGAAGAGAAGGGCCATCCCCTGCCCGATGGACGCGGCTGTTTGGGTGGCGCGCGAATAGTCCATGCGCGTAGCCAGTAAAGCCCTCAACACCCGCCCACCATCCATCGGAAATGCCGGCAACATATTGAAGAGCGCCAATACGACGTTGACCACCATCAATCGATTCAAGAGGGAGCCTTCGCCCAGGGCGCCTTCGGAGATGGGCTCTAGTCGTCCCGACAAGCTTAGGCCGGCGAAGAGCAAGGCTGCGATCACCACATTCACCGCCGGACCGGCGAGCGCAACCCAGAGTTCCTGGATTGGGTCTTCGGGCATACGCTCCAGCCGTGCTACGCCGCCAATTGGCAGCAGCGTGATGTCGCGGGTCCGAATCCCGTATTTCTTCGCCGTGAGTGCGTGGCCGAATTCATGCAGGACCACGCAGGCGAAGAGCGATAAGACGAAGGCGAGTGCCGTCAACGTCCCGGTTATGCTCTGTCCGGCGACCCATTGGCTCAAGACCACCCATGCCATGAGCAGCGTGAAGGTCGCATGGACGTAGACGTCTATTCCGGCGACGGAGCCGAGTCTTATCGACCACTTCATTGGTGACACCTCCCAGTGCGATTCTTATCGTGGGGCTCGAACTTCTAAGTCGATCACAACCTCGGGCGAGGAATCGAATCTTTCTAACCGCTCTGTCTTGCTGGAGCCTCGCTGGTAATCGGCAGTGATCTCGTAGTCGAAATTTGGATTCAAGCCGTGAAAGCGATAGGAGCCGTCTTTGCGGGTGATATAAGAGCGATGTTCAGCGTTCGTAGGTTTTTCAACTTTACGGCCGCCTTCCGCAAGGGTGAGCCCTCTTCGTTCCGTACGATCCCTCGCACCGAACGGCGTTGCGCAAAAGCGGCGACGGGGACGAACAAAGCGAGCGCCAAACGAACGGCGCGCCTGCGGGAAACGGCTAGAGTGAGAGTGGCCTGCAACGGCGTTTACCTCACAATTCGTCCCGAGTATAAGGCACTAGAACCTCGCGCTGCGCCCACGAAATGGATCCGATCCAGCGTGTGCTCAACATGAGGTTCTGGCTTGCGAACCACCCACCCGTCTTCAAGACCAAGAAGCGGATAAACCAGTTCGCGTCTTCTAGGATCAGATCGGAAACGTGCCCAAGTTCGCCATCGGTTGCCTTCACCGCATACTTTGTAACCTCACCCACGCTTCGCAGGTTGGGATCACCGTCGACACCCCGCGTGTCCATTGGCGGGGGCGCCATTATGAGAGGAGCCCCCACAGGGTTGGCGAGCCAATACGCGGGCCAAGCAAAGTGTGCGCTGAGATCCGCTTCTTGCTGACGCGAAACTGGAAGATCGGTGTTGATGTCGGGGCTGCCTTGAATCTGGTCTTTTGTCAGCGTGACGTGTACCGAGCGGCCTTCGAGGCTGATCGATTGCGCGGCCAACGGTGAAATCAGTACTCTGCGCCCCGCAAGCCAGCTTCCCGTTTCAACGACCAAGTAGCGGACCACCCAGTTTCGGTCGTCGAATAGAAGGTCGCGGACATGACCGATCTCGCCATCCGCCGCATGAATCGACGAACCGACCACCGAAGTCAATGTTCTCAGCATCTTCCATTGAGTGTACACCTTCGGATCTATCAAGCTACCGGCACAGTCCGTTTGCTAAGCTTGCATCACACCACGATTATGGAAAACCTCGCTGAGTTCTTTAGGGAGTCCGACACCTCGCATGGGGTCGTCTACCCCAAGCATTACGTTATAGCTACTTTCCCGCAGTATGCGGTGGCCCAGTCGGCGCATCAATCGCTGGGCAACACCGGTGTTCCGCAGGACGAGATTACGCTGGCGACCGGCGCGAAGGTTCCCTGCTTTTTTAACTTCCGAGAAGATGCGGGACTGTGGGGTATCGTCATGAGACCGATCTCCCGGTTCTTCGGGACGGAAGCGACCTCTGCCGATCACGATATTGAGCGCGCCAAGGATGGCGCCGGTTTCATCGCTGTGCATAGCCGCACTGAGAAGGATACACAGCGGATACCCAAGCGAATAACACCTTTCCGAACCCAGTTCGATGGAGTGGTGCCTGCCTGGCGGAATACGGAGTCTGGTTTAGGTCGCGCTGGGACCCAATTCGAATGAAGGAAACCCTGAGCGGAAAATATTTGGCAATCCTGACCCTTGCCGCGGTTGCGATCCTATTTATAGGAGTGCGCTTTCGGCCCCGCAAGAGTGAGAACGAAGCTCCGTCACCGACGGAAACCGCGCTTTTGCAGCAGCGGGTCCGGCGGGATCAGGCGGCCGGGATTGGGCAGTATCTGGCGACTCGCGCGGCCGAACTGGCGGGTCAGGCGGTCTTCCTGGCGGATCGAGGCACGAGCGGCGTTCGTTATGAGAGTCCGAACAAGATCCTAACCGTGGGTGGTCCTCATACTCTGGTGAATCCGACGCTGAGTGTTGTTGAAACGGCAGAACCCGGTATTCCGGCCGAGGTGGCTGCGACGCCACAAAATTCAGACAGTTGGCTATTAATTGTCGGGCGATCCCCGAAAGACGACCCATTGTGGACTGCGAGCATCCAGGGTCCCGTAGAGGATTCAGTGTGCAGCGGCGTCAGCTATCGCGAACTGGTTTTGAATATTTCCCTAGATAAATCGTTTGCCGGTGCCGGGGTGTTCGATCTTGACGGGAGCCTGATGGGAATCGTGATGCCTTGTGAGGGCGCCCTTCATGTGGCGTCCGTGGCAAGTATTCCCGATCTGCTCGCGCTGAGCGCTGGGCCTGAGCGAGTACTCGCGGAAACGTTTGGATTTCGCGCCATCCCACTTCCTGCGGAGTGGCAGGACCTATATCCCGGCATGAAGGGGGCTGTAATAATCGATGTTTGGGCAGGACGCTGGGCGGATCGCAACGCTCTACAGCCGGGAGATCTGATTGAAGGCGACGGCCAGTCCCTCACGACGATTGAGATCGGAGAGGAATTGAAAATTGCCAGACCAGGACGCAGCGGCCGGATTCGGATTCAGGTGGAACTTCTCAGCGTGGGCACGGGATTCATCCTGATGCCGGTTTCCACTCCGCTGCCGGAACTCTTCGTAGAGCCTGGAACACCCGCCGAGCGAGCCGGTTTACGAGACGGGGATCGCCTGATCTCGATCCTGGGCCAAAGCAATCGTTCCGTTCCGTTTTTGTCGCAGTTACTGGCCGATGCGCGAAGGAAACCCGTCCGGCTGGTCTATGAGCGCGGCGGGAAACGCAGCTTGGTGGAGGTGCCGCGTGAATGAACTTGCGTCGCTCGGGGTCATCCTCTTTTTTGCGCTTTTAGCCGGGCATCTGGTCAAGTTCCTGCGCGTACCGGAAGTAACAGGTTACATGCTAGCCGGTGTTGCGGTGGGACCTTCCTTCCTCGGATGGATCACTCACGAAAACCTGGAAACATTGGAGGTATTCAGCGAGGTTGCGCTGGGCTTGATCCTATTTTCAATCGGCTCCGTATTTGAAGTTTCGCGATTCCGAGTCATCGGTCGTCAGGCTCTGATGGTGACTGTAGCGGAGTCTCTGTTATGCGGAACTCTGGTCACGATCGGAATGCTGCTCGCCGGACAACCTTGGGATATCTCGTTCTTGCTAGGAGCGATTTCCATGGGAACAGGCGCGGCCTCCACTCTGATGGTGATCCGCGAATGCAATTCCGAGGGCACGCTCACGGAAACGCTCACGGGCGTGATCGCGTTGAACAATATCTTCTGCCTGGTTTCTTTTAGTCTGGTGGCGTCAACCATCGATCTGGTTTCGCAAAGCGGAGGGTCGTGGGGAGAGGCGATCTATGCCTCGCTGTTCCCGTTGGTGTGGCAGATGGTCGGGTCGGTCGCTTTGGGTTTTCTGATCGGATTGCTACTCAGTCTGTGGTCGCAGAACGTCGTCGAGCACGGAGAGATTCTGATCCTGATGGGTGGCTCGGTTTTGTTGTGCGTTGGATTCGCACAGTGGCTGGACCTGTCGCCACTGGTTGCCAGCCTCGCAGTGGGAGCCACCACGGTGAACATTTCCAAGCGCAGCCAGAGTCTATTTAAGTCGTTGTCTCAGACCGATCCTCCCTTGTATGCCATCTTTTTTGTGATCGGCGGCGCGGATTTGAATTTGGCTTTACTAGCGAGTCTAGGGGTGATGGGATTCATCTACGTGATTGGCCGCGCGGCTGGCAAGTTCTTAGGATCACGCTACGGGGCGCGTAAGGCGGGGCTCGATGCGATGACGCAGAAATGGATCGGATTTTCGATCTTGGCGCAAGCCGGCTTGGCCATCGGGTTGGTGCTCATCGTGAATCAGCGCTTCCCTAAGCTCGGCGGAACGGTGACCACTGTTGTCTTGGCATCCGTCGCCTTGTTTGAACTCGTTGGCCCGCTTGCGGCCCGCTTTGCGTTAATCGGATCGGGCGAATCGCGGCCGGATGTTCCGTCGGAGTCTCTGACCTAAGCCTTCTTCTCGATACCTGCCAGGACCGAGTTCAACTGGCCTCCCACCAGGATCGCCAGACCGAACAAATAGAACCACAGCATCAGAATCATCACGGCTCCCAGCGAGCCGTATGCTGCGGTGTATGTATTGAACACGCTCAAATAGATGCGCAGCCCCACCGAGGCGGCGAGCCAGAGCAAGAACGCCGCGATGGCACCGGGATAGATGCAAGTCCACGTTTGGCCTCGGACATTCGGAGCAAACCGGTAGATGAGGGCCATTGCCGTTAGGACAAAGAGAAACGCGATCGGCCATTGCAGCACGGGCCAAGCAGTCTCAAAGAGCGGCCTAAAGCCGATGTGTTCCGCGAGGAACGCCCCAGACTCGGGACCATAGAGAAAAAGAGCGAGCGCCAGAATCAGAAATACAAGCAGCGCTAGAGTCAGAAGAAATGCGACTCCGCGCCGGCGCAGCCAGGTTCTCGCCTCGCGCACATCGTATGCGGTATTCAGTCCTTCAATCACCGCGACCATCCCTGCGGACGCCGAAACGATCGTCAAGGCGATACCAAACGATAGCTGTCCGCCTCTGTTCGATTCTGTAATCTCGGCCAGAGTTGTCGATAGCAACTCGAACGCGGAGTCGGGAAGAACGGCGTGGAAGTAGCGAAGTAACTCGCCTTGGAACCGCGCGCCTCCGGACACAACGCTTAGCAGTGATGTGAGGGCGATCAGAAGCGGGAAGATCGAGAAGAAAAAGAAATACGCCAATTCCGCAGCGCGTCCGAAGACGTTGTCGGCATCCATCTTCGACCAGAGAAGGCGGCCGACTTCCGGCCAGGAACGATGGGGTGCTGTTTCATGTCGACGCATCTGAGATGGTAGGTCTTAGTCTATCGAACGCTGGTTCGCCGTTCCTCTGGAGCGTGAGAGTATGGTAGCTTCAACATGAGCTAGAGGAGACCTTATCATGCGTTTTCGAACCTCAGCGGTGGTTGCCGCAATCTCTGTATGGACAGTTGGTTGCACCCCCGCGCCCACGACGAGCCCTTCGACCACAACGACTTCGCAAGGCAGGACGTCGGGATCGCCGGCTGGAGTCACGGTTGCTCACGAGGGGAATTCACTCGTCCGGTTCATCAATGCGGCCGAGAGCGGAAAGACTATGGAAGTGTGGTCGAGGGACGCGCAGAATTTTAGCCTCGAATACCAGAAATCATCGCCCTATGAAGAGATCGCGTCGGGCGCAGTAAGGTTCGAGCTGCGCGAGCCTGGCGCGAAGGACTTTTTGGCGGCGAACAGGCGCGAGTTGCTTTTCGGGCGGCACTACACACTGGTGGCCCTTCCGGGAGTAAATCGTACGGCGAGACTCACCATTCTGAACGACAGCTTAGGCGCGTTGGAACCGGGGACTGCGCGGGTGCGGTTGATCAACGCGTGCCACGGTGTGGACGATCTCGACGTCTACATTTCCGGGACGAAGGTCAAGCTTCTGCACGGCGTAGGCCCGGGCAAAGCCACGTCGTTTACCGACAGCATGCTGAGTTCGTTTATGGACATGGATGCCGGGACGCTGGAAATTGTCCCGGAAGGGGGCACCGCCCCTCCGCAACTCTCCAACCTTCAAGTGCAGGCCGACACTTTAGTCACGTTCATTGTCGTTGGGACTGCGCAGGCGCCGGAACTGCTTCGGATTGAAGATCGGATCGAGAGATAAAACGGCAGGCCCGGTCTACTCGCCGCGAGCCATCGGACCGGCAACCGGCGGGCTGATATCCCGGCTGAGG
Source organism: Bryobacteraceae bacterium (assembly GCA_039926185.1). Classification (GTDB taxonomy): domain Bacteria; phylum Acidobacteriota; class Terriglobia; order Bryobacterales; family Bryobacteraceae; genus Palsa-187. Next base: position 201,004 of record JBDSXJ010000014.1, on the reverse strand, counting down.
CCGAACGCCGTGTTGACCAAGCCTACGTGAGAAAAGGCCTGCGGAAAGTTTCCTAATAGACGCTTTTCGACGGGATCGTACTCTTCCGCTAAGAGGCCGACATCATTTCGGATCTTGAGAAGCTGTTCAAAGGTGCGGACCGCATCTTCGCGCCTTCCTTGCAAGACATAGTTGTCCGCGAGCCAGAAGGTACACGGAAGAAACGCGCCTTCGCCGTGTGGCAATCCGTCGACGTTCGGGTCGGTTGTATAGCGCGCCACAAACCCATCGGACATAAGATGCTTCTCGATCGCCGCAATGGTGCCCACGATGCGAGGGTCGGTAGCGGGAAGGAATCCAACCAACGGCATCATGAGAAGGCTTGCATCCAAATGCTTCGCTCCGTAGAACTGCACGAATGAATTGAGATCGGCATCGAAGCCGTTGGCGCAGACTTGCGCGTGAACGCGGTCGCGGAGGTTCTCCCAGCTTTCGTTGTAAGGCATCCAACCCTGGCGCATGGCCTTCACCGCGCGATCCAACGCCACCCAGGCCATCATTTTAGAATGGGTGAAGTGACGACGCGGACCGCGCACTTCCCAGATGCCCTCGTCGGGCTTCTCCCATGCGGTCTCCAGAAACTTCAGAAGAGACTCGACCACGCCTTCGCGGCGCGTCATCGGACCGAGGCCCGCTTGGCGGCATTGGTAGAGCGTATCGGCAACCTCACCGAAAATATCGAGTTGAAATTGCGAATAGGCGGCGTTACCGATACGCACGGGGGCCGACGCTTCATATCCGACCAGCCAAGGTAGCTCAAGCTCGGTGAGGCGCCGCTCCCCTCGGATGCCGTAGGCAATGTTTAGCTCTGCAGGATGTCCGGCCACGGCGCGCAGCAGCCATTCGCGCCAGCTCTTTGCTTCCTCTACATACCCGGCATTCAGCAGGGCATCCAACGTCAGCGTGGCGTCTCTCACCCAGCAATATCGGTAGTCCCAATTGCGAACCCCGCCGATGCGTTCCGGAAGCGATGTAGTGGGGGCGGCGACGATCGCTCCGGTAGGCTCGAAGGTAAGAGCCTTGAGCGTAATGAGCGAGCGGAGTACCGCATCGCGCCATTCGCCTTGATACTTACATCGGCTGGACCATTCTCGCCACCACTGTTCCGTTGCGTCGAGCGCCTTTCCGGTATCCAGCGGGGACGGCTCGTAGCGGTTCGAAGGGTGCCATGCGATATCGAACGAAATCTCTTCACCTGCGGATACCGTGAACTCGGCCAAGGTGTGGAAGTTCTCTCCACGAAGAGGCACTTTGGTCCGGAGGCTGACCATGTCGGGACCCGCGATTGCGGAAATTCCGTGCTCAGTGCGCTCCACCCAGGGCACGACGGACCCATAGTCGAACCGAAGGACGAGGTCCATTTTCATTTGGACTCGGCCACTCTTTCCCTTCACCACGCGAACCAGATCGGGGGAGTCGTTCGACGGCGTCATGAAATCGATTAAGAGGACTGTCCCTTGCTCAGTTTCAAATTCCGTTTCGAGGATCAAGGTGAGATCCCGGTAGCGGCGCCGGATTGAACGGATGGGGGCTGCCGGTGCGATGGTCCAGTGGCCGTTTTCTGGCGTTCCAACGAGAGCGGCGAAGCAGGCGGCGGAATCGAAATGAGGAAGGCAAAGCCAGTCGATGCTCCCCTGTTTTGAAACCAGGGCCGCGGTCTTGCAATCCCCGATCAAGGCGTAGTGTTCGATAGGTTCAGACATGCAAAATTACGATTTCTCTTGCTGGAGCGGTCGGCGTTCGCGCAAGAGGAAAGCGGAGCCAAGAATGCCGGCTAGGAGTGAGCCGCCAAGAATACCTAACTTCGCTTCGCCGAGTAAGTCCTCGTCGCCGAAGGCGAGTGCGGCGACAAATAATGACATCGTGAATCCAATGCCGCCCAGCCATCCAGCGCCGTGAATGTGGCTCCAGCGGATTTCCGCGGGCAGTTCGGCGAGCCGCAGCTTCACGGCGAGCCATGAAGCTGCAGTGATGCCCAGCGGTTTCCCCACGAGCAGGCCGAGGAGCACTCCCAATGTAACGGGCTCGCGAAGGCTTGCCAGTAAGTCGCCGCCGAGATTCACTCCCGCATTCGCGAGCGCGAAGAGCGGCATGATGACAAACGTCACCCAGGGGTGTAGGGTTTCTATCAAGCGATGGAGTGGTGGTTGCGCCTTCTCACAGGTATCCTCCAATGCGTCGATCGCTCCCTGTTGCTCTTCGTCGTTAAGCACGCTCTGCTCGCTGTTGACGGAACGCTCGAAATGATCCAGCACGGCTCTGGAATGCCGGAGAAATCGCGGCGCGTCGATCTCCGTTCGAGAAGGAATTGCGATCGCGAGGATCACGCCCGCTATCGTCGCGTGGATTCCGGATTGCAGCACGGCGAGCCACAGGAGCGTGCCGAACAGGCCATAGACCAGGACGCTTCGGACGCCTAGGTAGTTGGCGAGGACGAGCACGCCGAAACAAACGGCGGCCGCCGCGACGGCTGGCAGCGAAATCGCCGAGGTATAAAAGACGGCGATGACCAGGACGGCCATAATGTCGTCCACGATGGCCAAGGCAGTTAGGAACACCTTGAGTCCCAAGGGAACGCGATCCCCGAGCAGTGCCATGACGCCGATGACGAAGGCGATATCGGTTGCCATGGGAACCCCCCATCCGCGTGATCCCGGCCCCTGCGCGTTGAAAAAAGAAAAGATGAGGGCTGGCGCGAGGACGCCCCCGATGGCAGCCATGATCGGCAGCGCTGCCTGCCGCGGGGAAGCCAGCTCACCTACCAGCAGCTCGCGCTTAATTTCGAGTCCGACGACAAAGAAAAACACGGCCATAAGCGCGTCGTTTACCAGGAAGTGAAGGTCGTGCTCAAGTGCGTAGCCTGCCACGCTGATGGAAATGGGCGTGTGCCATAGAGCTTGGTAGCTTTCAGACCAGGCTGAGTTTGCCCAAACCAGAGCGGCCACCGTAGCAATAAAAAGCAGGATGCCGCCCGAGGTTTCTCTCGCAGCGAACTCCTGGAAGGGCCGCGCGAACTGAACGATGGGTGTTGACGTTTCTACTTTGAGGCGGTTACTTTCCATGGTCTCCTACATGATAAGACGGACGCCGCCTAAAGCCGACAACGAATGCGGAAAGTGGTCGCCCGGAGTGCCGATGAACATGTAGTTTTTGGGGATGCCGTAGAGGCTCGATAGCCGCTCGATGAGTTCCGGGCCAAAACGCGCCTTGATCAGAACTAGGTCGATGCGAATGCGCGGGTAGAGATGATCAATGGTATTCAGATTGTCCGCAAGGGCCGAGGGAATGGCGTCGCGGTCCTCATAGCAGTGCACAACTTTCATCCGATTGGTGAGTTCATTAGTTAGGACATAGACCACAGCACGATGTAAGGCCTCCAGATCGTCACCGCGGCTGAAATAAATCACCTGAACGCTACTGATTTGCCGGATACTTCTCATGATCCTCAGATTCCACAAGCGGCTCACCATGCGAATCCTGCCTACGATGGCGCGTGAGGCCGCAAGGATGGCGCGAAGGATCTGGACGCGAAGAAACATCACAGCCACGGCCCCGGCGCAGACACCCATATAGCTTGCGAACACCCCTGCATAAGAAGGATTCAGAATCAGATTGCCCACTAGTCCGCAGATGACGGCCGCCAATGCGATCAGCACCGTCAGCCAGCCCGCTCGAACGGCTCTGAGGAGCCTATCGAGCTTCACTTTCAGCAGCATGTTGCCGACCGCAAAGAGGGCCTGACTCCCAAGAAGGACAACGTGTAGACTCCTGCCAGTACTTCGATGTCGCCGGCGCTTACCAGCAGAATCGACGCGCAGAGAAAGAAGAACCCAAACACGATCCATGGTTGGTCTGGCGCCGGCGGTTCTGCGCTAGCAGGAATTGCGGCAGGCACTGGTCGAGACTCATTCTGCGGACCAGGCCCGTGACGCCGACGTAGCTGGTGAGGACGGCTCCGGAGAGGACAAGCGTGGCGTCGATGCTCACCCAAGTTGCGAGAGATTCTCCCCACGCCGCCGCGCCCAGGCGCGCCAGGAGGACTTCTTTGTGGCCTACGATTTCCGATAAAGGGAGCACTCCCATGGCCAGGAAGCTGATGAGTGGATTAAAAATCGCGACGGCGATCCACATGTTGCGAAGTGTCTTCGGGAAACGCCGTCGTCCTGTTCCTCGATAAAAGTGGCGGAGCTCTCGAACCCGCTAATGCCCAGAAGAGCCACGGAGAAACCGAAGAACAACGCGGGCGCGATTCCGCCTGGGGTCGGCAGTTTCCAGTTCTCGAAAAGGGTGGCGGGGTTGTGCGCAACCACCACGCCTGAGGCGAACACCAAAATCGTCAGCGTGATCATGTGTGCGGCGAACAGGCCCATGGCGACTCCTGCCGATTCGGACATTCCGATGATGCTCAGAACGGCAAAGAAACCGAGGGGTCCGACCGTTGCCGCGAGTACGGGAATGGTGGGCCACACGTGATGTGCGTACTGCATCGCTTCGTATGCGCTCAGAACTGCGGTCGCCATATAGGAGAGCAACGTGAGGCAGGCAGCGGTGGCTGCTTTGGCCCTGCTCGTGGTGTTCAGCAGGACTTTATTAGCGCCGCCATTCAAGGGCAGCGCGGAGCTGACCTCGGCATAGATGCTGCGAAACAGGTAAAGCACCAGCGCCACCAACGCCAACGCAAACGGAGCGTAAGGTCCTGCATACACGGCGCAGAGCGCGGCCACATACAGACAACTCGAGGTGATGTCGTTGCCGCAGATGGCTGTCGCTTTCCAAACTCCCAGGCGGTGGGTGGGCGCGGAGTCCAGCGGACGCAGCTAAATGGGATCGCCGTTCAAATTCTCGATGTGTTCCGCCGTTCCCGATCCGGGGAAGTCCCAGAAGGCGGGGCGGCTTGAGATCGTGGGCTGACCCGTTTGCGGAGAAGCTGGCTTCATAGAGTTGTAAGGGGGTTCTTCCTACTGTATCCGTTAGCATTTTATGGCTCCTAACGTTGCAGTTCGCTGGCCACTCTCTGACTTCGGAGCGCCGCGGCCTGCTCCATCACGCGGCGGGCATAGCGTGCGACCACCTCGACGCCGGCTTCGTATTTTGCATTCGGGTTGCCCGGTCCACCGTTATACGCGCCAACCGCAGTGCCGACATCTCCGTCAAAACGATCCAGTAGGTTGCGAAACAACAGGCCCGCGTAGGTCGTGAGCACGACTTTGTCTAGTCCCTCTACATCCAGTTCCCGGGGCGGGCGGAGATGATCCGGAAGGCGGGAATAGTCCCGTTTATCTTGAACATACAACCTATGCACGTAGCGCAACGTCTCCCGACCTATCTGCCACAGGCCTTCAGATTCGTTGAGTACAAGAACCCTTGAACCACTTCGCCGGAGGATTATGTCTCCACTCTCCGCACGTCGTTTCCAGATCGCGTTTCCGAGGTCTCCCTTGACGTTCATATAGTTGTTCTCCATCGCTCCAATTCCAAGGAAGAACTCCAAGGGCAACTGGTAAAACTCCGCGATGGTTACGATGTCCTCAGCGAGACTCTGAGCTTCCTCTTGGGAGAGAGGGTGCGGCACGGGCTCGATCTGCCGCCGGATTCGCGGATCGGTATTAGACTTGAAGCGAATGAAGCGCCGCGCGTAAGCGACCACCTCCTCAGTCGCCAGATGTTCCAATTTCGTGTAAGCGGGGAAGCTATAGGCTCGTACAAACGCGTCGGTTTGCTGTCGCTGGATCTTTACTAAACGATCGTCCACAACCAACATAACAGGCGTAAGAAACGGGAACTGATGGCCCAAATCGTAAAGTCGCGGCATAGCCGCCAAAACGTCGTTTGGCAGCAGAACCTTGATACGGTAAGCTAGAGCTTCACCTTCTAACGCGGGCACGAGAAGGACTTGACTACCTGCAAAAGTGGGTCTCGATCGAAGGTAATCGAACATCATGTAGGCGAACAGTTCGTCGTCGTAGCGGGCGAGATCGGCGATGAGAGTCGATCCCGGAGTTCGGACCACCAGTCGCCCGTCTTCGACGAAAGTCTCAGGAAGGCCATTGTGCGGTGGTATTTGTAGCGGTTTAGGGCTGTAGTGGTTGAGAGCCCACGTTGCGGCTAATGCTGCTGCAACCGCAATCGCCACAATCAAGATACGAGACAGCCTTGTAGTTTTCATGGGTGGCCGAGAATGCGGCGCATGCTACAGTGACGTGGCATGCTTGTTTCGTCCCATATTCAAGTTACAAGAAAGTTCGGCTCGTCCGCATTCGCCATTCTCACGGTTGTTTGCGGAGTCAGTCTTGGCCAGCAAGTCGGACAGCAAATACCCAAACCGTTGATCCTGGGCCGATTTCTGCTACCCCAAAATGTTCTCCTCTCGACAGGTGCGCAATTGAAGCCGGGGGTTTACGATGTGCGGCTTCTCGCCGGTCCAACGGTTCCCGCGACTGGGAGTATCCCCGGAATGGAGGGGAAAGTAGAGTTCGTCCGCAAAGGCTTCTTCTTCTGGCACGGCAAGGCCGTTGGTAATGAGCTAGTGAACATCGTCCCAGCTGAAGAAGTTGGCAAGATCAAAGAACAAGATCGCGGCGTGCCGGAGCGAGGGGCTCATCAGATTTTGGTGACCCCCCATGAATTTTTCCGGATCTGGATGAACAAGGATGACATCCACTATCTGGTCTATCTGCGCTTGCCCGACTAGCTCCTAATCTTCTACTCAAGGTTGAAGGTGTAGATGTCATCTAATTTGGCGCGTGGCTTCAGATGTGCAATTTCTTTGATGTAGCCGGAGCGTAAATCATAAACCCAGCCATGCAGGGACGGGCTGTTTCCCGAGTGCCAGGAGTTCTGAATGATGGCCGTTCGGGCGAGATTCTGTAGTTGCTCGGCGACAGTCAATTCCACCAGCCGGTCCCACCGCGCTTGTTCGCTATCGAGTGCTTCTAGTTCCGTGCAATGCTGCCGGTAGACATCCTTGATATGCCGAAGCCAGGTGTTGATCATCCCCAGATCCTGATGCGCCATGGCCGTCTTGATGCCGCCGCAGTTGTAGTGGCCGCATACAATGACGTGTTTCACTTTGAGCACCTGGACCGCGTATTGCAACACGCTCAGCAGATTTACGTCGGTGTGTACAACCAGGTTGGCGATGTTGCGATGGACGAATAGTTCGCCGGGCTCCGCGCCGGTGACGTCCTCGGCCGGGACGCGGGAATCGGAACAGCCGATCCACAGGAATTCCGGTTGCTGACCTTCCACGCTCTTCGCGAAATAGTCCGGCTTGGCGGTCATCCGGTCCTGCACCCAGGCTTTGTTGCCCAAAAGTAGTTTGAGGTAGCTATCCATACGTCCTCGATCCATTCGTCGACTAATCCAGATTGTCCACTTCCACCGCGATGTCTTTGTGGGCTGCCATCAACTTAAAGTCATCGACTACTTCTAGGATGTCCTTGTCGATGTAGAGGGCTTTGATGCCATCGATGATGACGCGTGAGCCTGCGGGGATTCTACGCAGTTTGGTCCGCAGCTCGCTCTTGTTGACGAAGGTGGTGTCTTTGTTGAAGCGTATCAGGTAGTTCTGTTCGTGGTGTACGACGGTGATGGCTTCGTGGTGATTCTGCCGGATGACGAAAAAGAGTCCGATCGCGAGGCCGACAAGGACACCGGTAAGCAGGTCTGTGAACAGGATCGCCAGAATCGTGATCGCGAATGGCAGGAATTGCGACCACCCCAGCGAATACATTTTGAAGTACAAGGACGCTTTGGTGAGTTTGTAACCAATCACGATCAGGATCGCGGCCAGGCAGGCCAACGGGGTCAAGTTCAGAAAGCCGGGAATCAGCAGAACGGCGGCGAACAGCAAAAGGCCGTGAAGGAACGACGACATCCATGTCATTGCGCCTGCGTAGACGTTCGCGGAGGTTCGTACGACGACGCTGGTCACGGGCAGGCCTCCAATCAGGCCGCTCACCATATTGCCGATTCCCTGAGCGACGAGTTCCCGATTGGGCGACGATATCCGGCGGTGTGGATCAAGCTTGTCGGCGGCTTCCAAAGACAATAGGCTTTCGACGCTGGCCACGATAGCAATGGTAAGCGCGATTGTCCAGACATGGGGATCGCCGATGGCGGTGAAGTCGGGAAGGGAAAACTGCGCGAAAAAATCCGCCGCCGAGTGGGCGACCGGAAGCGTTACCAGATGCTGAGGTTCCCGGAGTTGTAATGCTGGAAACCATACTCCCAGTCCCTGATTTATTCCGATGCCCGTTAGCACGACCACTAACGAAGCGGGGATCTTTTGCAGGAAGGGGTGTATGCGGCCGACGAGGGTATCCCAGCCCAGCAGAATTGCCAGACTGACCACAGTGATGACAACCGCTCCGGGGCTGGCGGAATAGAAGGCATTCAGAATATCGGTGATGGTGTTGCCCGAACGCTCGAGAAATCCCAAATCGCCCTCGAAGTCCAAGTCGCGGCCGAGGGCGTGGGGGATCTGCTTCAAGATGATCACGAGTCCGATGCCCGCCAGCATGCCTTTGATGGACGAATTCGGGACGTAGTCGCCGATCACCCCCAGGCGTGCGACGCCCAGGAGCAACTGGATGAATCCAGCGATCACGACCGCGAGGGAAAAGATCTGGTAGGAATCGAATCCCTGAATCGCGGCGGCGACGATCACGCTTAGGCCCGCGGCCGGACCGCTCACGCTGACGTTGGAGCCTGACGCAACCGAAATTACCAGGCCACCCACAACGCCGGAAATGATACCGGCGAATAGCGGCGCTCCCGAGGCGAGCGCAATCCCCAGGCACAGCGGCAGGGCCACGAGAAACACGACGAGTCCAGCCGATCCGTCGTGGCGCAGCAGGGACTGCAGGGAGGGCTGTAGCTCTGTTAGTGGCGATTTCGTCATCTAGAACCGGGATAGCTATCGAATGAGTTGCTGAAGCGAGAGGAACACTTCGCGCAACTTAGGGACTGAGTGATCCGATCCGGTCGCGAGGTCCGAGGTAACCTGGTCGCGCGCGCCGAGGACATCCGTTAGCGCCTTTTTCTTTTGGGGGTCTGTGGCGGCGGCTTCGCTCTGGCGCACGGCATCGAAAAACTTGGTAGACAATTCGCGCGCCACGGTGAAGTTCTTTTGCTCCACTTCCACCAGGAGACTGCCCGCATCCGCGGTCAATGTGCCCGCTTGTTTCCAGTCGCGAAGCTGGCGCAACTCCTCGCCCATTTCGCTTTTCGTCTGTTCCAGGGTATTCGTAACCTGCGTAGTTTGCTGGTGGCTGTACAGATAGCCGACGGCACCCCCCACTACCAACGCAACGAGTACAGCAATCCCTTTTTCCATGAAAGTTCCTTTCTGAAACTCAGTCGCACGCCACCTTGTAGTGTACAGTGTCGAAAAGCATGCGCCATCGTTTGGACGCTCATTTCGCTTCGCAGCTGCTCACTTATGGGTCTCCGCCACCTGAAGCCCGCCGCGATCAAGAAACCGGAGGGTTCTCTGTATTTCCATCCCGCAACGCCCGATAGTGAGGAGACATGATCTCCACGCCGGCTCCCTGGAAGCAATCTTGAATATTCTGATTTAGTTCAGAGTAAGTTAGCGCCATACTTGAAGGCTCCGCAGTATAGGCGTTCACTTGATAGGTCACGTAGAAGTCGTCCAGGCTCGTCTGAAGGACGAATGGCGCTGGCGCGGGTATCACTCGCGGCGTTTGTGTTGCGGCGGCGATGAGCAACTCGTGAACCTGTCGCCAAGGCGTTTCGTAGCCGATCGTCACCGAGCTATGAAGAATCAATGGTGATACATCCGCCGACGTGCTGAAGTTCACAATGTGGCTACTTAAGACGAGAGAGTTGGGTACGGTGATGAATTCGTTTTTGATCGTTTGGATGCGCGTTGCCAGCAGGGTCTTTTCCGTGACGTCCCCGACTGTGTCGGCAATTTTGACGCGGTCACCCACGCGAAAAGCGCGCGTGTAAGTCAAGATGACCCCCGCGATGATATTGGCCACTGCCGAGGTGGAGCCAAGCGAGAAGAGGACGCCCAGAAAGATCGAAACCCCTTGGAATGCGGGTGAACTCGATCCGGGCAAGTAAGGGAATACGATCACGGCGGTGAAGGCGAGAATCAGGAATCGGATAATTTTATAGGTTGGTTCTGCCCATTCAGGGTAGAAGCCCGGCCAGACAAGCGTCCCGTTGCCGACGGCCCGAAACATGAAATGGGCTAGCCGAGCCAGGCCGTAAGCGCCTAAGCAGCATAGAACCACGATGAATAGACTGGGAAGGTACGTTAGTCCTGCATGCCCGGCGGCCAGCAGAGGCTCGCGAACATAATCGAGCAACACGGGGGCATACTGCCGGGTCCAGGGGAACAAGCTCAGCACCAGCGGCACGTAAAGATAGAAGGCAACCAGCACCAAGAGAGTCCACAGAATTCGAGCCGCTCGAACGAGGATTCTCCTCACTTGGGAAGCCGAAGCCAACTCTATTTTCTGGACACGCACAGTGCTGACGGGCAGGTTGAGGAGCTTCCGGATCGCGACGGAGCGAATCTTTCTCCCCAGAAACAAGAGAGCGATGAGAGCTGCCGTGATCCCTGCCGCCTCGGCCGCTCCCCGCAGCAGGCTGCGGGAACTATACGCCCCGCGGAGTTCGGTGATCGCTGTCCTGACGGACTGGAGGCGGCAGGCTGTCAGTTGGATCCTGTCCATACCAGCAGCGGCTGCATCGGCCTCAGTGACCGTCAACAGGACGCGATCCCGGGCCACAATGTCCGTGCTGGTGTCTCCAGGCGCGGTCGTGATCGCATCCAGGGATACCGTTAGATCTTCGGCAACACCGGCGATGCGCTCCGCTGTCGCAGCCGCACGATCACGCGCGCTATAGGGGCCGAGGCTGGTGTCGACCGTAAAAAGCACGCGTCCGTCCAGAACGACGGGAGTTCCAGCCGGAGCCGCCGCGTCCTGAGCGCTCACGATGAAGCAAGCGATGAGGGTGTGTGCAAGGAAAACGCGACCGCGTTCGCTGAAGCGGAAACGCATGCTAGACCGACACGACAGGACACGGGGAATTGCCGATCATGGCGTACGCGTGGGTTCGCAAACGGCCCAAGCCCTCCGCAACCGCACCGCGAGCGATCACAAGCTGCGCCACCTGCTCATTCCGCGCGATCTCGCCAACGGCTTTCGCCGGCTCCCCTCCTTGGACGATAATTCTTGCTTCGATGCGGAGTTTTGTCCAGCAGCGCCCGCAGATCCTCCCGTGTCTGATCAATCATCTCCGTCACGAATCTGCGATCAAGGTACTTCGCGAGGCGCGCGGGCGCTTCCGGCACCACGTGTACGAAGATCAGCTCGGCTGAGAATTCGCCTGCAAACTCTGAAGCCCACAGTAGCGCGGGTTCACTTTGAGGGCCCATATCGACAGCGCACAGAACTCTCGGGAAATGAATATTTTCCAAACTCGGAGCATTTCGAGATGCACGCTGGTCCAGACCGGGCACTCCACGTCATGCAACACCTTCGCCGCCGTAGACCCCAAAACAAACCGCCGGAACGTGCCGAGGCCGTGTGTCGGCACCATGATCAAATCCGCATCTGACGCGCGGGACGCGGCAACGATTTGGGAACTGGGGTCGCCTTCCATCACCTCTCGCTTGACATCAAACTGCTCGAAATCCTTCACCAGAAATGTCTTCATCCGCCCCTGTGCGAACTGAATATTTTGGCGAACCGCATCTGCAACCGGGGATTGCCACAGGTTCACGATCCCACCGGGAAGTTGGGCGGCGCCTGCGTAGGCGGTGTCGGCCAGATGCAAGAGAGTGATCTCAGCTTGAAAGCGCCCGGCGATGGCCTCCACGTAGCGTGCGGCTCCTTCGCACGATTGAGAGAAGTCAACGGGGAAGAGGATCTTCTTAATTGTGGGCATGGTCCGCGGCCTTTCACCCAAGAGCGGGGAAATCTCAAGAGTTCCTCGATCCTATCAGGTTCCAGCCCGCTCTTCTCGATCGCCACTTGCCTGACTGTCCGTCCCGTTGCGGCCGCCTCATGGGCAATGGCGGCGGCTTTTTCGTAGCCGATCGCAGGAGTAAGCGCGGTGGCCATGGCAAGCGACTGTTCCATTAGCCCGTTTGCCTTCTCCGGCACAGCCTGTAGTCCGTTCACACAGCGCGTCGCTAACGCGAGGTAGCCTTGGTCAGCAGTTCTATCGAATCCAGGATGTTGTACGCGATGAGAGGCATCATCGTATTCAGTTCGAAGTTCCCCGCAACGCAGGCCCAGGCGATTGCTGCATCGTGTCCCACGACCTGCGCGCAAACCATCAACACGCTTTCCGGAATCACCGGGTTCACTTTTCCCGGCATGATGCTGGAGCCAGGCTGCAACTCCGGCAGGCGGATCTCTCCGAGGCCGCCGCGAGGGCCGGAGGCGAGCCAGCGGATGTCATTCGCTACCTTCGTGAGCGCGATGGCATACGTGCGCAGCGCCCCACTTAAAAACGCGACGGCATCCTTGGCCGCTTGCGCCACGAAGTGATTGCGCGCCTCACGAAACGGCAGATTCGTGCGTTGGGCGATCAGGCCGATCGTCTGAGCCGCGAAACCGGGCTTCGCGTTGATCCCGGTTCCGATCGCCGTTCCGCCGAGAGGTAGCTCGTACAAACCCTCCAGGCTGGTAGACAGCCGCTCACGGCTTGCGGCCACTTGATGAGCGTAGCCGCTGAATTCCTGACCGAGCCGCATCGGCGTCGCGTCTTGCAGGTGCGTGCGCCCGATTTTCCAGAAATCCCAGAAGTCCTTCGACCTCTTCTCCAACTGCGCGCGCAGCGTCTCCATCGCAGGCAGCAGGCGATTCTGAATCTCTATCGCAGCGGAGATGTGGATGGCCGATGGAATGACATCGTTGCTGGATTGAACACAAGTTCACATCGTCGTTGGGATGGGCGGATGCCAGACGCCCGATTACCTCGTTCGCGTTCATGTTGGTGGACGTGCCGCTGCCGGTCTGAAAAACATCGACAACGAATTGATCGTAATACTCGCCATCCGCGATCTTGTCAGCGGCCGCCGCAATCGCCGATGCCCGGTCCGATGGAAGTGCGCCGAGCACGCCGTTCGCCTCAGCCGCACACGCCTTGATCAGACCCAGAGCTTCGATGAACTGGGGCTGAAAGCGGTTCCGGTGATGCGGAAGTTCTCGACAGCCCGCAGCGTCCGTGCTCCGTAAAGGGCGTCTTGGGGGACGCGGACCTCACCCATGGAATCCCTCTCCAGCCGATACGCCTCCACGCCCAGCGTCCAGGGTGGAGCATCGGATGCTGGAAAGGATTCTTCAGACGCCAACTCGACAAGGTCGGGAACATCGGCGGCGCTTGGCTTCGGCGGGATGCTCATAACCATCCAGTTAACTCGTACCATAGCAGATATGAAGTTTCTACAACTGACAGAAAGGCCAAGCGGCGCCGCAGCGTGAGGGGCTTCCTTCAGATTTTCGGGGATCGCGTCCGGAGTCTTTGGGAAGAGCCCGTCGTGACCATCGGTGGACTTGGCATTAGTCCGGTCTTTCTGGTCAAGGCCCTGGTATTCATCGTTCTCTTAGTGCTGGCGTCCCGTCTTGGCCGAAGGTTCCTGCGGAAGCGGGTCCTCGCGCGGTCATCGATCGATCCGGGCCTGCAATACGCGCTCGAAGTCGGCACCGGATACCTGATTCTGATTCTCGGCCTGGTCATCGGGCTCCAGTCGGTGGGCTTGAACCTGTCCAGCCTGGCCTTCCTAACCGGTATAGTCGGTGTCGGCGTTGGCTTCGGACTTCAGAACATTGTCAGTAACTTCGTATCGGGGCTGATTTTGCTCGTGGAGCGTCCGATTAAAGTCGGCGATCGCGTGGAAGTTGGCGATCTGTCCGGAGATGTTGTCCGAATCGCTGCCCGCAGCACGTGGGTTAGAACCAACGACAACGTTGTGATCATCGTCCCGAACGCCGACTTCATTTCCAATCGTGTAACGAACTGGACGGCGAACGATCGCCGTGTTCGCTTCAGCGTGCCTTTAGGAGTCTCCTACGGCAGCGATCCGGTGTCCATCCGCGAGATTCTCCTGAAGATTGCCGGTTCTCTGGATGAGATTCTGAAAGACCCGGCTCCGGATGTAATTTTCCACGGCTTCGGCGACAGCAGTCTCGATTTTGAGCTGCGAGTTTGGACGGAAGACAGCCTGCGCACACCGCAGATTCTCAAGAGCAACCTGTACTTTGCGATCTTTCGCGCGTTTTCAGAGCAGGGCATCGAGATTCCCTTTCCGCAGCGCGACGTCCACTTGCGTTCCGTCCCGCGATCCATGAAGTGGGTCGATTCGGAAATGCCAGCTGAAAACACCTCTAACGATCAAAACTAAATGGAAACCTCAAGTAGCCGCCTCATCGTCATTTCGAATCGCCTGCCCGCGAAACTCCGGGCGACTTCGTCCGGATGGCGAGCCGAGAAGAGCGCCGGTGGTCTGGCAACCGCAATGAATCCGATCCTGCGCCGCAATGGTGGCGTGTGGGTGGGTTGGCCCGGCGAGTCGGCGGGAATCGGCGACGCACGCCGGCAGGAGCTTCTGAATAAATGGGAGGCGGAGGACGGTCTGGTTTCAGTGGAGCTTCCACCCGAAACGGCCGAGCACTTCTACGAGGGATATTCAAACCAGACTCTTTGGCCCTTGTTCCATCACTTTCCCTCGCGGCTGACGTTCGATCCGGCTGGCTGGGCCTCTTACCGCGAGGTAAACATGCTTTTCCGGGATGCCGTGGTGAAGCAATATCGCGAAGGCGACAGGTTGTGGGTCCACGATTATCAACTCATGCTACTGCCGAAACTGCTGCGCGAGGCATTGCCGGGCGCGGCGATTGGATTTTTCCTTCACATACCGTTTCCGTCCTCGGAAGTGTTCCGCATCTTGCCGGAGCGTGAGGAATTGCTCGAAGGTCTGCTTGGTTCGGATCTGGTCACCTTCCACACCTACTCGTACTTGCAGAATTTCCGGAGCAGCCTGCGGCGAGTGCTCGGGAAAGAAAGCCGCCTCGATGAAGTCGAGAGCGGAGGCCGAACTGTGAAAATAGACGCCCTCCCAATTGGCATCGCGCCCGAGGGATTTTCAAAGTTACGCAGCACCGCAGATACTTCGCGCCGCATTCAGGAACTGCGAGACCGCTACGAGGGGCTCCAGATCCTGCTTGCCGTCGACCGCATGGATTACACCAAGGGAATCCCAGAGCGCCTTCGGACGTATCGGCGCCTGCTGGAAAGAAACCCGGAACTGCGCGGCAAGGTGATCCTGCTCCAAGTCGCCGTCCCGTCGAGGGAGCGGATTTTTAGTTACGACTCCTTACGCCGCCAGGTAAACGAACTGGTTGGTGAGATCAACGGTCAGTTTGCGACGCCCAATTGGACACCCGTGGTCTATATTCACCGCGGCATCTCGCGCTCTGAACTGGTGGCGCTCTATACGGTGGCCGACGTCGCGTGGATCAGCCCTCTCAGGGACGGCATGAATCTGGTGGCAAAGGAATATGTGGCGTGCCAGAAGGACGATGACGGCGTCCTTGTCTTGAGCGAATTCGCGGGAGCTGCCGAGGAAATGGGCGAATCCTTTCTGGTCAATCCGAATGACGAAGAGCGAACGGCGGCGACGATTGCTCAAGTACTGAAGCTAGATTCTGAGGAGCGTCGCCGCAGAATGGACGCATTACAGGTTCGCGTACTAAGAAACGACGTATTCGCATGGAGTGAGAAGTTCCTAACGGCGTTGGATGCCGCCGCTGAAAGTCGTGGGGACGCTCCCTCGGACCGGCCCGCTACGCTCAACGCATCGTCCTTGCTTACTGCTTATCAGAGAGCGGGAAAACGACGGTTGCTGCTCGATCATGATGGTACGTTGGTGGGGTATCATGATCGTCCCTTGGATGCCAAACCATCTCCAGAACTGATCGACACGGTGACGGCGCTGGCAGCCAACAGTCAAAACTCGGTTTTGATCCTCTCTGGCCGTCGGCGGGCCGAACTGGAAGCCTGGTTTGGTAGCATACCGGGGCTTTGGATTGCCGCCGAACATGGCGCACTATTGCGTCGGTCGAATTCGAGTCAGTGGGAGCCGCTTCGGCCAACCCAAGCCCTACCCTCCTTGGACCGCGTGCGGCCTGTACTACAACACTTCGTTGACCGCACGCCCGGCAGTTTCATAGAGGAGAAAGAATTCTCGCTTGTGTGGCACTACCGTATGGCGGAGTTGAAGTTTAGCGACTGGCTCGCGCAAGAGTTGGTAGCCATGCTGGATGATATGCTCGCGGAGACGGAACTACGGGCCATCCGCGGCAAGAAGATAGTTGAGGTGCGCCCCGGCTGGATTCATAAGGGGGAGATCGCGAAGAGATTCGTTGAACTGTGCGGTCCCGGAGAATTCCAATTGGCCATCGGGGACGATCGCACAGACGAAGACGTGTTTGAAGCGCTGGATCCGAGTTCTTGGACTGTTTACGTCGGGGACGAACGCTCTCGTGCGAAGTTCCGCGTGGCGAATGCGTCGGAGGTTCGCTCGCTGCTTCAGCGAATGGCCATGTCGGACTGATGGTTTTTGGGGCGATCCGCTTCCGTCGCGACTTCAGGGTTCAGCCATTCAATAACCGCCGCGTGCCCCTGGCTGTCGGGGTCGTCTCTCAGGTAGCCTTTCACAGCGGCAAGCACTTTAAATCCCTGCTTGAGTTGGAAGGAGAGGGTCGGATCCCCGAGTTCCCCCCGGATGACTTTGTCGACGTATTCCTGCACGCTCAGTTCGGCGTGATCCGCATAACCTCGCAGCCGCGCGCCTGCCCGGATGCGCAGCAACCCCAGTCGCTGAGTCAACTCCCGCCGAGCCTGATAGAGAAGCTTGCCAATTCCGCGTCCTTGATAATCCGGGTGGACCATAACTTCGGCGCCGTATAGCGTGCGCCCCCATTCAGCGTCGTGGTTTGTGAAGAATCCACGGTCCGTAAAATCTCGCCAGTTCGTGTCTGTCTCATAGTCGTTCCATAAGACGATCAAGCTCGAGGCCATTCCCACAATCTTCCCGGAACCTTCTTCCACAGACACAAACTGTCCCTCCGCGAAGACCTTGAGATGAGACTGCAATTGTTCGGTACGCCATGGTTGGGCATCCGGATACACGGCCGTCGTCAATTCGATGATCGCGGCGATATCGTCGTGGGTCGTGTTGCGGACATGGATTGGATTTGACGGTTCAGTCATAGGTTCACGATTTCAACATTCAGAGCGATCTCCGCGGATCGGCGGCTGTCGAAGAGCGGCAAGACTGTGCCCGAAGTTCGCGAGTCGGCGATGGTTTTGAGGTTCAGCTCCCCAACGACCATCATTTCCTGATTCGGCGTGCCCTCGGCCAGAATACCGTCCCGCGAGAAAGCGAAATCGCTCGGGGTGAGAATCGAGGCTTGTCCGTAATTGAGGGACACGGCGGGTACCATGGGCAACGAGCCAACGGTGCAAGCATGGATCACGTACATTTGGTTTTCGATTGCTCTTGCTTGAGCGCAGTATCGGACTCGCAGGAATCCCTGCCGGTCGTCCGTGCAACTGGGAACGACAAGAATGTGCGCTCCCTTCGCCGCGGCGGCGCGGGTGATTTCCGGAAACTCGACGTCGTAGCACACAGCGATCGCCATTCTTCCGAACTCTGTTTCAAAAACGCGCAGAACGGAACGCGGGGAAATATGCCATTCCTCGCGTTCAAAGCGGGTCATGTGCATTTTGCCCTGCACCACGGATTCGCCGGATGGGTAGAAAAAGTAGCAATCGTTAAAAACTTCATCTCCTTCGCCACACACGGGGATGGTGCCCGCGACGATATGAATGTGAAATCTACTCGCCAAATTCCCCATCAGTTCATTCACGCGTGGGGCCTGCCGGGCCAAATCGCGCACCTGCTCGCGGATAGGCCGTTTGACATCGCCCAGAGTCAGGAGCTGCGCGCTGTAGTACTCAGGGAAAACGACGAGCTGACACTTGTAGTCGGCCGCAGTTTCGACCAAGGCTTCGACTTGGTCGCGGAATTGATCGAAAGTCTGGACCGGGCGGATGAAATATTGGAGCGCGGCAACGCGAATTCTTTCGGGGACCATGGTTTATACCGCCTAATACTAGCATTCGCAAGAAGGATGACGTTAGACGCTCGCGACCGCTTGTGGGAGCTGCACGGAGTGCTTTGCCGGCTTGCATCCTGCCAAGCCAGGCCAATACCCGAACCGCATCTCCCGCTGGACAACCTGGCAGAACCAATTGCCAAGCAGGGGCGAGACGCAGCCGGAGGGCGGGCCCCAAAGCGGCTCTCGATGGGGCCGCGCATGTAGATTCCACAGCCAATCCGCACAAGGGTTCCCTCCACACTCGGAATCTACGGGGCGGCTGTGATGTGCGCTCGGCGATTTTTCTGCCAACATGCTTCGGTCAAGTCCGTGCATGCCGGTCGCTCTTCTCCGTAGCTGACAACATGCAGTTGATCTTTCGCAATTCCCATGCTCGATAGAAAGTCTTCTGCCGTTCGCGCGCGCCGGTCGCCTAGTGCCAGATTGTATTCCGCGGAACCTCGCTCGTCCGCGTGACCTTCGATGAGCAACTTTTGCGCCGGATAGTTGACCAGAATGTCACGGATAACGGTGACATCCTCGCGCAATGCTCCCTGGGCGTCGTCTCGAATTGTCGTCTTGTTGTAGTCAAAGAGTGCATCTTCCAAACGCGCAAGCCGCTGATTCAGCGTCTGGCGATCCTGCGGTGTCATCAAGACGGGCCGTTGCGAAGTTGCCTGGGTCGCAGCGCTCTGTTGCGCTTGTGCGGGCGCCTGGGCTGTTCGGACGGCTGTCGGCGCAGGAACCGCTGTGGTCGTGGCTACGCTAACCGGCACTGGAAGGCTGGTTTGGCCGGCAATGGGGACCTGACGATGTGCGCAAGCCACGCAAAATATCAAAGGAGCAATCCCGAGGAGTATCCAATTCGTTGATTTCATAGCCACCTCTAATCCAAGTAGGCGCCTTTTTTGTCCCCACGACCATCCCGGAAATGCCGTAAAAGCTGCCTAAATGATGAGGCGCACGCCGCCCAAGTCGGAGATGCTGTGCGGGAAACTGTGGCCGGGTGTTCCAATGAACATGTAGTTCTTAGGCACTCCAAAACGCTGGGAAAGCCTCTCAATCAGTTCGGGACCGAAGTGCGCCTTGACAAGCACCAGGTCAATCCGCAACTGGGGGTATAAGTGGTCAATGGTTTTCAGATTATCGGCTAACGCCGGAGGGATGCTCCCGCTCACTTCGTAACAATGCACCACCTTCAGACGCGTGGTCAGTTCATTCGTCAGCACGTAGAGTGCAGTTCGATTCAGGGCTTCCAGATCGTCGCCGCGACTGAAGTAGATCACCTGAAAACTGTTAATCTGCTGTATTTTCGCCATGATCTGCAAGTTCAACCGGCGGCTCGTTTTTCGGAACCTCGCAACGACCGCACGTGATCCTGCCAGCATCACGCGCAGGATCTGCACCCGGAGGAACATGACTCCGACTGCGGCCGCGCAAACCGCCAGGTAGATGGCAAACACCCGCACATAAGATGGATTCAGGACCAGGTTTCCAACAAGTGCAGCCAAGATTGCGGCCAAGGCACAGATTACCGACAGCCAACTGGCGCGGATCGACCGCGGGAGCCGAGCACGTTTCACTTTCAACAGCATGTTGCCGATCGCAAACAGAGCCATCACTCCCAGGAAAGACAGCGTATAGACGCCGGCCAGCACCTCAATATCGCCAGCGCTAACGAGCAAGATCGAGGCACACAACACAAAGAACGCCAGTATGATCCAATGATTCGTCTTCCGCCAACTGTTCTGCGCTAGTAAAAATTGGGGCAAGCAGCGGTCCAAGCTCATACGGCGAACCAGACCCGTGATGCCCACAAAGCTTGTGAGTACCGCGCCCGACAGGACGAGAGTCGCGTCCAGGCTTACCCAATTTGCTAAGGCGTCTCCCGATGCGGCTAAGCCCATACGAGCCAGGAGGTCCTCTTTGTGCGCGGTAATCTCTGTTATGGGAAGCATGCCCATGGCGAGCAGGCTGATCAGCGGGTTGAAAACCGCAACGGCGATCCACATGTTGCGGAGGGTTTTGGGAAACACCGATTCCTGCTGTTCCTCAATAAAGTTCGCTGAGCTTTCAAATCCGCTAATGCCTAGCATCGCGACCGAGAAGCCGAAAAACAGCGCCCGCGCAATTCCACCTGGAGCGGGCTGATGGAAGTTCTCGATTAACAGAGCCGGTTCTCGTATCACGATCCAGCCGCAGACCAGCACAAGCACCGTGAGGGTCAGCATGTGGGTGGCGAACAGAACGACCGCCACCGAGGCGGATTCAGCGATTCCGATCAGGTTGAGAACCGCGAAAAATCCCAGTAAGACGACGGTCGCTACGATCACCGAGATCCATGGCGCCAAGTTGTGCGCATACTGCATCGCTTCATACGCGCTTAGGACCGCCGTCGCCATGTAGGAGAGCAAAGTCAAACACGCTGCGGTTGCCGCCTTGGCCTTACTACTGGTGTTTAGCAAAACGTTGTATGCGCCGCCATTCAGGGGGAGTGCTGAGCCCACCTCGGCATAGATGTTTCGGAACAGGTAAAGAACGAGCGCCACTAGGGCCAAAGCCACCGGAGCCCATGGGCCCGCGTAGATAGCGCATAACGCGGCGACATAAAGGCAACTGGAGGTAATGTCGTTACCACAGATCGCGGTGGCCTTCCAAACGCCCAAACGATGGACGGCCGACAAATCTAAGGAACGAATCTGGACGGGATCCGCACCCAGGTCTTCGATGTGCTCGGCCGTACCCCAACCGGGGAAATCCCAGGAAGACACTGGTTGTGCCATCTTAAAATCAGGCGGAAGCGGCGGAGATTTCATGTCGACACGCCGGGCTTCTCGGCTCGAGACAAATGTACATCGATCGACGATCCAGGAACAACTTCGAACGTAGCGGAGGCCAGTCGAATCTGGCCATTTGATTTGTCAACCTCTTCTAGAATCCGAGTGAAGAGATGATCTTTCATCCAACGGCGCTTCCTATAATCGACTACATACCGCACGGTAAACTCGATCCAGTTATCGTTGGCCCGCAGCGTGATCATTGGCTGGGCTCCAGGAAGTCTTCCGGCCCAGCGATGGTCACCACTTTTGTTGGCGATTCGTATCGAACAGTGCTTGTGCCCCTCGCGGTTAGGAAGACCGCTTGGTCCGCCAGTTCGGCGGCTCGGCTCGCGAGATATTGTCCGATGCCCGCAGCTTGTTCCCGTCGCACGCGTTGCTCGAGCCTTGCGGTTTCGGAAGGCGATGGCGGAACAGGCGCAGTTTCGTGGGGCCGCAGGCGGGAGCCAAGCGCAAGGACTACAACCGCGATCAGGGCCAGGATGGCCAGATACTTACCACTCAGGGTTTCTTTCATCTGCACCGTCGGGTCCTCCATTGTAGCCGTCTTAGCTGAGGGATAAATGTAGCGGTGGGATGGAACTCGTTGGTGAGGGAAAGATCGTCGGCCCCCGAAGAACGAGGTAGTAACAGGGGGCCCCAATTGCTACGCCTCTAGATTACTCTCACTAGTCCGCACGAAACAACACCCTTTGCATTAGCTGCGCACCGAAAAGACGTTGGTCCGCTCGCGGCGGATTGGCACGCGGCGGGCCTCTTTCCACTCCTCCTGGTCAATCGTTAATCCTGTCGCAGAAAAGCCCCGAGCCGAAGCCCGGGGCTGAAAAAGAACAGCTACGTTCCGGTTAGAACGTAATGCGGCCGACGAAGGTGCCGGTGCGCTGGCCGGTGGTACCGGACAGTACATTCATCGTGCCGAAGCCGCCGCTGTATAGGCCGTTGTTGGCACCGGAAGTGAACCTGGTAGGAGCACTGGCGAAGTTACCCGTCGTGACCAGCGCTGCGCCACCATTGGACGCATTGAGCCGTGTCCGGTTCATGATGTTGGTGAACTCCACGCGAACGTTCAGAGTCACGCGCCCTTCCTTAGCGAGCCGGAAGTTGCGGCTGAAGTTGAGGTTCTCTTCCGGTTGACGTTGGCCGCGATAAAAGCGCAGGGTGCTTTGGTCGGCGGCAAACTGACCGTTGGGAATGTTTTCCCAAGCGGCTGGGTTCAACAAGACCGTCTTCGCGGGATCAAAGCAATGGCAGTTGATGTCAATGGGATCGGTGTGGTGCTTGCCGGAGTAATCGGTCCAGTCTACGGACCAGGGGTTCATATAGTTCCCCTTGCCGTCCGTCTTCAACTGGGCGCTACCCGGGCCATAGTCCAAGAAGTTGCTGATCGGGTTCGTGCCGTTACTGCTCGGTCGGCTGACAACACCCGCGCTCTGATAGGCGAGGTAGGCACCGAGGCCCCAACCCGAAAGAATTTGGGAAGCGACCCGGTTCGAAACCAATGCCATACCGGAGTTCCGAAGGTCCGGCACCTGGTATTGAACCGTGAAGCGGATCTGATGCGGCAGATCGAAGGCCCCAAGATTGCGGCCATTGGCCCGGTTGTACGGGTCGGTCGCGCTCATAAGGTCCAGGGACTTCGAGAAGTTGTAGTTTACGTTGAAACTCACCCCGTGGCTAAAGCGTTGGGTCACACTCAACTGAAATGAATCGTACGACGTGGTACCAAGGGGAGCACCGGAGATTCCATTTTGGGCCCGTGCCCCAAATGGCACGGTAGAGTATTGAGGATAGTCCCGGAGCGATTGGCGCACCGTCTGACTGGCGGTGGGGAAGGACGAATACGGGACGCCCGTGATGCCACGGGCGGCCAGTATGGATCGCTGCGCAGTGGTGAGAGAGGCAACGTTTCTGGTCAGCAGCTGACCTTCGCTGACGCTGGCGAAATCGTTGAAGCCATAAGCACGCAGCGTACCCTGGCTCAAGGCGTTGAGCGTAGGCAAGCTATTTGCCGTCCACCAGACGCCCCGGTTGCCGACGTAAGAAGCGTCAACCACCAGGTTGCGGTTGATTTCGCGCTGCAGCCCGAAGCTCAATTGCAACAGACGCGCCGGACGGCCGGCGTTCCGGTCCAGGAGAGTCGGCATCGAAATGACGGAGCCCACACCCTGACCAACGGCCGGGTTAAAGGAAGGCCACTCTGGGACTACGCTGGCCGGCATGCCATCTTTGAACAATCCGGTAATCTGACCCGAACTTGTCGGCAATGCGCTGGAAGAGGCACTGTTCGATGAAGAACCCGATGCGGTTGATGTAGCGTTGTAGACGACACCGATGCCGGCGCGCAGCACGGTCTTAGAGTCGACCTGGTAGGCCAGTCCTAGCCGCGGTCCATAAGCATAAGGGTAGTTGGTTGCAAAATTGCACTTGCAAGATGCTTCAAACTGGTTCGCTCCCAGCCGTCCGGATGCTGAGGGGTTGGCGATCGCGAGACCGATTGAACCGTTGCGGCCATACTGCTCAGCAGCGTAGGTGCCGTAGTCCCAGCGCAAGCCATAGTCCAGAGTCAGTTTACGAGTGACCTTCCATGAGTCCTGAACATAGAGAGCCATTTGGGATTTGTTGTTGCTCAGGGCGATGGGCGCGTTCAGCGAGTTGGCACTCGTGCCGCCCAGCAGGAACGACGCAAACTCAAAGCCATCGAATCCCTGGTTGGTCGTAATGCCCTGAAGCGAGGGCTGTTCGGTCATGTTCGTGCCGAAAGTGTAGGTGCCATTGGTGTTGGCATCTATAATGTTCGGGAACTTCTCGATGCGCCAATCCGCCCCTACTTTGATGGTGTGCCCGCCGGTGACGTAGCTGGCGGATACGATGGCGGAGGGACGCCGTTCATAGGAACGCGTCGGGAAACCCGACATACCAAAACTGGAACTGCCGCCGATCGCGGTGTTCCCATTCACGGCCGTCACAAGCCTTGGGAAGTAACGGGCCGCCGTTTGGCCCTTTAGGCCCAATTGCTTAACGGCATCGTAGTTATTCAGATCCGCTCGCAGCGCAAAATCGCTATCATTCCAGCCCGCGCCCAAGTGCAACAGCAGCCGCGGAGTGATCGTATAGTCGTAGTTCACGCGAATCGTCCTGCCGGACGATGCGGAAGCGACCGAGCCGGTGATTGGTACGGCAAACGCATCGGCCCCCGTGGGAGTACGCGGCACAAGCGTGTGCGTCTTTTGGTAGTAGAACGACAGGCGGCCCTTGCCTCCCAGGTTTTGATCGACTTTGATAGACGGGATCGCGGACGTGCGGCTGGAGTCATATGTCCCCTGATAATTGTTGGAAGCCTGCCCACGCGAGGCGTTGAGGCCCAGCGGTTGCGGGATGAGCGGTAGGATCTTGACGGTGATCGGATCGAAGCGGGACACCGGGATCAAGTTACCTACGAACGGGTCGCGGTAGGCGGTACCGTTGGCCGCCGTTTTCTGCGTGTTCGGGTCGAAGATCGTGCCGCTGGCTATCGTGCGACCCAGCGCGTCGACGGCGTTGCCGCTCGAGGTGGTAATTAAGCGGTTCTCCGCCCTGATCAGGTTGCTGAAATCGCCGGTCCGGTAGGCCGGAAGGGGTACGGTGGTGGAATTGCTAGTGTTGATATTCTTGCTGCGGTACTGCTCGTAGCTAAGGAAGAAAAAGGTCTGGTTCTTGCCGTCGTACACCTTCGGAATTCGGACCGGGCCGCCAAACGTAAAGCCCCAATCGTGTTGTTTGACCACGTTGCGGATTCCCGTGTAGGGCTGGTGCGCGTTCATGGCTTCGTTGGTCCCGTAATCGTAGGCACTGCCGTGGTAGGCGTTGGTGCCGCTCTTGGTGACCATATTGATCATGGCGCCGCCAGCTGTGCCGAACTCGGCCGCAAAGTTGCTGGTTTCGATGGCGACTTCTTCAATCGCGTCCACGGACGGCTGTGTCTGCATCTGTGCGCCAACCAGTCGCGGACCGGTCGGGGTCGTCGTCATACCGTCCAGACGCGCGTTGAAGGTATTGGCCGGCGTTCCGTTGATCACCAGGGTGGTGACAGCAGCGGGGGCGCCGGAGGCAATGTTGGAGCCGCCAGCATAACGCATTCCGGGCACCAGTCGCGCCGACGAGAAAGGATCGCGGAATCCAGAGTTGGTTCCACCGACGATGAGGATCGGAAGATTATTGAGCTGCGATAAAGTGACGTTCTGCCCGACCTCCGTCGTTTCGGTCTTTAATAGCGAAGATTCCGCAGTCACGGTCACAGATTCCGATGTTTGACCCACTTCGAGCGATACGTCTTCACGCATCGTCTGGCCCGCCGCCAAGTGAAATCTCGTGTGGGTGTAAGCCTTGAAGCCTGGGACGGCGACGGCTAAATCGTAGTCACCGATGGACAACTGGGACACGGTGAAGTTACCGGTCTGTGTCGAAGTCGCTGTGGATCTTTGCCCTGTTTCCAGGTTACGAACGGCAATCGGGGCATTTGCAATAACGGCTCCGCTGGGGTCAGTTACAGTGCCGGTGATGGTCGCCAGACCAGTTTGCGCTGATGAGATGGCGGTAGAGGCGAGCAACAGGGCACATAGTTTCCAAACGTGGAACTTCATTTAAATCCTCCAAAGCTGGGCTCAAATGCCCGATGTCTATGCAAGCCTATAGCTGTTTGGCATATAAGGCAGTCACGGAAAGACAGGAGTTCCTCCCCGAAAAGGCACCATCGAGGCATAGGGTGGGAAATCGGCCTGAAGAAGCTCCTGCCGGTCTGGTGGATTAAGGGTGACCGCCTCCTCTGGATACGGGAGGGGAAAGAGCCGCGATGGGGCGCAAACTTGGAATGTAAGTAATAGATTGTGATGTTGAAAGGCAAAATGAGAACCACACCAACCACCGCGATTGCGGAAAGGCTGCTAGCCGAAAGTGGCTACCCGCGGATATC
This sequence comes from Bryobacteraceae bacterium, assembly GCA_039926185.1. Classification (GTDB taxonomy): domain Bacteria; phylum Acidobacteriota; class Terriglobia; order Bryobacterales; family Bryobacteraceae; genus Palsa-187. The sequence continues at coordinate 175,028 of JBDSXJ010000014.1, read as the reverse complement.
CTTTTACATGCCGACCCATCGAGCGGGCCCAGATATCTGGCAGGATCCCATTCGCTTCAAAAATCTCTTGCGGTCGGCGGAGCACAGTTTGGAGACCAGCGGAGTCACGCGGCAGGAGATAGATTCACTGTTGCGACCGTTGACGGAACTGCGGGATGACCGTAAGTTTTGGCAGTACCAAGCGGACGGCCTGGCCATCTTCCGGTCTCATGAGCGGATGGAAGAGTTTCGGCTTCCTTGCCAGGTCCCGGAACTCGCCGTCGTAGGCTACCAGTACCATCTAAAACCGTTTCTGATGTCGCTCGCCGAGGAGAGGTCGTTCTTTGTGCTGGCCTTGAGCCAACACGCGGTGCGCCTATTTCGTGGAACGCAATATGGGTTGCAGGAGGTCCAGGGATTGGAGTTGCCTCCCGCCCTTGACGCCCGACCTGACGATTCCGTCAAGTCCCTGCAGGCTCACGCAACCGGAGCGGGAACGCAAGTCTTTCATGGGAACGAGTTGGATCACAAGGCTCACATTGCAGCCTATTGCCGCAAGGTTGATCACGCTGTGGCTACTGTCGTTGGCGTGGATGATTTTCTGGTGCTGGCAGCCGTCGACTATATAGCGTCCCTCTATCGTGAAGTGTCCACGTTGCGGGGGATCGCTTCGGCACCGCTTTCGGGAAATCCGGATCACCTTGGCGCGGACCAAATTTTTGAGAAAGCGTTCCCGATTGCCAGCACCAATTTCGAAAAACGTCACGGCGAGGACAAGCAGAGGTTCTTCAACAGCCTGGGGACAGGAAGAGCGCTAGACGCTCCGATCGACGCGATTCTCGCCGCGCGGCAGGGCCGGGTGGAAACGCTATTTGTCTCCGTCGGTATGCAAATTTGGGGAGCAATCTTGCAGGGAGAAGTACGGGTGCATGAGCAGCAGCAGGCCGAGGACCAGGATCTTCTCAATGGGGCTCTCATCGACACCTGGAAATCGGGCGGAAAGGTGCTGGCACTGAGCCCGGACAAAATGCCTAACGGCCTCCAACTAGCCGCGATTACGCGCTATTGATTCCCGCTACAAATACTTGATCAGGACGACCTCGTTGCCGACTTCGTTGTAGTGCATTTCATCCACCAGATCCTTGGTTACCATGAGACCGAAGCCCCCGGCGCGAAGGCCGTGTTCCGCCCGATGCAGGAGATGCCGAATCGGGTCCTCCGGGGGATTGGAGATCGCGGCGTGCGGCAGATCGTCGAGCGAAAAACCGCTTCCCGGATCGCACACGGTGTACATGATGAAGCGCTGCGCTCGCAGGTAAGAAACATGGATGTACTTGGAGGAGTCAAACGCGGCACCGTGCTCCATCGCGTTCAGCAAGATTTCACGAAACGCTATGCCGATGTTGTCTCGATCACTCGGATCGAGGTCTGCCACCAGTTCCCGAATAAAGCGCACCAACCGGTCCGCCGTGTATTGACGGCAGCGAACACGAAGGGTCAACCAATTCGGCCGGGCCGAGAGCACCTCAATGCCATCCGACCAGGATTCAAGCGCTTGGGCCTCCTCGATCGTCTCCACCAGCAACCCCTCATCCAGTGGACGATGGAAAAGGCCGAAGAGATGGCTCCTTAACGCATCCCCAACCCCGCGATCCGCGGGGGCCTCACCGGCAATCTGGATGACCTTTACAGAGTCACTTTCCACCTGAATTCCATCCATATCCCCTTCGATGACCAACACTGCCGCTGGATCGGCCTGGATCGCCTTGCCTAGCTTGTCGATAGAAATCTCGGTCACCGGCAAGCCCCGCGCCGTAAGTATCCGCAACGTCGCCAGGCTGATGCCGATGCCAATTATCGGGTTTACCATTATTTCCCCTCCGGCTTCGGTGCCTTCATCTTCTCGCTAGGTCCTTGCCATTCGAATTCTGCGTTCATGTGGTTCACGCTCAGTGTTCGGCGAAGTGCATTGCGAATGGCCTCTTGTGCGGCCGCGTCCAGCGCCCGCGGTGCGTGATATTTCATCCGCACTGCAATAGCCTCTCTGGAAAAGCTCACTTCGTACGCGCCTAGCTCCGCAGCCTCAGAGGGCCAAACTGATTTCAGCGGTTCATCCACCAACGGCCACAGGCTGGGAGCCAGCGATTCCAGGTTGGGTGGCGGTGCAGGGATCGGCTCGGGCGCGAGGAGCCGCTCGCGAAGGGTAATCAGTTCGTCCTCGTTCGCCACTTGGCGAACCTGTATGGATGCTTTCCTTCCCGTGCGCCTGCTGAGTTCGGTCTCAGCTTCTGCGAGACGCTGCTTGTCTACCGGAGACGTGGTGACCATCCGTTGGGTCAGGTGATCCGGGAAGATCTCCAATTGTTGGCTGAGTACTTGGCCGGTTCCAGCCAACGATCTGACTAATTCACGGGCCGCTGCGCGGATGATCGTTTCGTCGCGCAAGTGCAACAATGAACTTCGCAAGGGAACGAAAAGAACGGCAATGGTGACCGCGACCATGCCAATCCGCCATCGCATTTGACCTACGTCGCTGAAGAGTTTTCCCAGCGCGCTGTTATAGAATATCGCGTGAAGGCGGCTTTCTCCCGCCTCGCGTCGCTCTTCTCCCAAAATAGCCGCTGCCATCTCAGAGGAATCCATCCCAACCAAATAGAAAACCAGGAAGGCGCTGGAGGAGATGGCTACTAGATTGGTCAGGAAGAGCAGGCTGGCTCCAGAAATAATCTGCCAGTTCCAACCGCTCCCTACGCCGAATCCGGCGGTGCAAAGCGGCGGCATCAAGGCGACCGCGATGGCGACGCCTGGGAGCGCGTTCGCGGTGCCCCCGCTCAACGACTTGGCCATAATCACCGAGCCAGCCAGACCTGAGAAAATTGCCACGCCGAGGTCTAGAAGATTCGGCTGCGTGCGGGCTAGGATTTCGGACGTAGGCGACTGGAATGGCAGCAACCATACCAGAAGCGCCGAGAAGCAGATGGCGGTAAGGACACTCCCGACGATTCCGAGAAGTGCTTTCACTCCGAGGTAAACGTCTGAGGCCGCGAAGGCCAAACCGGATGCCATAATTGGCCCCATGAGGGGTGAGATCAGCATCGCGCCAATCACCACTGCTGGGCTGTTCAGAACCAATCCAAGTGTGGCGATGCCCGCGGAAAACATAAGATCCAGGATGTAGCCGGCGGAGCTAATATTGGCGGACTCATAAATCTGGGCATAGAGCTTTGGCTTGCCCTTGGGATCAATGCGAAGCACCCTACTGAAATAGGAACGGATCAATCTGTTCCTTAACTGATGATCTTCTTACGAACCGCGTATAGAACAACCTCGGCTGTGTTGTGGAGATTCAGCTTTTGCATCAAATTGTTGCGATGGGTTTCAACGGTGTACGGGCTCAAGTGAAGGGCGGTGGCGGCCTCCTTGTTCGACTTGCCTTCCGCAAGCAGTTGGAGGACTTCCCGCTCACGTTCCGTCAAGAGTTCATACGAGTCCGCAACGCCCTTCTTTTGCATCTGGCGGGTGAAGTCGTCGGCTAACATGCCCGCGATCGCGGGGCTGAAGAATGCTTTCTTGCGCGCAACCGAACGTACGGCATGGATCAGATCCACTTGGGCGGTGTCTTTCAGTAGGTAGCCACGGACACCGGCAGAAAGAGCTCTCACTAGATAGTCCTCTTCTTCATGCATGCTGAGGATGATTACACCGATTTCGGGGTGGCGCCGGACGATCTGAGCCGCGGCATCGAGGCCATTGAGCTCTGGCATCGCGATATCCATCACGATGATGTTGGGCTCCAACTTCTCCGCCATTTCCACTGCTGCCCGGCCGTCCTCAGCTTCGCCCACCACCTCGAAATCCTCTTGTTTCTCCAGTAGGGAGCGGGTCCCGTGACGAACGATGCCGTGATCGTCAGCGATTAGAATGCGAATCATACTGTCTCTATTGTCCTCTTCGGGAGCTTCGCACGGATAAGAGCCCCACTTCCCGGCGACGAGGTCACGGTGAACTCACCTTCGAGTTCTTCCACGCGCTCCCGCATTCCGAGCAGTCCGATGCCGCGCGCTGGGCCCTTCGTAAATCCACGCCCATCGTCCTGAACTGTCACCACGACATCTACGGGGCTTTCGTAAAGCACGACTCGCGCACCCGACGAACCCGAGTGCTTGATACAGTTCGTGAGCGCTTCCTGTACGATCCGAAAAATACAGGTGCGCGTTGCCTCGTCGAGTTCTGTGAACTCCCCCTTGATTTTGACATCCACATCCAGATCCCGATTCTTGGAGAAATCGCGGCCTAACCAGTTGAGTGCCGGTGCTAGGCCGAGATCGTCCAGCATGGCGGGGCGGAGGATCCTCGCCAACTCCCGTACCGTTCTTAGGGACCGGTCTGCCAGTTCGGAAGCCTGGGTGAGGTTGGCCGCGGACCCCGCCGATGGTTCGACTTGACCAAGTTGGACGCGCAGGGCAGTCAAAATCTGCCCGACTTCGTCGTGCAAATCGCGCGACAATTTCTTTCTCTCAAGCTCCTGGGATGTTACTAGCCTCTGCGATAGGGCCCGGAGGTCATCCTCCACTTGTTGCAGATGTGCCAGGTGGGCATCCCGCTCTTTTTCGAACTGACGAAAGCGCCAGACGGCGACCGCCGCCAAGGCGAGACCCAGTAATGCCGCTCCGGCTACGATCTGGGTTGTCAGCCGTTCCACAGCCTGAATGGATCCCGCCATGTCCTGATCGTGGGACTCGCGGATCGCACGGGCCAAAGCTGCAATCTTTCGCTCTTCCACCATAAACTTCTCTCGCGTGGGCACCAATTGGCGGAGCAAATATTGCGGACCAAGCACGCGACGATCCTGATTGTGCCAAGCCAACACGGTATGAGCCCGCTCCAAATATTCCCGTCGAATCGATTCGACGGACTCAAGCTGTGCGCGTATCTCGGGCGAAATCCACGCGGGGGCCCCGAGCGGGTGGCCAGAAATCTTTCCTAATAGGTCTAGAAGCTCTTGTCTTGCCTGCTCCAGTTCTTTCCCTTCCAGAATCGTGTTGTCACGTACCAGGATTGAGGTACGGTAAATATCCCCTTCAGCATCGGCAAGCTGGCTCAAGAAAGTCTGTTCTTCGCGCCCAAGGCGAATCAAATCCGCTCGAGTTTCGCGAAACCTTGGGATCAGAAATGCCAAGGACGCTCCCAGCAAGACGATTTGCGCGGCTGCGACCGCCGACAATACCAAGCTGGCCCGTGTTTTCATAGGAGCAGAATTCATCATAGATGGTTGGCCCCTGCGAAGTGGCTGCCGACGAAAACAAACTTCATTTTCATCATGCCTTCCTGCCGCCCTAGGGCGACATCCCTAAAACGCGGTAAAGGGGAGCATCTTAAGGTTGAACTGTTTCTCGCGGCTTGAAGGGGTGACATCCGATGAATACGGGATGGGACAGTACGGCACTTTTGGGGGCATACTGGAATTGTGAGCGGGTCTTCCATGTTCCAAGCAACCAGCCCCTCGCAGCCCTTCTGAGACGGACGTCCTCACCTGGAAGCCTTGCTGTTGCTCTTGACGGGCCCGCAGCGAGACTGGGTCGGCGGAAAGTTGGCGGAACAGTTGTGCATATCGCTTGATAGAGCGAACACGATTCTGTAGGAACTGGCGCGGGACGATTGGTTAGACCCGATTGCGAACGCCGCCAATACGTTCCGGCAGCGACGTCGTGGGTGCGGCGACAATCGCCCCGGTTGACTCGAAGGTAAGAGCCTTGAGCGTAATAAGCGAACGCATCACCGCATCGTGCCATTCGCCTTCGCAATTGCATCGAGGGGACCACTCCTGCCACCAGTATTCCGTGGCGGTGAGATCTTTTCCGATATCGAGTGGGGGTAGCTCGTAGTGGTTTGAGGGGTACCACGTGAGATCTAACGAAAATTCCCGCCCCGCCGAAACCCGTAGTCGAACCGAATGACAAGGTACTTTTCATTTGGACTGGCCGCTCTTCCCGATGACAAGACGGACATTCTGTTGCCAGAACCAGGTCGGCAAAACAAGCAGAGCGATCGAAATAGAGGAAGGCAGAGCCAAGCGACGCTCCCCTGTTTTGAAACCAGTGCCGCGGTTTTGCAATCCTCGATCAAAGCGTAGTGTTTCAATGGGTATGGACAAGACTTCTTCCCATTGGTTTGATTGCATGCAAACTACGTTTTCTCCTCGCGAAGCGGCTGGCGATCGCGCAAAAGAAAAACGGAGCCGACAATGCCAGCGAGGAGCGAGCCGCCAAGAATCCCTAGCTTCGCCTTGCCAAGTAAGTCCTCGTCGCCGAAGGCCAGTGCGGCGACAAATAAGGACATCGTGAATCCAATGCCACCCAACCATCCAGCACCATGAATGTGACCCCATCGAATTTCGGGAGGCAGATCGGCAGGCCGAAGCCGTACCGCAAGCCACGAAGCCGCGGTGATCCCCATCGGCTTGCCCAGGAGCAGGCCAAGAAGGACACCCAACGTAACGGGTTCGCGCAGGCTCTCCAGTAAGTCGCCGCTGAGATTCACTCCTGCATTCGCGAGTGCGAATAGCGGCATGATTCCGAATGTTACCCAAGGGTGCGACGTCTCAATCAGCAGATGCAGCGGGGGCTGAGCCTTCTCGCAGGTGTCTTCTAAAGCATCGATTGCAATCTGCTGTTCTTCATCATTGAGTATGCTTTTCTCGCAGTTGGCAGAAGTTTCGAAGTGATCCAGCACCACCCTGGAACGCCGAAGAAACGCCAGCGCGTCGAGTTCGGTTCGAGAGGGAATCGCGATGGCGAGAATCACGCCCGCGATGGTTGCGTGGATTCCAGACTGGAGAACCGCGAGCCATAGGAGCGTGCCGAACAGTGCATAGAACAGGACGTGCCGGATACCCAGACGATTGGCGCCTAGCAACACGCCGAAAAATACGGCAGCGGCCCCGACAGCAGGCAGAGAAATCGTTGATGTGTAGAAAAACGCGATGACGAGGACCGCCATGATATCATCCACGATGGCTAAGGCGGTCAGGAACACCTTGAGCCCAAGTGGTATCCGCTCGCCGAAGAGCGCCATCACCCCGATGACGAAGGCGATGTCGGTTGCCATGGGGATCCCCCATCCGCGAGATCCCGACCCCTGGGCGTTGAACAAAGAGAAGATGAGGGCTGGCGCTACCACGCCTCCTATGGCGGCCATAATAGGCAGCGCTGCTTGCCTAGGCGAGGCCAGTTCGCCCACGAGCAGTTCGCGGTTGATTTCCAGGCCGACCACGAGGAAGAACACCGCCATAAGTGCATCGTTCACCCAAAAGTGGAGGTCGTGGGCCATGGTAAACCCACCGGCCCTTATCGACACGTTGGTATGCCACAGAGTTGCGTAACTCTCGGACCACGGTGAATTTGCCCACACCAGCGCGGATACCGTCGCAAGAAATAGCAGTATTCCACCGGAGGTTTCCCGAGCGGCGAATTCCTGAAACGGTCTGACTAGCTGAAGTGTGGGTGCTGGTGCAGAGCTAGTTGCCTTGAGCGGGTTGACTTCCCATGTCTACATCCATTCTGTACTCTAAGCACCATGCACCGGGTATCTTCTTGGGCGCGTGAATGTTTAGACTGAAGTGGAATGAAGGCGACCTACACGTGCCGGCTGGTCCTCGCAGGCCTATTCGCCATCGGGGATTCGTCCGCACAGGAAGCTCGCCATGATCCCGCCATCTTGATTCTTGAGCAAATGGGCGTTTCGATCGCACAAGTCACCGCGGCCGGCAGCGAGGAACGGTTCTCCCCAGAGTGTTCCCCGAAAAAAAGAACGGCGAGTTGTTCGACCGTGACAGAACCGTGCTAAAACCCTATGTGATTGATGCGTTGGGAGTTACTGATTGAGCGAAAGCAGGCTCCCCAAAGTGTTGATAATAGGCACGGCCAGATGGAATTCAAGGAACCCTTGGAGAGGGTGCGAACTCTTCACACGCAGGAGGTCCGGGGTTCGAGTCCCTGCGCGCCCACCATTTTCAATAACTTACATCCCGTTTGGCATTTGGTGTCAACACCGCTCTGAAAGTGCCATCCCAATCTGCTGTCGGTCCACCAATCCGCGATCGTGACGGTACGTTAGCCCGGGAAGCGGTTCTAGAGTTTTGCTCGACGCGAGCATCATCAAAGGTTTGGTGTTACGGACGCTTTTCGTTGTTGTGCGCGGCGGTCAGCAAGCCGTGCTTCTTGTTCTGATCGGCGACACACGTCTGACCACCTTTGGGCGCACCTTCTTGCCTTTTGTCGTTGTGAGCAGCGGTTAGAATACCGTGTTTTTTTGCCTTTGCTCCGTTGCGGAGATCCGGCCCAGTTGGTGATTTGTCAGGGGTATGTTTTTTTCGCATGTGTTCTCTCCCTCGGGATATGGAAATTTAAAAACTAAAGCCCATCAGGAAATCTCCCTGATTGCGGTTGGTGTGTAACAGTGCGTTGATCGGGTCGCGGAAGTTTTCGCTGCCCCAACGCGTATAGCGGAGTTCGGGGGTTACCCGGACGTGGCCGATCTTGAACTCGAGGCCACCGGCGAAAACGGCACCGACATCGTTTCGCTTGTTGAATTCAGTGGCGGAATTGACCTCGACGCGGACTGGTGCGAGGCCTGCGTTCACGGTGTCCCGGATCTGCTTAATGCCCGAGATATGTCTTACAGATCCTCCCACTGATACAAAAGGTGTCACCGGTCCGGGCAGGATCGCAAATTTGATAAGCGCCGGAAACTCCCATGAATTCGCGACGGTCTTGGCGTAGACGGTCTGGTTGGTCAGGGATTGGTCATATTGATAGCCCAGCCGTTTGTAGAGCGCATCGATCTCGATCGAGAAGCGCGCCGGAAGATTGAACTGCACGGTCGGGCCAACTATATAACGTTTGGTGTTGGTCGCGTAAGCGGCCGAATTTCCCTTGGTAGTTTCGAATGCATCGGTGATCGGTACTCCTCCCTTCACTCCGATAGAGACTGCTTGGGCGTAAGAGGAGAGGGCGGCTCCGAAGGTGAAGGCAGCGACAAGAGGAAGGCGAAAAGTGAGACTCATGCGCTGGCTAATTGCAATTGCATGACCATCGTTCCAGTCAGCCTCCTTTTTCGACCGATGTGAAACGAAGCTCATCCACCGGAGATCACCTGACTGAAAGGTAGCGAAGGTGTTCCCATGAAACTATTTTTGTCGCTGGCGCTGGTAGGAATTGCTTGGACCGGAGTAGTGCGAGCGCAGGCTACCCCTCCCGTCGCGGGAAGTGGATCTGTGACCGTGACCGGGTGCATTGAGAAGTCTACGACTGAAGAATACTCCCTGACGAGTCAAGACGGAAAGAAGTACGAACTCCGCACCATCAACAACGAAATCAAGCTGGCGGATCACGTAGGCCACCGCGTTACTGTTACCGCCGCTGGTCCGAGGGCGGGTACAAACGTACCTTCAACGGAGCGCGTTTCCCTGGATGTGATTGCATTGGCGATGGTCAGCCAGTCCTGCGCGACCAAGTGAGGTACGACAATGAAAATCCCAAGCGCCATGCCGATTTGTAGAATGTGCGGCACAGCGGAAGCCGCCATCATAGATCATCGGCTCGCTCTTTGTCCGAAGTGTCATCGTCTGCCTCCGCCGGTGCGCTCAAAGGGTGCCAGGACGTTAGCTGCTTCCTCCCGCTAAGAGTTTTTTCCTTTCCTTCGCAACGGCCCTTCGCCTGCAAGGAGGAGAGCATGACCTACAGCGAAACAGTATCCGAACATTCCATGCCGTCGCGCGAAGGCATCCTCTACACGTCCGGCATTTCGTGGGGCGCCGTCATTGGTGGCGCGTTCGTTACCGCTGCGTTTTCGTTGATCCTTTTCGCTCTCGGCGCGGGATTCGGCCTCTCCTCGGTTTCCCCTTGGTCGGGCGTCGGAGTCTCGGCCTCCACAGCAGGGAACATAGCGATCGCGTGGCTCGTAGTTACGCAGCTAGTGGCATGCGCGCTCGGAGGCTATCTTACGGGACGGCTGCGAACGCGGTGGATTGTGTTTCACGCCGATGAGGTTCACTTTCGCGACACTGCCAATGGATTGCTGGCCTGGGCCGTCGCTGTGGTTATTACTGCGGCATTCCTGGGGTCGGCTGCGACATCGATGGCGGGCAATGCGGGCTCCAGCGATAGAACTTCCAAGGAGATGACATCTACCGCCTACTTCGTCGACCTCTTGCTTCGATCCGAGCGGCCTGCGACGGGTAACGATGCCGAAATTCGCGGGGAAGCCGAACGGATCCTGACCCTCGCTGTGCTCAATAGCGATACGGCGACTGCGGATCGCGAATACCTTGTTCAAATGGTTGCCGCCAGGACTGGCTTGAACAATGTTGACGCCTCGAAGCGCGTCTCCGACACTCTCAACAATGCCCGGGTGGCTGCAGACACTGCTCGCAGCGCGGCTGCGAGGCTCCTGCTATGGGTTTTTGTCGCACTGCTTTTGGGCGCCTTTTCTGCCAGCCTAGCGGCTACAATCGGCGGCTTCCAACGCGATCACGTTCAACTTGCATAAGACAATAAGAAAGGATTCTAATCTCATGCGTTCCGTACTGCTCTATTTTCTTGGCATCCCGATTCCGTTCATCCTGCTGATTGCTCTCGTTACCCATCGCTGCTAGCCAAGGTGACCAGCTTACTTGGTCGGAACAAGAACCAGGGCTAAGCCATCCCAGCTCGTCTTGCCGGTCTTCACTGGAGGTGTCTCGACGAGTGGAATGGCACCTATGTATTTGGGATTCAGCTGGAAGCGGCTCTGGACGTATGCTTGCGCTAATACGGCACGCTGCTGCGCCTTTCGATATTTATCTTCAGGCGAGCCTTCTGCGCTGTAACCTTCGATCATCAGCGGACTATTGGGAAGAAAAGGGACGTATTCGGCCATCGCGGTATCGAGTGCTTTCCGTCCGCCATCCGTCAGCGCTTCCATTCCGTTGCGACTCGTAGAGAATAGTTGTTTCCCTTCCAGCCACACGCGGCGAGCATCCTTGCTCTTCACAAAGGCGCTATCACGGTAGGCGCTGGGACTCAACTCATTCAGGTTAAAGAATCCCCGTTTGTTGAAGAAGCCGCGGAAGAGGAAGTTGTGTTTCAGCGCTTCGGCATTGTCTGCAAGGTTCGTCATGGCTACTTGGGCACTGGCCATGGTCGCGGTCAGGTTGGCCGCTCCTGATTTACCATCCTCGTTTTTTGCCAGGAACGTCCCCAGCGCCCGATTCAGATTTTCCGTGACCTTCCCCGCGCCTTGCATGGCGGTGTCGGTGCTGTGAAGAAGCTCTCGTGCCTCGACCATCAGGTCAGAGAAGTCAAAGGCATCCATGCTCATGAGGGTGCAGGGATCGCCGCACTCTTTGACGTCGTCGCTGCCTTTTTCGATTTCAAGATATTTGCTGCCAACCAAGCCATCGGTCTGGATGACAGCGATGGAATCCTGTCGAACCAAAGGGCGGAACTTGCGGTCCAGGCGGATACGAAGGCGGTAGCCCATGTGCTGCGCGACGGGAACGTCGATGCCCTTAACTTCACCCGCGTCCAATCCGGCCACCCGTACGTTCGCCCCCGGCTCCAGGCCAGCGACGCGATCCATCTCGGTGTACACCTCGAAACCGCGCGAGAAAACTTTCTTCCGATCTCCGACCCAAAATAGGCCAACGGCGAAGAGCAGTGTTCCTACGGTGACAAACAGGCCGAGGTTCACCTTTGTGGAAAGCATCAGGTACATCCTCCCGTGACCAAAGATCGGACCAGGTCATTGGAATCCTTCTCGAGTTCTTCAGGCGGGCCGCATACAAGGACCTTGCCTTGATCGATCAAACACATTCGGTCGGCAATGGGACGAACGCCCATGGCATCGTGCGTCACGACAATGAGCGTCTTTTTCTGCTGCTTGAGTTTCCCCAGTAGTTCATAGATCTCGCCGGCAGTAATGCGATCGAGTCCGCTACTAGGTTCGTCCACCAGGATGATGGGAGGATCGAGCACGAGCGCTCGGGCCAGGCCAGCCCGCTTGCGCATGCCGCCTGACAGATCGGCGGGCATTTTATTCGCGTCCTGCTCCAGGCCCACCTCTTCCAGTCTGGTCCGCACAATCTCGGCGATTTCACTTTTCGACTTGCCCGCACGTCGCAGGGGGAACTCCAGGTTCTTACCGAGCGAAATTGAGTCAAAGAGAGCCGCGTTCTGAAACAGGAAGCCGATCTTCGCGCGGACGCGCATCAATTCCTGACGTTCCAGTTGTTGAATATTCTCTTCGTCAATGAAGATTTCGCCTTCATCCGAGCCGATCAGGCCAACGATCAACTTGAGAGTCACGCTCTTCCCTGTACCGCTGCGTCCCAACAGCCCAAGGACTTCCCCTGCATGGACATCAAAGGAGATCTTTTCAAGAACTTTCTTCCCATTGAAGGCCTTCGAGACGTCCTTCAGTTGTATGGCGACGTTGCTCACGATGCTCTCCCGGGGAAGAAAAATAGCGTGAGCTTAACCAATAGGATGTTGATGAGGATGAGCGTGAGCGATGACATTACCACGCTCCGGGTGGATGCCTTGCCAACGCCAGCAGCCCCATTCTTCGCGTTGTAGCCAAGAAAGCAGGAGATCATGCCTATGACCAACCCGAAGACGATCGTCTTGAACGTTGTCGGCAGATAGTCGGACCAATCCATGGAGCCGAAGGAACGATAGATGTAGAGCCTGGGCGAGGTATTGGAAACCACCATCTCCGCTGCCATTCCTCCCGCGAGTCCAGAGAAATCCATCATGAGAGTAAGAATGGGCAACGCGATCATGCACGCGGCTACTCGGGTAACAACCAAGTATTTGAAGGAGTCCACCGCCATGGTTTCGAGCGCGTCAATCTGCTCTGTTACTCGCATTCCCGCGAGCTCGGCACCGATCCCCGCACCCACCCTGCCGGCCACAAGTAATCCCGTGACCAATGGCCCGAGTTCCCGGAAAAAGGCGATGGTCAGAACAGCAGGAATCATCGATGCGGCGCCGAACCGCACCATGGATTCCCGGGTATGCACGGACATCACGATTCCCAGTGCGAGTCCACAGGAGACGATTAGGGGCACGGATCGAGAGCCGATCTCGACAATCTGCCGCGCTAGTTCCCTTAGTTCGTAGGGTGGGCGAGCAGCCTCGCGAAGTATGCGATACCCGAAGAGCGCACAGTCACCGATCGTCTCGAGCGCCTTAGTCATACGTTCGTTCCGGATGGTCTCCCACCCGCTTAGTAGACCCTGGCTGGTCGAGGTTGTTACTCGCTTCCGGGCGGGGGCTGCGTTTCGAGAAATCGGATGCTATTAGACGTGGTTGGCAAACGCATCCACTGGACCGATTGGGGGAGACTGGGGCTCTCCGGAACCGATCCATATTTGGATGTTGTGCTCAGCTCCGTCATCTTCTATTGAAGCGGAGCAATCGGTCATAGGTACGCCGTCGCATTCTCCCCAGCAGGTGTTTCCGTCGGAAACCCGTTCGACCTCGATGTGCCAAATCGACGCCCCAAAACGATACTGCAAACGGAATCCCGGCCAGTCTTTGGGAATCACTGGCTTGAACGAGAGTGTTTTCTCACGAAGGTGGAACCCCAGGACGTCCTCCAACCAGATTCGATACATCCAACCAGCAGAACCGGTGTACCAGGTCCAACCAGCAGCGCCAGGTCGAAGCGGAGAGGCGGATACATCCGCTGCGACTACGTAGGGTTCCCCCCGGTATTTCGCGAGCAACGCAGGGGTTGCTGTTCGCTGCGCTGGGTTGATCGTCTCCAGTAGCTCGACGGCCGCATCGCCGTTTCCATGCCGCGCCATCGCCTGAGCGAACCACAGGGCCCCATGCGTATACTGACCGCCATTCTCGCGAGTTCCGGGAGGGTAGCCCATAATGTAGCCGGGATGCGGCTGATGCTTGTCGAAGGGGGGAGTGAAAAGCAGCACTAATCCATCGTCAGGCCGGAAGAGATGCTTGCGAGCGGCTGCGAGAGCTTGCTCGCCGCGTGCGACTGGCGCACGTCCGGACAGGATGGCCCACGCCTGCGGCAGCAGGTCGATGCGCGACTCCGTGCTTTTTTGGGAGCCCAGAGGCGTGCCATCGTCGAAGTAGCCGCGCAGGTACCATTCGCCATCCCAACCGTTTTGCTCAATGGCAGCTGCGAGGTCCAGTGCACGCTTTTGCCACTGCTGGGCAAGCACGGGATCGCGAGAGTCAGCCATCGCAATCCACTGGTCCAAGACCGACAACAGGAACCACCCGAGCCAGACGCTTTCGCCGCGTCCCTCAACGCCCACGTGATTCATACCGTCGTTCCAATCGCCATTGCCGATCAACGGTAGACCTCTAGCGCCAAAGCGACTTCCATGCTGAATCGCCCGAACGCAATGTTCCCAGACGGTCGCTTCTACGCTCGAGACCACGGGGGCGAACATTTTTTCTGATTCATGCTCGTCCAGCTGCGGACCTTCGAGGAAGGGAGTTTTCACTTCTAGAATCGAACGATCTCCAGTGATGCGGAGGTAGGTTGCCACCACCCACGGCAACCAGAGGAGGTCATCGGAACAGCGGGTTCGCACGCCCAGGCCGGATTCGGCGTGCCACCAATGTTGCACGTCTCCTTCGGGAAACTGGCGCCCCGCAGCGCGGAGAATATGGGCACGCGTAAGTTCGGGCGAGGTGTAGATGAGCGCCAGGCAGTCCTGCAACTGGTCTCGGAAACCTATGGCACCGCCCGACTGATGGATAGCGGATCGCGCCCAGATCCGGCAGCTCAGCGATTGATACAGCAGCCAGCGGTTCAAAAGCGCGTCGGCAGCAGGGCTGGGGGTCTGCACTTGTATGACTCCCAACCTTTGATCCCAGGCTTGCCGAACGTTCACTAGCTCTTCATCGGCAGCCTGCGCATTGCCGAATCGCCGTACGATATTGAGTGCTTCGGCCTCGGATTCTGCCTCACCCAGCAGAAAGACGACGTCTCGTTTCGCGCCGGCAGCGAGTTCAAATTCAATCTGCATCGCAGCACAGGGATCGAAGCCTGAACCCACGCGATTGTCCAGGTGCTTGTGGGTCAGGCCTGCTGGCGTTTGCCAAGACGCCGTTCGCCCGAGAAATGAGATGCGGTCGCCACAGAAAGAGGCCGCAACAGGGCTGGCCGCCAGAAATGTCACGTTATTGTAGAAGGTCTCGTCCCAGGATTGACGAGCAAACATCACTCCGTTGGCTGCATCGAAGGATGTCGACACATGAATCTGTTGTTGTTCACGTACGGAGCCAAGAACCAACTCGGCGTAGTATGCCGCACTGATCCGTCGAATACGATTCGACTCATTGGTGATGCGCAGGATGCAAATCTTGACGGGCTGCTGGTGCGCGACGAAGACCGTTAACTCCTGGCCCAATCCATGGCGGTGATGTTCGTAGACGGAATATCCCTGAGAGTGGCGCGTACGATAAGGCGCACTTCCTCGCATTGGCAGAGGCGTGGGCGTCCACACAGTGCCGGTATCGTCATCGCGCAGGTAGAGGACCTCGGATTGCGGGTCGCTGACGGGGTCGTTGTGCCAAGGCGTGAGCCGATTCATCTGGCTATTCCGATTCCAAGTGAAGCCGAGCCCGCTCTCGGTGACCACGGTGCCAAACCGTTCGTTAGCGATCACATTGGCCCATGGCGCGGGAGTCTGTCGACTAGAATCGACAAGGTCGATCACATATTCACGACCACCTTCCACGAACTCGCCGAGCCCGTTTTCAGGCAAGCGTTGTTTCGCGATCCAATCTGGGATGCCATCCGGGCTTACCTCTCCAAACCACGCAGGAGTTCCGGGGAAGGCCGCGTCCTCCTGAACCTCTGAGGGGATGAGCAACTGCTGTTGCAGGGGGCCCAAGTGGCCGCCGAGAACCACGCGCGCGACGGACAGAAGCAGGTTCTGATCATCGCCTGGCAAAGACCACCAGTCCAGAACAAACACACCGCCCGCACGCTCCGCGCTGGGTGATCCGCCGTGCGCGTGCAGCAAGCGATCTAGATTTTTGCGCAAGGGAGCGTCATAGCTGGGAGCCTCGCGATTCAGGACCACCAAGTCCGCTTCGAGTCCGAGCATGCGCCAGTAGGAATGTGCGACCAGGACCTCTCGGACTAAGGCTTCACCTTGGTCGTCCGCGACGGTGACCACGAGAATGGGAAGATCCCCTGAGATCCCGTAACGCCACAAGGATTTCTGCCCCAATCGATGGTTACGAGGGATCCGTGAGCGTAAGCGAGGATTGGGATAGAGCAAGTAGCCCGCAAGGTCCTGATAGCGATGGGCGCGGGTCGGACCAATGCGAAGATACCGGAATTCGAGCTGCGAACGGGTCCAGATCATCTCAAATGCTCGGGTTACCCCGTCGGCACGTTGATATTTGCGAATTGCGGTGATCAGATCTTCCCGGGAACTCGCGGCAATCGTAATAAGACAAATGCTCCGTTGGTCTCGTGGTTCCAGCGTCAAATGAAATCGAAAACTGAAGATCGGATCGAGGACCGCCCCGACCGTGCCCGCCAACGGGGCGTTCATGGCAGCGGGGCGCGCGCTGTCTCGACCGCGTCCCACAAACGCGCGTCGATCCGTTTCGAATTCCACGGGGCCGGTATCGCCGACCAGCATGGAAGCAACCCAGACGGGCGGGTCTTCCGGCGAACGCAAGCGTCGGTGGGCGATCAGCACTCCCTCTTCGAGGATTTCTGTCTCCACAAACATTTTCGAAAAAGCGGGATGAGCCGTGTCGGCGGCATGTTGCGCAAGCGCAAGCTCCGCATAGGAGGTAAGCTCGATGCGTCGTGTTCGCAAGGAACGATTGCTGACCGTCACGCGGCGTAATTCTGCATCATCATCGGTGGCTACCGCGACCTCGAGCTTGGTTTCCAGATCTTGCACGCGGCGGGAGAATTCGGCGCGATCCGATGAAAACGTAACCGAGCCTTCGCCGCTCTCACCAGCCGGGTGCGGTGCGGGAGACCAGATGGCGCCTGAGCGGAGATCCTTCACCCAAAGGAATGTGCCCCAGCCATCGCGAGCCACATCGGAACGCCACCGTGTGATATCGAAGCCCTTCCAGCGGCTATAGCCACCTCCGTTGTTTGTGATCATCACGGAGAAACGGCCATTCGAACTAAGATAGACACGCGGCTGCGCGGTTGGCTTGGTCCAGCGGCGCTCCTGAGGTATCTTAACCTCGGCGGTGATACCAGGTTGGGGAGTCTTTTCGCGCTCCATCCGCGTGATGGGCACACGCTCGAACAACAGCGGTTCCACAGCGCGGATACGAAGATCGGCATGAAAACGGCTTCGAACAGAATTTTTGCAGAGAACGTTGCTCAAGGCGACAAGGCTCATTCCCTGGTGGTGCGCCATGTAGGCAAAGATGGGTACGCCGGGCTTTTCGTCCTTGCGGCGCAGGCGCGTGTAGTCGATGGATTCGTAGAATCCCATGGAACCCGAGAGTCCCGCGGATTCCAGCCTGCGAAGATTCGTGCAGGCTTGTTGCGGACGAACCAAGAGCGCCAAAACCGTTGCGTAGGGAGTCACCACTGGTCCTGCATCGGCGTTCGGATTCAGGGCCAGCGAGGGAATTCCGAAGGCCCGGTACTGATAGATCTGATTGTTGTCCAGGGCGCTGTAGGCGGCTTCGGAAATGCCCCAGGGCAACTCTTGCTGATCGCCGTAAGCGATCTGCGCAGCCACTGCTTCGTCGCAGGCATTCGCCAGGAGCGTGTTCTCAAATACTTCTGTGAACAACAGAGGCATCAGATACTCAAACATCGTGCCGCTCCACGAAAGGAGCACCTGACTGGTGGGCGCGGAGACACGCGGTCTTCCCAACACGAACCAATGCTCGATTGGGATATCGCCCTTCGCGATGGAAACGAGACTGGCCAAGCGGCATTCACTGGCCAGAAGATCGTAGTGGCTGGTGAATACGAGAGGGTTCCCGACGGCATAGCCGATGCCAAAGAGACGTCGCGACCCGTCGTACAGGAAGCCCATATTGATCCCGTCGGCTAGCTGATTGCATTCCTTCATCAACGATTGTGTTCGCTGAATCAGTTCCTGGGCATTGGCGCGTGCTTTACGGAATTCGCGGTCGACCGAATTCAGCCAATCGGAAACCTCCGGGCGGATTTCCGGAGTGCCTCTCCAGGTAAGCAAGGCGGCTACCGGCTTCGGTGGGCCTTCTGAAAGTTCCCGCAGTGACGGAATCGTGCGTAACGCTTCTTGCCGTAGTTGGACAGCGGACTCCCCGAGAGATCGAACAATCTCGTCGGACGGGCCGCTCAACAGTTCCATCCACGACAGGTAGCGATCGATTGTCTCCGTCCAGGCATCCAACTCCGACGCCACCTTGAGCGCCCAGTAGGTCATCTCGTCACCCAATTGGGGTGACCATCGCTTCATCGCCTTTAACTGGGCGCTATGAAATGAGATCAGCCGGACTTGGCCAATACGTCCGATGCCATCCACTTCGCCGCGTCCCGTTTTGCGCAAACCTTCCAGGGGAACCGAGAGCGAGGGGTCCACGCCGGCTGAGTCCTCGAGGATGTCAATGGAATCCGCCAAGCCTGAGAGAACCTGGGTCCCCAGGACCGGTGCGTCGATCAGTTCACGGCAACCTTGCGCCGTCACCCACAGACTGGCGATCAGGTTGCCGCTATCGACGGTAGAAACATAGTGCGGCATTAGCGGCTGCAGCGTTTGGGTGTCATACCAGTTGAGAAGGTGACCTTCATAGCGCTGCATCTTGCCAAGCGAGACGAACGTATTGGCGCAACGCTGGACAAAGTCATCCGCGGTCAGATGCCCGAAGTCGTGGGCAGCCATTGCGGCGTTCAACCAAAGGCCAATGTTGGTTGGCGAGGTTCGCGTGGCGACCTCTACGCGCAAGGCCAGCTGCGAATTGTCGGGTGGGAGCCAGTTGCTCTGCTCGCCGACCAAGTCGTCGAAGAAACGCCAGGTGCGGCGTGCGAGCAGACGAAGCATGGCGATTTCAGAGCGGCCGAGAGGCTCGTTCCAGGGGGTCGGCCCGCTGCCACTCAGCCACTGCATCAGCCAGGGAGAGGAGATCCACACGCAGAGGTAGGCGAACGCGGGGGCAAACGATCCTCGAATGGCCAGTAGAAGCATCGCAACCGCGGATCCGACAGCGATGGTCGCCATCTGCCGGGCGGTCGATTCGAGGTGGAGAGTGCGCTGGCCTTCCGCTGCATCGGCGGTCTGCCATTCCAGGCGGTTCCTCTTACTGATCAAACCGCGATGCAATGCACGCACGATCGCGTCCATGGAGAGCCATGCTTGATGGGGCAGAAACGCAACCATGACGCCTGCGCGTTGCAGATCATCCAAGGCTCCGTGCCAGCCGTACACGCTGCCTTCGATTTGGCGGGTCCATCGATCTAGAATGGGGACAATCGCGGGGATACCAACCGTCAGGGCGAGCACCACGCTCCACACGCCGGGGGCGACCGAGAAAAACCAACCAAAGCCGACCAGCATGAGAGAGGCGACGGGAACCAAGCTGCGTCTGAGGTTGTCTAAGATCCGCCAGCGGTTCAACAACGAGAGCGGATTCGGCGTGAGCCGGCCTTCGGAGTTGGGCACCCGCATGGTCGCCCATGCTGCGATCTGCCAGTCGCCGCGAATCCAGCGATGCTGCCGCTTGGCGAAGCTGGAGTAATTTAGCGGCAGATTCTCCAGCAGGTCGATATCGGACGCGAAGCCGACTCCGACATGCGCGCCTTCAATGAGATCGTGGCTGAGAAGCGTCTCCGGAGGGAAGCGGTTGCCCAAGATGCGGTCGAACATCTTGACGTTCAAGATGGCCTTGCCGTGAAAAATTCCTTCAGAAAAAAGGTCCTGTTGGGCATCGGAAACAACGGTGCAGTACGGATCTGTGCCATGCGCATCCGAAAAAATCTGGGTAAAGCGAGTTGCATTCGCCCCGGGAAGAGAGATGCTCACGCGCGGCTGAATGATCGAGAAGCCGCTCTTACGTACGCCGGTATTCGGATCAATCTCGACGCGGTTTAGCGGATGCGCGATGGTCTCAATCATTCTTAGCGCTGTTCCGGGGGGCAGGCGGGTATCGGCATCCAAGGTTATGAGGTAGGAGACGCTCCCGGGCAACGCTCCTTCTACGCAGAGAGCGGGATCGCCGTGGCCGTTCAATAAAGCGGTCAGATCCTCGATCTTTCCACGCTTTCGTTCGCGGCCAATCCACAACTGTTGCGTCTTGCTCCACGTTCTGGGACGGTGAAACATCAGGAAGCATGCCTCGGGATACTTTCGATTCAGCTCCACGATCGATTGCCTAGCGGCCGCCAGCAAAGCAGCATCCGCCGGGAGTGTCTGCTCCGGGGCATCCAGAAAATCGGAAAACAAAGCAAAGCTCAGATTGTGCTCGCGATTGGCAAGGTATCGTATCTCCAGCTTTTCGGCTTCGGATCGAACCGCGTCCTCACTGGAAAGCATCATGGGAATCACGACGAGGGTCGCCGCATCGTCGGGAACGCCGCGGCTGAAATCCATTCGCGGGAGTGGTTCTGGTGGGAAGGTATTGATCAGCAGCGAATGCACGATCTGTATTGCGAGTTCGCTCAAAGGGAGAGACGCTAGAGCTCCAAGAATTACCAGGAGGAACGGTTGCTGGATCTGCGCGTCCCGCGCGATGCTGAGAACCACTGCAAGGAAAGCCGCGGCAAGCGCGAGGATAGCGCCCAGGTAGATGCCATCGGCGTGGTTTCGAATTCCGCGAAGGATTCTTTGCCGGATCTCCACGCGAGCGCCGATCTTGCGCTCCAACGCCTCGACACCGTCCGCGATCAGATAGAACATGACCTCGTTGGCGGGCGACTCTTGGGAATCCTGCGCCAAGGCAAGAGCCGCGACGGCGATTTCCGACTCCGCCTTTCCCGACTGGCGGGCGAGTCGGGCAACAATCTGACGGCAGTGATCCCGGGTGGCGAAGGCGCTCTTTGGATAGATCCCGGCGGGATCTCCCTGGAGTACCCCTTCCGTCTGGCTCACGGCTTCGAATACTCGTTTAAAGTCGATTTGACTGATGACCTTTAGACTGCTGAACGCGTTGGATGCCAGTAAGGAATCCGCTGCTTCCCGTTCGTGTTCTGAGCGGACCAAATCGGTCAACGAAGCACCCAGTTGCTGCTCGGTGAAGGAATGCACAACTTCCAACGCGGCTTCCTGATCCTGGAGTTGCTCCGCGAGGGCGACAATGAAACTGCGTTCCTTCGCGAATGGTTCGACCTTCAGATGCACGACCATTTGTTGCAGCAAGCCGGTGCCTTTGGTGGCGCTCGTGGCCAGCCGGTCCGCCCATAAGAATGCGACTTCCCTTAATTGCTGGATTCGGCTTGAACGGCACGCCAGTTGTGCCAGGGTCTGGATGAGAGCGGCACGCAGCAGCAGCGGAAACGACCACAAACGTGTACTGTCCAGTTCTTTGTGTTGTTGGCTTTGATGCAAGAACTCCCGTACGATATCTTCGGTGATCCGCGCATCCTGATCGACCACCAAAGCGCTTGCGCGCTCCATTAGCTCCGTCACATCGGCCAAATTGGACTTCTTGAACGCCGCCGGGATATCTTTGGCCAACTCGGAGAGGTTCAGCGAGATCAGATATGCGTTGTCGATGACCCATCTTGCCGCCGGCGACGCAAGGTGACCTAGATGGACGCTTTCCATCAAGTAGTCGCGGCTCGCTTGAACGCTTTCCAGCAGCCGTTTCAGGCTGCGTTGGACGCTTCCCGCCTGGATCGTCGACACACCGAACTGCACACAAGTGTTCGTCTCCACCGCCCGGAGGCCGCCAGCGGTGAGAAATATAGACCGCGCACCTGCCGCCTGAAGGATATCGATAGCAGAAGAAAGTTCGACGCCGTCGATCTTCGCAACCAGAATTGATTCGTCGGGCAATGCCAAATGCGAGTAAGGATTTCGCTTCGATGTCGCTCCGCCGAGAACACTGTCCACCAGCAATCGGCGTTCGCGCAGGGCCCGATAACCCTCCTCTACGCCGGGACTCTGACTTGGAAAAAAGGCAATGGCGAGTCTTCGGCCGTGATTCAGCCTTCTGTTCTGAGATGAACTAGCCACCGGCTACGCTCGTCCGCGCACCACGTTCGTCAGTAACGTTAGGACGCACAACGACATAGAGATCGCACCCAGCCCTTTGACGCCCACGGACGCATCGCCGAGCCCGATCGCTCCCAAACTGGACATGCCTAAAAGACCGAACAAAATAATCCACCCACGCATATGTGTTTCTCCGCATTCTCGAAGTGCACGCCGGGGGCCAATACGAGGGATGAATCACTTAGCGGCCGGATGAGGGGAGGTGGAGCAGGAAAAAGTGCCCTGGTGATACCTTTCTTCCCGCCTGTGGAAAACGTGGGAATGTCTGTTAACGGTTTCCGATGCGATACTCTCGCCGGCTACGGACCTTTAATTCCTTGCCAAGGGAATCATGGGCGGAAACAGACAAGCGCCGAACTTCTACCTTTCCGGGAACCGGTGACTGCGCATAGAAGCCCAAAACATATCGTGAACGTAGATCCTTCATGATTTTCTCGAACACTTCCGGCAGGTTCGCTCCATTGGGATCGAACGAGGCAGTTCCGCCGGTGATTTCCGCCAGTCGTTTCAGAGCCCCAGCATTTGTGTCCGGTTCGCCAACATTAAACAACCCAACGGTGTACACCAATCCATTGGACGAGCGAATCTCGTCGAAAGCAGCGTCCAGGGAAGCTGTGCTTGCCGTATCGGCACCGTCACTCAAGACGATGATGACCCGCCGCTCATGTGAGGAGGCCGCCAACTTCCGGCTTGCTGCGATGACTGCATCGTACAACGCAGTCTGGCCAGTCATGGGTCGTCTGGCCAAGTTCTGCAACCAGTCACTGGGTTTACTGAAGGATTCAAAGTCGCTGACCACATCAACGCGTTCGTTAAAGGCGATGAGAACACCTTCGTCGCCGGCCTTGAATTGCTGCACCAGTGCAGCTACGCCGCGGTTCAGCGCATCCCTGCGCGGAGTCATACTGCGGCTACAATCCGCGACCAAAATCACGGACACATCCGTTGAGCCTGGTTCGAATCGCACTATATCAAGTAGCCTGCGGCCTTCTTTTATTTCAAATTGCGCTTGCTCAAGTGCCGCGACGGGCACCCCCTTCGAATTCGTAACGCTCACCTCCATCAGCACAAGATTGACTCCGGATTGAAACACCGGGTCTTCCTGACGTTGACCAAAAACAGCACAGGCGGTCGCCACCAGAAAGAAGATTACCTTCCTGGTGGCGACCGCCTTGGGGTGGGACGGCATGTCTACAGGCCTACGTTCTCTTCATCGCGCGGACGCCGATGGCGGAAGCCAATGCGAGTAGGCCAATCCCGAGGAGCAAGGGCATATCCGTTGCGGTACGCGGCAGTTCCTCCGCCCGAACGTCGTCATCGTAAGGAGACGTCACAGGTGTTGGGACTGGGGCGTTCTGCGCCAATACGGTGTTGGCGGGTCCAGGAGCCGGTACCTCGGCAACTGGCACCGGTTGCACGACCGGAGGAGCTACCGCGATCTCTGTCGGAGGGGGCTGCGCCGGCCTAGCCTGCGTTTGTTGTACTGGGGCCGGGGTGGCATCCACGTCACGAACCTCGAGTTGGGCGAGTTGCTGCGCATCCGGAGTCGAGGCTGCGGTTTCGTAGGACGGTACTTTCACATTCTTGTTTTCCCGCGCTAGCAAGTCCGCCATCTGGCGCGGATAGGCGAATTCCTGTCCATAGTTGTCGCCGGGGAAAAACCAGGCTCGCAATGCGGGCGGCGAGCCCGCTGGGGTCTCCCAGAATTGCAGAACAGTGTCGGCCGTACGTTCGAGACGATAATTATTGAAAGCCAGTATGGTGGCTTCCAGCTTGTTTTGGTCCTCGTTGAAGATCTGAACGATATGGCGGTTGGACGAGGAGTTCAGCAGTTTCATCACGTACTTGCCTGGGGGCAATGTGCCTCCCGGGATGAGCAAATTCTCACCCACCGTAATGATTGTTTTTTTGTCCCATTCATCGGCACGCGCCGTGGTGGCGCTGGCGGAGATTATAAAAGTTGCGCCTGCGATTGCTACTAGAGTTTTCAGCATGATTGGTCCTCCTGGACTACGCTTCTCTAAGAGCAGGAACTGGGCCACTTTGCGAAGATGCTGTATCTTCAGCTGGATAGAGGCGCCAGGAGGCTGAGGCGATGCGTTACGGTGAGGCAGAAAGGTTTCGATGTCGCAAATATGCGGGAAAAACTACGACGCTGACCAGATCTCGCCTAAAACGCGCTGGAAATTTTCTCCCAGTATGAGTGCGACGTCTGACTTGGAGTAGCCGCGCGCGAAAAGGCCTTCGGCGACAACGAAGATCTTCTCAGAATATCGGACCCCATCGAGATCGTATTTGCGCGGCACCCCTGCATCGCGGCCCACCAGATCTACATCCGTTCCTAAACCCACGTGTTCGACGCCGGTCAAGCGTACGACACGATCGATGTGGTCCAGCATGTTTTCCAATGACGCGCCACCTGACGATCGGACGAACTGGCGAACCATCGTCACTCCGAAAACACCGCCCTTGGCGGCTAATTTTCGGATCGCTTCGTCTGTCTTGCACCGCCCGCTTCCCGGAACGAGGGAACGGCAATTGGAATGCGTGATTAGCGCCCGCTTGGTAGACGCTTCGATCGCATCCAGAGTCGTACGGTCACTGCAATGAGACAAGTCGACGGCCATCCCCAACGTGTTCATGCGCGCGACGACGTCCGCGCCATAAGCAGTCAGTTTGCAGCTGGGATCGGTTGAGCCGCCTCCCAAGTGATTGTTAAAGTACGTGAGCTGCGAGACTCGCTGACCCAGTTCATAGTATCGGTCGACATCATTGACATTCAGGAAGTGTGCCGAATTCTGTAATCCCAGAACAACACCGATGCGGCCAGAGGACTTGGCGAGTTCCAGGTCACTCGTCTGCAGCACCTTCACGAATTTGTCAGGATGCGCTTGGAGTAACTGGTTCCAGCGCGATAGGTCGTTCCAGGAAGAATTCGCAATGCCTTCTTTTACGAATCCAACGGCCGGGTGAATCACCGTCACGCCGGATGCTTTTAGCTCGAGGTATTCATGTTCGGGAAAGTCTAAGGAACTCTGCCACGCCCAGAGCTTCTTGTAGTCGAGCGTCCAGAGCCCCAACATGTCGATGACGATCGAGCTTTGGACGGCTTCCACTGATCGTGACGTGTGTGTGGACAATGACGCTCCGAACAGTCCGGAGCGACGTGTCAAAACTGGGGCCGCTAAGCTAGCAGCCCCAATCGCCAACATGCGACGACGGGATACCACCGCCCTGATTATCGCATTTCGCGAAACACTCCGAGGGTGGGAAGTATCTTCGCTCCTACGCGGCTTGTGGCAAAGCTACGCTGGGCTCACAACTCTGACGTGCGCTGCGGCGGGCGCGGAGCAATCGAATGCGAATTGCAGTTGCGGACACCCCTTCGCGTTCCGCAATCTCCTTGGAGGTCACACCCAAAAGCTGGGCTTTGAGCAGGCTCTGGTCGCAGGGCCGACAAGACTCCAATATCCGACCGATGTCGATGGCGGCCCAATTGAGCGCCGTAGCATTCGTCGCAATCTCGTTGTATTCAGGTTTCCATTCCTCTTCACGGCCACCGCCGCGAAGTAGCCGCCGGTATTGGTTCAAGGCGATCGTATTGATCCAAGGAATGATCATCGCGTCTTCTCGTAATTGCGTGATACGTTCCCAGCCACGCAGCCAAGCCGATTGGGCTACATCTGCGACTGCTCGGTTGGGGACACCCCTCGAGAGGAGGAACGCCATGGTTCTGCTCAGTCCCGTCTGGTATGCTTCGCCAAACTCATTTCTTGTCATTTCATATGCCTCGCACCTTTTCTAAAGCACGGCTACTACCATCTGGGGTTCTTATATTTCAATGGTTTACGGCGACCAGGAAAGAAAGTAGTTTTACAAAAGGTTGCAACAGGGAAGAAAAGTTCCGGCAGTTTCGGCAAAGAAAATGGCGACCGCCCATGGGCGGTCGCCTGAGGATTACACACCAGATGAAGTCTAAGCAGCGGAGCGCTTTGCGCTTCCGTGCGTTTCTTCCGCGCCCGGCACTTCGACCAAATGCTGCGAGACGAACCATGATTGGAATTCGTTCGCGGGAATGAGCCTGCTTGCGAGCAGATCGTTGGTGCCATGATCGCCGCCATCGTCCGCTTCGCTCGCGGCCTTGTGAGCCGCTTTAAGAACGATTTCGTGCGCTTTGAGAAGCCGGGAAAGTTGCATCGTGACAGGCTCGCGGCCGCTCGGGGGGCGTTCAATGCGGGTCATCTCAGAGACGTCACCGGCCATCGCTACGCTTACCCCACCCAAAAGCTGGATGCGTTCCGCCAGCGCGTCAACGAGTTCATTCTGCCCTTCTGCATGTTTGTCGAACAACAAATGCAGCTGGTAGAAAGTCGGTCCGGCGACTTGCCAATGGTGCTTTTTGTAGAGGTCGCGCAGTGTTATGGTGTCCGCAAGGATTGCGTTGAGGCTGGAGACAGATTGGGTGCAAAGTTTCTTGCTCAACCCGTTCGGCATCTCCACGACCGTGCCGAAAGCCTGGAACTGTTTTCCGGAATCGCTCAAATGGGGGGTCGCTGCGCCTGGCTTGGCGGTTTCCGTCTGGTTGTTCTTCATGCATTCACCTTCGCTTTGTACTCTTCCTTGCCCACTTCGATCGCGGCCGAAACTCTCGCGGCAGCTTTTCGAGCACGATCTGCCAGCTGGTCCGTCGTTTCCTGCACCTTTGCCTGCCCCTCCTCAAATTGATTACGAATCTTGTTCCGTGAAACCCGGCCTGAATACGGGGTGATGAGGAGGGCTGCCGCGCCGCCCGCCGCGACACCCGCGATAAAGTAGCCCGCCAAGCTAGCTCTGTTGTAAAGTCTCTGTTCTTGCATTTCCAGTTCCTTCCCTTCTTTCTTCCATTTGTCCTCATTCGAGCCTGGAACGATCCTCCGATTCGTTCCAGGCTCGTCTGAGAGCGCCAGTCCTACTTCTTCTCGACGGGCGAATGCGCGTTCAACTGCGATAACAGCGAGCCAGCTGCCGCCGGGGCTGCCATTGAGGAATTGACAATCTGTTCGGTAGTCAGCTTCTTGCCATACAAAGCTTCGTTTTCTTCTTCATCCTGCCGGAGAGTGCCCCCTTGCAGAGCGATTCCAGCGAAGACGCCACGAGCGCGCGACCAGGAGAGGATTTCCGCGGTGAACTTGCCATCGGTTTGCGCCGTCGCATTGCGCCCCACAGGGCCTGCGGCAATCTCGCTCTCGCCGCCGATCGTAAACTGGCTCGACATTAATCGTTGCGCGCCTCGGTCGTTCATCACCAGAAGCACCAACTCCGTTTCAGATCCGCCGATCTGGAACCCTACACCGCCGCCTTCAATTCGGATCGCAGCGGGAGCGGACCAACCGGTAGGACGGCGGCAGGTTACGAATCCCTTGCCATATTTCGCGCTCACAATCAGAGCGCCCTTCTTTAGGCTTGGCACGACAACGGCGCAGTGCGCTTTCTGCAGAAGTTCGTCCGGGATACCGTTGTCGGGTGCTTTCGTGATGTCGCTGAAGATTGTACCGGCCGCCTGCAAGCGTTCCGTGACTTCTGTTTGTGCTTTTGCATCCGCCGCGTAGACGCTGCCGGAAAACATTGCTAGAGATGCTCCTAGCAAGGGTGCCAATTTCGACTGGATGTTTCTCATACGGGCTACTTCCTCCGCATGGGCAGTAGCACGTCGGGTGCCATACCAACTTGTTCAGATTTAGGCTAGAGCGTACTTTCTTCCTGGGCACAAACTGCTTGGTTACTGAGGAAGTGAGAAATTTTGTAATCATTTCCGTTTTCGGGTATCTACCCAGGAAGACGCTTTAAAATCAAGAGCAACGGCTTGCATACTCGGAAGACGGTTTCGGCCAGTTGTTTTTTAGGAGCCTGAATGCGCGTATTGGTTGCAGACGACGATGTTGAGCAGCAGACTTTTCTTGCCAAGCTTATTTCGTCGTGGGGACATCGTGTGGAAACGGCCAGCGATGGTGCGCAGGCACTAGAGCTGGTTCCGATTCTAGTGCCTCATGTAATTGTCACCGACCTGAAAATGCCTGGTGTCGACGGCTTGGAACTCATGCGCCGTTTACGCGCTGAGGGAAGTCTTCCACCCACCATTGTCCTGACCGCCTTCGGCAGTATTGAAATGGCAGTGGAAACGGTTCACGAGCATGGCGGCTTCTGGTTCCTGGAAAAGCCGGTGGACGCAGGGTCATTGCAGGCGTTGTTGGGTCGCGCGCTGGATCACGGGCGCTTGGCGGCTGAAAATCAGCGGCTCCGTCTCGAATTGGCGCAGCGCGGTATCGTGGGCGATCTGATCGGCCGTTCCTCCGCAATGATGCACGTTTTCTCCATGATCCAGCAGGTGGCTCCGACACGTGCATCCGTCCTGATTACAGGCGAGAGCGGGGCGGGGAAGGAACTGGTAGCCCGTGCGATCCACGAGTATAGCCCGCGGAGCGCGGAGCCTTTTGTCGCGATCAATTGCGCGGCCATGCCCGAAACATTGATCGAAAGTGAACTGTTCGGCCACGAAAAGGGTGCCTTCACAGGGGCTGTGGAACGGCGACAAGGCGCGTTGGAATTGGCCCAGGGCGGGACTCTTTTCCTAGACGAAATCGGGGAAATGCCGATGCCGATGCAGGCCAAGTTGCTGCGTGTCCTGGAGGATTTCCGTTATCGGCGGCTGGGCGGTAAGCAGGAAATGACGGCGGATGTCCGTCTGATTTCGGCCACCAATCGTCGCCCAGAAGAAGCCATCCGCAGCGGCACCCTTCGGGAGGATCTTTTCTATCGCTTGAACGTCTTCCGCATTGAACTTCCACCACTTCGCGAGCGAATGGAAGATATCCCTTTGATCGCAACCGCCATGATAGAGAAACTGAACCAGAAGCATGGCACTCGGGTCACTCACCTGGACGTGGACGCGACGGAAACCCTGCTGAGCCATCGTTGGGCAGGAAATGTTCGCGAGTTGCGAAACACAATCGAAAGGGCCGTGATCCTCTCTGGTGAAGGTCCGCTCTTGCGCGCGCACCTGATGTTGCACAAGCAGCGTCCACCGGAAGGGAAAAGCGTGGAACAAGAAGGTCTTGGCATTAGGGTTGGAATGACGATAGAGGAGGCGGAGCGCGTCCTACTGGAAGCTACGCTCGAGCAGACGAAGAACAACAAAACCAGGGCCGCTGCCACTCTAGGGATCAGCGCGAAGACGCTGCACGCCAAACTCAAGCAGTACCGCATTGAAGACAAAGGCGAGGCGGTGGAAGAGTTTTCCGAGGCATGATTGTCTCCTGGGATGAACTCATGCCGCACGTCGTGCATGACTTACGTGCACTTGTCCGACAGAGTCTCATCAAAACGCAGTTGGTCGAAAAACAGATCGGACCTGCTCTCAACCCGGAAACAGCTGCGCTTCTGCGAGCAAGCATCGAAGCGCAGCAGAAGCTGAATCAGTTCGCACTCCGACTAGGGGCACTGGCACAGGCGCACAAAACTCAACCCAGAGAGTTGGTAGAACTGGAAATCGCGATCCTGGGGGCCAAGCTCCATTGCAAGAATGAACTAGACGAGTCGAAAGGTGACTTCTTGGCTGTTGGCTTTGAGGGCCATCAGGTGCCGGTTCAAATTCAACTGATTTTGCAGGAACTGATCGGCAACTCGATTCGCTACCGGCATCCAGAGCGAAGGTTGCAAATCCGAGTCGATGCCTTGGAGCATATGCGAGACGGTACAGAAGGCCTTTGTCTTTCTGTTTCGGACAACGGCTCGGGCTGGGATCCAGCCTTTCAATCCAAGCTGATGACGCCACTTGAGCGACTAGACGCCACCCGCGGCGGATTCGGTCTTGGGCTGGCGATCGCTCAAACGCTGACCGAATCCTGCGGCGGGGTTCTCAGCGGTGAAACGACATCCGCAGGCTCGCGTTTCACAGTCGAACTACCGCGTCCTTAAGTAGCGCGTCCGATCAGCCGAAACGCTACGCTAATCACCAACCCCACTATGAAGATGAAGAAGAGAATGCGCGCAACCTCGGCAGCAGCTCCGGCGATTCCGCCAAAACCTAAGACAGCTGCAATCAGCGCGAGCACGATAAATGTAAAAACCCAATTCAGCATGATGACGGCTCCTACCTACGCATGTGAATAAGCACGTGGGGCGCCAAACTTCGTGCTGACAGCCCGAACGCGCCGATAGTGTGAGGTGACGAGGCACCGCCACGAACCGCCCTCATCCAATACGTGGGACTTCATCACTCGGGTGTCGTGATCCGACACCTCGATTACGTCCCGATATTTGGAAAGCGCGCCGTCACCGGTTAGACTCGGACCCTCCGCTTCGAGCGTCAGGACGTTGCCTTTCAACGATCCCCGGTACACCCATAGGTAGGCGAGCGTCGTTCCTATCCAGGTGCCCACGTATTTCTTGATCTGAGGATCATAGCCGAGCGTCAACAACATGGTGGCAGGATTTTCTCCGGGGACCCGGCCCCACCCGTCTGCGACAATCCAAATTCCACCCAGGGACCGGATGCTCTCGGAGCCGCTACTTCTAACCTTTGGTTGGCCTGGACCCATCGTTCCTTCCGCTTCGTAAGTCCAGTCACCAACAAGCTTGTTGAGCCACTCGTGCTCTTTGTTGATTTCCGCTTTCATACGCCACTTAAACAGGCACTTTTGTTGCCGAACGGCCCTTGGCCCTGCGCTTGCGAGGCAGAATGTGTGCTCGCTCGGCCCAAAACCTCTGCTAATGCCGCGCAGATAGGTTCTGCCCGTGCCGTGCGAATCGCCGAAGTCTGCTGCGACTTACAGCGCCGCGCGTATTTTGGTGGGCCAGGATTTCGTACTGTAGGAGAAAAGTTCCTAGACCATTGCGGGGACGCGTGATGGATCTCACTTCCGATTTTCCATTCTGGACGGTCCGCAGCGGTCTAATCGCGGCGTATCCGCCCCTAGAAAGTGACCGGCGGTGTGACGTTTTGGTTGTTGGCGGAGGCATAACCGGTGCTCTCCTTGCGCATGAACTGGAAGCGCGAGGGATCGACTGCATCATTGTCGATCGCCGCGATATCGGACACGGAAGCACTAGCGCGAGTACAGCATTGCTGCAATACGAAATTGATACGCCGCTGGACGAGCTGGTAACCAAAGTCGGGCGAAGGCACGCGGAACGAGCCTATCAACTTGGTGTTGAGGTGATCCACAAGTTGGAAGCCATCGCGGGCGGAGATGCCGGATTTCGCCGCCGGCCGAGTTTGAAGCTGGCGCAGCGTCCCAGCCATATTCGGCGACTGCACGCGGAATATTTGGCGCGCCGCCGCGCTGGGCTCGCCGTTCGGTGGCTCGATCGCGACTGCTTACGAACGGAGTATGGGATCTCGCGCGATGCCGGGATTCGATCCGCCGTCGCTGCTGAAATGGACCCATACCAGATGACCCACCGCTTGCTGCTGCGGCTAAAAGGGAGGGTGTTTGATCGAACCGAGGCGACACGTTATGAGGTCTCCAGATCTGGGATTACCGTCCAGATGGATCGAGGTTCGAAGATACGAGCGAAAGCGGTATTTCTCGCAACGGGTTATGAGACCAATCGGGTATTACCCGCGAGCATCGTCAAACTTCACAGCACCTACGCACTTATGAGCGAACCCCTCGAGGATATTTCGTTTTGGCGTGGTAGGAGCCTGATTTGGGAGACTGGCAATCCCTACCTTTATGCACGCACGACATCGGACAACCGGATTCTCATAGGTGGAGAGGATGACGAAGTAGTCGAGGGTCATCGTAGAGATCGCCAAATTAGTCAGAAAACTAAGCGCTTGCTGAAGGGGTTCGCTCGCCTTTTCCCAGCCAAGCCGATTGAGCCTGCATTCTCTTGGGCAGGATCATTCGGAAGCACTCCGGATGGGTTGCCGTATATCGGCCCGTATCCCGGGATGGCGCGAAGATACTTCGCTCTTGGATTTGGCGGAAATGGGATTACGTTCAGCGCCATGGCGGCTACGATTCTCGCAGATCTATTTGTGGGTAAGGCCAATGCGGACGCCAAGATCTTTTCGTTCCTTCGTTAAATAAATCGCGGCACCTTTTTACACAGGAAACAGATCTTTCAGAGCGGCGTCCTCCTTACGAGGGAGGTATTCATCATGAAGCACGCAATCCTAGCGATGGTTTTAGCGGCGACAGCGTTTGCTCAGCTGCCGGACAATAGCAAAGTCAATCAGCGCGATAAAGGCCCCGGCGCGGTTACAGCGGATAAGCAAGGCAATTCGAAAGCCGACGTAGAACGCACAGCGGCGATTCGCAAATCGATACTGGAGCAAAAGGAATTGTCTACCTATGCGCAAAACGTCAAGGTCATCACATTGAACAGCGTCGTGACCCTGCGCGGTCCCGTACGCGATCAGCATGAACGTGAGTTGATCGGCCAGTTGGCGACTGGCATCGCCGGTGCTCAGAACGTCAATAACGAGCTCGAAGTGGCTCGCGCGAAATAGTTGGAGTTCGCTAAAAAGGAGAAGAACATCATGGGTAAGAATACTGCTGTATTTGCGATTTTCAGAACACGCGATCAAGTAGAACGTGCGGTAGAAGCGTTGCGTATGAACGGATACCGCGCGGAGGATATCTCCGTGCTTCTGCCTGAGAATGTCGGCAACAAGGAGATGGGCACTGAGAAGGGCACAAAGACGCTCGAAGGTGCGGCTACCGGCGGCGCTACGGGTGCCGTTGCCGTCGGCGTGCTGGGCTGGCTCGTAGGAATTGGCTCTCTCGCGATCCCGGGTGTTGGTCCCTTTATTGCGGCCGGACCCATCATGGCAGCACTTGCTGGCATGGGGGCTGGGGCCGTCCTCGGCGGCGCGGCTGGCGCGCTGGTTGGCGTAGGGATCCCCGAATACGAAGCCAAGCGGTACGAGGGTCTCGTTCGCCAAGGAGGAATCCTGATGTCAGTGCACTGCGACGATAGTGAGTGGACTAGCCGCGCGAAGAAGTTGCTGGAGCAGTTGGGGGCCGAAGATATTTCATCCACGGGTGAAGCCTCGGCCGACTACGCGAAGACGGACCGGCCTTTCCGGACCGCCACTCGGTAACCTAGCATCCAAAAACCCGCCGGTCTCCGGACCGGCGGGGCAGGGATGGCTAAGGCGATGCGACAAGGATGGATTCTGCGATATTGGCCTACCCTCATCAAGCGGGGAGTTCTGGGATTTCTCCGCGACAATTGCGCGACGCACGCAGCGGCACTGGCCTATTATGCGGTCTTCTCGCTACCTCCCTTGCTGCTGATCGCGGTTGCTGTCGCAGGCTCGATTGCCGATCGTTCCACGGTGGTTGGGAGCATTTATGCGGAAGTGAATTCCACCTTAGGGCAGAAGGCGGCCCAGCAGGTCGTCGAAGCCCTTGTGGCGGCGCAGAAGTCCCAAGAGAGCGGCTCTTTACTGTCGATATTCGGCATGATTGCGCTCGGGCTCTCTGCAACGGGAGCCTTCAATCAGCTCCAATCCAGTTTGAATCAGATCTGGGAAGTAAAGCCGGATCCCGAGCAGAGCGAGATTCGAAGTTTTGTTGCGAAACGGATTCTTTCCTTCGGAATCGTGCTCGGATTAGGATTTCTTCTGATGGCTTCTCTACTGCTCAGCGCCATTCTAACGTCGTTATCCAACATCGCGTACAGTTACTTACCCTCTGGCATCTCTGTCGCGTTTCTGTATGTTGTCAGCAACGTCGTATCGTTGGTTGTCTTCGCAGGTCTCTTCTCCTCCATGTTTAGAATGTTGCCGGACGCGAAGGTCGATTGGAGGGAGAGCCTGTTTGGCGGGCTCGCCACTTCGTTCCTGTTTACTGGTGGAAAGATTCTGATCGGGTTTTATTTGGGCCGGAGTGAAATGTCGAACGCTTACGGAGCGGCTGGATCGCTCGCGATCATCCTCGCGTGGACGTATTACGCATCCATGATCGTGTTGTTGGGTGCGGAATTTACTCGCGCTTGGGCGCAAGGAAAGGGATCCCCAGTTCCTGAACCGGGGGCGATGCGTGTCAAGCATCAAGAAATGCGCGTTGGGTAAAAAGGAAACACTGACAAACTCAGGGTATCTCCTAAGTACGGTGTGTTTCTTTGAGAGAGCTCTGATTCTTGCAGTTCTGTCGCTCAGTGTCCTGGGGCAAGGTGCTTCCGTGGAAGGCTTGCCGGTACGCGTCGTACGCTACGACCCTCCTGAGCAGCCTCTACTGCCCGAAGACCTTAAAGCCGCCACCACGCTAACGCCCGGCCAGCCTTTCCACGCGAAAGATGCTGCGGACACCATCGATAGACTTTTCGCGACCGGCCGTTATGAGGACGTGCAAGTTGATGTCGAAAGGGTCGAGGGAGGCCTGGACGTACGGGTGGTGACGACGGTGCAGTGGTTCGTCGGCCACATTAACATCGGCGGGGATGTTCGAACATCACCGACTCCGAACGAGGTGGTGGACGCAACCCGCCTGCGCTTGGGCGAGGCGTTTCACGATGGCGACATCCAGAACGCTGAAGAGGCGGTGCGGCGGCTCCTTGAGCGCAACGGCTTGTATGAAGCTCACATCGTTACGGAAATCCATGATCGCGCGGATATTCAGCAGCGTGACATTGACTTCAACATCGATACGGGTCTGCGAGCGCATTACGGGGATACCCTCATTACCGGGGATCCGAAACTTTCCGAAACGTCGATTCTCAGGGCAACCGGCTGGTGGTGGCCGATCGTTCACTACTCGCGAAAGGTAACACAGGAGCGCACCAGCACGGGCCTGGGTGGCATCCTTCGGAAGTATCAGGACGAGGAGCGGTTGATGGCTAACGTTTCCAACCGCGGACCTAGCTATAGTGCCGAAGATAGGCGAATTTCGTCTGTCCTGGATATCAACGCGGGCCCAAGGGTACAAGTCCGCGCAACAGGTGCAAAGGTGTCGCAGCGCACGCTGAAGCGCTATGTTCCGGTGTTCACGGATTTGGCCGTAAACCCCGACCTTCTAAATGCAGGTAGCCTGAACTTGCGCGACTACTTCCAATCCAAGGGCTATTTTGAAACCAAAGTCGCTTTCGAAGAGCTTACGCCCGATCCCGACCTGCGAGTCATTGAATACTCCGTTGATTTGGGTCCTCGCTACAAATTGGTCCACATCGAAATCGTAGGCAACAAATTCTTTTCTACTGCAGACATTCGTGAGCGGATGTTCCTTCAGGAAAGCGGCTTTCTCCGTCTTCGCTACGGACGCTACAGCGAGGTCTTTGTCGAGCGCGACAGCGAATCCATCACCAATCTTTATAAGACCAGCGGCTTTCGAGATGTGAGTGTGACGGCGCAGGTGGACACCTCCTATCAGGGACACAAGGATGATGTGGCCGTTACCCTGACGATCGACGAAGGCCCTATGTGGCTTGTGAGCGAACTTCGCTTTTCCGGAGTGGAGGGTTTTAATGTCGACGAGTTGAAAGAGCAACTGAGTTCGCAGGAGCAGCAGCCTTTTAGCGACACCAGTATTGCTCTGGACCGGAATCTCATCCTCACCAGATATCAGAGCGAAGGCTATTCCGATGCTCGCTTTCAATGGAACGCGATTGCAAACGAAGAGCAGCATCTTGTCACGCTAACGTATGAAATTTACGAAGGCGAGCGTCAAACTGTTCGCGAGGTTGTGCTGAGTGGGATTCGAACCACTGATCTGAAGCTGGTTCAAAAACAAATTACGATGGCGCCGGGCGATCCGCTGTCCCTCATCAAGATGGCAGATATCCAGCGGAGACTGTATCAGCTCGGAGTGTTCAGTCAGATTCGTTTGGCAGTACAGAATCCCACTACCGTTCAAGAGCCAAAACGAGTGCTCTACGATTTTCACGAAGGCAGCCGCTACAGCATAGCGATTGGCTTTGGTGCGGAATTTGCGCGGATAGGCGGAACGACGAACAACCTGGCGCAGCCCGAGGGCAGCGCGGGCTTCAGCCCTCGCGTTTCCATGGATCTTAGTCGCTATAACTTCCTGGGGCGGGGACATGCAATTTCGCTGCGTGGGCGGGTGTCGCGATTGGAGCAAATTGCTTCCCTGAACTACCTGGCACCGCGCTTCCGCGGGGTCGACAATCGTAACGTCAGCCTCACAGGGACGTACCAGGTGTCTCGTGACGTCCGGACGTTTTCATCTCGCAAGCAGGAGATTGCAGTGCAGGTTTCGCAACAGCTTTCCAAGCCCACGAGCATTCTCGTGCGCTTTGCGTACCGGCGGGTCGCGGCGAACAACATTATCATTCCGCGCTTATTGATTCCGCAGTTGTTGCAGCCAATTCGAATCGGGATCCTGACGGGGACCTACGTGCAAGATCGGCGCGATGATGCGGCTAACGCGACGCGGGGAATCTATACGACGCTCGATTTTGGCTTGGCCTCAAGCATTTTCGGGTCGCAGCGAACCTTCGTACGTGGGTTGTTGCGCAATTCGACCTACCACCCGATTACACGAAACGTGATCCTGGCCCGTGAGACGTCGGCTGGCGTGATTGTTCCCTTCCGGATTCCGGCTGATTTAAGCGAATTTAATGTCATCCCACTGCCGGAACGGTTCTTTGGCGGCGGCAGCGCTTCGCATCGAGGGTTCCCGGAAAACCAGGCTGGACCGCGCGATACCGGTCAAGGGGGGGACTCCGGTGCGGTGATCGCGCAAGCCACAGGCTTTCCGCTCGGCGGGTCGGCGTTGTTTTTCAATAAGGTTGAACTGCGTTTTCCTTTCATCGGCGACAACATTGGTGGGGTAGTCTTCCACGACATGGGAAACGTGTTCGCAACGGCAAGCAGAGTATCGTTCCGTGTTCAGCAGCGCGGTCCCACCGATTTTGATTACATGGTGCACGCGGTGGGTTACGGCATTCGCTATAAGACTCCGGTCGGGCCGATCCGGGTCGACCTCGCCTATAGCCTCAATCCCCCCCGCTACCAGGGATTTATAGGGACCCAGCAGGAACTGCTTCAATGCGGCCAAGTCGGCACACCGCAGGCGTGTAAAACGGTGGATCAACGGATCAATCATCTTCAATTCTTCTTTTCGATCGGACAAACGTTTTGAAACGGATCCTCTGCACTCTCGTCGTACTAGCCGGCCTCTCTTCAGCGGAGATCGTGGATGGCGTTGTTGCCATCGTCGGAGCTCAGCCAATTAAGCACAGCGACGTCCTGCAAGACCTGCGCCTGACTGCATTTCTCAACGGTGTGCCCGTTGACGCCTCAGCGGAACGTCAGCAGGAAGCAGCGAATCGCCTCATCGACCAAGTCATCATCCGCGTCCAACTAAACAATGGCGGATACAATCCGCCCGACGAGTCGAAGATCGAAGCCCTCCTGAAGCAGGTGAAGAAACGCTATCCCTCGGAGGCTGCGTTCTCGCGGGCCGTTGTTGCCGCGAACCTGACTGAGACAAGTCTGCAGTGGTACCTGGGCTGGCAGGTGATGGTTCTGGAGTTCATCGACCAGCGTTTCGGAACTGCGCCTGAAGATCCAGTTCAGGAATCCAACGACCAATTCATCACGTGGCTGGACGCCGCGCGCAAGAATGAACGCATCACGATTCGAACGGAGCGCTTGAAATGACTTCTCTAACGGCCCATCGGATGAAGGTTGGTGCGTCCTGGTTAGCCGCTGTGCTGACCGTCGCGATTGTCGCCGGTATATTTGTAGCGCGGACACGCTGGTTCGGCGACTTCGTGCGTGACAAAACCATAGCGGCCATCGAGAAGTCCACCGGAGGAAGAGTCGAACTCGCGGAGTTTCGTTTTGACTGGACCCGGCTGCGGGCAGAGTTGAGCCGGTTGGTGCTGCATGGCACGGAGCCTGCGGGCTCGGAACCTTTGTTCAGCGCCCGGCAGGTGATCGTCGATCTGCGACTACTTTCTGTTTTTCGGCGTCGCAAAGTGGATATCGCATCCCTGGCGGTAGATGAGCCGCGCATTAATCTGATCCTGTTCCCAGATGGGAAGACTAATGTCCCGCGCCCAGACATCCCCGAAGAGCCGAGCGACAGAACAGGGCTCGAAACCATCGTTGACCTCGCCATTGGCCGTTTTAGTCTGACCAATGGAGCCTTTCAGGTCAACGAACAGAAGATCCCTTTCTCCGGCCAGGGAGCAAATCTTCGAGCGGAATTGGTCTACGAGCTCACCCGACAAAGGTACACGGGGACGGTATCGACGAACCCGTTGGTTGTCCAATATGCGAATGGAGCCCGACTGGAAATTGACGCCACTTTGCCCGTGGTGTTCGAGGCGGATGGCATCACCCTGAGCGGTGCGTCGCTTAAGACCCCGAATTCGCAACTGAACCTCTCCGGGTCTATTGAGAATCTCAAGAATCCCAATATTTCCTTCAAGGTCGCGGGCAACTTGGATGTCCCCGAACTGGCGTCCGTCGCGGGACAGGGCCAGGGTCTTCTGACCGCACCCGGATCTCCCCGGATTGTGAGCGTCAATGTCGAGGCATCGAACCAAGATGGCCGGCTAGAGATTGCAGCGGCGAAACTCGCTTTCGGAGGGTCAAGCGCCGAAGTGTCGGGTTCTTTCAGAAACGTCGCCCTTGAGGATGGTTCTTTGGATTTGCGGGCACATCTGGCGGTAAACGAGATCAGCCGGATCCTCACTGGGACGGCTTTTGCGGCAGCGGGAGTAGTGGATCTGCAGGGCCAGGCCCGCATTCAATCCACGTCCGACTTCGCAATGAACGCAAAGATTACCGGCGAACGACTGTCCTTCCGCCAAGGTACGACGCAATTCACAAACGCGAGGCTTCGTGCCAATATCGCTGTTGATCCCGCGAAAATCCTACTTGATTCCATCAAGGTGGATGCGGTCGGAGGCAGCATCCTGGCCAAGGCTGAGATCGCCGAGCTGGATCGGTATAAAGTCGAGGGCACAATCAATCGCATCCAAGCGCGACAGATTCTCGCGGCGCTTGGTGTTCGCGGGACGGTCTGGGGATCGAGCATTGCTGGCCCGTTTAGCGCAGAGGGTTCGCTGAAGTCTGTTTCCTCTGTGAATGCACGCACCCACCTCACCCTCGCTGCGGATGGTACAGGGATTCCTCTCTCCGGGGATTTCAACGCCGCGTATTCGGGCGCCAATGACTCCCTGGACGTGGGACAGTCTTTCCTAGCTCTCCCTTCAAGCCGTATCGATTTCTCCGGTGCTTTGAATCGTCAACTGAATGTGCGCGTAAACTCTCGCAATCTGGATGATTTCTTGCCCGCGATCGCACTGGTTTCTTCTCAGCCCACGACGGAGTTACCGGCGCACCTGGAACAAGGCGGGAGTTTGCTGTTTGATACGGTGGTGACAGGAAGGCTCGCCGCCCCTGTGATCGCGGGCCAGCTGCGAGTCAGTAAGTTCTCTGTGGAAGCTCGCCGTTTCGATCTGCTGACTGCGGATGTGAGCGCAAATAAGGACGCCGCGAAGGTGCAAAACGGCTTGCTCACCCGCGGTCCGTTGCAAGCCCGCTTGGATGGTACGGTCGGACTCAACGAATGGAAGGTCGAGTCCAATCAATTGCTCACCGCTTCGGCGGATGTTCGTAATGCGGATGCTCTGGATATTCTTGCCTTGGCCGGACAAAGCGACATCCCGATCCGGGGCGCGCTCACCCTCAGTGCTCAGATCGCGGGAACGCTAGGTGATCCTCAGGGAAGCGCTGTGATCGCTCTCCGCGACGGAGCCGCCTACGGAGAGATGCTTGAAGCCCTCGACGGGAAACTTGCCTTGGGCAACGGCCGAATCACGCTATCGGCACTCGACGTGGCCTCAGGCGAGGCGCGGGTGAAGATGAATGGGGTGTTCGAGCATCCCGCCGACAGCTATGCAAGTGGTCGGCTGACAGGGCACATTGAGACTAACCAAGTCGGCCTCGCCCGCATCGCCGCGATCCGCAAGGAGCGTCCCGGCTTCGATGGTGACCTCCAAGTAAACGTCGATGTAGAGGCCGTCGTGCAGCCTCCCCAATCTCCTTCGCGAGTGGAACTGACGGTTGTGAATGGAACCATTGGTGTGCGCCGGATGAAACAGAACGGGGAAGACTTGGGAGACGCCGAAGCCCAGATCCGCACCGAAGGCAAAGACGTGACGTTCCAGTTGGAATCGAATCTCGCGCAGTCCACTCTTCGTGCTTCTGGTCGCACGACCCTTGCGCCGGGGTATCCCACCCAGGCAAACATCAATCTTCAGGATCTGCGCATTGAGCGGGTGTTGGCACTCGCTGGACAGCCCAAAGATGACACCCGAGGACGATTCTCTGCCCAAGGCCAAGTGTCAGGGACGCTGGAGAACCCTTCCGGCCAGCTCGACATCACGGTTACGCAGGCCCAGTATCAGGGGCAAGGCATAGATCGCTTAGCCGCCAACGTCGTGTACGAGCCGACGTCGATCCGCGTATCGGGACTCCAGGTTCAGGCAGGACCAAATCGCCTCAGCGGCGAAGGCTCGATGATTCATCCGATGGGTGTCTTTTCACAAGGAAACTTGAGTATCAAGCTCGATAGCAATTCCATCCAACTTGCTCAGCTCGGCTATCTTCAGGCCCAACGGCCAGGCTTGGGAGGGGTTATTGATCTTTCGCTAGAAGCCGCGGGAGGGTTTGACCGACGGCGAGCGGAGAATCCAATCCTGTTTACCACTCTACAGGCCGACCTCAAAGGGGCCAATCTGAGTCTGAACGGTCAAGACTATGGCGGTTTCCATCTAAACGCAAAGCAGGCGGGAACTGCGCTAGCGGTGAACCTGGAGTCCAATGTCGGGCAAGCGAATATTCACGGAACGGGACAAATCCGTCTGGCTGCTGACTATCCAGTGACGGGCGAAGTCAGCATACAAAATCTTCGCTATCAAAATCTTACAAAGCTTGTGGGAACAAAGACGTCCCCCCAGGATGCCGAAGTGGATGCTCTTCTCGAAGGCAGCTTGAAGGTCGCTGGTCCAATGTTGCGTCCTGCGGCGCTCACTGGCACTGCGCAGCTCAACAAGATGGAGTTCTATGCGACTACGCCGGGGGGAATCTCGGGAAAATCCACACGCGTCGCCTTGACCAATGAAGGCGTCATCGCGGTCGCGATTACCCAAGCCGGAGTGCAGATCCAGAATGCGCATTGGAAAGGTCCTTCCACGGATGTTTTGATTACCGGAGGTATGAAACTGCAGCCTGTACGGGAGTTAAACCTCACGGTGAAGGCCGACGCCAATCTGAAGCTGCTGCAAGACTTCAGTAGCAAGATCCGTTCGGACGGAGCGTTGGCGGTAAATGCCACCCTCAAGGGCGCTCTCGCGGAGCCTATTGTTTCCGGACGCATGGAATTAAAGAATGCCTCCTACCAACAGACGGGAATGCTCAACTCGCTCTCGCATGCGAACGGAACCATCGTATTTACCGGAACGTCGGCGCGGATAGAGGGCCTTACCGCAGAATCTGGAGGCGGCACCCTAACACTGGCGGGAGGAGTCAGCCGCGCGAATGGCCTCTATCGTTTCGACCTCACTGGTAACGCGCGTGAGGTTCGCATCCAAACGCCTGTGGAAGCCAGCATTGTTGCGAACGGTACCTTCAAACTCAGCGGTAACACGGACAATAGCCTGCTCTCCGGCGACGTGAATGTGCGCAGCGTGTCGTTTAACAAGCGCACTGATTTCGGCTCTATCCTTTCCAGTACTTCTCCGCCGCGCGAGACGCCCGGTGGAGATCGCGGGTTCCTGGACCGAATGCGCTTGCTGATCAACGCGAAGATTGGGTCGACGACAACCTTCCGCACAGCGTTGGCCGAGAATCTGCAAGCCTCCGCGGACGTCACCATTCGAGGTACCGTCACTTCGCCGGGTGCCTTAGGGCGCGTTGAAGTGACGCGGGGCGAGCTGTTGTTTTTCGGTACCAAATACAAGGTGAATGAAGGAACCGTCTCCTTCTACAATCCCGTCAAGATCGAACCTATTTTGAATTTGAATCTGGCAACGACGGCCCGTGGCGTGGGTGTCGTGCTGGTTGTAACGGGACCTATTGAGAATATGAACCTGGCGTATCAGTCCGATCCGCCATTGCAATTCTCTGAGATTGTGGCCTTGCTGGCCGCCGGAAAGCTTCCCACGTCGGATCCTGTGTTGCTTGCTCACCAGCCGGCAACGCCGTCGCAAAGCCTGCCTCAAATGGGAGCGTCAGCGCTGGTGAGCGCAGCCGTAACGAACCCCGTCGCCGGTCGATTGCAGAGGGTCTTCGGGGTTACCCAGTTGAAGATCGATCCAACATTCACCAGCGGCTCAGAACTTCCGCAAGCACGCCTAACTTTGCAGCAGCAGATTACTTCGGATCTGACCTTCACCTATATAACGAATCTGGCGCGCGCGGACCCGCAGATTGTTCGCGTGGAATGGGTGCTGGATTCGGATTGGTCCGCCATCGCCACGCGGCAGGAAAACGGCATGGTGGGCGTGGATCTATTCTATAAGCGCCGGTTTCAGTGAAAGCGTGTCACCCAGGATTTGCTTCAATTCAATGCCGATCTTCATGTATTCGTCGAGGTCGGCCGGCTTGGCGATGTGTCTCGTGATCCGCAACGCGTCCAGTTGCGCACGTTCTCGAAGGGATGAGGACGATGTCAACACCACGATAGGCACTGCATCAAACTCCGCGGACTGACGCATCGCCGCCAGCAACTGCTGGCCGTTCACTTTTGGAAGATTCAGATCGAGGATTGCGAGGTCGGGCGGGCTGCTGTCGGCGTATTTTCCGCGGCGTTGCACCCGCGCCAGAGCTTCTTCACCATCATCGATGATGGAAAGTTCGCAGTCGACATCTGCCGTTTCCAAAGCACGCTGTAACAACTCGATGTCGCCGGGATTATCTTCCACTACCAAGATCTGTGGCTTTCGTAGTTTCTGTTCGAGTGTCACGTAGTTCCCTTTCGCTCTGAAACGGGGTTCGACTTCGGCAACGTGAAGCAGAATATCGTCCCGCCGATCGGCGGGGATTCTACCCAAAGTCTCCCACCGTATTGATCGACAATCCTTTGACAAATCGCTAGGCCAATTCCGGTCCCGGGGATGTCTTTCCCGTGCAATCGTTTGAAGACGGTGAAAATAGTTTGGTGAAACTGCGGCTCGATACCTACGCCATTGTCGGCAACGGAAAACACCAAAGGTCCATCCGCTCCGCAACTTGCGGAAATGTGGATGCGTGGGGGGCTGTCGCTCCGGTACTTGATCGCGTTCTCGATCAGGTTCTGAAATAGGGAATTGAGTTGCCCTTCATCGGCGGTCAGAGTCGGCAGATCGTCGACCACGACTTGAGCGCCACTCTCTTCAATAGACATGCGAAGATTCTCAAGCACCTTTTCGATTGTGGCTCGCAAATCGACTGTTCCTGGCGCGGTGGGAGCCGCAGACGCCTCAGCGTAGGCCAGAAGGTCAGATAGCAACTTGCGCATTCGCTTGGTGCCGTCCACAATCCGCTGTGTGTAGATGGCTTGCTGGCCGCCGTCGCCCCCGGAAGGATACTGTTTGACCAAGAGCTGCGAATAGGAGGTGATCATCCGCAATGGCTCCTGTAGATCGTGGCTCGCGATGAAGGCGAATCTCTCTAAATCCTGATTGGTGCGCTCCAGGTCACTATTCAAGCGTTGCAGGTCGGCGTTCGCTCTGCCCAGTTGCACCAAGCCGGCTTTTTGCGCGTC
The DNA here is from genome assembly GCA_039926185.1 of Bryobacteraceae bacterium. Classification (GTDB taxonomy): domain Bacteria; phylum Acidobacteriota; class Terriglobia; order Bryobacterales; family Bryobacteraceae; genus Palsa-187. Next base: position 131,123 of record JBDSXJ010000014.1, on the reverse strand, counting down.
CAATGATTTCTGGAGGTCTCCTTCCCGGGACTCGATACTCGCCAGCATTTCGTTGAATGCATTCACCAGTTCGCCAACTTCATCCGGGGACTGCAACGGTGCTCGAATACTGTAGTCTTTGTTTCGAGTTACAAAAGCGGCCGAAGCTGCCAAGTCCAAAATGGGGGAGGCGATGACGGAACGCAAACGGGTGGACAAGAGCACCGCAAATAGACTCGACACTAACAGGACACCCAAGACCAATGCGCTGTAGAGCCAGATACGACCGACAAGCTCCTCCAGATTGTATCGAATCACCAAGGTTCCGATGCGCTTGTTTTGTAAAACAACAGGCTGCGAAAGATCCATGCTATTTGCGGAACTGGTGACCGTGACGTCGAGCTGCGGTTTCGGGCAGGACCCGGATTTGGGCGACCTTGAATAGGAAGCCAGTACGCTTCCGTCCGTGAGATAGAGACAAGCTACCTCCAGATGTTCCCGCGCTCGCAGAGTTGCTAAGCGCTCTCTAGCGGATTTTTCATCGCCAAAGGTGAGCGCCGCAGTACTGCCATCAGCGACGATCTGCGCTAGTGTCTGCAAATCCCGTTGCAAGGAACTGTAGAAGAGAAAAGAGTCGACTGCGACAATTCCGACGCCTGCCAGGAGTAGCGCTGCGGTTGATGTAAAAAGCAGCGCAAACATCAGCTTTCGCCGGATAGGCAGAGCCTGGAACCAAGCGCTATTGGTCGCGAGGGAGTGCGGCATTTTTACTTCTGCACCCTTCTTGCTACGTCCAGAAGTTTCGAGCTAATGTGAACAGAAGAACGATTTGCCGCTCGAAGATTTACTTCGAACCGGACTCTTTGATCCTCCATCACCAGTGCAATCATTCCGCCGTCCAGGAGGAAACTGGGTTGCTCGCCGACCGTGAGAACGCCTGGCGGAACACCCGCAAGGAATTGCGAATTGTCGAGGTCCGACGCTCCTACGAAAAGAATCCGGCAGTCGTTCTGCCATCGCGGCACATACCGAACCTTGACGGGCTTGTTCTCGATGGCCTCATTCTCCACCGCCCGGTCCAGAGCTTGTCCGAAAGGGTCCGCCCCCGCGACGCAGATCGTAAAGTCGTTGCCTGGAGAAGTCTCGGAGGGCCATTCGACGAACTTGGCAAAATTGATCAGGAATGCCGCTTTAATCTCTGCTTCGGTGCCCTGTCGGATGGAGCGAACACTCTGGCCACGGGCGAACAATCCAAGGATCAGCAGAGCGATGCCAATACGACCGAGTGTCCGGATTCGTGGCATTTAACGGCTCCACGTAAGTTTCAGGAACGCGCTCCTCTTGATTCCCACCAGCCCATTCGGGATACCGCCATATTCGACGTGGGACGGCTGGAATAGATTCTTGCCGACCAGTGATAATTCAAGGCCATGCCCCAAGGTTCGCCCAATCCGAACATCGGCCGTCGCGTACTGAGGTACCTTTTGATTTGGAATCGAACTGATGTATCGAAACGCCACGTCGAACTCAAAGCGCTTCGGTAAGTCGAAGAAGGATTGGAGGACGACTTTATGCGCTGGCGTGTCTCCTTCTAATTGCCCTACTGTAGACGCATCAATGCTGCCCGCCTGACGCTTCGCGTCGAGCAGTAAGAGCGAGTATGAGCTCCGGACCCGCCAGCCCGGCCGCAGATCCACCAGGTTTGTAATCTCGCCACCGCTACTGCTTGCTTGAATGCCATTACGCAACAGCAAGGGTAAGACTGTGTGCACGGGCCCGGGTGATGTCTCCGTCACCTCCGGCCTTCCTTCCACGCTGAGTAAGTCGCTATACCGATTGTTGAAAAGGGCAAGTGAGACGAACCCTAATTTGTTCGAGTTCCGATAACCCATTTCGTAACCGATTAGTTGTTCGTTGGTAAATCCGCCGTCCCCTACGAGGCGGACAAACCGCGGCGGGTTCGTCCGCTGCAGCAGGGCGGTAAACTGGAATCCCTGCTCGATTCGTGAGGGCGTGCGGATCGCCCGAGTGACCGCTCCCCAAATCGTGTGCTTGTCGTTTGGAGTCCAGGCGATGCGAGCACTTGGCTGATAGTTGAACCCGCTATAACTGTTCCACTCGAACTTGGAGCCGACCGTAAGGACGACTTTGTTCGGGATGAGTGAGATATCGTCCTGGACAAATCCGCTTACGATCTTGTAGTTGTCCAAATGGGGAAGGAAATCAACTGTTTGGACGGTCTGGAAATATTCCGCCGGACTGATGCGCACCCCTCCGCCCCAACTCAGTTCATGCCGCCCCATCGGAGTGTGCTCGATGAAATCGAGATCAAAGGTATTGCGGACCTCCCGATAATTCAGGTCCTGCCTGTCCGTGCGGTCGTAGTATGCGCGAAATTGTAGATCTGAGCCTGATTTGAGCGCTCGCTGCCAGGCCGCCATGATGTTCTGGCCGGAGAAAAAGCCATTCGCATCGACGACCGTGCGATACGGGGCGGCGTAGGAGTTGATCGCGAGTTCCTGGCCGGCTTCATTGCCATAGCTATCGCCCTGAATCGTTATGCTGTCGCGCGTATTCGGTTTCCAGTCCGTACGAAATCCGATCTGTCCCATCCGCCAGTCATCGTAGTCTGGTCCTTTGGGAGTATTCTGTGGGCCGTAGGTCGAGCCTTTGCCATAGACACGGTAGCTGAATACTTCGTTGCCGCCGCCGTAGCGCCAATTCAAAAAGCCCTGATTGACATTACCTCCCCCGGCAGACACCAGCATTCCGTGGGTCTGACGTGAGCTCTTGGTCACGATGTTGATAACGCCGTTGACCGCATTTGACCCCCAGATCGTGCCCCCGGGTCCCCGAATGACTTCGATACGATCAATGTCCTCTAAAAGCGTGTCCTGGGCCTCCCAGTACGTCCCCCGAAATAGAGGCGAGTACACCGACCGGCCATCGATCAAAACTAACATGGAACGGGACAAGCGTCCCTGAAACCCTCGACTGCCGATCGCCCATTTAGAGGAATCCATTTGGGCGACCTCCAAGCCGGGAATCATCCGGAGCAATTCCGGAAATGTCGAGGCACCGGATCGCCGGATGGCGTCCGTCGTGATCACGTTGATTGCTGCCGGGGTCCGGAATGCCGTAGTTGGTTCCTTGCGAGTGGCGGTTACTTGAACCTGGGATAGCTCTTCCAGACTCAACTGCTTGAGAGGTACCGGGGAGTCTGAAGATTGCCCAACGGCGGAGTGAGTTGTAAGCAGCATGCACGCAAAGGCCGCGATCTTCAAAGATCGCACGCAATGCGTAAAGCAAACCGAGTCTTCGTCAATCGTTCTCAAGCTAGATAGACCGCCAACCCTAAAAGTGTTTTCTACAATATTAAATAAAGTTCAACTTCTGGCGTTACTTTATTCCCCGGTCAGGCCCGGCGGGTGGGACAAAATCTCCCACCTACGTAAGGGTTACCTAGTTACTGAAGAATGTCCCTGCGATCCCTGTGAGGCAGCCGCCTGCAGAGCCTCCCGCAGACCACCAGAATTGCTCAATTCGAGGAATCCTGCGTGCGTTGGGGGTGCTGCGGAATTGAAGCCTACCCCGTTGATGTCCCCATTCGTGCGGTCCAGGTAGACATCCACACCATCCACGCTGATTACTGTGAATAAGTCGGTGTGCTGAATGCGAACCGAAACGCCCGACACTGGCGCTTGGTAGCTGCCAGTTTTGGCGAACCCAGGTAGTCCAAAGAAGTTCAACATCTTCCCGAGCAATTGACTTAGGTTCAGCATGGCGAGGACGGAGCAAACCAAGGGCCAAACGCCGGGGCGGGAACAATCGCCAGCTTTCTCCCAATTCTTTGCCATGGATCATCAGGCCACAAAAAGTCGGGGTACCAGCCGGATGCGACATCCTCGACGCACTTGTGGATGCGTCCCTTCGGATCCCGCCAGACAGTAAGCCTTCTCGGAGCCAGCGGTTTAAGGTCATGCGTCTTCTCGAGGAAAAGGAAATATGCGGATTTCGATGAGTTGGAATCTGGTTCCCCTTGCTGGATCACGCTAGTCCTAGCAGATAGCGATGGCCTCTTCATCACTCTCGCTGCTAGGCGCGTTGCCAGCCCAACCCGTTTCTGGCGCCGAGCGAATCAGCGCGGCGTTCGGACTGATCGCGCTCGCTCCGATACTGGTGATCACGCTCGGCACCGTCCGTGTGCTCTCAGGGCGAGCACCGCTGGTAGCGCATTTACGGGTCGGTCAATTCGGCCAGCCCTTGTGGGTTTTCAAGATCCGGACGATGTGGGAACGCCGTCAGGAGGGCGAGCCGGGTTGGATCGAGTACCTAAAGGATCCGGCCTGTCCCGCCACGAAGAGCGGCGTCGACCCGCGCGTCACTAGCCGAGTTGCGGAGTATTTGCGTCGCCACTCGATTGACGAGCTACCACAGTTGGCGCATATCGTGGCCGGGACGATGCGTTGGATAGGACCGCGACCGATGACCCGTTCAGAATTGGATGAACACTACGGGCTTGTTCAGGCCGAGCTATTGTCCGTGCCTCCGGGACTTACCGGTCTATGGCAGGTCCGCGGACGCAACCGCTTGACCTACGGGCAGCGGCGACGCCTGGACTTATTCCTTGTCCGGCGCTTCGGATGGAGACTGTGTGTTTACGTCGTTGTCCGCACAATCAAGGAAGTGTTGCTGCCGCGCTATGCGTGGTAGTTAGGGACCGACTGCGATTACGACTTTGTCTGAGCTGGTGATCCCACCAACACGGATCTGCAACGGCACCGCATTCCCGCTGACTCCGGCAGGCACGACGACGTTGATCTGATTGACCCCAGGGAATTGAGGGGTGAGTCCGCTAAACGCCGGAGTTGCGGCGACGCCGCCGAAAAGAACTTGAGGCACGGTTGCCGTGAATCGAAGCGGATTTCCAGGAGCGCCGTTGGCAATCGCCTCAGTGACTGGGCCAAGACCATTGGCATAGACGACGAGAGTCTCTCCTACGCGAGCGGGCCGCGTGGTCAAGCCCGCGATCGCTCCAGGAGGAGCCGCAAGCAAGCCGTCCGACGTGATCGCGATTGCAAAACCCTGGGCCGAGAAGACGTTCGGAGAAAATTGGCCGACGTTGACAGACAGCGCAGGGGAGCTAGTTCCGTTCAGGGAAACGACGACGTTGGCGGTGCCGGCGGTGGCACCTTGCGAGAGAATATTCCAGGGCACCTGCGCATTCACTTGCCCGCCGGAGACGAAGTATAACGGCGCGGGGATTCCGTTCATGGTGACACTGGTGCCGCCAATGCTGGTGGACAGCGGAACGGTGTCCCCTTGCAAAAGGGAGGTGGCGAGACCAGAGCCGAAGATCGACACCAACGATCCCGGTGCGACGGCCTGTCCCACAACGAAGCCGGCACCGTCCAGGACGCCACCCGCGCTGATCTGCGGCTGGGCGAAGGCAATGGAACTCAAGATAGCAGTAAGAATGGCTAGACGTCTCATCGTATATTTGGACTCACTTCAGCTTGCCAGGGGAACGCAGAATATCTCCCATCGTAGCAACCACTTCAGCATCGTGACCTCCGTTCAGGTCAAGCGCTAAACGCGCCTCAGCCTGGGCCTCCGAGATCCGGCCCGTGGCGGCCAGCAGGCGGGCTAAGGTCCAGTGCGGTTTGAACCATGTGGGCGCGGCAGCGATGGCGGCGCGCAGACTTTTCTCAATCCCGGTCGCATTGTTCGCGGAAGCCTGCAAGATCGCGAGGTTGTACCAGGCGTTCTGTTGCTGCTCTGGATCTCGCGTAGCAGCGAGAGCTGCTTCCCCCGCGATCTGCGTCCAGCGGAGTTTATCGATCGCCGTGGTCGCATTGTTGGCGTTTACGGTCCACAAGCGCGACAGGTACAGATTCGCCGAAACAGCGGAACCGTCTGTCTGGCGCCACAAGGCTCCGGCGGTGGTGGAATCGGCCTGTTGCACCTTGGCCAGCGCAAGATCGGCCCGGAAAAGACGGAACGCGGTGAAGCTGAAGAATACCGCTAGCGCGATGCACCCGATCACAACTATGGCGGAAGGCAACTTGACGGCTGGGCTTGCGATCTCATCGTCCAGACTTACCAAGAGTCCGATGCAGAGCAGCATCGCGAAGGCTGTCGGAATCACCAGCACCGCAAACTGATGAGCAACGAGAGAAGCGACGAGCCCTGCGAACAGGCCCACGGCAAGCGGACGCATTCTTCCTGCGAGCGCCCGTCTCGCGGCGTAGATTCCCAACCCGATCCAAGCGCACCAGAGGAGGAGTCCGGGAATGCCTTCTCCTACGAAAGCATCGAGAAATAGATTGTGCGGAGACTCGTGATAAAAATCGGGGAACCTGCGTGACAGTTCGGCCGATTGGAACAGCGGAAACTGGGCAGCGAAGGTGTCGGGGCCAAATCCGGTCCAGGGACGCTCGAGTCCCATGTGTAGCGAGTCGCGCCAAAGCAGCAACCGCGAGCCTCCAGCGGCATCTTCGCCAATCCAGAATACGCGCGCTCGCAGTCTCTCACCGTAGGGCGAGAAATAGAAACCACCTCCGGCGATCGTAGCGATCGCCAATGCGGCCAGCATGGTCCGGAGACGAGGACGATGCAATACCAGCAGGACGACCACCCCCGCTGACAATCCTGCGATCGCACCTCGAGATCCGCACAGCACAATCGCGATGGTGGCGGTGGTCATCGTGGTTGCACTCAACCAGCGCTCCCGATCGAAGAGCGCGGCCCCGCAGAACACCGGCCATAGCAGGAACGCGGCAAGGTAGTTACTGTGTCCCAAGGGGCCGGGAGGACGGACGATTTGATACTGTCCTTCGCCAAAGTGGTAACCGGAGGCGTCGAGCCAGGGGTCCCAGCCAAAATACTGGGCCATTGCGTACAGTGAGGCGAGAGTGCCCGCAAGGCAGACTCCACGTAACAGGGCGAGGCGATTTTCGTTGGCGCTCATAGCAAGGCCTACGGACAGGAACGATGCCACCACGATTGCTGCCTGCATCAAGGCGCCAAGGCGTCTCCATTCCGAACCCATCGCCGCCAAGGAAACAATTGGCGAAGAGAGCGCGGCGACACCGGCGATCAGCAGGGCAGCCACAGCCAACGCGACGTTCCACCGGCCGGACCGCGAAGTCCAATATATTGTGAGCAATTCATGACGCCAAGCCGCGTACATACAGAGCATCGCGACGGAAACAAGAAGCGCTGCCGCCTTAGGGATTACGTCGTAGTAAAACGACCAGCCGGGCAGAAATGTCAGAGTCACAAAACAAGGGAGTGCCGTTAACAATGCGACACGCGGAACGCGCATACTGGATGACATACTAGACGACGATGCCGGACTCATTCGACCCACTTGAGTATCTAACACACTTACGGCGAAACCTAAAAGTCGCGGTAGTGGCGGTGTCGTGTGCGGCCGTGCTGGCCGGCGGCGCGTCGCTGTTGCTGACGAAACAATTCACCGCCACCGCAACGCTGGTGATCGAGCCTCCTGTGGCGAATGATCCACGAGCCGCCACAGCCGTTACACCCGTGTATTTGGAGTCGCTCAAGACCTACGAACAATTCGCTTCCAGCGACACACTTTTCGCCAAGGCTTGCCAGAAGTTTGGACTCTCTGAAACGCCGGGCACGACGTGTACGGAGTCCTTTAAGCGGAGCGTGCTGCGCGTAGCGAAACTCAAGGACACGAAAGTGCTGCAAATCGGGGTCACGCTGCCAGACCCCAAGCGGGCGCAACAACTGGTGGAGTATTTAGCAACCGAAACGGTGGCCTTGAATCGATCGCTGGCGAAAGACGGGGATCGGGAAGTGCAGGCAGATGTCGCGACTCAATTGGGCTTGGCGAATGACCAATTGCGGCAGGCTCGCACCGAGTACGAATCCGCGGTAGGCAGCGGAACGGATCAGTTGCTGGAAGAAGAAGTTCGTACGCTGAGCGATCTGAAGGCTCGGACGAATGTGGAGGCCTTGCGGTCTCGAACCGTGCTGGCAGAACTGAATTCGCGAAAAGAGGAAGCGGCAGCGGAACAGGCCCGGTTAAATTCGCTCACCTCCGAAGCGGCGTCGCTGGACAAACAACTCGCCACACAATCGACCGCTCTGGCTACGGCACGAGCTCGACGCGAGCGGTCGACGGAAGCTCTGCGAGTCGCAGAGGCAACGCGTGACGCGTGGTCCCGCAGAGCCAACGAAGCGGCGATCTCCAGTGGACAACGAACCGAACAGCTCCGAGTGGTTGATCCAGGGGTGGTGCCGCAGCAACCGAGTTTTCCGAACCCGCCACTCTACATTGGTGTGGCAATTCTTTTAAGCAGCCTTCTGGTCTTGGCGTATCTGAGTCTGCGTTACGGAATGGATCGTCAACGCGAGCAGCAGCAATTGCGCGCGGAACTGGAAGGTATCGCGAACGACTACAAGGCGGCTCGCGGTGGTCAACGCTGAGCCGAACCGGAACCAGGTTGCGCCGGCGCTGATCATCGGCTCGGCCTCCGCGGTCGCCGTATTTCTCCCGCCACTGGTAACTGCGGTTTTTCTTGCCTGCGCGCTCGCGATTCCCCTAGTCTGGTGGACGCTTTCCGGAGTCGGCAGGTGGCTCACCCTGTTCTTTTTCGTCGCGTTACTCTTGCCGCCGTTGCCAATTCCCCTGGGGGACACCGGACCGCATCCTGCGATTCTGATCGCCGCGCTCGGCGTCATCTCCGGGGTTGTCCGCCTGGATCAGTGGCGATGGCGGTGGCGCACGATGGACGTAGCGGTTCTTGCCCTTACGTTCGCTCTCACCGTGAGTGTTGGGTTTGCGGCGCTGTATTCTGGGGTCGCTATCGCAGTTGGGTCCGCCATTCGCGTTGCGTTGTTTTGCATCGGCGTGTCCGTCTATTTTGCGTCGACGCACGGGCCTGAGCGCGACCTGGATGGTTCCCGGATGACGCGCACGCTGTTCGCCATTGGCACGATCGCGGCGCTGTTCGGGTGCATCGATTTCCTGTATCAGTTGCCGGCACCAGCCGGGTTTGAACCCCAGTTTCTTTGGCTGGAGTCCGGTGTATATCGGCGAGCGCAGGGATTATTTTATGAGTCAAGCACGCTGGGCAATTTCTGCTCGTTCTTTCTCGTTTTTGTCGCGGTGGCAATCGCGGAGCACAAACCGAGGCGGATCCTGCCGATCCCGGTCCTAGCTATTGGAGCTGTCGTTTTCGCTTCGGCTATGTTGCTTTCTTTTTCACGAGCCTCGGTGATCGCGTGTTTGATTTCGCTGGCGACTCTGGCCTGGATGGAGAGAGCCCGCTGGTTTTCGCGCCGCAGTTCACTCTGGGTGGCCCTACTTGTGTGCGCGGCTGTTGTTCTCTTCGCGATCTCCGTTCCAGAGGTTGCGGAAGGCTACTGGGGCCGTGTGCAGCTGGCCTTCGGCAGTATCCAGGATTCGCCGGATCGGGCATTGTCGGGACGGTTAGAGAGTTGGACCACAGTATTTGGGTTCATCTTGGAACACCCCTTGCAAACGTTCTTCGGCATTGGATATAAGACGCTGCCGTACACACAGTTTCTAGGGCGACCGGTCATCGCCGACAACATGTATTTATCCCTGCTGGTGGAGACAGGTGTATTCGGTCTACTGGCGTTGTTGGCACTCAATTTCGCAATCCTGGTCACGGCCTGGAAGGCGCAGCGCTTGGGTTCGTTTTACGGCAAATGGCTCTTTTGTTTTTGGATCGGCGAGAGCTTGCAAATGCTGAGCGGAGACATCCTCACCTATTGGCGGGTGCTGCCGTTGTACTTTTGGCTGCTCGCGCAAACCGTGCTTGCGACCGATCGGGAGGTACCCGATGAGGGTCCTGCTGATTGATCAGTTCTCCGAACTCGGCGGCGCGCAGCGAGGGTTGCTGGAGGCCGCCGAGGGATTTGCCGCAAGAGGCTGGGGGCTCCACGCCGCCATCCCAGAAGGTCCGCTGGTGGAGCGCTTGCAGCACTTAGGCTCGGGAGTTTCGGTGATCCCGTGCGGCCCCTATCAGTCCGTAACGAAAACGATTTCAGATGGATTTCGTTTTGCCAGTCAATTCCGATATCAAGCCGCGGTGATCGCGGATATCGTCGGGACGCAGGGTATCGATGTGCTCTACGTGAACGGTCCGCGTCCTTTGCCGCCCGCCGCGTGGGCTCGCCGCGGGCGACCGCTCGTGTTTCACTCGCACAGTGTCGTTACTCAAGCGACCGCAGCAGCGCTGGCGGGACGATCACTCCGTTGGGCAGACGCGCACGTGCTCGCCTCATCTGAGTTCGTTGCCTCCTGGCTCAGGCCGTTCGTTCCGCAACCGCGCCTCCATGTGGTCTACAACGGCATCCGCAAGGTGCCCGCGCCACGTACGCGAGGGAGCTACCGCCGGATCGGAGTACTGGGACGCATTGCACCGGAGAAGGGACAGCTTACATTCGTTCGCGCCGCTCGGATTGCGGCAGAATCAGAGCCTGATCTCACATTCACCATCGCAGGCGCACCCATTTTTGGCAGTCAGGCGTATATGGATCAGGTGAGGAGCGAGGCAGGGCCGCGGGTTAGTTTCCTGGACTGGACGGAGAACATCGGAGAGTTCTTCGCTGGCATCGACATTCTCGTCGTACCGTCAGAGGCTGTAGACGCGAATCCTCGCGTGATCCCCGAGGCTTACTCCGCTGGTGTCCCCGTGATCGCTTTCGATTCGGGCGGCGTCGGCGAACTGCTGGGACACAATGAGACCGGCATCCTGGTGAAAGAACATTCCGCGCGCGCGCTGGCTGCCTCGATGATCGATGCGGTACGGAACCCGCAGGAGTTGGATTGCATGGCAGAGAAAGGCTACCAGCGTTGGTCCGAACGATATACGCTGCCGCGGTTTCAATCTGAGGTATGTGACGCTCTGACCCGCGCAGTTGACGCACGTGAGCCGCTGGCGAGGGCCCGCGCTAGCGCGAGCACGTGATATCTGCCTCGTCTCGCCACATGCCCCCAATAAGATCCGCCCATCGCCTGTTCTGACTCCGGCAGTCGCAGAGGGAGTAAGCGTCGGCGTGCGACAGACCAGCGGTCCGCAAACCTGGGGAGGAGTTCCAGGTGAAGCCACAACGTGTCTTTGTTCGGATGCCTTAAATTTTCAACCGGTGAGTAAGCGCGGTCTTGGAACCACGCCTTAACGCGTGTGGGAAGAGCGTCCCAATCCTGTTGAGGCAGCGCCGGCATCTCGCCCTCAAACCATTCGCAAGCGAATCGGAAAGCGAGGACTTCCAGCCTGCGCAAGGGGGCCGGATGCAGCCCGCGCCATCGTTGCCAGAAGGCTTGGTCTCCCGCACGGCGACGCAGCATGCGCTCGAGTTCCCACGCGTGACCCAGGCGAACGTTGTTGCGCAGCACGTGGCGGAGCAGATGCAGCGCGGCAACGCAAAGACGATCGACATCGCAGAATTGAGGCACGTCTTCGATTCGTTCGCGCCGATTCCAAAACGCATCCACGCCGGGCGTGGCAATGCGGTCTCGACCGGAACTCCAAATAGAGTGATGCAGCTCAATGGGGACGGGCTGCAAAGGATCGAAATAGTCGCCCTGCCAGTGCCACGCGTGCGGTTTCAGCATAGGGCGGGCGTGATTGTCGGACAGCTGGGCCGCACCGTGAAAAACAAAGCCGTGCTTCTGTAAAGCGGCCAGCCCTCGGGCAACATCTGGTGGGGAGCACAGCAAATCAATATCACCCTGGGATCGCAATGCTGGGTCGACGTTCGCGTCGACTTCGTGCGTGAAGCCTTTGATGAGAACAAACTCAACACCGGCTTCCGTCAACGCGCCTGCAGCGGAGGCATAGGTTTCAACCAGCGCCGAGCGACGGAGCCGATTTCTCTCTATCCTGGAGGCGATCTCTTCGGCGAACCATTCCGGCAAATCAGGTTCGTCGGATAACAGTGGCGTGCAAAGTGCACGATCCGCAAGCGTCAATAGCTCGCGCCATTCGGACTCGGTTCCCGGCTGGCGCCCGTAGAGCAGCTGTGGCAGTCGGCTCAAAGCAAAGCCTCCAAGCAGCGGACTGCATCCCAGACGCTTTCGTACTCCAAAGTCCACGCCCCGTCGCGCAACAGGGATCGATAGCGCTCTTCCGCGTAGGTTCGATCTGGGCGCGTATCGTACACCGCGAGGTACTGCATCGCGAGATCGAGGGAGCGAGGCTGCAACACGGCCGGACCCGGCCTCCTTTGCAGGAAAACGAATGGACCCGTGGGGGCGGTCGGCGACGAGTCCAACGGAGTGACTACGCGAGTCTCTGATGCAAACAGTGCCTGGGAGCCCTCGCGTAAACGCAGGGATGCGGAACCACTCACCAGGATGTCGTCCGGTGCCGCGGCCCAATGCAAAGAGTTATCGGATACAAACTTCCAGCCGGAGCGCACGCATGCATAGGCGAGCGTGCTTTTGCCCGCGTGCGAGTCTCCACAGAGCAACACGGATCGTCCCTGGCGCATGACACACGCTGCATGAACGCCGATAAAGAACGTCCAATCGAGAGCAGTCAGCACCACTGTCTCCAGCAGGGCGGCATCGGAGAGTGTGCCGGATCCAGACTCGATAGAGAACTTACCGTGGCCGCCCGACATGGTCTGGACTGAGAATCCGTCCAGCCCGGGCAGGAAGTTGACCTCTGCAGAAGCGTTTCCCGATGAGCCAACGGTAAATCGCAATGGCTCAGCGTCGAAACGGCGATCGCCAGGCCAAAGGAGCTGCGCGATTTCCCAGGCTGGCTGGTCACACTTCAGCTCTACCGGATGCCCCAGCGGAAAAGTCAGGAACGAATGCGCCACGCTCAAAACGTAACATACGTCCGCTGCTGCGCTATGCTGCAAGGACCGTGATGCGCACCGCGATCGTCCACTATTGGCTGCTCGGAATGCGCGGCGGCGAAAAGGTGGTGGAGGCCTTGTGCCGAATGTTCCCCGAGGCGGACATCTTCACGCTCTTCTACGATCCGGCGGCAGTTTCCGACGTGATACGCTCTCATCGCGTTACGGCTTCGTATCTGAATCCACTGCGGCGGCACTATCGTAACCTGCTCCCGCTGATGCCTTCCGCGCTCGAAAGTTTCGACCTTCGGGGCTACGATCTCGTCGTCAGCAGCGAGTCGGGACCGGCGAAAGGCGTGCTCACGCAGTCCAGCACACGACACGTTTGCTATTGCCATACGCCGATGCGCTATCTGTGGGAGCTCTACCCTGCGTATTTGAACGAGTGGACAACCTCGTCGTGGAAACGCGCACTGATGCGCCCGCTGACACGCAACCTTCGCCTTTGGGATTTCGCGTCTGCAGCTCGCGTAGATGATTTCGTGGCGAACAGCGCAAACGTCCAGCGGCGCATCTGGAAAACGTATCGTCGAGAGTCGGAAGTGATTCATCCACCGGTCGCGGTCGCCAATTTTCGCCATCAGCCCGCCGAAGACTACTTTCTGATCGTCTCCGAACTTGTCGCCTACAAGCAGTTGGACTACGCGGTTCGGGCGTTCGCAGAAAGCGGTCGGAGGTTGCGGATCGTGGGCGACGGACCGGAATTGGGCGCGCTGAAACGCCTCACTGCCGGCAACATCGAATTCTGCGGACGCGTCACGGATACAGAGCTTCAGCAGCTATATGGGCGCTGCCGGGCATTCCTGCTACCGGGCGAGGAGGACTTCGGCATCGCCACGGTGGAGGCGCTAGCAAGCGGAAAACCGGTGGTAGCATTGGGTCGCGGCGGAGCGCTCGAAACCGTTCCCGCAAACGGCGGCGTGCTTTACGATGAAGCAACGTCTTTGGCTCTCAATGCGGCGGTGCGTCAGCTCGACGCGATCGAATCCAGTATCGACCCGGAGTCTCTGCGGGTCTGGGCAACTCAATTCGACGAATCGTCGTTCCAGGCAAAGATGAGGCGAATTCTTGAGCCGGACCGTGTTCCCTCGCCACCCGAAGTGAAGTCCCAATAAGGGGAAGCTCAGTGACCTTGAAGCCAGCGCGTTCTAAAAAAGTCGTTTTCTTCTTTCCAGCGTTTTCGAGCACCGAAGCAACCGCGCCCTTGGGCATCCTCGCGGTTGCGACGCCTCTGCTCCAGGCGGGCTACGAAGTCGTGCTCATCGACTCGACCATCACGCCCAACTTCCAGGCACGGGTGATCGAGGAACTCCGCGATGCCCTGTGTCTGTGCGTTTCGCTGGTGACGGGACCGATGATCCGCGAAACGACGCAGATCGCTCGGGCCGTGAAGAAGCTGTACCCCCAAAAGCCGGTCATTCTGGGGGGCTGGCATCCAACGCTGCTGCCGGACCAGACCCTTGCCGCAGAATTTGTGGACGTGGTGGTAATGGGGCAAGGCGAGGACGCCCTTCTCGATGTGATCCAGCACATCGAAGCGGGCGAGTTCCTGAAGGGCATTCCGGGAGTCGGATACAAGGACCAAGGCAGGTTGGTTCTGAATGCGCAGCGTGAACTTCGGCCGATCAGTGAGATGCCGCCGAAGGCCTACCAACTCGCGGATTTCGACGCCTATGAACGCGTCTGCGGTAGGCGTTGGGCGATGTACACCAGCAGTCTCGCGTGCCCGTACAACTGCGGCTACTGCACCAACGCGGCGGCCTACGGTCGCAAGTGGAATGCGCTGGAACCTGAGCAGACAAGCCAGGAGATGTGCGATCTCGTAGAGCGCTACCGTCTGCAGTTGCTGTGGGTCGTGGACGACAACTTCCTGGTGGATCGCAATCGCGCGCTAGGTATCGCGGAGGGCATTTGCGCGCGCGGCACCAAATTCGAATGGAGCATCCAAGCGTCCACGAACCTGGTCACGCGACTCAGCGTCGACGAGTGGAAACTGCTGCGACGTTCGGGTCTCACGCAGGTAGCGCAAGGCGCAGATAGCGGCTCCCCCAAAGTCATGCGCGCAATGAACAAGACATTCCAGACTCTGGAAATGATCTTTGAAGCCGCCAACGTGCTTACGCAAGCCGGAGTGCGACCCTCGTTCAACATGATCTTTGCCTATCCCGGCGAAGGTCCGTCCGAACGGCGTGAGTCGGTAAAGCTGATCATGGACGTTTGCCGCGAATACCCAGGCGCTGAATTTTGGACGAATATTTTCACGCCCTATCCTGGAGCCCCCATCTTGGAACGGGCGTTCGAACTCGGCATCCAGGTGCCAACGCGGCTTGAAGACTGGGCAGACTTTTTCCCGCGTTACACCGTGTTGCCGTGGCTCAACGGTGCCGACCATCGCCGCTTGCAAGTGATGCGCGACTATATGCGCCTCGCATTCAACCGCATCCCGATTCGCCGGGAAAAGCAGCGCCGTTTCTCGCGGCAGGTCCATGAGTGGATCGCGACTCCCGCGCGCTGGCGGCTCGATCACGACTTTTATTCCTTCCCCGTGGAGTTGTGGCTCAAAGACACACTCAACCGCTGGATGCCTCCTGTGAAATCCAAGGTGGACGCCAAGCAGCTTTCCGCAGAGGTGGTCACATGCTGATCTTTCTCACTCATGCGAACCACCTCTACTCGGATCGCAAGCAGGTCCGAAAGATGCAGCCCTACCCGCCGCTGCAGACACTGATCGCTGCATCGTTGCTGCGACGCGAAGGGCACGAGGTGACATTCTTCGATTGCACCTTCGACCGAGACTTTACATCCGCGCTCGACGCAAAACGCCCGGATCTGGTCGCAGTGGTCGAAGACAATTTCAACTTCCTGACCAAGATGTGTCTGTTGACGAATCGCAATCTGGCCTTTGAAATCGCCCAGGCGGCGAAGTTGCGGGCGATCCCCTGCCTCGTCAACAGTGCCGACTCCACCAGCCGCCCAACGGAATACTTGCAGGCGGGGTTTGATCGTGTGCTCTCAGGCGAACTCGAAGATGCTCTGGTCAAAACCTGCGCGACCTGGCCGAACCAGGCACCCGTCGCGGAGCCCATCATCGATCTCGACACACTTCCCATGCCTGCGTGGGATTTGATCGACGTCGAGCGGTACCGTCGGGCATGGACGGATGCTCACGGCTATTTCTCCGTCAACTTGGCCGCGAGCCGAGGCTGCCCCTTTCGCTGTAACTGGTGCGCAAAGCCGGTTCATGGCGATTCGTACCGAACCTACTCAGCGGATCGCGTAGCCGCCGAGATTGAATGCCTCCGGGACCTGCTGTCGCCGGACCATATCTGGTTCGCCGACGACATTTTCGCGTTATCCCCCAAATGGGCGCGGGAACTGGCCACTTGCATCGAACGCCGGGACGTCCGCATTCCATTCAAGATGCAATCGCGCTGTGACCTCATGACGCGCGACACCGTCGCTGCGCTTGCTGAGGCTGGATGCGTGGAAGTTTGGATGGGCGCTGAATCCGGTTCGCAACGCGTGCTGGATCGCATGGAGAAAGGCATTCGCGTGGAGCAGATTGCCGAAGCTCGGGCGAACCTTGCGGGGCATGGAATCCGGGCCTGTCTGTTCCTACAATTCGGATACCTTGGCGAAGAGTGGGAAGACATCGAGGCGACCATTCGCATGGTGCGCCAAGTGCGACCGGACGATGTCGGGATATCCGTTTCCTATCCGCTACCGGGGACAGGATTCTTTCAGATCGTTCAGCAGCAACGCACGGCGCAGGAACATTGGAGCGATAGCGACGATCTAGCCATGACCTATTCCGGTGCTTTCCCGACGGAATTCTATCGGGCTCTGTCGGAAGCACTCCATAAGGAAGTGCGGGGAAATGCGTCCGAGCAAGCCTGGAATCGAGTTGAGGCCCTGCGATGCGCCTACTGCTAACACACGGATTCTTTCTTGCCGAGGACCTGAAGGAACAACAAGTCATGCGGCCTTATCCCCCGCTTGGGATCTTGTATCTGTCTGCGTATCTGCGGGGGCGTGGATTCGATGTCGACGTCTACGATTCCACCTTCGGCTCTCGCGAAGAACTATTTCAGATCCTGGACGCGGGTCCACCAGCGATGCTCGGTATCTACGGCAATCTGCTGACACGCCCTACCGTTTTAGCCATCATTGAGCACGCCCGCGCAACCGGCTGGATAGTGGTTCTGGGTGGGCCTGAACCCGCCAACTACGCCGAGCAGTACCTGGCAGCCGGAGCTCATTACGTCATCCCTGGGGAAGGCGAACGCGCCTTGGAACAACTCCTGCTAGGCAACGATCTCCCGGCCACGCAAATCGAGAACCTGGACGACATCCCGTGGCCTGACCGCGAGCGTATCGACATGCAGCGCTACCTGGACGCTTGGCGCACAAACCATGGAGCGAGTTCTGTTTCGCTAATTACCGCACGAGGTTGCCCATATACGTGCCGTTGGTGCAGCCACTCCACGTTTGGTCAAACCCACCGGCGCCGTTCCGTCCAGGCAGTGGCGGACGAGGTGGAATGGATTCTCAATCGCTACTCACCGGATATGCTCTGGTATGCCGATGATGTTTTCACGATCCACACAGGCTGGTCACTAAACTATGCCGCGGAGCTCAAGCGCCGCAATATTCGCATTCCCTTCGAATGCATCACCCGGGCCGACCGCTTGAATGACCGCGTTGCCGATGCTCTGGCGGAAATGGGTTGCTCGCGCGTGTGGGTGGGATCAGAAAGCGGCTCGCAGAAAATTCTCGACGCGATGCAACGGGGCGTGCAGGTGGAGCAGGTCCACCGAGCCGTCGACATGCTCAAAACCCGGGGCATTGCCGCCGGCATGTTTCTGATGTGGGGTTACGAAGGGGAACAACTTGAGGACATTGAGGCGACTGTCGATCACGTGAAGCGCTGCCAGCCGGACATCTTTCTCACCACGGTCGCGTACCCACTCAAGGGCACTGGCTATTATCAGGATGTTTCCGAAAAGTTGGTATCGATTCGCGACTGGGCGCAGTCCACGGACCGCGACCTGCGCGTGTCAGGCCGCCATAGTCGCAGGTATTACAGCTACGCGGACGACCTCTTGCGTAGCTCAATGGAAGCCGATTCAGCGCGTATCGCGGCGGCCCGGCAGGGACTCGAAGCCTCGTATCATGAAAGCGAAGCATGAGCTCGTCAACTACAGATCGACGGCTCTTCCTGGAACAGTACGGGCGCATCCGCGCCGCCGAAGGTCGAGGCTCGTCGAACGAGAATTACTATCGCTCTTTGCCCTTCATCGACAATCACCAGTGGGGAATTCGCGCCGCGACGTTTCAGTACTTCGTCCGGCATATTCTGCCGTCGCAACCAAGCCGCATTCTCGATTTGGGTGCAGGCAACGGGTGGCTTTCGAACCGCCTTGCCCAACGAGGGCACTCCCCGGTAGCCATCGACATCTTTCGTGATCAGCGCGATGGACTGGATGCTACCCGCCACTACGAGACATCGTTTCCGCTTATTGAAGCTGAGTTCGACAACCTTCCTGTGGCGACAGCTCAGTTTGACCTTGCCGTGTTCAACGCTTCCTTCCACTATTCGGCTAACTATTCGCGAACACTCTCTGAAGTCCGACGCTGCCTTGGCCCGGGCGGGCGGGTGGCCATTCTCGATTCTCCTGTTTATCGAGTTCAGGCGCATGGCGAAGCGATGCGCTCCGAACGACAGCAGTTCTTCGAGCAGCAGTACGGTTTTCGCAGCGAAGCCCTGCGGAGCATCGAGTTCCTTGATGAAGGCATGCTCGCCAACCTCGCCGAAGAACTTCGCCTCACTTGGACCATTCATCGCCCCTGGTATGGCTTGGCCTGGCACATGCGGCCGCTCATAGCGCGGATAAAGAATCGTAGACCTCCATCACGGTTCTGGATTCTGGAGGCGCGCTTTCAATGATCGTCCTGCTGCATCCGCGCACGATTCGGCGCACGCGGAACCGGCGCTTTCCCCTCTCCGTGCTGTCACTCGCAGCCGTGCTGGAAGGGCGCGAGCAATTTGAAATCGTCGATGGCAACATCGATCCCGATCCTCTCGCCACCATCGCGCGTTTGGCTCCGATTGAGTTACTCGCGGTCTCGGTCATGCCGGGACCCCAGATGGTAGCCGCCATCGACCTGTGTAAAGCGTTCCGCGCGAAATACCCCGCAGTTCCCATCGTTTGGGGTGGTTACTTTCCATCCCTCTATCCATCTGCCGCCCTCAACGCGTCTTACGTCGACATTCTGGTCAGAGGTCAGGGCGAGGACACGTTCGTGGAACTGCTTGACGCGCTACGCGACAAAAAGGATCTCCGCGAGGTCGCCGGCATTTCGTATAAGGACGCCTTCGGATTGCATGTAAACACGCCCGACCGAGCGATCAAAAGCCCCGGCGACTTCCCCTGGCTTCCTTACCACCGCTTGCAAAATCCCGAAAAGTACATCCAGCGAACCTTCCTCGGGAATCGCACAGCGGTTCACCATGCCAGCTATGGGTGTCCGTATCGCTGCAAGTTCTGCGGCGTCACCGAAGTCGCGCATGGCCGGCAGAAATCCGAATCACCGGAGCGCACCGCAGCGGTACTCGCGCATCTCCGGCAGGAATTTGCCATCGATTCCGTTCAGTTCTACGACAATAATTTCTTCCTACGCGAGGACGACACCGCAGAATTGGCTCGGCTGATTACGCCCCTCGGGTTGAACTGGTGGTGCGAAGGTCGCATCGACGCGCTGCTGCGGTTCTCCGATGAGACCCTCCACGACCTCAAGCGCGCCGGTTGCAGCATGATTTTTCTGGGAGCCGAATCCGGTAACGATCAAGTGCTGGAACAGATGGGCAAGCAACTCACTTCCGCCCAGATTCTGGAGATCGCGGAGCGCATTAAACCTTTCGGCATCACGCCCGAGTTCTCATTTGTCATCGGCAATCCGCAGGAGCCAGATCGCGACCTACGCGAATCGATGGCCTTCATCCGCCGCATCAAAGCAATCAACCCGGGAGCGGAGATCATCATCCAGCACTATATTCCAACGCCCCATCCCGACGGTATGTACGGCGAAATCGAAAGCCAGTTCGCGTTTCCAAAATCGCCCGAAGAGTGGGCTTTGCCTCGGTGGTACAACTTCACCGTGCGTCAGGACCCGGCGCTTCCCTGGCTCCCGCGCGACACCAAGCGATTGATTGACTGGTTCGAAACTGTGATGGAATGCCGCTGGCCGACCGCGCAGGACATCACGATGCCGCGATGGACCCGCAGAATGCTACAGAGCCTCAGCGCCTGGCGATATGCAGCGGGCTTTTACCATTGGCCGGTGGAGCTTGAACTTGCCCTGCGGCTTGCTCAGCCGCGCAAACCGAAGGTCGAAAGCGTATGATCGCGTTCGACCAAATCGCACCCACCTACGACTCCACGCCGAATCCCCTGCTTGCCCTGGAAGAGCGAATTCTCACGCCGTTTCTTCCCAACATGAGCGGACTCACAGTGGCGGATATTGGCGCGGGTACCGGGCGCTGGCTCCGGCGCGTTTCCGCAGCAAGGACAATCGCCATCGATAGAAGCCCCGCGATGCTTGCCCGCGCGCCTCAACCCCGAATCCTCGCGGATGCCGGAAGTCTCCCCCTCCGTGACGCGTCCATCGACATCGTCTTCTGCACCTTTACCCTCGGCTACGTCCCGTCCTGCTTCGCGGAATTGGTGCGCATCACCGGCAACAAGCTCATCGTCACCGACGTGCATCCCGATGCGGTCACGCGAGGCTGGTCGCGCATGGCACCACATGTTCCTTATGCGCTCTCCGACCTCACGCATCCGAACCTCACTCGCACACACCTTTTCGAGCCGTGCATCGACGAACCCGAGCGCCCACTCTTCGCTTCCAAGCCCCATCTCTACGAGCCGGCCCGTGAATATCCCGCGATCTTTATCGCCATCTGGAACAAGCAATGATCGTCGAGGGCTTCGATATTGACCTGGGAGGACTGACCGTCTTCCCGGGCCACATCAACGCCCACGACCATCTCGACTTCGCCCTTTTCCCCCGCCTGGGCCGCGGAACCTACCCCAATGCCACCGCCTGGGCTCGTGATATCTACCATCCGGAGCAGTTACCTATCGCTGAGCACCTGCGCGTCCCCAAACCGATCCGCATGAGGTGGGGTGGTCTGCGAAACCTCCTTGCCGGAGTGACGACTGTTAGCCACCATAATCCCTACGAGCCAGTATTCGACGATAATTTCCCGATTCGCGTCGTCAAGAACTATGGCTGGGCGCACTCGCTGGCCTTTGAGGAAGATGTCCGCGCGCGCTTCGATGCAACACCCGAAGGTGCACCCTTCTTGATCCACGCTGCAGAAGGTACCGATGCCGCTTCTGCGCAGGAACTCTTCGAACTAGACCGCCTTGGCGTACTCACCGACCGCACTGTTTTAATCCATGCAGTCGGACTCGACGAAGCAGGCTGGCAACTGGTACGCGCCCGGCGAGTTTCGGTCATCACCTGTCCTCGTTCCAACTGTTTTACCCTCGGCCGCACTGCCGCGATTCCAATCGATATCCCGACCGCCCTCGGCACCGACTCCGCGATCACCTCAGAGGGCGATTTTCTCGACGAACTGCGCGCTTCAGAAACGAAGCACGGCTGCGCCTCGAAAATCCTACGCCTCGCACCAACCACAGACTTCCAAGCTGCGCGGGGCTTCGGTCAGCAACCGGAACTCGTTGTCATCGGTGAACGCATCCAGCTCATTTCGCCGCGTCTGGCTGAAGCTCTCCCTGCCGCATTGCGCTCCAAATTATTTCCGCTCCACATCGAGACGCGCGTGCCAGCGCTAGTCCGCTGTAATATCCCGCAATTGATGGGAATTACACCGCTCCCCGAAATCCGACTAGCGGGCAGGCTGGTGGTCCAATGACCAAACTTCCCATCCTGCTGATCGAGGCCCACAGTCGCTGCAACTGCCGCTGCGAAATGTGCGACATCTGGAAATCTACGCGGGCCGACGAATTTACACTGGCGCAACTCGAGTCTCAGTTACCGTCGATCGAACAGCTTGGCACTCAATGGGTGATCTTCACCGGCGGCGAACCGTTAATGCATTCCGACCTGTTTGCCTTGTGCAAACCGCTGCGAGCACGCGGGATACGCGTCACCATTCTGTCCACGGGCTTGCTTTTTGAACGCTACGCCGCACAAATCGCAGAACATACCGATGGTGCTATTGTCTCCCTGGATGGTCCCCCGGCTCTGCACGATTCGATCCGTCACACTCCCGGCGGCTTTAGCCAAATCACCCGTGGGACGTCCGCTATTTATGCGATCCGCCCTGAGTACCCTATCTCTGTCCGAACCGTAGTGCAAGGGCGCAATCATGACGCGCTCATCGAGACTGCCGCCGCCGCCGGAGCTCTCCGGGTGAGATCGATCTCCTATCTTGCTGCGGATCTGACCTCGACCGCCTTCAATCGCTCTGAACCCTGGCCACTTGTGCGACAAAACGAAATCGCCTTAGCCGCCTCCCATCTTCCAGCGCTGGACCGCCAATTGCAGGCGCTGAAGGATAACCCGATTGTTGCAGATACACCAGCGCATCTAGATCGCATTTCCCAATACTTTCGCGCGCACCTGGGACTCTCGCAGCACACGGCACCGCGGTGCAACGCGCCCTGGGTCTCTGCCCTCCTAAAAGGCACGGGAACGGTCCAGCCCTGTTTCTTCCACTCCGCAATCGGTACCCTTAGCGACTCCTCCTTACTGCGCGTGTTCACCGGAACGGCGGCGTCCGAGTTCCGTGATTCTTTGGATGTGCAAACCAACCCCGTGTGCCGGGAGTGCGTTTGCTCCTTGTATCTCAAAGACCCGTCCGCCCTTTTGGCAACGTCTTGACCCCAAACGGGGCAAGCAGGTTCGCAATCTCAAGCAAAGGTCGCGATGAGAAAAATGATCAAGAAAGTTGACTGATCCGAGCTGCGCCGACCCTTGCCGCCACAGATCTAGCATCCGGTGGTGATCTATTCTATTCGGTGCTACGGCGACTGACGATGTGGAGCAGTGTGCCTAAGCTATTCGCTGCTGGGCGGAATTGATGTTGAGGGTTCGAGTCCCTGAGAGCCCGCCATTTTCAATCATTTACGAATTGTAGGTTGTTCTCAAAATAGGCGACACGGCAATAACTGCGTCGAGAACTAAGGGCTAGCGCGTCCAACCGTACGCGTCCATCATTACCTGGAATAGTTTGGTGTTTGCGAAGAACCCGTTAATCTGATCTGACCCCGGCCCTTGAGCAGCGACCAGGACTTCTTCGCCGGTATGACTGTCATTGACGCGGATCACCGGCAATTCGATTGCGTCTTTTGAGGTGTGCGTTTGTCGCCAAGCGTCGAGGCCAGTCAGAACCGATTGAGTCTTTAGCCCACCGTGCATCCGAAGGTCGAAGGAATGGTCGGCGGTGAATACCAGTAGGGTGTCTTTCAGGTCCACAGTGCGAGCAATTTCGCGGATCAAGTTGTCGAAACCGATTACGTTATTCAATCCCTTCTCCGGATTGTCTGTGTGTGCGTCCCACTCAATCATCAGAAAGTAGCCTTTGGGATTGGCCGAGAGAGTACGAATCGCAGTTCGTGAGGCTGCAGGTAAATCGATGTCCCGGTCCATGACCACAATCGGGCGCTGTACGTTCGATGGGAGTTCCGCGAGGGACGAATAGATGGTGCGACCGTTGGCCTTCGCAAGCCCATCCAGATCCTTGCCGACCGTCTTGGCATTGGCAAAGATCTGGGTCCGACCTATGCCCATCACGACATCCACTCCGTCCCCGAAGCGAGGTTGGAAGACTTGAGAAAAGATCTCCCCGAACTTACCGCGATCGTTCACATGGGAATAACACGCTGCTGGTGTGGCATCGGCGATGTTGACGTTGGTAAGGACTCCTGTCGAAAGACCGTGTTCTTCCGCGTATTCCAAAAGTGTCTTCGCGGGGGTCCCATCTTTTTTGCCGCGTTCCGCGTCGGGCATCTGGCTCAAGACTCCGTTGTGGGTTTTTTGGCCTGTCATGATGGCGCTCATTCCCGCGGCGGAATCACTGACCCACTCGGAGGCCGTCGAGGTGTCCGAAAGGCCGATGTGATTCCAACTCTGCACGTAGAGCTTCTGCGGTGCTCCATAGCCCAAGGCGCTCGCGGCGTTCAGCGTGGGTATACCGGCGGCATCCGCGAGAAAGAGAATGACGTTCTTCGCGCGCGTGGGGGTTTGCGCGAAAAGAGGCCGCGCCCCGAGCGAAACCACAAGTGCAATCAGTAAGGTGCCAGAGTATCTACGCATGGCTGGACTGTACCAACGTTACTTTGATATCTCGTGACATTCGTGTGAAACCGGACGCGTGCCCTACGAGACACAACTGTCACGCTGTCATCATCTGGTTCTCATTTGCCTCCTCTAGCCTGAGTAATCGAATGAAACTTCCAATCGTGATCGCTCTTTTAGGCGGAGCTCTTTTCGGTCAATCCGGACCGATGGATCTTCTGAATCACAATCGCCCGATGGTGGATGCGCACAACTGCTATCCCTACGAAGGTCAGTGGAAAGACCGCTTAGAGCGCGCGCTATCGGTTGGCACACCGGTGGGTATCGAGCAGGATCTAGCTTGGGGCGTAGACAACACAACGGGAAAGGGCGCTGCTGTTGTCTCCCATAGTCGTGATTTGAAGGGCGCTGAGCCAACACTGCGCGATCACTTTTTCGAGAGCGTCCGACCATTGGTGGAAAAAGCCCTGCGCGAGAACAATCGCGCCAGTTGGCCGTTGATCACCGTGCATTTTGATTTCAAGGACAACCGGTCAGAATTACACCGAGCCGTGTGGGATTTGCTCGGCGAATACGAGTCATGGATCACCACTGCGCCTAAAACCGTCGACCCGCATGGGCTGGCGCCATTTGATGTGAAGCCCTTACTGGTCTTAACGGAAGACAACGATGCGCAGGAAGAAGTCTTCTTTAACGCTCTGAAAGTCGGTGCCAAGTTGCGGTTGTTCGGCTCTGCGCACACAGTCGGATTTCCTGGGAAGTCCCGCGAGGAATTGATGCATCTAGCTGCGACCGCCGCTCCTGAGGTGCTTCTCGCAGAGCGCCCGACTAACTATCGCCGGTGGTGGAACAATTCCTGGGCGGAAGTGGAAGAAGGCGGACAGCGCAACGCTGGCGCATGGACGTCCGCTGACGATGCGCGTTTGAAAGCGCTTGTCGATCACGCACATCACCTCGGTTTCTGGATCCGCTTCTACACGCTGGACGGGTTCTCGGAATCGGAAAACCGCGGCTGGGACCAAGGCTATAACTTCGGTTCGCGCGAGGCCGCACTTGTACGCTGGAAGGCCGCTATCGCGGCTGGAGTAAACCTTATCGCCACGGATCAATTTGAGGATCTGGCGGCAACCCTTCAAGGAGTTCAACCTAAATGAGACAACGAATCCTACTACTATTACTTTGTCTGTGCACCGTCACCTTCGCGCAGACTGACTCCGGAACCATTCGCATCTTCGTGGCCGATGCTACAGAGGCACCCATTGTCGACGCAAAGGTGACCCTCGCCAACGTGGCGACCGGGGTCGTCACGGTCCGCGAAACGGGCGGGGAGGGTTACGCCGTCTTTGCGCCGATTGTCCGCGGCAACTATCAAGCGGACGTCACCAAGGCTGGATTCCGTTCCACGCGAGTTACGGGAATCAACCTGGACGTCGATGAGCGCAAGCTGGTTCGCGTCGATCTGGCTGTGGCCAGTGTGAGCGAGTCGATTGAAGTATCCGCAGCGGCGGACATTGTGCAGACCGAACAGGGAGCTTTGGGGCAGGTGATCAAGGGTGCTGTTGCCGTTGAGCTTCCACTGGCGGGCCGGCGCTATAGCGATCTCGCGCTGCTGGTGCCTGGGGCCACGGAAAGCACCGTGCTCACCACCACACGCGGACCTGGTTGGTTTGTCGTGAACGGGAACTATCAGGCCCAGAACAATTTCATCGTGGACGGCGTGGACAACAACCAAGGCACAACGAACGCTCAAGCGTTGTCTTCGCAAGTGGTTCAGCCTTCTCCTGACGCGATTGGGGAATTTAAGGTTCAGACCAACGGTTACTCGGCTGAATTCGGACGCTCCGCGGGAGCGGTGGTGAACCTGGTCTTAAAGTCGGGCACGAATCAAGCGCACGGTTCTGCCTGGTATTACAACCGCGACAAAAGCATGGCCGCGACCCCGTGGCAGGCGAACCTCATCGGTGCAGGGAAGCCGGAATTGAAGTGGCACCAATACGGCGGCACTATCGGTGGGCCGATCAAAAAGAACAAGCTGTTCTACTTTACCGACTTCGAAGGTTTCAACCGCTCCTTCGCGGATCAATTCCTGACCACCGTTCCCACGTTGGCAGTGAAGAACGGTACTTTCTATCGCACCGTGACCGATCCGGATTCCAAGGTTGCCTTCGTCAACAATACAATTCCCGTGTCACGCTTTGACCCGCTTGGAAAGAAAGTGCTGGACCTTTATCCGAACCCGAATCTTCCCGGTACGGTGGGCTCCAGCGGGCTGACCACCAACAACTATGGCGTTTCGCGCCCCGGCACGGAAAACACGCAGAAGGCTGACGTGAAGGGTGACTTCAACCCCTCGAACCAAGACATTCTCTCGCTGCGTTGGAGTTTTCTTCGTCAGGACATCTATCGTCAGGCGATCTTTGATGGTCCTGGTGATGGCAACGGTAATCAGGGAGGTCAGTTCAATATCAATCACAGCTACGGACTTACGTGGACGCGGACATTATCCCCGACGGTGGTGAACGTGTTCCGCTTTGGCTACAACCGAACCAATGCGTCGTTTACGCCCGCGACATTGAACGGCGATGGTGCCGCAGCGTTCGGCTTTAAGAATCTTCCTCCTGAATCCATCTCCAAAGGGAACGGTGGTCTGCCGCAAATTTCGGTGACCAACTACAACCAACTCGGTACGCGGAACTTCCGTCCCCAGTTTCAGAAGCCCGAACTCTTTCAGTTCCTCGATTCGCTTTCCATCATCCGAGGCGCGCACTCGATCCGAACTGGATTTGAGACGCGCCAGAAGAACAACTCTTTCCAGGATCTGACGCGCACTGTTCCCGCATTTACCTTTGGCGGCCGTTTTACCGGTGAAGCTGCGGCGGACCTCTTGACGGGATACGTTCAGCAGTTCGACGCAAATACACAGGCCCTGGTTGAGCAGTTGCAGAAGGCTTATGCTGGCTACATTCAAGACGATTGGAAGATCACTCCTTCCCTTACCTTGAATTTGGGTTTGCGCTACGAATACACGACGCCCTTCTATGCAAAGGGCCCGAACAAGAACATCAACTTCGATCCCAAGACCGGCCAGTTGGTCTATCCCAAGAGCGACCGCGACTATCTGGTCAATCCCGACTTCTCCAACATCGGCCCTCGTTTGGGCATCGCCTGGCAGGTGATTCCGAGCAAGCTGGTGCTGCGCGCCGGCTACGGTCTGTTCTATTCAGGGGAAGACATCTTCGGGTCTGATATCAACCTTCCTTTGAATCCTCCGCAATTGATTCCTGTCACGCTGCAACAGACAGGGACAACGGGTCCTGCGCCGTTCAAATTGAATGATGGCCCGCCGTCCGGCCTGTTCAGCAACGTCAACACCAGCATCATTTCGCTGCGAGCACGCGAGAAAGACTTCCGCGCTGCCAAGATCCAACAGTTCAATATCGCGATGCAGTATCAATTGCCGTCGAACTCCACATTCGAAGTCGCCTATGTCGGCAACCGGGGTAACAACCAGCAATCGACATACGCGTTAAACCAGACACCTTTTGGTGTGGATGGTGCCGTCGCGGCCAATCGTCCCTTCCCGCAATGGACCCAGATCACGATGGGTGCAACGCGCGCCCGTTCCTGGTACAACTCGCTGCAACTCAAGTATGAGAAGCAACTGACCCGCGGTGTGTACTCGCTGGCTTCCTACACCTGGGCCAGTGCCCTGGATGAAGCCGGTTCCTACGATGCCGGTACGCAGCCGCAGTATCTGGACAATTTCGCAAGCGAACGTGGCCCGCAGAGCCAGACGGCTCGGCATCGCTTTACCTGGACCAACGTCTATGAACTCCCCTTTGGCCGCAATCACACGATGGGCTCGAACTGGAACCGCGTCGTGGACGGGTTTCTGGGAGGCTGGCAACTCTCCGGCATCCTGACAACACGGACCGGTCTTCCCATCAACGTCACGCTGGCGACCACCGGCGTAAACCCTGCCACGAATGCGAACTACGCCTTCCTCAATCGCAATGGCGGATCACTCCGCCCGAACCGCGTTGGTGAAGCGAATAGCGGTATTGATCCCAAAGTGGACCGTCTGCACTTCCTGAGCACGTCCGGTTTTGCGGTGCAGACCGTGAATACCGCGGGCAACTCCAGCCGCAATGTTGCCCTAGGCCCGAAGTTGTTCAACACGAACCTGAGCTTGGTGAAGCGATTCACGGTCACGGAGAACTCCGCGATCGACCTCCGCTTTGAAGCGTTCAACGCCTTCAACAACGTGAACTTCAGCAATCCCAACACCAGCTTTGGATCCGCTGCCTTTGGGCAGATTACCGGAGCGGGTGATCCTCGGCAGACGCAAATCGCGGTTCGCTACCGGTTCTAAAATGCGACTCGCGAAATGGATCGCGGTGGCGACGCTGGTTGCCACCGCCTACGGTCAAGTCGATTTCACCAAGCCCGAAAGGGTTCTCCCCTTGCACGGGGAGACGAATCACGTCCAAGGTATCGATACCGACGGGACCCATGTGTGGGTGACTTCCGTCGATAGGCCGACAAGCAAGGGGTTCCTCCGAATGTTCTCGCTAGTCGACGGGCACTTGGAGAAGAGCGTAGAAGTGCAAGCCGGTGCTCTCTTTCATCCAGGCGGCGTGGCAACGGACTCCACGTCCATCTGGATCCCCGTGGCTGAATATCGCGCCAGCAGTACCGCGGTGATTCAGCAACGGAACAAGTCCACGCTCGAGCTCGAATTTGAGTTTCCTGTGCCGGATCACATCGGATGCGTCGCCGTCACGCCTGACTTCATCATCGGCGGCAATTGGGACAGCCGCGAGTTTTATGTCTGGGACCATCGCGGCAACCTCATACGTAAAGTCGCGAGCGAAACCGCGAACGCGTACCAGGATCTGAAAGTAGTCGCGGGCAAACTGGTGGGGTCCGGCACGCTCGCTGGCAAGCAGGGCGCAGTCGATTGGCTGAACCTCGGCACCTTCCGGCTGGAAAGCAGACTCCTCGTCTCGAACACCGACCGCGGCGAGCCGTTCACTCGCGAAGGCATGACGATCTTCAATGATCGGCTCTGGTTGCTTCCGGAAGATTCCTCGAGTCGGCTGTTTTCGTTTCTATTCGCGCGGTGACACCAGTTGACGACATAACCCTTTCTACTCCGGGAAATAGTTTGCCACCGGAATCTTCCCGTAAGACGGCCCTGTGAGGAGTCGAAACACGCAGGCATGTTGGGATCATCGGTTTAAGCGCTGGCTTTCGGAAGCTTTACATATCGTGAATGCCTTCCTAAATTCACCTTTCTGCAATCTGATTTTAACCAAGCCAAGCGACCCTAAGTGTTTATTCGGAGGGAACGCATGAAACTGATCCTGTCTTTACTCACGCTATCTGTTGCGGCCATCGCGCAGCCTGCGATAACCGCAGTGCAAGATGCCGGGGCTTACACGAGCAATATCGCGCAAGGGTCGGTATTCGTGGTGAAGGGCGCAGGGCTGAGCGCAGCGGGTCTCGTCCAAGCTACCCCACCCACATATCCCACGACACTCAACAGCGTTCGAATCTCTTTGACCGCGATCACCGGTGGAGCGGTGGTCAATCCGCCTATCGCCTACACCTACAATGTCGGCGGAGTGAACCAACTTGCGGCGGTGCTTCCTTCGAGCACGGCCATTGGAGCTTACGATCTCCGGGTTGAAAACGGAGCGGCGACTTCGTCCCCGTTCCGCATGAGCGTGGTCGCGCGGAAACCTGGAATTGTCACTGTAAGCAGTGACGGCGTTGGCCCAGCGCAAGCGACGCTTGACGGCAAGTTGATCCTGCAACGGGTCAACAACCTTGGCAAGCTAGGGGACTTCGATTCGCGCTCGGCACGACCGGGGGAGCGGGTTGACCTTTGGGGCACCGGTTTGGGGCCTGATCTCGCTTCGGACACGGGAGGAACTTCCGGCGACCAAACTACAGTGGGTCAGATTCGGGTCCTGGTAAATGGGGCTGAGGTTATCCCGGCCTACGCGGGACGCTCGCAAGGTTACCCTGGTCTGGATCAGATCGCGTTCACGCTTCCTTCCACGGTCGCACTCAATTGCGCCGTGACCATCCAGGTCCGCGCAGGTGATGTGCTGAGTAACGCGATCACGATCGCGACCTCAACGTCGGCAACAGGCGCGTGCCCTACTAACACGATCCGCATTAACGAAATCGAATCAAACGGCGGTACGCCAGGTGACTGGGTCGAACTCTACAACCCGGGTACCACCTCGGTCAGCATCGCCGGTTATGGTTTTAAAGACAACGACGATACACGAACTTTTAAGATTCCTGCCGGTACAGTGATTGCTCCGGGCGGTTATTACCTTCTTGAAGAAGCGGCTTTTAACTTCGGCTTGGGAACGCCCGATAGTGCCCGGCTCTACAGCGCGACCGGCGAACTTGTGGATGCCTTCAGTTGGACTCCGCATGCCACCACGACTCTGGGCCGTTGCCCGAACGTGAGTGGAGCCCTGGTCACCACCGCGAGCTCGACCAAGGGTGCAGCAAACGACTGCGGTCTTCAAGTGAAGATTAACGAAGTGGAATCGAACGGCGGTGATCCAGGCGACTGGGTGGAACTCTACAACGCTGGCGTTACTCCCGCGAGTGTCGGCGGTTTCGTTTTCAAAGACAACGATGATTCCCGCACGTACGCGATTCCGGCGGGAACCACTATCCCTGTGGGCGGCTACTACCTACTGGAAGAGGCTGCTTTTGGATTTGGCCTGGGTGCCGCGGATAGTGCCCGTCTGTACGACACGACGGGTTCTGTGGTCGATGCCTACACCTGGACCGCTCATGCGGCAACCACCTATGGCCGGTGTCCGAATGTTGTCGGACAGTTTTCCACCACCATCGCTTCAACCAAGGGTGCCGCCAATAATTGTGCGGCGGCGACAGCAGGAGTGACGATCAACGAAGTGGAATCGAATGGTGGCACTCCTGGGGATTGGTTCGAGCTCCTCAACACCGGAGCAACCGCTGTTAACCTTTCCGGTTGGAAGATGCTGGACACCGACGATACTCACACTGCCTACACCTTTCCCACTGGAACTTCGCTCGCTCCGGGAGCTTATCTGGTGGTGGAGGAGTCTTCCTTCAACTTCGGCCTGGGAGCTCCCGACGGAGTGCGAATCTTTGATGCCTCGGGTACCCCCTTCGAAACCTACACATGGCCCACACACGCGCCTGTGACCTATGGTCGCTGTGCGAATGGTACCGGAGCTTTCGTCGCGACGGCGAGTTCCACCAAGGGTGCCGCGAATGATTGCGGCAGTCTGGTGAAAATCAACGAAGTAGAATCCGACGGCGGTGCGCCCGGAGACTGGGTGGAGCTGTTCAATCCCGGCACTACCCCGGCCAATATTGCTGGGTTCGTTTTCAAAGATAACGACGACACGCATGCCTACACCATCCCTGCCGGAACAACCATTCCCGCAGGTGGCTATTTCACGCTAGAAGAGGCGACATTCGGTTTCGGGCTTGGCAGTGCAGACAGCGCAAGGTTGTTCGACGTAGCCGGCGCGGTGGCGGATTCTTACAGCTGGACCGCTCATGCGACGACGACCTACGGCCGCTGCCCGAATGGCACCGGCTCGTTCGCAACGACCACGGCCTCAACCAAAGGCGCGGTGAATGCGTGCACTGGCGACGCGAACTTCGCGGCATGGCTCGGCAGTGCGACCATTCAAACGGTCGATGCTCTCAACGCGTTCCCCAGTAACCTGAGTGGCCTCGACTACGAAGGCTCGGGCAGTGCCACTCCCGGAGTTTTGTGGGCTGCACGCAATGGACCGGGAGCCATCTTTCGTCTGGTCTTCAACGGCACCAATTGGGTTCCCGATACAGCCAACGACTGGGGAAGCGGTAAGCTCCTGCGATTCCTCGATGGGACGGGCGATCCGGACGCAGAAGGCCTGACGTTCGCGGGCACGGGATCCAGCGCTGGTCTCTATGTTGCTACGGAGCGTAACAACGCTGCGAACAGCGTTAGCCGAAATGCCATCGTCCGGTTCGATCCGGCTGCCGCAGGCAGCACACTGACTGCGACGCACGAATGGAATCTCACTGCGGACCTCCCGGTAACCGGGGCCAACCTTGGTCTGGAAGCGATCACCTGGATTCCGGATACGTTCCTGGTTTCGAAGGGGTTCTTCGATGAAGTCAAGAACCGACTGTATAACCCGGCCGATTATGCCAACCATGGAACCGGCATCTTCTTCGTCGGACTGGAAGCGAACGGGCTCATCTACGCCTACGCGCTGGACCAGGCAGGGACTGTTTTCACGCGAATCGCGACGATCACCTCCGGTTTCGCCGGAGTGATGGATCTTCAGTTCGACAGCGACCTGGGTGACTTCTGGGCGATCTGTGACGACACGTGCCAGGGTCGATCGGTGGTTCTTCGGATTGATCCGGCGACCGGCAAATTCATCGTTGCCCGCCGCTTTGAACGTCCGACGGGGATGCCGAACCTTAACAATGAGGGCTTCGCCATAGCCCCGGCTTCCCTGTGTGTCGGTGGCAACAAACCG
The DNA here is from genome assembly GCA_039926185.1 of Bryobacteraceae bacterium. Taxonomy (GTDB): domain Bacteria; phylum Acidobacteriota; class Terriglobia; order Bryobacterales; family Bryobacteraceae; genus Palsa-187. The sequence goes on along the minus strand of JBDSXJ010000014.1, from coordinate 98,379 downwards.
GTTTTCTGGTCGGACGATAGCAACACAGACGGACATGCGATTCGAAGCGGTTCATTGTCCTGTTCGACGTTCTAGGTAGCTCCTAGTTCAGTTTCCTGAGCCGATCGCTACCTCTGTCCGGAAGTGCCGAACTTCATGCCTTCCGCCGTTCGCCGCCAAGCGAAGTACTCATCGAGAACCTTCATCGAGGCAAGGCTGGGCACCGGTCCGACTTTCGCGATCTGCGAGAAGTACATCGATTGCGGATCGCGATCGTTGTAGGCGGGCCATGCCGGGACGCCCGGGCCATTGGGGTCTCCCTTCTTGGCAAAGTTCGTCCAGTAAATGGCCATGGCCTCGGAGATGGACTTGTCCGCTTCCGTCGCATTGGCGGGCAGATGCTGGAAGACGTACGCAATCTCAGAGCCGTGCGCGGAGCCACGACCGGCCTGCGGAGAATCGGCAGGATAATCGGGATGCTGATCGAAGTAGTAGAGGTAAGCCTTGCCCTTGCCCCGCTGGGCTTGCAGACGCGCCCAACTCCAGGTCGCCCAGCCGAAGGCGGCATCCCGCGTCAGATCGCGAGCCGGCTTCGTGACCTTGTCGGGATCGGTCGGGTACGCTGCCAGCAGCCGGTCGGCGTAGGGGCCGTAGCGTTGGCGCGTCGCCTGGAGATAGGCGTCCGGTGTTGGCGGAACTCCGAAGCTGAGACCTTCGTCGGAGTTGTAACCCACCAGCACGGGCGTGTCATTGAAGCGCTTGGCCTCATACATTTTGTACTGGTCATCAGGAAGCACATGGCCATCGATGACGGGCCAGGTGATCCCATCGCTGCCTCCCGCAGCGGCCACGACGGCCTGGGCGGGGAGCTTGCGAAGATCGGCGACGGATGCCGCGCCCGCCTTGACAGCGAACTCCTGACCCAGCTTCTCCGCGTCTTTCATGAGGAGCATGTTTTCACCGGGCAGCGCGGGTAGGCTGGGCGGCCCGAACGATCCGCCGCTTTCTGAGATCGCGCCATGGAATAATCCCTTCGCCAAAGGCGAAGCGGTCAACATGCTGACCGCGATCCCTCCAGCCGATTCGCCAAAGATGGTGACTTTACCTGGGTCGCCCCCAAAAGCCGCGATGTTCTTCTTCACCCATTGGAGGCCGGAGATCAGGTCCAACACGCCGTAGTTTCCAGAGACGTGATCCTTAGATTCGGCCGACAAACCGGGATGTGCGAGGTAGCCCAAGGGGCCCACGCGATAGGCGACGCTCACCACCACAACGCCCTTGCTGGCCAGCCGTTCACCAGTGGTGAGGGCACCGGCGGTAGATCCGCCAACGAAGCCGCCGCCGTAGACCCACACCATCACCGGAAGTCGCTCATTGGCCGCTTTGGCCGGGGTCCAGACGTTGAGATACAGGCAGTCTTCGCTGCTGCCGCCGCCCGGAGGGCCGCCACCTTGCTTCGCTTTTGCTTTGGCCTGAGCGGGAAGGGGCGCCGGAGCCGGAGCTTTCCCTTTCGCGGCAGCCTGGGTCCGAATGCCGGAGGGCGATCCGCCCCCGGTGCACGCCGGCGCGAACGCGTTGGTAGTCTTGACGCCGGTCCACGTCGCCGCAGGCTGCGGAGCCCGCCAGCGCAGATCGCCCACAGGCGGCGCGGCAAACGGAATACCCAGGTATACGGCCATGCCATTCTGGGCTGTTCCTTCCACTTGTCCAGTCTCCGTCTTGACGGCTGCAAAAGCTGCGGAGGAACAAAGCAGTACGGCCAGCATGCTGCCCCGCTTTGCACCCTTCCCTGTCGCGAGGTGTTTCATTTCCTTGTTCTCCTTCTTAGCTCTTTAACTGAAATCGGCGAGTTGTCAAAACAGGTCCCGGCTCTGGTGATTGTTTGGGATCGAACCTAACCTTACCAGGTCAGGGAAAGTAGTCAATACAACCGTCTGCGCAACAGGATACAGGTATACAATCGATTCGCTCGGAAGTCAATCGAATGCGTGGCTATAGCGGGATAATGTAGTCGGACGGTGCCCCATGGTTGAGCGGAACGAGGCTAGGAATCGATTTGAGCTGGCTACGCCGGGTGGTGTTGCTTGGCTGGATTATCGGGTGATTGGGCAGACGTTGTATTTGACGCATGCGGAGGTTCCGAGGGCTGCTCGGGGGGCGGGGTTCGCGGGGCAGGTGACGCGGGCGGGGCTGGAGTGGGCTCGGGAGCGCGGGTACAAGGTGGTTCCGCAGTGCGGGTATGTGGCGGCGTACATGGAGCGGCATGCGGAGTTCGCGGATCTGCTGCTGTGACGTGTCGACGGTGCCGGGTGGCGATGGCGGAGATTAAGGGACACATCTTCCATAAGAAGAGGAAGTGGAAGTGTCCGAAGTGTGGGCGGGTCAAGATGCAGGAGCCGAAGGCTCGGGTTCGTTAAACTGGCTGCACCATGTCGAATACGATCAAGGTGCTGGCCTACATGGATTCAGAGTGGGTTCAAGGGCCTCCCAAGAGCTTGTTGCAGTTTGCACGATCTTCGGGGAAGGCCAAGGATGGTTTGCCGGGGATAGAGATCTCGCTGGTGGTTCCGCATCGGGGTGAGGGGCGGTTGCAGACGCCTTTTGTGGAGGCGGCGGAGAGTGCGGGGCTCCATGTGGACGTGGTGCGGGAGTCGGGGCCTTACGATCTGCGGGTGGTGCCGCAACTGCGAGCGATGGCGCATCGTGTGCAGCCGGACATTTTAGAGACTCACAATGTAAAGCCGAACTTTTTGATGCTGCTTTCGGGATTGTGGCGGCGGTATCCATGGATCGCGTTCCATCACGGGTATACGTGGACGAACTTTCGCGTCCATGCTTACAACCAACTGGACCGTGCGTCGTTTCGGGCGGCGAAGCAGGTGGTGACGGTGTGCGACGCGTTCGTTCACGACCTGGTGCGGCGGGGAATCTCGCGTCGGAAGATTGCTGTTCAATATCCTGCGATTACTCCGTATGGTCCGCTGAGCGTGGAGGCTGAGGCCAAGGTCGCGGAACTGCGGCGGATGGTGGGGCCGGATACGCGGATTGCAGTATCGGTAGGGCGGCTGTCGCGGGAGAAGGGGCACCTTACGCTGATCCGAGGGTGGGGTCAAATGCGGCGGCGGTGGCCGGAGGAGAGGGTTCACCTGGTGGTGGTGGGTGAGGGTCCGGAGCGCGCGAAGATTGAGGCCGAGCTGATGCGCGAGGGGTTGGCGGGCAACGTGACGCTGGTGGGGCTGCAATTGGAAGTGCAGCCTTATTACGAGGTCGCGGATCTGTTGGTGTTGCCGTCCGATTCAGAGGGACCGGCGCATGTATTGCTGGAGGCGATGGTGACGCGGCGACCGATCGCGGCGACCAAGGTGGGCGGCATCCCGGAAGTGGTCACCGATGAGACGGCGTTGCTGGTGGAGCCGGGCGATCCGGATTCATTGGCGGATGCGATGTATCGTGCGTTGCACCTGACCGAGGAGAAGCGGCAGAGGATGGTCAAGGACGCAGAGGCGGATGCGTTAGCGTTCACGCCGGAGCGCTATCGGCGGTCGTTGATCGCGTTGTATCAGAAGGTCCTGCTCGAGGGCTAGGCTCCGAGGCGCTTGGCGGCTTCGGCGGCGAGTTCGTGCAGTCCGGCGCCGCCGTGAGCAACGTAATCCTTGATCTGATCTTTCATGCGCGGCGGCCAGAAATCCTTGAAGTGCGTGAGGACGCCTTCCAAGGCTTCGTCATGCGGGTAGGACGCGAAGAACAACGCGATTTGGTTGGCGTTGTGAACCATGTTGTCGGCTTTCATGGTTACTGGGCCACCTTTGTGGGTTCGGCCTCGATCTGCGTCGTCAGTTTGCGGGTCTCCAGGTAATTCTTCTGCCACTCGGAGATGTGCTTCGCGGGTGTGACCTGGACGGCCGTGACCTTGTATTCCGGGCAGTTGGTGGCCCAGTCTGAGAATTCCGTGGTGACGACGTTCGCACCGGTGAAGCCGTGGTGGAACGTGGTGTAGACGACGCCGGGCTGCATGCGTTCGGAGATTTTTGCCTTGAGCGAAGTTTCACCGGCACGGCTGACGATGGAGACCAGGTCGCCGTCTTTGATGCCTCGGTTTTCGGCATCCTCGGCATGGATCTCCAGGATGTCTTCGGGATGCCACACGTTGTTTTCGGTGCGGGCGGTCTGTGCGCCGACGTTGTACTGAGTCAGGATGCGGCCCGTGGTGAGGATCAGCGGGAAGCGGCCGGTGGTGCGTTCGTCGGTGGGGACGAATTCGGTGATCATGAAGCGGCCCTTGCCGCGAGCGAAGCCGCCGATGTGCATGATCGGGGTGCCTTCGGGAGCCTTGGTGTTGCAGGGCCACTGAACGCTGCCCTTTTCGTCGAGCATTTCGTAGTTGACGCCGGCGAAGCCGGGGGTGAGGCGCGCGATCTCGTCCATGATCTCCGAGGGGTGTGTGTATTCCATCGGGTAGCCCATGGCGGCGGAGAGCTTCATGGTGATCTCCCAATCTCCGAGGCCAGCGACGGGAGGCATGGCTTTGCGCACGCGGCTGATGCGGCGTTCGGCGTTGGTGAAGGTGCCATCCTTTTCGAGGAAGGATGCGCCGGGCAGGAAGACGTGGGCGTAGCTGGCGGTTTCGTTGAGGAAGAGATCCTGCACGACGACGCATTCCATGGCTTCGAGTCCCGAGGTCATGTGCTTGGTGTTCGGGTCCGACTGCAGAATGTCTTCGCCTTGGATGTAGATGCCCTTGTAGGTGCCATCGATCGCGGCGTCGATCATGTTGGGGATGCGAAGGCCGGGTTCGTGTTGCAGCTTCACGCCCCACGCGTTTTCGAAGAGTTCGCGGGTCGCGTTGTCGGAGACGTGGCGGTAGCCGGGATATTCGTGCGGGAAGGAGCCCATGTCGCAAGCGCCTTGCACGTTGTTCTGGCCGCGTAGCGGATTGACGCCGACGCCGCGGCGACCCAGGCTGCCGGTGGCCATGGCGAGGTTCGCCATGCCGATCACCATGGTGGAGCCCTGGCTGTGTTCGGTGACGCCGAGGCCATAGTAGATGGCGGAGTTCGGACCAGCAGCGTACATGCGGGCGGCGGCGCGAACGTCTGCTGCGGGCACGCCGGTGAAGGGTTCCATGGCTTCCGGGGAATTACGTTCGTGGGCGACGAATTCGCGCCAGCGATCGAACTCCGCGATATCGCAGCGTTCCTTGACGAATTCTTCGTTGACCAGACCTTCGGTGACGATCGTGTGCGCGATGGCATTGATGATCGCGACGTTGGTGCCGGGCTTCAGGGGCAGGTGGTAGTTGGCCTCGATGTGCGCGGACTTGACGAGATCAATGCGGCGCGGGTCAACGACGATCAAGCGTGCGCCTTCGCGCAAGCGCTTCTTCATGGCTGAGGCGAAGACGGGATGGGCGTCGGTGGGATTGGCGCCGATCACCATGATGACGTCGGTGTCGGTGACCGAATCGAAGTCCTGGGTTCCGGCCGAGGTGCCGAAGGTGTTCTTCAAGCCGTAGCCGGTGGGCGAGTGGCAGACGCGCGCGCAGGTGTCGGTGTTGTTATTGCCGAAGGCGGCGCGGATCATGCGCTGGACGACGTAGGTTTCTTCGTTGGTGCAGCGCGAGGAGGTGATGCCGCCGATGGAGTCGGTGCCGTACTTCGCTTGAATGCGCTTGAACTCGCTGGCGGTATAGCCGATGGCTTCGTCCCAGCTGACTTCCTTCCACGGGTCGGTGATCTTGGCGCGGATCATCGGCTTGGTGATGCGATCTTTGTGCGTGGTGTAGCCGAACGCGAAGCGTCCCTTGACGCAGGAGTGGCCGTGGTTCGCCGTGCCGTCCTTATAGGGCAGCATGCGGACGACTTCGTTGCCCTGCATTTCGGCCTTGAAGGAGCAGCCCACGCCGCAGTAGGCGCAGGTGGTGACGACGCTATGCTCACCTTGTCCGATTTGGACGACAGACTTTTCGATCAGCGTGGCGGTGGGGCAGGCTTGCACGCAAGCTCCGCACGACACGCATTCGGAACTGAGGAAGTCCATGCCGCCGGGGGAGACTTTGGAGGCGAAGCCACGGCCGTCGATGGTGAGCGCGAAGGTGCCTTGCACTTCTTCGCAGGCACGGACGCAGCGCGAGCAGACGATGCACTTCGACGGTTCGAACTGGAAGTAGGGATTGGAGACGTCTTTGGTCTTGTTCTCGAAGTGGTTCTCGCCTTCGTAACCGTAGCGAACTTCGCGCAAGCCGACGACGCCGGCCATGTCCTGCAATTCGCAGTTACCGTTGGCGGCGCAGGTGAGGCAATCGAGCGGGTGGTCGGAGATGTATAGCTCCATCACGCCCTTGCGCAGTTTATGCAGCTTGGGCGAGGAGGTCTTGACCTTCATCCCAGGCTCGACCAGGGTGGTGCAGGACGCGGGCGTGCCACGGCGGCCTTCGATTTCGACGAGACACAAGCGGCACGAACCGAACGCTTCGACGTTATCGGTGGCGCAGAGTTTCGGCACTTGTACGCCGGCTTCCACGGCGGCGCGCATCACCGAAGTGCCAACGGGCACGGTGACGGGTTTGCCGTCGATCTCTATGCTAACGAGTGTTTCCGCGATGCTGCGGGGCGTTCCGAAATCGATTTCTTGTAATAGCGCCATGACTAGTTCTCCTGCACGAACGTGGACTTCGATGCGACGGTGTTTGCCACCGGCGCGGGCTTGGAAAAATCTTCGGGGAAGTGATTGACTGCGCTCAACACAGGGTAGGGCGTAAGTCCGCCTAACGCGCAGAGGGAGCCGTCGGTTAGGATTTCGCAGAGATCGTCGAGCAGTTCCAGATTCTTGGTGCGTTCCTGGTTGGCGATGATGCGATCAATGACTTCCACGCCGCGCGTCGAGCCGATGCGGCAGGGAGTGCATTTGCCGCAGCTTTCGAGGGCGCAGAATTCCATGGCGAAGCGGGCTTGCTTGGCGAGGTCGACGGTGTCGTCGAATACGACAATCCCGCCGTGGCCTACCAGGCCCTTCTTCGCGGCAAAGGCTTCATAGTCAAGTTCGGTGTCGAGCAGCGAATCGGGGAAGTACGCGCCGAGGGGTCCGCCGACTTGAACGGCACGCATTGGACGACCTGTGGCTGTGCCACCACCAAAATCGTAGATGGCCTGGCGGAGCGTGAGGCCGAAGGCTTTCTCCACGAGTCCGCCGTACTTGATGTTGCCTGCGAGTTGAATGGTCAGCGTGCCGCGGGACTTGCCGACGCCGAAGTCCTGATAATACTTTGCGCCCTTGTCCAAAATGATGGGCACAGTGGCGAGGGAGATGACGTTGTTGATGACGGTCGGTTTACCGAAGAGGCCTTCGATGGCGGGTAGAGGCGGCTTGAAGCGAATCTGGCCGCGCTTGCCTTCGAGGCTTTCGAGCATGGAGGTTTCTTCGCCGCAGATGTAAGCTCCGGCTCCCATGCGGGTGTGGAGGTCGAAGGCTTTGCCGCTGCCGGCGATGTTCGCGCCGAGGTAACCTTTTTCACGAGCGATTTCGATGGCTCGGGTCATGGTGCGGAAGGCGTGCGGATATTCCGAGCGGATGTAGATGTAGCCTTCGGTGGCACCGACGGCGAGACCGGCGATGGTCATGCCTTCGATCAAGACGAAGGGATCGCCTTCCATAATCATGCGGTCGGCGTAGGTGCCGCTGTCGCCTTCGTCGGCGTTGCAGCAGATGTATTTCTGATCGGCGGGCGCGTTCATCACGGTGCGCCATTTGATGCCAGTGGGGAAGCCTGCGCCACCGCGTCCGCGAAGGCCGGAGCCGAGAACTTCGTCGACGATTTGCGCGTTGGTCATGGCCAGCGCTTTTTCGAGACCACGATAGCCGTCGTGCGAGATGTAGTCGGCGAGCGAAAGAGGGTCAGTGATGCCGCAGCGGGCGAAGGTCAGACGCTCCTGTTGTTTCAGGTAGGGGATCTCTTCGGTGAGGCCGAGATAGAGGGGATGCTTTTCACCCTTCAAGAAACCAGCGTCAAACAGTTCGGCTACGGATTCGGCGGTGACCGGACCATAGGCGACGCGGCCGTTGGGGGTTTCGACTTCGACTAACGGTTCGAGCCAGAACAGGCCGCGCGAGCCGTTGCGAACTACTTGCGCATCGATTCTGCGGGTGACGATCTGTTGTTCGATGAGGCGGGCGACTGCATCGGCACCAACCGAAATGGCAGCGGCATCGCAAGGGACGAAGATCTTCATTATTGAACCCTCCGAGCGTTGTCGACCAATACTTCGGCGACTTGCGGAGAGACTCGCCCATAGGGCTTGCCGTCAAGCATCACGGCGGGGGAGAGAGCGCACAGGCCCAGGCAGAAGATCTGTTCGACGGTGAAGGAACCGTCGCTGGTGGTTTCGCCGAGCTTCACGCCCAAGCGATTTTCCACATGTTGAATGGTCTTATCGCAGCCCATGGATTGGCAGGCTTCGGCGCGGCAGATCTTGAGTATGTGCTGGCCTGGCGGATGATGACGGAAGTCGTGATAGAAGGTGATCACGCCGTGTACTTCGGCTTTCGAAATGTTCAACGCTTCGGCGAGCGCAGGGATGGCGCTGCGGTCGACATAGCCGAATTCGTCCTGCAATGCATGCAAAATCGGGAGCAGTGCTCCGGGGAGATTCTTTCGCTCATTGATGAGTGAGAGTGCTCGATCATCATTCCAGGACTTTGGCGCGCTCATAGTTGTTTCACAGCAAAGATATCACAGCTACAAATATGCACTAAACTACCTATCTAAGTATGCACTACAGTGCCTATTTATAGGCCTGCTACCGTAGACTTGGTGTCTACCCGCAGCATACTTTCTGTCCCGACAACAAAGCTGGCCAACGGGGCTACCAATAAGGTACAGGATTTGGTTGCAGTGGAGGAGCCCCTGCAAATTCGGATCGGCACGCACAACGTGGCGATCACGATGCGCACGCCGGGGCACGATGCGGAGTTAGCGGCGGGGTTTCTGTTCACGGAAGGAATCGTTGCTCCAGGAGACATCGAGAAGATCACGTGTTCGCGCAACAACGCGGTGGTGACGCTGCGGGCCGGGGTGGAGTTTGATCCCGCAGGCAGTGAGCGGAACTTCTACGTCAGTTCGAGTTGTGGCGTGTGCGGCAAGGCATCGATCGAAGCGATTGAGGCAACCGGGTGCTCCAGTCTGCGGACGGACACGCTGCGCGTTTCTGAAGCGGTGATTCGCACTCTGCCGGACAAGCTGCGCTCAGCGCAGAAGCTCTTCGATGAGACGGGCGGGATTCACGCGAGCGGACTTTTCACCAGCACGGGGGAGTTGCTGTATGTGCGAGAAGATGTGGGTCGGCACAATGCGTTGGACAAGCTGATTGGTCGCGCGTATCTGGATGGTCGGCTGCCGCTGTCGAACTACGTGTTGCTGGTGAGTGGGCGGACGAGTTTTGAATTGGTGCAGAAGTCGGTGATGGCGGGCATTCCGATGTTGGCCGCGGTGGGAGCGCCGTCGAGCCTCGCGATCAAGACTGCGCTGCGCTTTGGGATGACGTTGATCGGGTTTCTGCGGGAAGACCGGTTCAACGTGTATAGCGGTGCTTCGCGGCTCGGGTAAAGAGTGTGGGGTCAGCGAGGGTACTCGCGAGGCGAAGGGTCCAGTACGGTGGGCAAACTCATACGAGCAGCATTCGAGGTGTAAGTAAGGTCTTACCCCGGTCGTAGCGTGGGATAGGGGTTGGTAGTATGGGGCCGGACCTTATCCTCTATGACCAAGTATCTGGTGTTATTCGCGTTTGGTGCGCTGGTGTTTGAACCCACGGCTCAGGGGCAGTTCGGTTTTGCGGCGAACATTGGGGCGTCGCAGGGTCGGCGGATCAGCGAGCAGATGAACACGGCGCTGCGGCAGGGGACCAAGGGGTTTGGTGGGGGTGGGGCGAAGGCGGGCAAGGGGACGGGGGCTGGTGCGAAGGCGCAGAGCAACGTGGCTCCACCGCCCGCGGTTCCGAAGCCACCGCCGCCTGTTCCGTTGTCGCGCGTGATCACGACGCAAAGAAAGAACACAGCGCCGGAGTGGATGAAGGATCCGGTTCCGGTGGGTCCTCCGGCTCCACCGCCGCCGCCGGTGAATGTGGACCTGGCGCAGATTGAGAAGGGGATGGCGAGAGAGACGCTGTTGGCGTTTGGCAAGCCGTCGTCAAAGATCACTTTGTTTGAGGACGGGCACATGCTCGAGATTTATCAGTATCGGAACCAGACGGTGGCGTCGGGCACGGTGCGGTTGCGGGATGGGGCAGTGGCGGCGATTGAGGCTCGGCCGTAGATCGGGCTATTGTTTCCCTGGGGCAGGCTCGCCTCTCGCGGATAGTCGAACAGCGTCTCGCGCGAGGCCGTGAAGCATGCCCGGAAAGACGATGTTATGGAACGGCAAGACTGCATACCAGTACAACAGGCCAAATAGACCCCGAGGCTTGAACAGGGCCATTTGGTGGAGTGTACATCGCCGATCATCCTGCGGCTCCATTCGAAATTCCAGCAGCGCCTCACCCGGTAATTTCATCTCCGCCCGCAATGTCAGGCGCTTGTTGCGCTCAAAGCCGACGACACGCCAAAAATCGATTGCTTCGCCATAGGCGACGACGTCGGAGTGACGACGACCGCGGCGAAGTCCCGGCCCTCCTACGAGAATGTCGATCCAGCCGCGGATCTTCCACAACCAATTGGCTGCGTACCAACCTTGTCCCCCGCCAATGCGGCAAACTGCACGAAACACCGCCCAATCTGGTGCATTGACGCTGACTTGCCGCACATCACGGAAGACCGTGCCTCCTGCCCAGTCTGGGTCACCCGGCATGGTTCCCGCCATGGACCAGATGGTCTCGACATCGTGTTCGGCCATTTGATGCAGGGCTGCGTGGATCGCTCGGCGTACGCTGAGAAGATCCTGCGGTATCAGCGTGGCGATGCGATCTTCACGGCATACGACGGGATTTTTCAGTCCCTCCGCCAGTGGCTTCGCAATATGATGGCTCAACGGAGTGATGAGATGGATCCAATAGGAACTCAGCCGCGGGGTTAAGATCGGGACCGGGATGATCCAGCGCCGTGGCAGGCCGAGTTCTTCCGTCATTACTCGTAAGATGTCGCGATAGGGAAGCACCTCGGGACCACCGATATCGAATATGCCGCCCGTGGTTTCCGGAACAGAAAGCACTCCGACCAGGTATCCGATCACATTGCCAACGGCGATTGGCTGGCAGGGCGTGCTGACCCATTTCGGGGTGATCATGATCGGTAGTCGCTCCACCAAATAACGGAGGATCTCGAAGGATGCCGATCCCGACCCTATGATCATTGCGGCCCGCAGGACTGTTACGGGAACACCGGTGGAGGCCAGCGCGACTTCCACCTCACGACGTGAAGAAAGATGCTGACTCAGGTCGGGTCCTGTTTCGCCGAGTCCGCCGAGGTAGATGATCCGAGCGACACCGGCTTGCTTGGCCGCGTCGGCGAAATTTAAGGCGAGGCTGCGGTCCTGATCGGCGTAGCCCGCCCCTGCCGACGTCATGGAGTGGACCAAGTAGAAGGCGGATTCGCAGCCCTTGAGGTTTTGGGTGATCGACGCGACCTTTTCCAGATCGGTCTGCTCGATTTCGAGGTGCGGATTTCCTGCCCAGGAGCGATCCTGCAATTTGCCTGGATCGCGAACGAGGCAGCGGACGGCGTAGCCTGCTGCCAGGAGAGACGGAATCAGCCGGCCGCCGATATATCCCGTTGCGCCGGCAATCGCGATGCGTGGGTAAGCGGACTGTTCGGACACCTGGATTCTGCTTTCTGCTCGAACAAAACCTACTGCGCTCGAACGGGGACGCTCATCTTTGTCGATGGGAGTTGCCGTCCTCATTATCTGCTTCTTCTTATGGATAGATTCGTTTCGGGGACACGCGATCTATTTTTTGGGGTGGTTACCCGGCTGCCGCGGGGCGTTGAGCTGGATGAATAGGATGAATTTGGTTTGGGCCTGGGGGCTGATACCTTTATTGCTGCGTGTCCAAGGAGCTTAAGCGCATCACGAGTTGATCGAACTCTGTGCGTGAAAGCTGCCGACGATCCTGGTGTTCCGGGGGCCAAACGAACCAAGCGCTGCCGTGGCCGAAACTATGGAGTTCACCGTGCTCGAAGTCGTAGAGCAACGCCAATTCTCCAGGGTTGTCGCCTGAGTCGTGATAGATGTAGTCGAACTCAAGAAGTACAGCGCGGTCATGGGCTAGCCAGCGTTGGGTTTTCACGCGGGTGAGTTCAAAGGCTCCGACGTCAAAAGACATTCTAAGAGAAGGGTCGGCCCATATCTCGATGTTGAAGCCGCTGGTTCTTCCCAGGTATCGCTTGACTGTGTAGCCGAAGCGGGTGTTGACTCCATGTGAATAGGTCTTTTCGCCGGAGGCGACGGTGTAGGTGGGCGCAGCTGGGGTGGAATCGCGCCAGCCATGCCAGATCCAAGCGGCTGGGAGGATGAGGAATGCGATCAAGGAGACGCATCCGACCTTGAAGATCCGTGGACCGAAAGCGGGGGAGGGCTGATCCATGCTCTATGCAGGTTAGCAAGATTGCTTCGGGGACTCTTCTTTGTCCGCTCCCTTACGGTCGCGGTTCAGCTACGGGTTAGGTGGAAGACTTGTTTGACGTGTTTGCCTTTTTCGTCGCCTTCTAACGTGATGAGCAGGGCTTTTCCTTCGAGCTTGTAGGAGATCAGCTTGGGGTGGTCGTGTTGCGGGTTTTCGAAGAGGACTTCGGTGGACGTGATTGTTGTCGCTTTGAATTCTGTGGGAGGGCGGCCTTCGGGTTGGGCTACGTAGAAGATGCCGGTGGGGCGTTGTTCGATGCGGAGGAACTCGAAGGAGAGGAGGCGGTTGCCGGTGTAGGTGCGGCTGGTGCCTAGCATCAGGCCTGCGGCGGCGGGGGTCCAGTTTTCTTCTGTCGTGGCTTGGCCGAGCGGGCCGGTCCAGTTGGCGGCTAGCCAGTTGAGGGTAGTCAGGCTCGGCGCGGATTGGGGCACGAGCAGGGTTGCGGTTAGGAGAGTGCTGATTAAGAGTCGCTTCATGTTGGCGATCATACGCGGGGTTGCTCTGCGGGGTCTTGGAAAAATCCGTCGAGATAGAACTCCTGCATTGCGCCGGAGCCTTTCAGGAATGCCTCGGGGCTTTGGTGGGTGAAGGATTGGAATTCGTTGGTGAGGTGGGACTGGTCATAGAAGCCCGTCTCTAACGCGACGTCGGCCCAGGGTTTGCGGCCGGCGAGGGCGATCACGTTTTGAAAACGCAGGATGCGGGTGAAGGACTTGGGCGTGAAGCCGGTGGCTCGGTGGAAGCGACGCTGCCATTGGCGGGAGGCTAGGCCGGGCGGGAGGAAAGAATCGACGGGTCCGATGCCTCGGGCGGCTTCCATGCGGCGGATGGAGTGGGCGATGGCGGCGTCTGGGCTGCTCCGTTTTAGTGTGCGGAGGTGATCCCAGACTTGATCGAAGTTCAAGTTGTTGCCGAGTTGTTCGCGGGTGGTTGTTGCCCAGGGGCCGAGGACGGACTCGAGCGATTCGATGCCGGGGAGTTCGTGGCAGGGGAATAGGGTCGCGCTGGCTTCGGGGCGGAGGCGGATGCCGAGGGCGTTCATCTTTGCGGGTTTGAGATGGAGGCCTTGCAGCATGCGGCCAGCGATTAGAGATTTGGGTTGATGGGTTTCGCCGAAGTGGAAGATGAGTTCCAGGCGGCCGTCGGGGAGGATGAGTTGGGAGGGGACTCCGCGGAGGAGCCAGGCGCATTCCACCCAAGGCGCCAGGTCGGGCGGTGGGGGGAAGGGACGGTAGTCCATGGTTTATGGTAGCGGGTGGATCGTTGATCCGCTTCCTGACGGTCGCGGTTCAGAGGGCGAGGCGGGGGGTGAGCATCCAGCGGAGTGTGCCGGGGAGTTCCTTGCGGGCATCGATGCGAAGGATGGCGCCCTTCTTGAAATCGACGGAGATGGGGGCACCGAGCAAGAGAGAGATGAAGTGACCCAGGTGGGGTTCGTGGCCGACTAGCAGGACGCGGTCGAGATTGGTGGAGCGGAGTTCGGTCCAGAGGTCTGCGGGGTCGGCGGTGGGGAGTAGCGATGGGGTGGTGGTGAAACGCTCGGAGGCGATGGCGGCAGTTTGGTCGGCTCGGCGGAGGCCGCTCGATAGGATCAACTGCGGGTCGAGGTTGGCGAGGGCGAGTGTGGCTTGCACATCGCGTCTTCCTTTGGGGGTTAGTTTGCGGTCGGCGTCGCGGCGACCGGGGGCTCGGTCTTCGGCTTGGCCGTGGCGGAGAAGGTAGATTTCCATTGGTCGGCTTTCTTGGCTAGGGTTCGCTTCCAAAAATTCCGGAAAGCGCGCTCGCGGGTGGATTGCAATTTCGATATCACTGCGATGGCTCGGGGATGGCCTTCGAGCATCGGGAGAGCGGCGGCGCAGTCCTGGATAGCTCCGAGGCGGTCTTGCACGGAGCGGAGTTGGTCTACGAGTGCGTCGGTCCCGGGAAAGAGTTCGAGGGTGTAGCGGAGGCGTTTGCCTAGGAGGCGGAAGCGGTGGAGGGATGCTGCTCCGTCTTGGGACGCGGCGTCTCCGGAGTCGAACCATTGGGCGATCATGCGGAGGACGTCTCGGCGCCGGAAGTTTTTGTTGTGGGCGACTTTGAGTTTGCGGAGATGTTTGAGTTGCGCGGTTAAATCGTGCAGAGCGGCTTCGCGTTGCGTTTGGATTTGTTGCTTGAGTTTCGCGGTAAGGACTTTTGCGGAAGCGAGCAATTCGAGGGTCACGTCGCCATTGCGGACGGCACTGGAGAGGTCCATTATACGGCGGAGCTTGCGCGAAGGGCCTCCGAAGAGGCGCTGGCATTGCTGGACTCGGCGGGCTGCGACTCGCAAGTCGTGGAGGGCGATTGCGTCGTGAGGAGCTGCTTCGAAGGACGCGAGCGCTTCCCGCAAGGATTCCACACGGCGGGAAGTCTGCTTACGGAGGAAGCGTTTCATCTTTTAATTTTGACGGCTAGCGGGAGTCCGTAGATTTGTTGGAACGCTGGAGAGACTTGAACGGCTTGCCATTGTTCCATGTCGACGTCGCCTTCGGTGTAGAGGCGCAGTTCGATGGCGGAGTCCTGGGCTTCGGCCTCGACGCGTTCGACTTGTTGTTCCTGGCTTTGATCGAGTGCGACGGCGGCTCGTAGCAGGGGAGTCAATAATTCGACGCTGCGGCGATCTTCGGGGTCGAGGGCTGCGAAGGGCTCGTGGGACAGCTGCGGCATGGATTTTCGGTGGTAGCGGCACAGGTTAGCGATCATTTTGTGTTCACGATCGTCGAAGCCGGGGAGGTCGGAGTTTTCGACCAGGTACATCGAATGGCGATGGTGTTTGGATTCGTTGACGAAGTGGCCGATGTTGTACAGGTGAGCGGCGGCATCGAGCACGCGGCCGAGGTGAGGCGGCATGCGGTGCAGGCTGCGGAGGCCCTCAAATAGCATGGACGCGAGTTCGGCAACCTTTTTCACGTGTGGCATCGAGATACCGTATTGGCGGGTGAGGGCTCGGACGACGCGGCTTTGGTCGACATCCATGCGGGCTTTTTCCATGCCGACTTTGCGTTTGGCGAGGTCAGCGATGATTCCGTCGCGCACGCCGGCGTTGGAGAAATACAGGCGGGGTAGATGCATGCCTTGGATGATTTCGTTCAGTACGGCGACGCCGGCGGTGATGATTTCGGCTCGACGGGGACCGATCCCGGGGATGGCGGTTCGCGCGGCTTGATCGCGCGTGGAGACCTCGCGGAAGAGGTCGCGGACCTGGCGCGCGGTGGCGGGCATGCGGTCGGCTTCATCGCGGCGGGAGCGCTTGAGGTTGTTCGCGGCGCACACGGTGGCGGCGGCGGTGGAGGACGTGACGATCATGCGGTCGACGTCGGTTTGAGAGAAGCGCGCGAGGGGTCCGGCGATGCGTTCCTGAATGTAGCGTTGCATGCGGGCGATTTCGCGGGGGTCGGCTGGATCGTTCTTGAGGAAGAGCTCGGTGAGGCGGACCGCTCCCAGGGATTTGGAAAAGGCTTCGACGAAGTGGCCGTTTTCCGAGAGGATCATTTCGGCGCTGCCGCCGCCGACGTCGACGATCAGCAAGCGCTTGTTCGGATGCGGCCAGCGTGCCTGGACGCCGAGTTGGATGAGGCGGGCTTCTTCGAGGCCGGAGATGACTTCGATGGGAGTGCCGAGGATGTCTGTGGCTCGGTTGAGAAATTCGTCGCGGTTGGTGGCGTCGCGAAGGGCGGCGGTTCCGACGGCGTGGACCGCGAGGACATCATGCTTGCGATATTCGGCGGCCATGCGTGCGAGGACTTGCAGGCCGAGTTCGATGGAACTTGACGTTAGGCGGCCTTCACGGAAGACGCCGGTGCCGAGGCGGACGACCTGGCGGTCCTCGGCGAGCACCTGCATGGGTTTATGCTGGTCGACTTCGGCGACTAAGAGGCGGATGGAATTGCTGCCGATATCGATGGCGGCGTAGCGGGACATTACTGCTATTGTCGAGGATTCGGATAGGGCGACGGGGGCAGTGCCTACGGGGTATACTACGTTCCTACGGAGGCTTGGCATGGACGCGCTGTTCGGCTTTATTGGCGGGATTATTTCCCTGGTGTTTTGGCTGGCGATCGTGGTCGCGGTGATTGCGTTCTGGGGCTACAACAAGATGCGGCATCTTGCGGAGAACGTGAAAGAGGCCTGGGCGAACATCAGCGTGGTGACGCGCAAGAAGATCGGCATGGTGAACCAGCTGATCGATGTCGCGAAGAGCTACGAGAACAGCGAGAAGCTGGTGATGCTGAAGATTTCTTCGGATCAAAGCGTATCGGAATTGCAATCGGCGTTTCACACGTCGGGCACCGTGCTGTCGACGATCAATGGAATGGCGCAGCGGTTTCCGGACTTGAAGTCCAATGAGCAATATCGGACGGTGATGGAGGCGATGCAGCGGACCGAGGCGGACCTGGAGCGCGCGCGCCTGAACTACAATGCGGTGGCGAAGGAATTCAACGTTGCGCGGACTTCGATTCCGCACGCGTTTTATGCGCCGATTTTGGGATTCACCAAGGCCGACTATCTGGAGATGGAAGCGTTTGAATCGGGCGATGCTTCGTTTCAGCGGCCGATGGTCTCGGATGATGGTCAGCGGTTGAACGTGCTGCTAGGGTCGGCGGGCAAGGGCATGATGGGCGCGGCGAAGTCGCTGGCGGAGCAAGGTAAAGTGCTCGCGGAACAGGGTAAGGCGCAGATTCAGGCTCGGATGGCGGCGACGGAAGAGTTCCACTATTTGGACGCGGAGAAGACGCCGAAGGGTCCGGTGAGCCGGGTGGAATTGGATCGGTTGTTCGAAGAGGGGCAGATCGCGGCGGAGACGGACGTGTTGCCGGGGAGTTCGAAGGCGTGGACGAAGTACGCGTCGCTCGGTGGCGGGGCCTAATCGGGAGTTATAGTGTCTGACACCGAATTCTAGCGGCGGAAGCGTTCTTCGAGCCAAGGGTCGCCGCGCATGTGGTAGCCGCCTTCTTCCCAGTAGCCGGGTTTGTCACGTTCGCGGAATTCGAGGCCAGCGACCCATTTCGCGCTTTTCCAGGCGTAGAGCTGCGGGATGATGAGGCGCGCGGGGCCGCCGTGTTCGGCCGTGAGGGGCTCGCCGTCGTGGGTGAAGGCGACTAGCGCGTCGTCGGACAGGAAGTGTTCGATGGGGAGATTCGTGGTCCAGCCGAAGTCGTGGCCGTAGACCAGGACGAATTTCGCAGCGGGGTCCAGGCCGCCGGACTGCTTCAGGATTTCGTGGACGGAGACGCCTTCCCACACATTGCCCAGGCGGGACCAGCGGGTGACGCAGTGGAAGTCGGCGAAGACTTTCACGCGGGGGAGAGCTTGGAATTGCTCCCAGGTCCAGGTAGCAGGACTCGCAACTAGTCCTTGAATGGTGAAGCTCCATTTGGCGAGGTCGATCTTGGGGGCTCCGCTAGCGTCGAGGACGGGCCACTTGAGGGTTCGCGATTGGTGCGGGGGGACCCGGTTGTCGCGGCGGGTGTCGGGACTGATGATGACCCCTTCAGGGGCATCGTCAGGGCTGGGGATTTCTTTGCCTTGCAGCTTCGATGAATCCATTCCAAACATACTTCAGTATATTCCGGTGAGTCCGGGAGGTATGGTGTCTGACACCGATCTCACTTAGGGGAAATCCCGCACGGGCTTCGGTCTATTCCCAAAAGATGCGGTGAGAGTTCGGAGGCAAAATAGCCACAGACTCTTATGCCTCGAAGTGTCGCAATTCTGGTGTGCCTCGCCGCAGCGGTTCACGCGCAGACGCAGGTGGACTACGTCGGAGGCACAACGGCAGAGATGCGGGCGGGGGCGTCGGGGCGGATTGAGTTGAGTGATGACCGTTACCTTGCCTTTTATGCGGACAAGACGCAGATGCGGGTTCCTTATGCTCGGGTGAATTTGCTGGAGTATGGGCAGCAGGTGGATCGGCGGCTGGCGCTGGCGGTGGTGGTGTCGCCGATGTTTTTATTGAGCAAGTCGCGGCGGCATTTTCTCACTGTGGGGTATATGGACGAGCGAGGGATGCAGCAGGCGATGGTGTTTCGGGTGGACAAGAATTCGATTCGGGCGGCGCTGGTGGCGCTGGAGGCTCGGACGGGGTTGAACGTACAGTATCAAGATATGGAAGCTCGGAAGGCGGGGAACTGAGATGCGAGTTGCGATGCTTTGTTTGCTGGTGCTGGGGTCGGTACGCGCCGAGGGATTGCTCGCGCTGAAGCGGGTGTATGTGGAGCGGCTGACGGGGGGCGAATCGGCGGATCAATTGCGGGATCTCATCATTGCGAGTCTGCATAACTCGAAATTGTTTGTGTTGACGGAGGATTCAGAGCGGGCGGATGCGTTTCTGCGCGGGGCTGCGGAGGATTTGATCTACACGGATCAGTTTCAGTCATCGGATAGTCTCACGGTTCGAGCGACCACAGGGGCCGGTGCGCGGTCGGCGAATTCTTCGACCCTGGCGAACCTAGCGAGCCGGTCGGCAGGGGTAACGGTGGGGGACAACGAGTCGGTGAACATTCACGAACGCAAGCACGAGGCGATGGCGTCGGTGCGGCTGGTGAATAAAGACGGGGACGTGATCTGGTCGACGACGCAGGAATCGGGCGGGGCGAAGTTTCGGGGGGCGAGCGCGGATGTAGCGGAGAAGATTACTAGGCAACTGGTGGAGGACTTTGCTCGAGCGAAGGCAAAAACTGATATCGTGAGGGAAAGGTCGGGCAATGGCGATGGAAAATGATCGTTTGGATCGAGTAGAGCGCAATCTAGATGACGTTTCAGAAAAGCTGCGATACATGGCGGCGCGCCAGCAGTATCACGATAAGGCGTTTGAACGTTTCGATGTGGATATGAAGAAGCTCAACCAAGCAATTGCGCATAATACTGAGAATATTGGCGCTTTGATTCGGATCGCAGAGTTGCACGATCGGCGACTCAACAACCTGGAAGGCCAGTAGACGCCACTCAGGCGTAGCGCTTCAGAAGCTGCGGGAGGTTTTGCGAAAACGCAGATCGGGCTAACACCATATCGCAGCCGGCTTGTTGGGCTTGTAGTTTTAGCTCGCCTTGCACGTGGGAGATGAAGCCGATCAGGTTGAGGCGCTTGGTTTCGGGGTCGGCCTTTAAGGCGGTGATGAGGCGGACAGGGTCGATGGCACCGCAGTTCAGGTCGATGATCATCAACGCGGGGGCGGAGCGAGCCTTGTCGATCGCATCGATTTCACTTTTGACGGATTCCATGGTCATCCCGGCGCGCTTGGCGGCGTCGAGAATTTTGACGGTAAAGAAAAGGTCGTCCAGGACCGCGACGACCCGTTGGTTTGGCACTCGGTTCTACTTACCCTTGCCGTAGTCGTCGGCGTTACCGGCGAGAACGCGGCGTCCGCCAGGCAGAGTGACTTCCTGCGCGTTCCCCGTGGTGGCGCTGAGGCCAGCTTCGACCTTGGACATGATGCCTCGGATGGAGACCTGGTCGCCCACTTTGAGCGAGTCGCGATTCCAGCCGCCGCGGCGGAGCTGATTGGGCGGCCCACCCTCAAACTGCCACTTGACCATCTTGCCGTCTTTGTCTTTGACGTCGAGATAGATCCAGATGTGCGGATTCATCCATTCGATTTTTGAGACGGTGCCGCTGATGGTGATCGGCTTGCTACGGTCGAATTCGGCGTCGATGGAATGGTGTGCCAGAATTGGCAGCGCCGCGAAAACGATCAGGCCCGCAGCCAGTGTCAGATAAGCTCGCATGGAAAAGCCCCCCCTATGAGAATCAAAAAGCGCCCCACAATTTTAGCGCATAGAAAGTTCGGCGGGGAGAGGGGCTGGTTGGGGATGTGTCTGTGGGGGAATGAAGGGGAGCCACAGGCTAAACCAGAAGGTGGAGCCTTGGCCGGACAGGCTTTCGACACCCATTTCGCCTCCCATCATGTCGATGAGGCTCTTGCTGATGGCGAGGCCCAGGCCGGTGCCTCCGAAGCGGCGGGAAATGGAGGTGTCGGCTTGCATGAATTTTTGGAAGAGCCGGGCTTGGGCATCGGGTGAGATTCCGATGCCGGTGTCATGCACTTGAACGCGCAGGTGGGCGTGGTCGCCGCGGAAGCCGAGGCAACGGGTGGAGATCGAGACATGGCCGGAGGTGGTGAACTTCACGGCGTTGCCGACCATGTTGAGGATCACTTGGCGCAACCTGGCTTCATCGCCGATCCACTGCGCGGGCGTGTCGGGGGACCAGTCGCAGCGGATTTCAATGTTTTTCGCGTGGGCTTGCGGCGTGAGCAGCGCGGCGACGCTGTGAAGAACGGCGGGCAGATCAAAAGGTTCCGGGCAGAGTTCCAGGAAGCCGGCCTCTATTTTGGAAAAGTCCAGGATGTCATTGAGAATTGTGAGCAGTCCGGTGGCGGAGATGTGGGCGGTCTCGGCCAGTTCGCGCTGCTCTTCGTTGAGCGGGGAGTCGAGCAACAAGGAAGTCATGCCCAGCACGCCGTTCATGGGGGTGCGGATCTCATGACTCATGTTGGCGAGGAATTCGGATTTCGCGCGGTTCGCGCTGTCGGCCTCCCGCAAGGCATTGGCGAGGTCGCGGGTGCGCTCGGCGACCAGAGCTTCGGCATGAGCGCGGTTGGATTGCACGCTGTAGACGAAGATGGCGAGGAGGAGGGAGAGGAAAGCGGAGGAAAGGCCGGCAGCCACCGAGGGCCAACGATCGACAAAGGGGAACCCGGGGGTGCGCGCAAACGCGAGCGTCCATGTGGCACCCGCGATTTGGACGCTGAGGTGGCGTTCGAAATCGGCCGGGGATGGTTGCTTCTCTGTATCGGTGGCCAAGTGGGCGAAGATCACCGCGCCTCGGCCCTGGGGCTCGTCCCAGGCAACCAGCGAGGTCTGCTCATGCCACGGCGCGAGGAGTTTGGCGAAGAACGAATGCGAGTCAATGCCGACAGTGACCCATGCCCGGAGCGCGTTGCGGCGTTCTTCGACGGTGTTTATGGGCAGAGCCGGATCATAGACGGGTTGGAAAAGGATAAACCCACGCGGGGCATCGGCAAGGCCCGTCAGGATCACGGACTGGCTGAGAGTCGCCTCACCGGAATCGCGCGCATGCTCGGCTGCGGACCGGCGAGCTAGTTCGGCTCCCATGTCGACACCCATAACGGCGGCGGGATGGCCGGGTTCGGAAGGCTCGGCGGCCACCACCACAAAATGATCTTTGGGAGGCGAGGTGAGGGAGCCTGCGTTTGCCGGTCGTCGGATGGAAAATCCTGGCAAGGCGCTCTGCTGGCTGGCGACGAACTTTTCGAGCTGACTGTCGGCTACCGGAGCGACGATGGCGAGGCCCAGGGTTCCGGCATAGCGTTTGCGAATATCGATGGCTTTCACATAAGCGCGCCAACCGTTCCAATCGGCGTCTTTGGAGGAAACCCAGAAGCCGGCGCCGCCGCGCAGCGCGTTTTCGTACAGCGTCATCGAATCCTGCAGGTCTTCTTCGATGCGACCAATCATTCGGTCCAGACGTGCGTCGTCGTATTGAGTGCGGGTTTGATCCAGCCTTTGATACAGACCGAAGCTCAGCATCCAGCCAGTGACCAGGAGCCAGACGGGCAACAGAAATCGCTTGAGTGGTCGCGGGGGCGTTCCGGAAGAGAGCTGGGGCAAGGGCTGCATTTGTTCCCAGTACCTCATCGTCCGCCGGAATAGGAGTCTTAGTTTATACGATGGATAGTTCGATGGTGCCGACGGGGCCGAAGTCGGCGGTAACGCGGTCGCCAGGGCCTGCGAGATAGATGTCGGTGGTTACGCCGGTGGTGATGTTGTCGCCGGCTTTGAGGCCGAGGCCTCGGGCGTTGAGGGCGTTGGCGAGCCAAGTGAGCGCGTTGAGGGGGTGACCGAGCACGGCTGCTCCGCTGCCTTCATCTTTGAGTTGGCCGTTGATGATGAGGCGGACTTTTTGGGCGGCGAGGTCGAGGGATCGCCAGTCGGTGACCAGGGGTCCGTGAATCCAGGCGGCGTGGCAGGCGTTGTCGGCGATCAGCGAGGGCGTGCCGATGGTGGTCCAGCTATCAAAACGGGAGTCGACGACTTCGATGCCGGGCATGACGCCTGCGACGGCGTCGGCGACCTGGTCGCGGGTGTATGGCGTGCCGGTGGGGGGCAGGTCGCTGGCCATGCGGAAGGCGAACTCGGCTTCCATGACGCGCATGAAGTATTCGGTGGATTGGATGGTCGCGGGGCTGTCCAGGGTGGTCGCGGAGAGGAGGCGGCCGAAGAACGGGCTCGCGACGTTGAGTTGGCGCTGGGCGATTTCGTTGGTGCAGGCAATCTTGTAACCGATGGTTTCGCCGCCGAAGTGGGCGAGGAGCTGGGGGATCAGGTCGGATTGGACCTGGTAGGCGGCGTCGAGGGATTGGGGGCGGACTTGTTGGGGCAGATCGGCTAGGCGCTGCATTTTGGTGCGCGCGGTGGCTAGAAGGGTGGAGGCGGTCACTCAGGTATTATTTCACGCGGGGGGCGGCCTGGGAGGCCGCCGCAGGCAGGGTGCCTGCCCTACAAATTACGAGACTTTGCGGCGGGCGAGGAGGTCGCCGATGCGGGCGGCGGAACCTACGGAGCTTTGGCTCGGGACAGGCAGGGGAACTGGCGTGGGCGCTGCTTCTACGGGCTCTTCGACTTCTGCTTCTTCCGGCTGTCCGGCGAGGCCCGCGACCTTGATCATAGGCAGCACTAATTCGGGGGAGGGAGGATTGTTTTCCAGATAGTCCATGCCGCTGACGGTGATCTGGAGGCTGGACTTATCGTCGGCCAGGACGAGTTCGCGTTGTTTCAAATACCACAGTGCGAAATTGAGTTCCTGGGTGCTGGCGTTGAAGATGGCTTCGAGATGACGCATCGATAAGGCCGGGGTGAATGGCTTGGAGCGGCGGCGGTCATAGAGGACACACAGCAGGCCCACGCGCAGGTGAGAATCGCGGCGGTAGGCTTCAAAGAATGGCCGGCCGCTGAATTTGGGTTTGTCTTCTTCACCGATGCCCTTGAGTTTGTCGAAGTCGGCGCGCAGTTCGGGGTCGGAGAGGACCTCGTAAGCCAGGTTTACGGATTCAAATTTCTCAGCGTCGGGAAAGGTTCCCGTTCTCGGGTTGTATTTGTCGGCCAGACGGGAATAGGCGATCTGGATGGCCTCGGCTTGTGCCTTGTACTCTACCCCGAGCACTTCATAATGATCCTGGAATTTACCTGCTGAGGCTGAAGACATTCACCTTACTTATCGGCTGTTTAGGCCGAGATCGTTACTGGTCTCGGGCATAGTCGGGTGTCGTTGACTCGTTCGCAAGCCATAAATTGCCCTACCCGGGAGAAGTTGATAGCCTCGGGCAGATGGAGACGAAAAAAGTTAGAGGGAAAGCGGCGTGGTTGGTGACTCGTAATTGGATCACCTCCGGACCGAAGTCAGAAGTGGTGGCGATTTTCAGCTCTCGTCTGGGCCCCGACAGGGTTCGCGAGTTTGTAGAGCTTCTCGATGTTACGAGCGGCGCCTATACACTGAGCGAGCAATTCGCAATGATGTGGCCGCGGCGCCGGAAGCCCCTAATACTCGGCCAAACGCGAAGTCCGTATCCTGCTGAGTTCGAGCGAACGAAAGAAGGAAGGCGATTCGGGATTCGGTGCGGGGACGACCCTTACCTTTGGGCACGTCTAGTCAACAACTTGGTAGTGCCGATGGACATTCCCGGCCAACCGCCCCAGCGCCCCACTTGGAATGAGCCCAAACGTAACGGTGTCGACAAAGCCGAGGCCGTCGAGTGAGACCAATTCCACGGAACTTCTCTGCACAGGGGGCGTATCATAGTGTGTAGATGCGCTCTACTTCTTCTAAACCTGTTCGTAAGTCGGTGATTCGCGATATTGAGCGCCAGGAACTGCCCAACGGCATCCGCGTGGTGACGGAACGCATGCCGGGGGTGCGCAGTGTGTCGGTCGGCATTTGGGTCGGCACGGGATCGCGAGAAGAGGCGGAGCATGAGGCCGGGATCTCCCATTTTGTCGAACACATGGTGTTCAAGGGGACCAAGAAGCGGTCGGCGGAACAGATTGCGCGGTCGGTGGATTCGATCGGCGGCGGGCTGGACGCGTTTACTTCCAAGGAAGTGGTCAGTTTCAACGTTAAGGTTCTGGACGAGCATCTGCCGGAAGCGTTCGATATTGTGAGCGATCTCGTGCGCTACCCGCTCTTTGACCAGAAGGATCTGGACAAGGAAAAGGGCGTCATCTTGGAAGAACTCAAGATGGAAGTGGATAACCCGGAATACATGGCGCACGAGTTGTTTTCGAGCCATTTCTGGAAGGGGCATGGGCTGGGTCGGGCGATCTTAGGGACTCGGCAGACGATTCGGAGTTTTGATCGCGACAAGCTGGACAGCTACTTCCGTGAGATTTATTCGCCGGCGAACTTGCTGGTGACGGCGGCGGGCAATCTGAGCCACAGGCATTTGGCGCAATTGGCGGAGGACCATTTAGGCGATCTGAAGCCGCGCAAGGCTCGGAAGGCTGGGGCGGTGCCGCAGCCGCATGCGCCGTTGGTATTTAAGGATCGGAAGACGGTGGAGCAGGTCCACTTATTCGTAGGTGTGCCGTCGATTGCGATGCCGGATGAATCGCGCTTTGCCTGCTACATTCTCAATGCGATTTTGGGTGGCGGGATGAGTTCACGCCTGTTCCAGAACATTCGCGAGAAGCAGGGGCTGGCGTATTCGGTATATAGCGAACTCGCGCTGTATCGCGATGCGGGGTGCATGATCATTTACGCAGGCACGTCGATGCGGACGGCGGATCGCGTGATCAAGTCGATCATGAATGAGATGCATGAGGCTGCGGCGACGCGGGTGAGCGATGAAGAATTGCGGCGCGCGAAGGACCACTTGAAGGGTTCGATTGTGCTCGGCCTCGAGAGCACGTCGTCGCGCATGGCGAATCTGGCTCGGCAGGAAACGTACTTTGGACGCTTCATGTCCATGGATGAGATGCTGCAGCGCGTGGAGCAAGTGACTGCGGAAGAAGTACAAGTGCTGGCGCAGAAATTCTTCCAGCCGAAGCAGATTGCGGTGGCGATGCTGGGTCCGTTGGGCGGATTCAAGTTGCGACGGCAGGATTTACTCGTCCACTAACAAAAACGAATGAAACAACTCGGCCTTGTCGCCTTTCTCTTCGCGAGTCTTGCGTTTGGGCTCGATATCTCCAAGCTGGAGCCGCGCGGCTACGTCAACGATTTTGCGGGCGTGCTGGATGCGGGAGCGGCGGCGCAGATCGAGACGTACCTGGGCAATGTGGAGCGCGCGACGGGCGCGCAGTTCGCGGTGGTGCTGGTCGATTCTCTGGAAGACGACACTGTCGAGACGGTCGCGGTGGATCTTTTCAAGAAGTGGGGCATCGGCCAGAAGACGGGCGCGAATCGCGACGAGGGGTTGATGCTGTTGTTTGCGATCAAGGATCGCAAGAATCGCATCGAGGTCGGCTACGGGCTGGAACCGATCATCACGGACGGCGCGTCGGGCGATGTATTGCGATCGATACGGCCGATTCTGCGCCAGGGTGATTACGGCGGAGCGATTCTCTCAGCGGTGCAGCAGTTAGGGCAGAGGGTTGCGGAGTCCAAAGGCGTCACGATTGATGGGCAGGCACCGGTGCAGCGTCGGCGAGGCAACGGAGGCGGGTTGGCGATTCCGTTTATCGTCATGATCTTCATCGCGATCGTGGTGATGTCGCTGGGTGGTCGGGGCCGCGGTGGACGCGGAGGCGGCGGGGCGGATATTCTCGCGGGTCTGATTCTGGGCCAGATGCTGGGTGGTGGACGTCGCGGCGGTAGCGGTTGGTCGGGCGGCGGATTTGGCGGCTCCGGCGGAGGCGGTGGTGCTGGCTGGGGTGGCGGTGGCGGATTTGGCGGCGGTGGATCGGGCGGCGGCGGGGCGTCTGGCGGTTGGTAGCGGGGGAGGCTGGTAAGTAAAGATGAATCCTTTAGAACAACTTGTTCCCAAGCTCGAAGCGGCGTTTAGCGGACGGCTGGTGTCCGTGGTGTTGTACGGCTCGGCCGCGGCGCCGGGGCAGAGCGATAAGTTTTCGGATCTGAATGTGTTGTGCGTGCTCAAGGACATCACTCCGCGGGAGTTGGCTGAGGGTGAGCCGATTCTGCGGTGGTGGCGCGAGTTGGGCAATCCTGCCCCGCTGCTGATGAGCGAAGAGGAAGTGACCAACTCCGCCGACAGTTTTCCGATTGAGTTTCGCGACATGCAGCATCGGCGGCGGGTGTTGTTTGGACCCGATCCGATTGCGGATTTAGTGATCCAGAATCACCAGTATCGGATTCAGGTGGAGCATGAACTGCGGAGCAACCTGCTGAGGTTGCGGCAGCAGGGCGCGGGGATTCTTTCGGATTCGACGGCGTTGCTGGCGCTGTGCGTGGATTCGGTTTCGACGTTCTGTGTGCTGGGGCGGCATGCGCTGGTTCTGGTGGGAGTGCCGCCGGCGGAGGATCGGCGGGCGGTGGTGCAGCAACTGGCGCAGACGATCCCGGCGGATATGGCGTCTTTTGAGTCGCTTTTGGATATTCGGGAATCTAAGAAGACGAGTGTCCCGGGTGCAGCGGAACTTTTCGGGCAGTATCTCGTTTCTATTGGTAGGCTGGTCGTATTCGTTGACGGAATAAAACACGGATAATAGGTCCGCGGAGAACAAAAACATGAAAACGGGTTGGATTGTAGCGGGTGTGGTTGCGCTGGGCGCTTTGATGCTCGGCGGTAGCCTGATGGGATCGCGCAACGAACTGGTGACGGAGCGGGAAGAATACCGGGCCGCGTTCAAGCAGGTCGATGTGGACTTGCAGCGTCGCTTGGACCTGATTCCGAATCTGGTCGAGACCGTGAAGGGATTCGCCGCGCAAGAGAAGTCGGTGCTGGAATCGATCGCCAATGCTCGCGCGCAGATGGCTGGGGCGAAGAGCCCGGCTGAGCGCATCGCGGGGAACAGCCAGCTGGAAGGCGCGTTGAGTCGCTTGCTGGTGGTGGTGGAGAATTATCCGCAGTTGAAGTCGAACGAGAACTTCCAGCGCTTGCAGGACGAGTTGGCGGGTACGGAGAATCGGATCGCGGTTACGCGGCGCCGGTATAACGAGGCCGTGCAGAAATACAACACCAATATCGAATTGTTCCCGAAGAACATCGCGGCGTCGCTGTTTGGGTTTACTCGCGAGGACGCGTACTTCAGTGCGGACGCGGCGGCGAAGCAGGCTCCTAAAGTCGCGTTCTAATGGCGGTGTGGCACCTGGCGCAGATGAATGTCGCGCAGGCGCGATGGGCGGTGGATCGGCCGGAGATGGCGGATTTCTACGCGCAGGCTCCGGCGGTCAACGCGATCGCGGAATCGAGTCCGGGGTTTGTTTGGCGACTCACGGATGACTATGGGGATCCGCTGCAACTTGTGAACCTTTCTGTTTGGGAGAGTGTTGAGGCGTTGCGGGAGTTTGTCTATCGCTCGGGGCATGCGGGGGTGTTTCGGGATCGCGCAAAGTGGTTTGAGAAGGCTACGCGGGCGAACCAGGTGCTGTGGTGGGTTCCTGCGGGGCATCGGCCGGGGTATGTCGAAGGGTTTGAGCGGTTGGAGATGTTGCGGGCGAGTGGGGCGACGCGGGATGCGTTTGGGTTTGGGGCGGTGGTGGATGCTCCGGAGTAAGAGGGCGACCAGGGTGGTCGCCGCAGGCAGGGTGCCTGCCCTACCTAGCCCACCTTTACTAACTTTCGTGTGGCGGTTTGGCCGCTGATTACTTCTACCTGCGCTCTCGGGACGCGGTAGTGGCGGGCTAGGAAATTGCAGAGTTCTTCGTTGGCTAAGCCCTTGTCTGGCGGCGCGGCGACTCGGATTTTCAAGGTTCCGTCGGCCATTTCGCCGGCGATTTCGGTGCGCGGGCTGCGCGGGGTCACTTTGACCTTCAGCGTCATACGCCGCGGTGGATCGTGTAGCCGAAGGGGCTGAGCACCAGTTCGATGTGATGCGGCTCGTGCGGGTCGCGAACCTCAAACGTGATCGCGATCGATGGGAAGAACGCGTTCTTCTGGTAGCTGGCGATGTCGAACATCAGGCGGTAGATGCCGGGAGCGGGATGTTCGCCGAAATCCTCGATGTCGCCTTCGGTGTTGGTGACGCCGTGCCCGATCTCTTTCCAGCCTTCGCTGGAGATGAAAATGTCGAGTTCAATGGGGATGCGCGTGGCCGGAACTCCGCGCGCGGAATCCTGGACGTGAGTTGTGATCATTTCTTCCCTTCGACCTTGGCGGCTACATTGTTGTAGTCGAGAAAGCCGATGCGATAGGTGGCGGTCTGCAAGCCTGCGGCGGGTGTGTCGAAGCGGGCGGCAATCATGCGCTTCACGGTTTCGCCGCCTTGGACGCGGTCACCGACGCCGATGGTGGGGTTCGGCATCGGGAGCTTCGCGTACTCGAGAAAACGAACGGTTTCCGCTTTGCTGAGCAGGTCTCCACGCAAGGGAGTTCCATCGGTTCGTTCCACGCCGACTTCCTTGACCTCGAAGCGAACCTTTGAGGGATTCATCGCGGTGAAGTCGAGAATCACGAGGGTTGATTCCGGCGTCAGTTCGGAGATGCGCACGTCGGTGATGGAGCCTTCGAGTGTCAGCAGGTGTTTCTGATTGACCGAGATGGTGCTGTACAGCGCCACTCCGATAACCAGCAGTCCTGCGGAGAGCATGATGAGAAATTGTCGGCTCATGTTAGTCGCCTAGTAGCTTACCGTAGGATTCGAGGCCTTCGACGTGATCGCACACGGCTTTGATGCCTGCGGTGATCGGGATCGCGAGCAGCAGGCCGATGCCGCCCCACAACATGCCCCACAACATCAGGGCAAGTGTCACGACCAGCGGGTTGAGGTGAACGCGCGAGCCGACGAACTTCGGATACAGCAGGTTCAGCGCGAACAGGTGCAGCACGGCGACGCTGACGGAGATAAAGAGGTAGACGGTCGGTTCCGTTAGATACGGCAGGGCCGCGATCAAAGGCGGTAACAGGGCCAAGGGCAGGCCGATGTAGGGGACCAGACTGAGGAAGCCACTCATGGGTCCGACCAGAGGCCAGTAAGGCAGTTTCACGCTGGCGAACAGAACGGAACTCATCACGGCGAGGAGCAGGCCGAGCAGGAAGTTGCCGACTACGTAGGCTCGCACCATGTCGCCGACGCCTTCGAGCGCCTTCATGACGGTGTAGCGCGGCTCGCCTTCGAGGGTGACGATCAGGCGCGATTTCAGATGGTCGCCCCAACTGAGGATGAAGTAGACCAGGAACGGCACGAACGACGCCATCAGGATGACGCTGTAGACGGACTGCAAGTAGTCGTAAGCGTATCTCAAGAGCGCGGTGGGTTCCTGCTGCAGCCGGACTTCCTGCACGGGAGGCGGCAATACGGGTTCGGGTGGGCGCTTGCCACGGAGCGTGGATACAGGGGTGGTGGGCACAGGCGCAACGGGTCCCTGCTGCTGAAACCGTCGCGGGACCAGATTTTTGTAGACGTTCTGCTGGAAGCCTTCGACGCGGACCGCCGCGCCTTCGACGATCTGGTTCAGACGTTCGCCGTATACAGGGATGTCGCCGGCGAAACTTTGCGCTTGAATGAAGACGCCGAGTCCGGCGAGATAGAGTCCGCTGAGCCACAGGGCACACGCGAGGAAGCTGGCGAGGCCGCGCGGGACGCGCATGCGCATCAATAGGCCGACGACGGGTTCCAGCAGGAAGGCGATGATGAAGGCGATGACGACGGTGATAAAGAAAACGCGACCGTAGTACAAGAGAGCTACGGTGGCACCAACCGCTAGCGTCCCGATGGCGAACCGGGTCCCTTTTTCGGCGCTGGAGCTTGGAGCATACACTGCTCTACAAATATAATTGGGATAGCCGTGGACCACAATGAAATTCCAGTGAATGGCCGCGTTCTCGCACTGGATCTAGGCAAAAAACGCATCGGATTGGCCTTGAGTGATCCGCTCCGCATCACCGCGCAGGGGTTACCGACCCTGCAGCGCACCACGATTCGGGCGGATGTGGCGGAGCTTGAGCGCATCGCGGTGGAATATGATGTTAGCCTTATCTTGATGGGCTTGCCCCTTCACATGGATGGCCGGGAAGGCCGCCAAGTGCAGTATACGCGCGAATTCGCCGATTATCTTACGGGCCGAACGGGCCGCCCAGTGCAGTTCTGGGATGAGCGAATGACGTCTGTCGAAGCAGGCCGCGTGTTAAGAGATAGTGGCATTAGCATCGCTAAGCGCGCCAAGGCCGTCGATCGGCTCTCTGCTCAGATCCTTCTCGAAAGCTTCCTGAGTATCGGCGATAGCGCATTGGAGTATTAAAGTGTTTCGCTGGTTGATTCGTATTATTTTGTTGTTCGTTGTGCTCGCGGCTGGCGTGGGCGCGATGGGATATCGCATGCTGTCCGAGCCGTTCCGCGGCTTTGAGGGCGAGAAGATGCTGGAGATTGCGAAGGGCACCAGCACTCGGGAGATGGCCAAGCAGCTTACCGATGCGGGCGTGATTCAAAGTGAATGGATGTTCCTGGCTGCGCGCGCGACGAATCGAAGCGTGATCCTGCAGGCTGGCGAGTATCAGTTTCAGGATGCGGCGAGTGTGTGGCAGGTAATCGAGAAACTACGCAAGGGCGACGTGTACACCTTTGAGTTCACGGTGCCGGAAGGCAGCAACATCTGGGACATCGCGCGTCTGGTGGAGACGGGCGGCATCATGAAAGAGAAAGACTTCCTGGCAGCCGCTGCCGATCCGGAGATGGTTCGCGATATCGATCCGATGGCGGAGTCGTTAGAAGGATATCTGTTCCCGGCGACGTATCGGCTGTCGCACAAGACCACGGCGAAAGATCTGTGCCGCATGATGGTGGAACAGTTCAAGCGCCAGTGGAAGCAGGTGGGCGGTACGAAGTCTCCGCATGACACTGTGACGTTGGCATCGCTGGTGGAAGAAGAGACCGGAGTTTCAGAAGAGCGTGAGTTGGTGGCGGGCGTGTTCGCGAACCGGTTGCGCAAAGGGATGCAACTCGCCTGCGACCCGACGATCATGTATGCGTCGCGCCTGATGGGGAAACGCAATTTCGCGACGATCTACAAGGTCGACCTGAAGCGCGAGCATCCGTACAACACGTACTTGCATGTGGGCTTGCCGCCGGGTCCGATTTCCAATCCTGGCAAGGCTTCGTTACTGGCGGCGATGACCCCGGCACCGACCGATGCGATCTACTTCATGGCCCGGCCGGATCGCAGCGGCCACGTGTTTTCCTCAACCTTAGCCGCCCACAACCGAGCGGTGCAGAACTTCCGCAATGCCATCGCCGCCTCCAAAGCCGCAGAAATCACCGAAGCCGCCCAGCAAGCGAACTGAGCTGGCTCGTTGGCTGGAGGTGCACCGTCCCGAAAGGGTCGGGGTGGAAGACTGGAAGGCGCTGCAAACGGAGTTGGCTCCGATCTCTTCCGGGTATCTGCGAAAACTATTGCGGGCTTCAGGAGCACTATTGCATCCGTTAGTCGAAGGCGTTCGGCAGGAAGATTTGGCGTCGCTGGAGCGGACGCTGCTCGCATTGCTGGGAGAGGAACGCAAGGCTGCGCGCACTCTGATCATAGAAGCCAAGGATCATGCGAAGTGGGCGAGCAAGAAGCATCCGGAGAAAGCCGAGATGATCCTTTGGATGCTAACGTGGCTGGAGAACCCTGGGATCTTTCCTCAGTGGCTGGCGATTCGAAAACATGCCCTACTCACTGAACAAAACCAAGAAACCACCGAAACTTCTGGAGCTTGAAGCGCTGAAGAGCTACGCGGCGATGGCTCTGGCCTCGCGGGCGCAATCGACGTCGGAATTGCGGACGCGGTTGCGGAGGAAAGCGGCTCGACCGGAAGATGTCGATGAGATTCTGGCGTATCTGACGGAGTCCGGGTACGTGGATGACAGCCGCTTTGCGGGGGCGTTTGCAGAGTGGCGCAAGGAGAATCAGGGGTTCGGAAAGACGCGCGTGGTGCGGGATCTGATGTCGCGGCGGGTGGCTCCGGCGGTGGCGAAGGCGGCGGCGGAGAAGGTGTTTGAGGGCTTGGACGAGGTCAAGCTGATTGAGGATTTTCTGGCTCGCAGGTATCGGGGCAAGGATATGAAAAGTTTCCTGGCGGAGCAGAAGAATTTGGCGTCGGCGTTTCGGAGGCTGCGCACGGCGGGGTTTGGGAGTAGCAACGCGATTCGCGTGCTGAAGCGGTATGCGTCGGCGGCGGAAGAGATTGAAGAGGTCGAGGAGACGGTGGAGGAGTAGGCGGCCTGGGAGGCCGCCGCAGGCAGGGTGCCTGCCCCACTTAGTTCAGGCCCATGGATTCGCTCCGCGGTCGCAGCCACGCCCATAGGTAATAGGCGATCAGCAGGAGCATTCCGGCGAAGAAGAACAGACGCGCGATGGGACGGGTCATGTCCTCGTAATAAAACTCGCCCACCATCCACACGGTGTTCGCACAGATCCATAACGCGACAGCGATGTTATGCACCAGATCGGCGATGCTGTGACGGGTGTCCCAACAGATCTTGAGGGCGACGCCGAGCGTGGGCAGGACCATGAAGAGGCCGAGCAGTTTCCAATCGGAAATCCAGGAGGTGTCCTTCAAAAGCCACAGGGCTACGTGGAGGTTTTCGATCTTGCGGGTGTCGTGCATTGGTCCTTCCAGTTTATGACCGCGCACAACGGACTCATGCCTGTGCGCTTCGCGAAATTACCGCTTGTGTGGGTAGTGGGTCAGTTTGAATCAACAATTGCAATTGGCGTAGATTCGGGCATACTGAAATCGTTATGCCTGAGCGCTCACCGAAACGGCCCCGCGATCCAAACCAACTCGCACACCAGATAATGCTTGAATCTACGGGGCAAAAAGCCAAGCTATCGCCTCCCGCTGAACCTGCCAAAAACCCCGCTGCTGTGGCGCTAGGGCGCTTGGGTGGCCTCAAGGGTGGATTGGCGAGGGCAGCGGCACTCACGGCGAAGGAGCGCTCCAAGATTGCGGCTAAAGCTGCGAAGGCGCGCTGGGATAAGAAGGGCTAAAGAAGCCGATCTATTGCGCCGAACTAGCAGGCATGGAACAACCCGAAGAATACATCTATTCCATGGCGGCGCTAATCGAGTGGGTGGAGTCAGCTACCGTTCGACTCGACGCCTACGAGCGCCTACTCAAACAGAACTGTCAGATTTCAGAGGCGGATCTAAGCGCAGCATTGCAGGAAGCTCGGGAAAGTTCTCGCCTTCAGCATTCAATACGCGCGCTTGATGGCGGTTGGCCTGCGATAACAGCATTTCTGAAACTCGCAGTAAAGCAATAGCGAGCTTCTCGCCTTTTTCTGCCAAGTCTTGTTGATCTCCAACCATAACCAAATATTTACCATACAGGCCTATTTCAAATTGACTCTTTTGGTTTGCGGTGCCGTACTAGGCGTATTATTAGTCAATAATAACCGTTGGTTCTATTGAACTTTTATGCTTGAGCGAGCATAATCGACTCATGAACAAATTGACCAATGAGAAGCGTGCTCAAGTGATCGCGGCATTGGTCGAGGGCAACTCGATACGCTCCATCGTCCGCATGACTGGGGTAGCAAAGAACACCATTGCGAAGCTGTTATTGGACCTTGGCGAAGTCTGCACGGAGTTCCTGAACAACTCGCTGGTGAACCTGCCAGCCACGCGCGTTCAGTGCGATGAGATCTGGAGCTTCGTAGGCGCGAAACAAAAGAACGTGACGCCTGCGCTGCGCGCAAAAGGCCACGCTGGGGACATCTGGACGTGGGTGGCGATGGACGCCGACACCAAACTGATTTGCGCGTGGATGGTTGGACCGCGCGACTCAGTATCGGCTTATTCCTTCATCCACGATTTGCAGGAGCGCTTAGCGAATCGCGTGCAGTTGACCACGGATGGAAACCGTCTGTACTTGAATG
The DNA here is from genome assembly GCA_039926185.1 of Bryobacteraceae bacterium. GTDB lineage: Bacteria > Acidobacteriota > Terriglobia > Bryobacterales > Bryobacteraceae > Palsa-187. The sequence goes on along the minus strand of JBDSXJ010000014.1, from coordinate 63,784 downwards.
CCATCGACAGCGCGTTCAAAGGCGAAGTGGATTACGCGATGCTGATTAAGGTCTACGGAAACGCCACCGATGGGAAATCGCGTGAGACGTTCGCGCGCTACAGCCCTCCGGTTTGCCTTGGCTGCGACTCTCACGCCATCTCTGGCACTCCCGATATCAAGCATGTGAGCACGTCGTATGTTGAACGCCAGAACCTCACCATGCGTATGTCGATGCGCCGATTCACCCGCTTGACCAATGCGTTCTCAAAGAAGCTGGAAAGCCACAAGGCAGCGATTGCGCTCCACTACATGCACTACAACTTCTGCCGTGTGCATCAGAGCTTGCGCGTTACTCCTGCGATGGCAGCGGGGCTTGCTGATCACGTTTGGGAGATTTCGGAGTTGATTTCGCTCCTATAAGACATCCATCAGGCAATGAAAAATCGTGGCCTAGCTTCCTGGGGCCGTAGCGCCTAAAGACCGCATCCATCGCTCGTACTTTGTCTGCTTTAATACTCAATACTCCGGGCGATTCAGGATTGTCCTTGTTCATCACAAACATGTGTGTATCTGGTCCAACGGAAGGTTCTACCTCGCTGAGGCGCTTTGCTTCAAATACAGCGTATACAGCTTGATCCAGCGTATAGGTTCGATTGTATTGACGCTGACACAACGCAGGATATGCGATTGTCGCCCCAGTCCCAATAGCAGTGAAGTGGCCCAAGTCTGATACCCGACCATCTGGATCAACTGTAAACAAGAACGGGAAACCCTCTACGAACAATGCAATTATCATGCTGGCCTCTAGGCCAATCCCCTCAATGTGTGCCGCTATTCTTATCTGGTCATGCTCAGTTAGATTCTTGAGAACGCCTCTAGGTATTCTTCGCGCGTCACACTCCATGTCCGTCGAAGGTACTCATCTACAAGCGCTGTTTTGTACCGCCTCGCTGGGTAGCTGATCTTGTCCCTCACGTTTGCGCGGGTGATAGTCGCTGGGTCAAGCAGTTGCTTATACATGTCCGCAAGCTCCATTGCGCGAGAGACGTTACCTGCGAACATCGCCAAAATCCCACTAGCAATCATTACGTACTTGTGTCCACCTTTATCCGATGAGGCGAAATCTGGGATACCGATCCGGGTATCTGAGCAGAGAATAATTGCGGGGCTACCGTTGTTGTTACAGATGGCACCAATGCAGACTGTCAAAGAAGCGTCCCTCCCAATTGAGTATCGGGGTTTATCTGGACGCGCGGGAGGGCGCAAGAGGCGAGGTCGCTCTATCCTCGGGGGCCTTGGGATTCTAACCATTTTTACCCACGTATAAATATTCTTTTTCAAACTGACCCACTACCCTTGTGTGCAGGGGACGATGGATGTATGATTATTCAGTCCGCTGAATAAAAATGCAATCGACGCTCAAGAAGGTGACTCCCTCGGCTGCCACGCCGAACGCGGCCCATGTCTGTAATGACCTGGACCTGAACGATGCCACGCTGGTTCGCGTGCTGGACCTGGCCGCGGAGATGAAGCGTACGCCGCAGAAGTTCGCAAAGGCGATGTCCGGGCGGACGCTGGCGTTGTTATTTGAGAAACCTTCCCTGCGGACTGCGGTCGCGTTTGAACTCGCGATGCGGCAGATGGGCGGGGATTCGGTGATGGCCGGCGGCACGCTGGGGCAGCGCGAGCCGGTGAAGGATATGGCTCGCATTCTGGGGCGTTGGGTTCACGTGATGGCTGCCCGGGTGTTCGCGCAATCGACAGTAGATGAGCTTGCGCAGTATTCGCCGGTGCCGGTGATTAACGCGCTGAGCGATATTTATCATCCGTGCCAGGCGCTGGCGGACATGCAGACGTTGAAGGAACGCTTCGGCGGTTGGGACGGGCTGAAGGTTGCGTATGTCGGCGATGGGAATAACGTCTCGAACTCGCTGATGATTACCGCTGCTCGGCTGGGTGCGGAAGTTACGATCGCATCGCCGAAGGGCTATGAGCCGACGCCGGAGATGCTGGCGATCGCGCGGCGGTTCGGGCAGGTGACCGTTACCCATGATCCGCGCGAGGCGGTTGCTGGAGTGCATGCGGTTTATACCGACGTTTGGACCAGCATGGGTCAGGAAGAGGAAGCGGCGGCTCGGCTGGTCGCGTTCCAAGGGTATTGTGTGGATGACGCGATGATGGCGCTGGCGCGGCCGGAAGCGATCTTCCTGCATTGCCTGCCGGCGCATCGCGGGGATGAAGTTTCGGATTCCGTGGTTGAATCGCCGCAGTCGGCAGTGTTCGATCAGGCCGAGAATCGGTTGCACACGCAGAAGGCGCTGATTTACGCGCTGCTAGGAAATTAAGGTCAAACTAAAAACTTCTATGAACAAACCTAAGAAAGTTGCGCTCGCATACTCGGGCGGTCTCGATACCTCGATCATCATTCCGTGGTTGAAAGAGAATTATGGCTGCGAAGTCATCGCGGTGTGCGGAGACATCGGTCAGGGTGGCGATGAGCTTACCGGTCTGAAGAAGAAAGCCAAGGCCACGGGCGCGAAGGAATGCTACGTCGCGGACATGCGCGAGGAGTTCGTCTCCGAATATCTCTGGAAGATGGTCCGCGCGGGCGGCGAATACGAGCACAAGTATTTGCTCGGCACGTCGATCGCTCGACCGCTGCTGGCCAAGCGTCAGGTGGAAGTCGCGCTGGAGACGGGCTGCGACGCACTGGCGCACGGTTGCACGGGCAAGGGTAATGATCAGGTGCGTTTTGAACTCACCTATAAGGCGCTGGCCCCGCATCTGCCGGTGATCGCACCGTGGCGCGAGTGGGATTTGGTTTCGCGCGAAGACTGCATTGATTACGCGGCGAAACACAACGTGCCGATCGCGCAGTCGACCAAGAAGATCTACAGCCGCGATCGCAATATTTGGCACATCTCGCACGAAGGGGGCGCGCTGGAGAGTCCGGCGAATGCAGCTCCGGATGAAATCTGGATGCTGACGACGTCTCCGAAGGATGCTCCGAACAAGCCGGAGGACGTGACCATCGGCTTTGAAAAGGGCACGCCGGTTTCGGTGAACGGCAAGAAGTATGCTTCGGCCGTGGCGTTGCTGGAGACGCTGAACAAGATCGGCAGCAGGAACGGAATTGGCCGTATCGACTTGGTCGAAAACCGCTTCGTTGGCATGAAGTCGCGCGGCTGCTACGAGACTCCGGGCGGCGCGCTGATCATGTACGCGTTCCGCGAACTGGAAGCGTTGACGCTCGATAAGAGCATGGCGCATTACAAGCAGAAGCTTGCTTTAGACTACGCGGAGATCGTCTACAACGGCCTGTGGTTTACCCCGTTGCGCGAAGCTCTCGACAAGTTCTTCGACAAGGCGTGCGAGAACACGACCGGCGAAATTACGCTGCGGTTGTGCAAGGGTGTCATCGAGCCGGTATCGCGCAAGTCGCCGTATTCGCTCTACTCGCATGCGATCGCCAGCTTTACGATGGGCGCCGAGTACGACCAGAAGGACGCTCGCGGCTTCATCAACCTGATCGGTCTACCGATTCAAGTGCGCGCTGCCGTGGAAGCGGCCAACAAGAAGAAAGCCAAAAAGAAATGAAGCTCTGGGGTGGACGGTTCGAGACCGGGCCGTCGGAAGTATTCGAACGGTTCGGGCGGTCGATTCACTTCGACGGGCGGTTGATTGATTGCGATATCCGGGGCTCGCAGGCATTTGCGCGAGCTCTGGAGCGCGTCGGGATTCTTTCGGCGGACGAGCGCGAGAAGTTGGTTTCAACTCTCGAAACCATTCGCGTGGATGCGCGCGATCCGAAGTTCCTGGATGGTCTCGAAGATGAGGACGTTCACACGGTCGTCATCCGCATGACCAAGGAACGCGCGGGCGCGGTTGCGGATAAGATCCACACGGGGCGCAGCCGCAATGAGCAGGTGTCGCTCGATATCCGCCTATGGTTGCGTGAGGAGATCGATCAGGCGACTGCCTTGTTGGGGTCGTTCCTGACAGCGCTGCTGGATCTGGCGGTGAAGTATCCGGACGCGGTGATCCCCGGATATACGCACATGCGGCGGGCGCAAGCTGTTTTGTGGCCGCACTATTTGCTCGCCTATTTCGAGATGTTCTCGCGCGATTTTGAGCGGTTGAAGCAGGCTCGGGCGCGGGTGAACGTGATGCCGCTGGGGTCGGGTGCATTGGCGGGTAGCGGATTTCCGTTTGATCGGGAAGCGATTGCTAAGGAACTGGGCTTCGACTCAGTTACCAACAACAGCATGGACGTTTCGGCGGATCGCGATTTTGCGTTGGACTTCCTGTACGCGGCGTCTACGACGATGTTGCACCTGAGCCGTCTCGCGGAAGATTGGATTTTGTATTCGGGCGAAGAGTTCGGATGGCTGGAACTCGGCGATGGCGTGACCAGCGGGTCGAGCCTGATGCCGCAGAAGAAGAATCCGGATTCGCTCGAATTGATTCGCGGGAAGTCAGGTCGCGTATTTGGAGAGCTGACGGCGCTCTTCGTGACTATGAAGGGTCTGCCGACTACCTACAATCGCGACATGCAGGAAGATAAAGAGCCGATCTTCACGGCTGCGGATCAACTGTGTGCCTCGCTGGAGATGGCTCGCGTAGTCGTCGAATCGGCGAAGTTGAAGCCTGCCGTACCGGCTGCGGCGGCGGAAGAGAGTTGGGTTGTTGCGACCGATCTAGCGGAAGCGCTGGCTCGCAACGGCACGGCGTTTCATCAGGCGCATCAGATTGTGGGTCGGCTTGTGCTCGAAAGCACGCGCACGGGCAAGAAACCATCGGATTGGAATGCCGAATCGTTGGTGAAGTTTGCTCCGGAATTCACGCCTGCGATGGCTGCTTTGCTGACGCCGTCCGAGGGTATGAAAACCCGCGAGATTCGTGGCGGCACGGGTCCCAAAGCTGTGGGGACGGCGCTCTCCGCGGCTCGCGCACGATTGACTGTACTAATGCGATGAACAAGAGCTACCGGCTGGGCCAAATTCTCAACGTGATCCGCAAGCAGAAGCTGCGGACGCAGGAGGAATTGGTCCAGGCGTTACGTAAGCTGAACATCGAATCTACGCAGGTCACCTTGTCACGCGACATTCGCGAGCTTGGGTTGGTGAAGACGCCGCAGGGCTACGTGCTGCCGATAGCAGTCGCGCCGCCGGGTCCGGATCTGGAAACGATGGCCGTCGAGTTCCTGCAGGACGTGCGCGTCGCGCAGCACACGCTGATCCTGAAAACCGCAGCTGGTAGCGCGAGCCCGTTGGCGGAAGCGCTGGATCAGGCGGAGTGGCCCGAGGTGCTGGGGACGATCGCGGGCGATAACACGATTCTTGTGGTGGCGCATGACGCAAAAACCGCCGAGTCGCTGCGTAAGAAACTGCTGGACTTGTTACAGTAGTTTTTCCCGTGCTTTTTCCAGTCACAATTTTCCTCAGCGCTTTTCTTCTCTTTCAAGTGCAGCCCCTGATGGGGCGTTATATCCTTCCCTGGTTTGGCGGCACGCCCGCAGTCTGGAGCGTATGCCTGTTGTTCTTCCAGTGCATCCTGCTAGCGGGCTATGGCTACGCGCACTTCGTCGGCTCGCTGAAATCAGCGAAGGCGCAGGCGACGATTCACATCGGGCTATTGCTGGCGTCGCTCGCGTTGCTACCGGTCGCGCCGAATCCGGACATTTGGAAGCCTACTGGAGACGCAGGGAATCCGCAATGGGAGATTCTGCTGCTACTGCTCGGGACCGTTGGTGGGCCGTATTTCCTGCTGTCTTCAACGACGCCGTTGCTCCAGCGATGGTTCACGCTCGGAACGTCCAACGCGGGGTGGCGGCTCTACGCGCTTTCTAATTTTGGATCGTTCCTCGCGCTGTTCAGTTACCCGTTTTTGCTGGAGCCGTACGCTCGCCTAAAAACGCAAGGTTGGATCTGGTCAGGTCTCTATGCCGGATTCGTGGTGGTGTGCTCTATCACGGCGTGGGGAATGCGGAACAAAGTCTCCACTGCGGCTGTTCAGGAAGAAGCACCGGCAGAGCGCCCATCCGCGCTGACGGTAGTGTTCTGGCTGGTATTGGCGGCGACCGCATCAACGTTGTTGCTCGCGACGACGAATCTGATTACGCAGGACATCGCGGTGGCTCCGTTCCTGTGGATCCTGCCGCTATCGGTTTACCTGCTGAGTTTTATCCTCACATTTGAAAGCGATCGCTGGTATCGTCGATTGCCATTCGCCGTGCTCGCCGGAGTGATGGCGCCTGTCGCAGCTGCAACTACCAGCGCCGGAGTCGTGCTGCTGCCCCTCTGGGTCGAAGCGGCGATCTATTTGGGAGCGCTGTTTGCCGCGTGCATGTTATGCCACGGCGAACTCGCGCGCGCACGGCCGGCGGCTCGCTATCTGACCTCGTTCTATTTGATCGTCTCGGCAGGAGGCGTGATGGGTGGCGTGTTCGTTGCGCTGATCGCTCCGGGCTTGTTTCGGCAGTTCACCGAATATCCCCTCGCGCTGATGGGGACCTGCGTACTCGGTTTGATCGGGTGGATTCGCAGCGGAGCGTATGCGGAATGGACTCGGCAAAATTTTCGTGTACGCGTGCCGATGATGGCTCTGCTGTTCGGAACGCTGGGAGCCGCGGCGCTGGCCGTGATACCGGGTATCGGCAAGCAGCCGATTGCTTCGGTGCGGAACTTCTTTGGCATTCTGACCATCAACCAGCGGTCGGACAAGGCCGGCGACTTCTTGCAACTCACGCATGGTCGTATCAAGCATGGATCGCAGTACCTCAATGAGCCGCTACATTCGCAGCCGACGTCGTATTTTGGTCCACGCAGCGGTGTCGGCGTGGTGATGCAGGCGATGCAGAAGGAGCATCCTTCGATGAACGTCGGCATCGTCGGGCTGGGCGCGGGTACGATGGCTGCTTGGGGACGTCCGGGCGACACGACCCGCTTCTACGAAATCAATCCCGATGATGAGACGATTGCGCGGAAGTATTTCTGGTACCTGAAGAACTCAAAGGCGACGGTGGATGTCGCTTTGGGCGATGCGCGCATTGTGCTGGAGCGCGAGTTCGCGGGAGGCAAGCGCAACGACTACGACATGATTGTGGTCGACGCATTTTCGAGCGATGCGATTCCGATGCACTTACTCACTGCGGAGTGTGCGGATATTTACAAGCAGCGTCTGAAGCCCGGTGGGCTCTTGATGATGCACATCTCGAATCGCACGCTGAATTTGGAGCCTGTCGTGCGCGGCGTCGCCGGACACTTGGGATGGGATGCTTCTCAGTTCCTGTCCAATGGATACCCACCGGCGGGTGAAGACGGCTCGCGTTGGATTGCGATTACAGCGGACTCGGACTTCATGAAGCGCACGGATTTACAGAAGCTGATTTCCGGCTGGTCGAAAGACGAACCGCTGCTGTGGACGGACGACTTCGCCAGCTTGTGGCACGTCCTGATCTGGTGAGTTACTGTTTCGCCGTGTAGGGCAGTTGCTGGAGGTCGGTCATCGCGCGAATGTACCGAATCGCCCGATAGTCGTTTCCACAGAGCACCAAAAACTTCGGCGGTAGGTCGATTCTGAAAGCGGCGAGTGCGAATGTGGTCGTTGTCGCTATGAGGGCGACCTTCATCCAGCGTTCCGTTTTCATGCAGCTAGTTTTACCACAACACACGTTCGAGCGCTTCCACGAAGTAATACTCGCCCCACATCACGGATTCGTCCACGCCTAGGCCCTTATTGACGTGATAGACACCGCCACGCAGGATGCCTTCCCAGCCTGGCTCGCCCTTGGCGAGATGCTTCTCGCACAGCGACTTCAAAATGTGAACCGCGGTCGACCAATAGAGGTGGCCCTTGAGCGGATCGGGGTGCAGGCGGCACAGGCGCAACAGGCCGGACGCGCAGATCGCCGCTGCGGAGGTGTCGGGTAACACGCGATTTTCTGCGGGCGCGCTGAAGTCCCACGGAGCCACACCGTCGGGCGGCGCGTGCGAGATGTAGAAATCAGCGCAGGCTTCCGCAGTGTGCAGGAAATGCGGGTCGCGGCTGTACTCGTAGCAAGTTGTGAAGCCGTACAGCGACCATGCCAGGCCGCGTGACCAACAGGAATCGCCGCGATAGCCCTGGTGCGTTGTCTGGCGGAGAAATTCTCCGGTGTCGGTGTCGAAGATGCCTTCTTGTGCGGTCGAGCCGTCTCCTCGGACGAGCACGCGGCGGGTTGTGTGCGAATGCCGCATCGCGATGTCGCGCAGACGCCGGTCGCCGGTTTCACGCGCGGCCACGAAGATGAGTCCGACGTTCATCATGATGTCGATGAACAGGGAATTGTCGCCGACGAAGGACCGCAGGTACTGGCCTTTTTCCTTGAAGCGGGTCGCGAGTGTGGTTCCGGCTTCAATCAGGATCTCGCGATGAATCGGGTCGCCAGTTAATCGCCACCAGCGGTAATAGCTGGAGAAAAACAGGAAGCCGAGGTCGTGCACGTCGCGATCGTTTTTGCGAACCTCCAGGGGCTCGGTATACCGGATGGCCTGTTCGGACCAGTAGGCGCGCTCGGCGGATTCCGGTTCGCTGTGCTTCACGAACATCCACATCAGGCCTGGGAGGAAGCCGTCGCACCACTGCGTCCACGCGGGTCCGTCCTGAGACCAAACACCGTTTTCGGTGTACAGCGGATACACCATCGGCCGCTTCTCGATCAGCTTGCGCACTTGCTTCTGAGCGAAGGCAAATGCCTGGGCGAATTGGTCGCCGGTGTCGTTTGATAGATGGATCACTCATATGAGGATGCCACGTTTGCGTCTTGTTCGCGCGATAGGATGGACCTATATGACGGTTGACAAGTTGGGCTTTGTCGGGTTTGGCGAAGCCGCGTTTCACATGGCGAAAGGACTGCGCGGCGAGGGCGTTTCGCAAATCTCGGCGTTCGATCTTCACACCCACGATCCGGTGAAGGGCGCGAAGATTCAGGCGCGTGCGCAGGAGCTTGGCGTGACGCTGCTGGATTCGTCCGCGGCGCTGGCTGCTTCCGCCGACGTGTTGATCTCGGCTGTTACCGCCGACCAGGCAGTCCGCGCGGCAGAGCAGACCGGTCCCCATCTCAACGCGCGACATCTTTACTGTGATCTCAATTCTATTTCTCCCAAGGCAAAGGAACGGGTCGCTGATGCCGCCACGGCCAATGGTGCGGCGTTCTGCGAAATTGCGGTGATGGGCCCGATCCCACCGTATGGGCACAAAGCTCCTCTCTTGCTTGGGGGCGGCGGAGCGGAGCGCTTTCAAGCAATCTTTGCACCGCTCGGCATGCGGATGGAGATCGTCTCGACCGACGTGGTGGGTCGAGCGGCCGCCGTGAAAATGTTCCGCAGCGTGGTGTACAAGGGCATTGAGGCGCTGCTGTTCGAGTGCGTGCTTGGGGCGGGGCAGTATGGTGCGGAGGAACGCGTCTTTGCATCGCTGAAGGAATCGATCCCGGGCGTCGACTGGAAGAAGCTCGCCGACTACATGGTCGGGCGCGTAGTGGTCCACGGGGAACGGCGGGCGCGGGAAATGGATGAGGTCGCCAAGACGCTGGAGGAACTCGGCATTGAGCCAATGATGGCATCGGCCACGGCGCGCCGCTTCGATTGGGCCGCGCAATCGGGGCTGCGTGAGAAGTTCGGCGGGGAGTTTCCTGAGACCTATCAGCAAGTTCTGGATGCTCTCAAGGGGGACCGCCGTCTCGGTAGTTGAAGCCCGGCGATGACGTTCGGCAGTTCCCTAGACGATAGCTAGTTTCTCTTTTTCATCCAGTACTCCCAGTCGGTTCTTACCCTCAAACGGGGACACATCAGTCTTTTTTGGGGGGATTGGCGACGTTAAGGGCTGAATGGTACTATCAGTTCTAGTGCGTTGACACAATGCTGGCGCCGGTCGGAGGGACCTGGTAGATGATCTGTATGGCAATCGAAGCACAAACGACCGCGAAGAATGCGCAATGTCCGGGAGGGACGCGCCCAAAGTGGATTTCCACGTTTGTGCTCATGGTGATCGTCGCCCTTGGACTGACCTCGGCAGCGGTTGCCGCCCCCGTTTTTACAAATGGAGACTTTTCGACGTTGTCCGGAACGGCCGGAAATGCCAACAGCACCATGGGCGTCAACGGGGGTTATATTTGTGCAAACACCGGCAACAGCACCTGCATTTCCAATCTGGGCTCCTGGTCCTCGACTTGCAAAACCAATGCGTGCGGGATCTCCGGCACCGTTGCATCGATCCTGTTTGCGGGCACCAACGGGGCCGCGTTCAACGGCGGGATCGGCCTGTGGAGCGTAGCAAACAGTCCGACGGGTGGTAACTTTATCGCCATCGACGGTGATCCTACCTACAATGCGTCTATATCGCAGACGGTAACCGGACTCAACATCGGCACTAGCTACGCCGTGTCTTTTTACATGGCGGCAGCCCAACAAGCCGGGACCACGGGCGCGAATACGGAATACTGGGATGTCACGTTTGGCAGCACAACCACACGTTCGCAGGTGATCTCAAACACGTCCAAGGGGTTTCAGCCCTGGCGCAGCCAAACGATGAATTTCGTGGCCACCAGCACCTCGCAAGTGTTAACCTTCCTTGCGGGCGGTACACCCAACGGGGGGCCTCCGGTGGTTCTCCTGGACGGCATCACGCTGGTGGAAGTAGTCCCGGAGCCTAGCTCGTTCCTCATACTGGCCGCTGGACTGGCTACCCTCGTAGGATTTAAGAAGCGCAAGCGCTAGGAGCCACCCCGGAGGTATGACGCCTCTCTTACAGGACGTACTCAGGCTGGGAGTGTGGCTCTTGCTGCTCCTGGTCATTTTTGTTCCCTTGGAGAGACTCTGGGCACTGCGACCGCAGCCCGTCCTTCGGCTTGGATTTGGAACCGACCTGGCTTACTACTTCCTGAGTGGGCTGCTGCCCAAACTTCTGTTGTTGCTGCCCATTTCGCTTTTAGCTGGCCTCGCGCACAGCAATACGCAAATCGGTTTCTATGCCTGGGTGGGCGGAATCCCCAGTGTGCTCCGTTTGCCGCTGGCGATGGTGGTGAGCGATATTGGGTCCTACTGGGGCCATCGCTGGTCCCATCAGATCCCGTTTTTGTGGCGTTTTCACTCGATCCACCACGGTGCTGAGGAAATCGACTGGTTGGTGAATTCGAGAGTCCATCCCGTCGACATGGTTTTTGTCCGTTTGTGCGGGCTGGTGCCTATGTATCTTCTCGGTTTGGCACAGCCGACAGGGGACGGCGCGGATCTGGTGCCGATACTGGTCATCGTGATCGGCACGGTGTGGGGGTTTTTCCTTCACGCGAACGTCCGTTGGAGGTTTGGATGGCTGGAATACCTGGTGTCCTCGCCTGCGTTCCACCACTGGCACCACACCAACGATCGCCCGGAAAACACCAACAAGAACTACGCAGCCCTGCTGCCGGGGGTGGACAGGCTGTTCGGCACCTTGTATCTGCCGAAGGCCTGGCCCAGCCAATACGGTGTGAACGAGCCGTTGCCGTCCGACTTAGCGGGCCAGCTTCTGCATCCTTTGACGGCACGGACATTACCATCTTCGCCAAACCAGCCCTCCCGTCGTTGAGATCCCGGCCTCGTGACCGCGTACCGGTACAAGGCTGATTGGGCACGCTATTGGCGGCTGTCACTCTGACGCCAGCATCCTTCACCCAAAGCTACACCGATACAAACTTCTTCTTTGTCAGCCCTGTATCACTGCTGAGCGGAACAACGTATTTTGCAGCGTTGACTTCGCCCGTGGGCACTCGAGGAAGCAAGCAGTATTTCATTAAAGACGGCGGTCCGGTGATCACCGACGCGGGTGGTATTCCGATTGATCCGCCGCCTATTGGTGGTGACGGATCGGGGCCGGTTCCGGAGCCAAGCACCCTTGGATTGTTGCGCGCCTCGCTGCTGGGACTAGCCGCCTTTAGACGCCTTAAACCCTAAGCGGGGTGCCCGTCCACAAAAGCTTAGCCTGAAGGCAGTTGAAACCCCGGCATCCTCTGTGCCACAGTATGTGGCGGGGGCTTGATTCAAATCGTAAGATGAAACGCATCGCCTTATTTTTGATGGGCTTCGCGGCTGTTTCCAGCGCCCAGGTCGAACTCTCCACCGATCCAAACCTCCACATCCTGCCGGTGCAAGGCAACATTTATATGTTGGTGGGCGCGGGCGGGAACATCGCGATGTCGGTGGGTGGCGACGGTATCCTACTGGTGGATTCGGGCAAGCAGGAGATGGCGGACCGGGTTCTGAAGGTCTCACTCGACCTGGCGACACGCGTCGTCGGCTCGCCTGCTCCCAATAATTGCAATGGAATGCGCTGTTCAGGATCGCCCTACGGCTGGTCGAGCCCTTCCCTGAACGCGCGCATCAGCTCCCCAGCGCGCCCCAAGCCGATTCGCTACATCATTAATACTTCGGTGGATGCGGATCACGCGGGCGGCAACGCGCGGTTGGCTGAGCTTCCTAAGGATTCGAAAATTCTTGGCGTGACGTTTCCGCCTGTGGGTGTTGCGCCTTCGGCGAACATCATCTCGCACGAGAATGTGCTCAACCGGATGAGCGCTCCCAAGCCCGGTGCGAAAGATCAGACGATGGTGGATTCGTCACAATGGCCCACAGATACGTTCCACGTCGCAAAGTACAAGCTGAGCGAGTTCTTCAACGGCGAAGGTGTTGAGGTTCTGTATCAGCCAGACGCGCACACCGATGGCGACAGCATGGTGTACTTCCGCTACTCCGACGTGATCGTGGCGGGCGATATCCTGAACCCGACTTCGTATCCTGTCATCGACACTGCGAAGGGCGGTACCTATCAGGGGCTGCTCGCCGGACTCAACTTTATCCTCGACCTGGCGATTCCGGAATTCCGCGCACAGGGCGGGACGATGGTCATCCCCGGCCACGGGCGCTTGATGGATTCGGGTGACGTTGCTATCTATCGCAATATGGTTCAGATCATCGGAGATCGCGTCGGGGACCTAGTGAAAAAGGGCCGCACTCTGGATCAAATCAAAGCCGCGAAGCCCACTCTGGACTACGACGGTATTTACGGCTCGCCGACAGCGTTCATCGAAGCCATTTACAAGAGCCTGCAAAAGAAATAGGAGACTTCATGACACGCAAATCTTTCATGATCCTTGCCGGGAGCCTGCTCCTCTCCGCCATGGCCGCGTTCGCTCACCACTCGCTGGGAGCCACCTACGACGGCAACAGAACCCTTCAGTTGGACGGGAAGATTCTTCAACTGCTATTGCGCAACCCGCATTCCTTCCTGCAAGTGGAAGCGCCGGACGACAAGGGCGTGATGCAGCGCTGGTCGCTCGAATGGCGCAGTGCTGGTTCGCTGGGGCAGCAAAATATCAAACGCGATTCGCTGAAGGCCGGGGAAGAAGTCACAATTACAATGAACCCTTCGCGCACGCCTGCGGATCATCGCGGTGCGCTGGTCACGCTGCATCGCAAGTCGGATGGCTTCGGTTGGGGAACGCGGCCGGGAGAAGTCGTTGAATAATTTCCGCCTCACATTTGCGTTAGCCGTGTGTGCCACTGCTGCCGTGCTGCTCGTGCCTTCCGCGCCGGGACAAGGTCCGGCCAAAGGTGGCAAGGGTGGTGGAGGCAAAGCCAAGCAGACCGCGCAAACCAGTGCTCCCATCGATTTGACGGGTTCGTGGGTTTCGGTTGTGACCGAGGATTGGATGTTCCGCATGGTCACGCCGCCCAAGGGGCAGATGTTGGGTGTTCCCGTGACGGCTGCAGCTCGCGCGGCTGCGAATGCGTGGGATCCGGCTGCGGATGAAGCGGCTGGCAACGCGTGCAAAGCGTTCGGGGCTGCTGGCGTCATGCGTCAGCCCGGCACCGTGCGGGTTTCCTGGCAGGACGATTCCACCTTAAAGGTCGAAACCACGGCAGGCACGCAGACGCGACTTTTCAACTTCGGCACTCCCGCTGCCAGTGAGCCGTCCTGGCAAGGTTCCTCGGTGGCGAACTGGGAAATTGCGCAGACTGCGGCGGGTGCGCCTAAGCGTGGCAATCTGAAAGTTGTTACCACTAACTTGAAGCCCGGCTACGTTCGCAAGAACGGAGTCCCATACAGCGCTGCGACCGTGCTCACCGAATACTACGACGTCTACACCGCGGACAACAAAGACGTGTGGATGGTGGTCACGACGCAGGTCCACGACCCTACCAATTTCACCACCGACTTTATCACCAGCACGCACTTTAAGAAGCTGGGTGCCAACGCCGCGTGGAAGCCCGAAGCCTGCTCCGCCAAGTAAGCTGTTCCCTCCCTACCCGCTAGTGTGTCCAACAAAGACGAGTCTATAGGCTCGTGGGGTCTGGGGAGGGTTATGAAAGCATCGATTTTCTTGTTCAGTGGACTGGTCTTGTTTGCCGGTACCGCTTTGGCGGACACGCTGGAGACGGTTTTCTTCCGTGCGGATATGCTGGCCGCCAATGAATCGCCCGCGGTTACGGGGGTGAACGCGACGGCGCGCGCGATTCTCTCCGCGCACATCCGGCGCAACGATGCGGGGGCGATCACCGGTGGGTTTGTCGATTTTGACGTCGACTACAACTTCACGGACGCCGACGGCACGTTCAGCGGTCTTCATATTCACGACGGTGCGGCGGGGGTAAACGGACCGGTGACGATCAATACCGGCCTGGCGACTGCGGAAGCCATTGCGGCCGCAGGCACGGGGAACATCACCCGCCAAGCCACGGCGACCAGCGCTGCAGCGATCGCGACGCTGACTTCGATGTTGATCGATCCATCGAAGCATTACGTCAACATCCACACCACCAACCACGCTGGCGGCGTGCTGCGCGCCCAACTTTCCCGGGCGGAGATGCGTGTCTCGCGCGTCACGATGGACCCGGCGAATGAAGTTCCCCCAGTGGCCTCCGACGGAAAAGGCAGCGGCAATCTCATTTTTCTGGCCACGCGCGACGCGAACGGTAACATCAATGCCGGCACGGTTTCCTTCGAGACCACCTACAGCTTCGGTAGTGCGGTGACCTTCAGCGGTTGGCACATCCACACCGGCGCGGCGGGAATCAACGGAGCAGTGGTGATCAATACCGCCATTTCGACCAGCAGTGCCGACGCACAAAACGTGACTTCGGGCACGATCCGACGTCGAGTAGAGGTGACCTCCGGGGCGGCCCTGACGGCGTTGCGTGGTATCTACGCGAATGCGGCAAACTACTACCTGAACATCCACACCACGACCTTCGCGGGCGGGGTTATGCGCGGCCAGCTCGAAGACACTGTGGTCAATTCCTACCAGATCTCCATGACCCCTGCGAATGAGGTTCCGGCAGTAACGGGCTTAGATGCCAGCGCTATCGCCAAGGTCAGTGTCTATTCCAACCGCAACGCAGCGGGCAACGCTGTTTCGGGAACCGTGGTCTTTGACGTGATGCACGCGTTCCCCGCGAGCACGGCATTCACAGGCCTCCACATCCACACCGGAGGCGCTACCGTTTCTGGTCCCGTCTCGATCAACACCGGGATCGGTGCGGGAGCCAACTCCGTCACCAGTGCCACTGGAGCCGGAAACATCTATCGGACCGTGGATGTCAGCGCCCTGGGTGGGGCGGGGTTGACGGCTCTGCAAGGCCTGCTGGCGAATCCTTCCGGTTTCTACATCAACCTGCACACGACTACAAATGCGGGCGGCGCGGTACGTGGTCAGATCGGGAATACCCTGACCAAGCCGGCGATCTCTACCGGCGCTGTCCTCAATAACGCCAGCTATAATCTTGCGGGGACCTCGGTGGCTCCTGGGTCGATCGCGGCGATCTTTGGCACCGACATGACGAACGGTGGTATCTGTCTGTCGTTCCAGGGCTGCAATGCGCGCCTGGAAGCCGGGAAGGTGTCGACCTCGATGGGTGGAACCTCGGTATCGGTGAACGGAGTCAACGCCCCCATTTACTACATCACTCCGGGACAAATCGGATTTCAGATTCCGGTGGATGTAGCCGGGTCCAGTGCGTCGGTGGTGGTAACGGCTGAAGGCCAATCGAGCGCGGCCCAGACCGTGGCCATCGATCCCGCAGCGCCCGGGATCTTCTCGGCTACAGGCGACGGCCGAGGGGCCGGAGCGATCACCCATACCAGCGGGTTCCTTGTCACAACGCAGAATCCAGCCACGCGCGGCGAGACGCTGGTGCTCTATGCAACGGGGCTGGGGTCCAGCACAAATCCCAACTTGGCCACCGGCGCGTTCCCCACCGTGCTCACCCGAACTACAATCCCGGCCGTTGTGACGGTGGGGGGGATCGCGGCGCAGGTGTCCTTCTCAGGGCTATCTGGCTGCTGCGCGGGCCTGAACCAGGTCAATTTCGTGGTACCAGCCAGCGCTCCCACAGGGGGGGCCGTGGCTGTGGTTCTCTCCATGGCGGCAAAGCAAAGCAACTCCGTGACCATCGCGATTCAGTAAATCAAAAGGCCGTCTCCCCTGCGGGGACGGCCTTCTTAAATCCAAACCGGGCAGTTCAGGTTACGGGCGGGCGACGTTTTCGGCTTGCAAGCCTTTGGGTCCCGTCTTCACCTCAAATTCCACTTCCGCGCCTTCGTCTAGACTCCGGTAACCGGATGACTGAATCGCTGAGAAGTGTACAAAGACATCTTCCCCGCTGGCCCGCTGGATAAATCCGAAGCCCTTTGCGGCGTTAAACCATTTCACAATACCCTTTTCTCTCACTACTTTAAATCTCCCTTTTGAATCCGGCTGGGCCGGACACTCGGTCAAAAACTTTGACATTGTCTCACGGTGTTTAGAGGATTGCAATGGTCCTGTCATGTCCTCCGGGCGTGTAGCTTTTATTGAATTCTGACGATGGTCTCTACAAATGAGACCCAGCCTCCTGATCTTGACCGTCCTTGCCGCGGCGCTCGTCCTGACAGCGTGCGGCGACGATGTCTACGACGACGGGGCCGCAAAAGCCACGGTGGAAGGCGCCAAAATCGCGTTGAGCGGAGAGCCCGTGATCCTCAGCCCCGACCAGGTTCTCTGCGGAGAGAAGCAAGGTTTGTGGGATATCGATCAACTCGATAGCGGTGGAGCCAGGGGACGCCTGACTGCGGCTGGCCAAGCCCTAAAGTTCGCCGAGGATATCCGCATGGGCGATGGCAAGTATTCCGGTCCGTACACTTCCATGCTCGGTTCGTTTTCTTTGAAAGTCTTAAAATTGGACAAAGTGATCGACGAGAAGCCGGACGTCAAAATCGTCGAAGGCAAGATGGGCGTAGTCATCGACCACACATGCTTTGCGAAACCCATTACGTTGCTCGGAACGAATCGTGGTGACTTTACGGAAGACTTTCCTCCGCAGGTCCGTCTCGTGAAGCGCGGCGGTTGGACCGTGGACCAACTGCTGCACTAATTTGTCTTCTTAACATTTATTTAACAATCCCCTTGACCTCGCCTTAGGCCGAGCGTATACTCCCCCACAGCTTATTTCGCGTATGCAGGCGCAGCGCCTGTTTCAACTCGGCATTATTTTCTGTAGATAGAAAAGGGGACGGGTATGCGCTTGGGGAAAGTAGCACTTCTGTGTCTTGCCACGCTCGCGGCGTTTGCTCAAACAGATCGTGGAACGATCACCGGTACGGTGGTTGATCCAACGGGAGCGGTTCTCGCTGGCGTGGGAATTGAGGCCCGCAATTCGGCCAACGGACAGGTGTTCACCGGTGCCACCACGGCCACGGGCAACTACACTCTGCCGCAACTTCCCGCCGGCACCTACGATCTGGCGGTAAGTGCCGCCGGGTTCAAAAAATACAATCGGCCTGGACTTGCACTCGCGCCAACGCAGACCATGCGTATCGACGTTGAGATGGAAGTCGGTTCCGCCGCAGAGTCCGTCACAGTTACGGCGGAAGCCACGCTGCTCAAAACCGAAAGCGGTGAAGTCGCGCAAAACGTAACCGTTGCGCAATTGAACCAACTGCCGATTCTGGGCGTCGGCCCTGGGCAAGGCTCAGCCGCGGGCGTGCGCAATCCGTGGGCGCTCTCGCTGCTGGTCCCCGGAGCGGTCTACAGCGTCGGCGGCGCATTCGGTGGAACGCCAAACCTCGTTGTAAACGGAGCTCCTGCCAACACAGCCTCCTATCGCATCGAAGGCATGGACGCGGGGAACAACGGCACGCTGGCCGTCTTCACCATGGAAGTTCAGCCCAGCGCGGAGGCCATCCAGGAAGTCGCCGTGCAGACCAGCAACTTCGCGGCGGAGTACGGCGCCGTCGGCGGCGGACTCTTCAACGCGACCATGAAGTCCGGTTCCAACGACTATCACGGTAGCGTTTACGACTATTTCGTCAACGAAGCGATGAACGCCCGCCAGCCCTACACGAACTTGCTCGATCGCGCGCGCCGCAACGATTACGGGATCTCGCTCGGCGGACCCATCCGCATTCCGAAAGTCTACGACGGCAAGAACAAAACGTTCTTCTACTTCAACTGGGAACAATTTCTGGAAAAACGTTTTATCCAAACCTCTGTGGCCACGGTGCCGACCTCGCCGTATCGGACGGGCAACTTTGGAGCGCTCAGCGCAGCGGCTGGCGGATTCAATCTCGCCACGACCGCGGGCAACTTCATCGATCCTCTGGGCCGCACGATCCCTGTCAGCCAGATCTTTGACCCCAACACGCAGCGCGCGGTCACCTGCGCGACATCCACCTTCACGCCAACATGCGCGGGACTCGGCCAGTCCGGCAATTCGATTCTCACCCGCGACGCCTTCGTGGGCAATGTGATTCCCGTCGCCCGGCTGGATGTGGTGGCGTCGAATATTCAGAGCAAATATATTCCGTTGCCGACCGGTCCGAATGCGACACGCGCAGGCTTAAATTTCAATAACGGTTTCCGCAGTCGCCGCACCACTGAGATTCCGTCGCTCAAACTCGATCAGACGCTCGGCTCCAAGGGCCGCGTGTCGTTCTACTGGTCCGGTACGCGCACGGCGGATCAATTTCCGGCCGTCGGTTCGCCGGGTGTGCCGGAAGGCTTCCCCAACGAAATCACGACCACCATCGCGAACTTCGACCGCTCCTACACGATGCGGTTGAACTACGACTACTCCATCTCGCCGACCTTGCTGCTGCACCTCGGCATGGGCTTCCAACAGAATCGGCTCTGGGATTGGACGCCGATCCTCGATTTCAACCCGCTGACCGCCATCGGACTCAAGGGCATCAAGGTGAATCGCAGCTTCCCGCGCATGACGTTTGATGGTGTCACGCAGGCAGTGGGCGGCATGAGTTCCATGGGCGCGCAGTTCCAGACGATGCAGATGATCCAAAAGCCGCAGTCGAATGCGAGCTTGACCTACGTGCGCAACAATCACACTCTGAAGCTGGGCGCGGAGTGGCGCATTGACGGCAATCCGCAATACAGCTTCGCGCAACCCGGCTGGCACGTGGGCGGCGCGTTTGGATTCGCAGCGTCATCCACGACCAATCCCGCGCTCGAAGATGTCGCCCTCACGCGCGGCAGCGCGGGCTTCTCTTACGCGAGCTTTCTGCTGGGACGCAGCCAGAGCTTTGGCATCGGTGCCCCGGTCGCCTACAAATTCGGCCGACAACAGTATGGTCTGTTCCTCCAGGACACCTGGAAGGTCACCCGCAAATTCACGCTCGACTACGGCCTGCGTTGGGACTGGGGCGGCTATCCGCGCGAGACTTATGGCCGCATCGCGAGCTTCGGGGCGAACCTGCCCAATCCAAGCGCGGGCGGGCATCCGGGCGGCGTGATCTATGAGGCCACTTGCAACTGCCGCCTCGCAAAGAACTATAACCTGGGCTTCGGACCGCGTATCGGCTTCGCCTACCAGATCAATTCCAAGACCGTCTTTCGCGGTGGCTTCGGCGTGGTCTACAACGTGACCACGGTTCCGGGCAGCAACCCGCTGGCCTACCAGTTCGGCGACACTCCTGCGTTTGGACAGGCGCAGAACTTCACGCTAGCGGATGGTGTGCCGTCAAGCTTCAACCCGGTCTTCCCGAACCTCAGCGCAGGCGCATTGCCCGCACTTCCAGGCACCGTGAGCGCATCCCCCGGTTACATCGATCCGAATCTGGGACGGCCCGCGCGTCAGTATCAGTGGTCCATCGGCTTCCAACGCGAGATCAATCGCAACTTGGTGATCGACGCTTCCTACGTGGCTAACCGAGGAGTCTGGTGGAGCGCGGGCGCCTTAGCTCCGGTGAACGTGCTCTCTGCCGCCGACGTCTCCCGCTTCGGTTTCGCCATCGGCAACACTACCGACGCTTCGACGTTGAATACGCAGGTCCGGCAGTTGACCGCCACGCAACGCTCCACGCTCTCCGCTCGCGGAATTAATTTGCCGTACTCGAATTTCCCCGGAACGCAGAACGTCTTTCAGAGCCTGCTGCCCTATCCGCAGTACTCGAACACCATCGTGCCCACGGGATCGCCGCTGGGTAAGACCTGGTATGACTCGCTGCAAACCACCATCACGCAGCGCTTGTGGAGCGGACTGTCGGTGAACGCCAACGTAACCTGGTCGAAGAACTTGGAACTTATGAGTTCCCCGGATGTCTTCAATCGCAATATGGGGAAGAATCTATCCTTCAACGATCTGCCCCTGCAAGTCCGCATCTCTGCGCAGTACATCACGCCGAAGACGCAGTTCGGCGGCAGGGTTCTGGACTATGTTCTCAGCGATTGGACCCTGGGAGTCTACATGCAGTATCAGAGCGCTCCGGTGTTGGGGCGACCGACCTCGATCAATCCGAATCCGATTAGCCGTTGGTTGAATCGTGGTCCCGGTCCTGCACAGCGCGTGGCCGGACAGACGCTCTTTACCAGCAGCTGGGTCGACTACGATGGCAAGACGCACACCGAAGAGCTCGACATCAACTGCCACTGCTATGATCCGCGTACGACGACAGTTCTGAACCCCAGCGCCTGGGCGAGCATCCCCGACGGACAGTGGGGAGCGCAACAGACTGCGTTCCGAGGCTATCGCGGCTTCCGTTACCCGAATGAGAACCTCAACTTTGGTCGGACGTTCCGTTTCAAGGAACGCGTGACGTTCAACGTCCGCGCGGAGTTCTCAAACGCCTTCAACCGCACCCGCCTGCCGCAACCGGTGGCCGGTGGATCCTACACCTCGCCGATTCTGCGAACCAACGGAATCGTCACGGGTGGGTTCGGCGCTGTGCTGCCGACCAATGTGCAGGACGTCCGCAACGGCACCATCGTTGCCCGCATTACTTTCTAAAGATCGACGCGGTTCAGTGCCTGGGTGCTCGAGGCAGACGAGTGGGGTGCACTGAACCGCCCGCCGAGGTTGTTTTCAAGGACACCGTACAGTAACCTTGCGAGTGATGTTCACACGACGCGACTTCTCAAAACTTGCCCTGGCGATCCCCGCCGCGGCGGCCTACGCCCAGACCCGCATCAATTCCGTGGTCAGTGGAGTGATGTTGGGCGCGCAGTCCTATAGCTTCCGCGAAAAACCCTTCGACCAGATGTTGCAAGCTTTCGTCGACACCGGCTTAGGCGAGTGCGAACTCTTCGCGCCGCACATTGAACCCAGGCTGCCGCGCGAGGAGCTGCGCAAGTGGCGCCTCTCCGTCTCCCTGGATGAATTCCGTGCCGCGCGCAAGAAGTTCGATCAAGCGGGGGTGAATCTCTACGCGTACAACCTAAGCTTCAAGGACGACTTCACGGACGAGGAAATCAACCGAGGTTTTGAGATGACCAAGGCCATGGGCGTGGGCCTGATCACGGCGTCTTCGACCGTGACCTCAGCCAAGCGGGTGGCTCCGTTCGCCGAGAAGCACGGTATCAAAGTTGCCTTCCACGGCCACGATAATTTGGAAGATAAGAACGAGTTTGCGACGCCGGAGAGCTTCGCGGCCGCGCTGCAGATGTCGAAGCAATACGCGATCAACCTGGACATCGGGCACTTCACCGCCGCTAACTACGACGCGCTCGATTACCTGAAGAAGAATCACGAGAAGATCGTGGTGCTCCATATTAAGGACCGCAAAAAGAATCGTGGTCCGAACACACCTTGGGGAGAAGGCGACACTCCGATCAAAGAAGTGTTGCAAACTCTGAAGCGCGAAAAATGGCCGATCCGCGCGATGGTCGAATACGAATACCGTGGCGCCAGCGATTCGGTTACCGAAGTGAAAAAGTGCGTGGCCTACGCGAAAGCGGCGCTCGCGTAATAGGAAGCATGACGCCTTCACCCGAATTCGCGGACTTTGAAGCACCTCCTGAGCCAGCTCCCATGAGCGAGATCGGTCGCCTGGCAGGGGTGATCTTCTCACCGGGGAAAGCCTTCGCCGATATCGCGAAGCGCCCGCGCTGGATCGTGCCCGTCCTCTTGGGAATGATCGTGACCACGACATTCCTCTATCTCTTTTCGCAGCGCGTGGGATGGGAACTCTTCTTCCGCCAACAAAACGCCCAGAGCACCCAATTGCAGAGCCTGACCGCGGAGCAGCGCGCGCAGACCGAGCGGGTGCAAATGGTTCTCGGTAAATACATAACCTGGGGAAGCGGCCTGACAGGTCCCTTGATCGCCGCCCTTTTGATCGCCGGCGTGATCCAGTTCCTCGCCGCCACCGTGATGGGCGCGGGTATCGCGTTCAAGAATACGTTGGCCGTGGTGACCTACGGGACGCTTCCGAACCTATTCAAATCCGGCCTGGCGATTCTTGTCATGTACCTGAAGCCTCCGGATGAATTTGATCTGCAAAATCCCTTAATGGTGAACGCCGCGGCGTTCCTCCCACCCGACGCCTCGGCCTGGATGAAGTCGCTTGGTGGGTCCTTCGACTTATTCACCTTCTGGTGCATGATCCTGATCTCGATCGGTCTCGCTGCCTCCGCCAAGCGCCTGTCCGCGGGGAAAGCGTTTGGTGTACTGCTCTTTCCGTGGGCGCTCTTCGTGATCATCTCTGTCGGCTTCACTGCCGCATTTCGGCGGTAGCTGTAGACTGCTAAAATCGAAACTTGATCGACATACACAGCCACGTCCTCTTCGGAGTGGACGACGGCGCCCGGACAATTGAGGACTCGCTGGCCA
Organism: Bryobacteraceae bacterium; assembly: GCA_039926185.1. Taxonomy (GTDB): domain Bacteria; phylum Acidobacteriota; class Terriglobia; order Bryobacterales; family Bryobacteraceae; genus Palsa-187. Next base: position 40,692 of record JBDSXJ010000014.1, on the reverse strand, counting down.
TGCTGCGGATGGCAGCGGAACATGGAACGACGGACATCGTCGCCACTCCTCATGCAAGTCCCTCCTATAAGTTCGATCCCGAATGCAATCGCGACCGCCTCGCGCAGCTCGAGGAGCAAGCCGGCGGCGTGCTGCGCCTGCACACCGGCTGCGATTTCCATCTCAGCTTCGACAACATTCAAGATGCGATTGAGCATCCGTCGAAGTACACCATCGACCATAAGAATTACCTGATGGTCGAATTTTCAGACATGCTGGTGTTCCACAATACTGCTGAGATCTTCGGCCGCTTGATGGACGCCGGCATGATTCCCGTGATCACCCATCCTGAACGCAACCCGCTGCTGCGCCAGCGCATCGACACCATGGCCGAATGGATCGCCGAAGGTGCCCGCGTGCAGGTCACCGCGCAGAGCCTCACCGGACGCTTCGGGAAACGCGCGGAAGCGTTCTCCCGCCGACTGCTGGATCGCGGCATGGTCCACGTCATCGCCAGCGACGGCCACGACATCGAGCATCGCCCGCCCTGCATGGACACCGCCTTTGAATGGCTGAAGGCGAACTATTCCGAGGAGACCGCGACGCTGCTGTGCGTCACCAATCCGGGAGCCGCGCTCGCCAGTGAGCCCATGCAGTCCGCCACCGTGAGCAAGCCTCGATCCGGCAAGCGCAGCTGGTTCAAATTCTGGCAGCGCTAGTCGCTACCCGAACGGCTCTAGGACAAAGCCGAGCATAGTCCTCTGCGTACTCTTCCCGCCTCGGGAAAATCCTTCATCAGCTAAGGCGAAGTTCAGCCGTTCTAGTGCATAAGTTCAGCGACGAGTCTCAAATTGTACGAGACAAATCCTGACTGAGACGAATCGCCGGGCCGCCCCACAATTCTCTCGTAAGGACGCTGACGGCGAACCAGAAAGAAGCACCCCATGGGACCCACACTGCGTGAGCTATATCCAAAATCCGGAAATGGAGCGGTATTCCCTCCTCTCGGCATGAAGATTTCGATGACGGACATATCCCCAAGGCCACAGTGGTACGCGTTAACCGTCCGGCATCAGCATGAGCGCCAGACCGAGCGCGTTCTGCAATCGCAGGGTTGGGAGACTTTGGTGCCTGTGTATCGCAGCCAGCGCCAGTGGTCGGATCGCGTGAAACAAATCGAGCTGCCGTTATTCGCTGGCTACGTGTTCTGTCGATTCGCGCTGCGCGATCGCGTGCGGGTCGAGGATACTCCGGGCGTCGCGCAGATTGTGAAGTTCAACGGCTTGGCTGCACCGCTGGAAGATCGCGAGATCGCGGAGATACAGGCGATCTGCGCGTCGGGTGCCCGCCTGAGTCCGTGGCCGTATCTGAAGGCCGGGGATCGAGTGCGCGTCGAGCGTGGTCCGTTGCGCGGCCTGGAAGGCACGCTGCTGCGCGACGGCGGCGATGCGCGCCTGGTCGTGAGCGTTGAGTTGTTACAGAGATCGATTGCAGCGGAAATCGACCCATCGATGGTCGTGCCGCTACGTGCGTTTGCGAAGGGAGCCTAGATGAAACTTATTCTGATACTGGTCGCGGCTTGTTCCGTGTTTGGGCAGCGACTGCCCGCGACGCCTGCCGAATCCGGCGGGAACCTGCCGGCACAACCTGTCGGCGCGAGCGACTTGCTTTCGATCACTGTCTATGGTGCTCCTGAGCTGAGCCGCACGCTGCGTGTGACGCCCGAAGGCTCGATTCGCTTGCCCATGCTGAAGCAGGCAATCGAGGTCCGCGGCCTGATGCCACTCGCAATCGAATCAAAGCTCGCCGAAGGCTTGAGCGCGGAACAGATCCTTGTCGACCCAGTGGTCACCGTGACCATCGCGGAGTTTGCGAGCCGTCCCATCAATGTCGCCGGAGCCGTGAAAAAGCCGCTGACGTTCCAAGCCAACGGGAAGACCACTCTCCTCGACGCATTGACCCGCGCTGAAGGTCTCTCGGGCGAGGCCGGGCACGAAATCCTGGTGACGCAGCCTGCGAAGAACGGCGTCCCAGGATTCACTCGTAAGATCGCCGTTCAAGACCTGCTCGAAAAGGCCGACCCCGCCGCAAATCTCGCGCTTGAGGGCGGGGAAGAGATCCGTGTCCCCGAAGTGGGCCGCGTATTCATCGTCGGTAATGTCCTGAAGCCCGGATCGTTCCCCTTGAACGACGCGGGTGGAATGTCCGTGATGAAAGCGCTCGCCATGGCAGAGGGTCTGACGCGCTTCGCCACCAAGCAGGCCTACATCTATCGCCCCGCCGACGGTCCCAACAAAGAAGTGCTCGTCGAACTGCGCAAGATCATGGACCGCAAGAGCCCCGACGTGGAGCTCCAGGCCGGCGACATCTTCTATATACCGGACAACCGCAAAGGCCGCCTCACGTCTAGCGTGATCGACAAAATTGTTTCCTTCGGCGCAGGCACGGCTTCCGGCGCGCTCGTCTATTCCGCCCGCTAACTCCAGATACTCATGACACCTTACGACTCTGAACGCGTTCCCGCAGTGATCGACATGGCGCGCGCCACCTACGCGCCGCCGCTGCACTCTTTTCAGGATGAGGAGCCGGAAGAAGCCAAGCTTCCGCTCTCGCAATACCTGTGGATACTGAAGCGCTACCGCTGGCGGATCCTCGGCTTCTGCGCCGCCGCAGTGATCCTCACCGTCATCGTCTCGGCTCGCCTGACGCCGATCTACGAGGCTACGACCACCGTGGACATTGATCGCGCGACGCCCTCCGACGTAGTCGGGCAAGACTCCGGACGGGCCGTGTTCTCGGACGCAGAACAGTTCCTGGCGACGCAGATGAAGCTGGTCGAATCCGATTCCGTTTTGCGTCCGGTCGACCAGCGCTTCAATCTGCGCAAGTTGGAACAGCAGTCCTCGGCGAACGGTTCGCCGGAGGGTGAAGCCTCGCCCGTGAAGCTGAAGCAGTTGAAAGTGACCCGCCCGCCGAGCACGTACCTGATGCAGGTAAGCTACCGCTCGTCCGACCCCGTCCTGGCAGCGGACGCCGCGAACGCCATCGCGCAGTCGTATCTGGAGCACACCTATAACATCCGCGTGCGCGCCTCCGCCAACATGGCGACGTTCATGGAGCGGCAGCTTGAGGAGCTCAAGAACAAAATGGAAGAATCCGGGAAAGCCCTAGTGGGCTTCGAACGCGACCTAAGCGTGATCAATCCTGAGGAGAAGACCAACATCCTCGCCTCGCGACTCCTCCAGCTGAACACCGATTACGTACGCCGCGAATTCCTTGGCGAGATCCGCGCACTCGTCTTCGACGTCTCCCCCGTGCGCCGCGAGCCCGGTCGCTTCCTCGGTCGTATCTGGGTCGACGAAGCCAGCGCCTCCATAGTCCGCTTCAACGGCACCTATGTCCCGACGCCCCCCGTCAAGAACGCGCCCCCGGATCTCTACTTCCACTTCGACAGCTGGCGCACCAACTCCATGCCTGGCATCTGGGTCCCCGATCACATCTATGTCGAGGAAGAACAAGCCAACGCATCCGGCGCCCCTACCCGGTTCAAAGCCCAAACCCGCGTCTGGGACTACGCCCCCTCTCCCACCGCCAAACTTGACGAGCTCACGCAAATCCTCATCGAAAGCGAGAACCACGTCAACGACGCGTCCGCCTCGCGCGACGTCTCTCCCCTCGAAAGCCAGCGAGCATGGGAGCGCCAAGCCGAAGAAAACGTCCTCTCCCGTCTCGAAAAAGGTGGCTTCCTCGCGCCCACCGGCCCCGTCGACGACGTCCTCAATACCGTTGTCGACAACCTGATCATCTCCGGCAAGCTCAATGCCGACGCCCGCTGCCGCGTTCTGCTCACCACGCCCATCGAGACCTTCAGCATCGGCCACACCATCGTCATCAGCCGAGGACTCATCGACGTCCTCCCCGACGAAGCGAGCCTCGCGTTGGTCCTCGCTGACGAACTCTCGCACATCGTCCTCGGCCACCGCACCCCGACCCAGTTCGCCTTCTACAACCAGACCATGCTGAACGACGCCGACCTCCTTGTACGACTCCGCTTCGAACGCACGCAAGCCGAACTCGACGAAGCCGGCACCAAAACAATAGAAATCATGCGAGCCTCGCCCTACCAAAAGACCGCCAACGCCGGCCTCTTCCTGAAAGCCCTCGCCAGCCGCAGTTCCGCGCTTCCCCGCCTACTCGCCGCGAACCTCGGCAACCAAGTCGCGAACACCCGAGCCCTCGAACGCCTCGCCGAATTCACCGCCAGCGCTCCCGAACTAGAGGAAGCGAAGCTTGAACAAATCGCCGCGCTCCCCCTCGGGTCCCGCATCAAACTCAACCCTTGGAACGATCAGATCTCGCTGGCCGAAACTAAACCTATCTCGCTGCTCTCCGCGCGAGAAAAGATGCCCTTCGAAATCACCCCCTCAGTCCCGTTCCTGACACTCGCGCACTAGCGATGTATACTAGCGTGCGATGAAACGCGACTTCCTGATCGCAGTCGGCTTGCTGGTCCTACTTGCGGTCCTAGGCGTCTGGCCCCCGAAACTCAGCAGTCCAGCGCCTGGGGCAAACGTCGCCGTGGCCCCCCGCTTCGAAGTCGACCCGCTCTGGCCCCAGCCTCTTCCCAATCACTGGATCCTCGGCCAAACCATTGGCGTCTCGGTCGACGCGCAGGACAACATCTGGATCATTCACCGCGCAGGCTCCCTCGAACCCGGCGAACTCCACGCCACCACGAACCCGCAAACCGCCCGCTGCTGCGCCCCAGCCCCTCCCGTCCTCCAATTTGCTCCCGATGGCAAACTCCTCGCCAGTTGGGGTGGCCCCACTCCCGACAACGCCTACCAGTGGCCCGCCAACAACCACGGCATCACCATCGACTACAAAGGCAACGTCTGGATCGGCGGCAACGGCCGCGTCGCCGAAGGCGGGCTCGTCGAAACCCAAGTCGGCACCCTCGATCCCTTCAACGACAACCAAGTCCTGAAGTTCACCCAGTCCGGCAAGTTCCTTCTCCAAATCGGCAAGCCCCACTCGAGCAAAGGCAGCAACGACCCCGCCAATCTCCGCCTCCCCGCGAAGACCTCCGTCGACCCCAAAACCGACGAGCTCTATGTCGCCGACGGTTACGGCAATCACCGCGTCATCGTCTACGACGCCAACACCGGGGCCTACAAACGCCATTGGGGCGCCTACGGCAACGTCCCGAGCGACGTCGACCTCGGCCCCTACAAACCCACCGACCCGCCCGCCCAACAATTCCGCAACCCCGTCCACTGCGCCGAACTCTCGAACGACAATCTCCTCTACGTCTGCGACCGAGCCAACGATCGCATCCAGGTCTTCAACCCCAACGGCACCTTCGTCAAGGAAATGTTCATCGCCAAAGAAACCCTCGGCTCCGGCTCCGTCTGGGACATCGCCTTCTCCCGCGACCCCGACCAAAAATACATCTTCCTGGCCGACGGCGAAAATGACCAAGTCCACATCCTCGATCGCAAATCCCTAGCCATCCTAACCAGCTTCGGCGACGGCGGCCGCCAACCCGGAGAATTCTACGGAGTCCACAGCATCGCGACCGATTCCAAAGGCAACATCTACACCACCGAAACCTACCGCGGCCAACGCGTCCAAAAATTCGTCTATAAAGGCCTCGCCCCCCTCACCAAAGAAGACCAAGGCGTACTCTGGCCCAAGGTGCCCAAATGAACCGCATCCTAATCGGACTGACTCTCGCCCTCTTCGCGATCTCCGCCCAGCAGCCCACCTGCACCCGCTGCTCCGCCACCTACATCCCGCAATCCGAAATCCAGCAATACGTGACCCGCTCCAAAGCCGAGAACCTAATCGACCAGCAAATCCGAGCCGTCGACATCGGCAAATCCAACGTCGCCATCGGCGTAGTCTATCGACCCAAACTCACCGGCGAATCCTCCGTCGCCGAACACGACCAGGTCAGCGAGGTCTACCACGTCATCAGCGGCTCAGCCACGCTAGTCACCGGCTCCGATATCGTAGGCGCCCAGCGCCGCCCCGCCGACAACCGCAACGTGAAAATGCTCAACGGCCCCGGCACCGACGGCAAATCCATCCGCAACCCCGCGACCCATCAATTGAAACCCGGCGACGTAATCGTAATCCCCGCCGGCGTCGGCCACTGGTTTACCCGCATCGACGACCACATCGAGTACCTCATGGTCCGCATCGACCCCGACAAAGTAGCCCCACTCAAAGACGCCGCCGCCTCCCAAGCCGACCTGCGTACCAACGGTAAGTAGTGATGCTTTCCCGCAACTCGTGGCGCACGCTCTCAGCGTGCCGCGTCGAGACTCATCTCGACGCCTCCCCCACCTTGCTGAACTCGCCTCAGGAGACAGCCAGCGTGGATGCATTCGACCGAATCACATTACCCCCAGCCTAATGGGCGGCCGAGCCTGCATCCGTGGCATGCGCATCACCGTGTCGCTCCTGGTGAACCTCGTCGCCAACGGCATGTCCACCCCCGAGATCCTGAGCGAGTATCCCGACCCTCGGAGCCGAAGACATCAAACAGGCGCTCGCCTACGCCGCGGCCCTGGCAAACGACGAGTATGCCCCCACGGCAGCATGAACGTCCTCGACGACATGGGCGTCTCAATGTCCACTGCCGCATTGATCTCTAACCCTGCAAATTGGCCCAGTCCTCAGTGGTCGGTAGGCTCCTCAACTAGATCGATGCGCAAGACGGTTATCGCCGCCTTTCCGCTCTTTAGCTTCAGCCCAAGTTGTTGCTTTAAGGCAGACGGTGCGGCTTTTCGAAGCTTGGAGCCTGAGTCGCCCAAAAAGTAGACCGGCAGTGACTCGCTATCCGGGTGGGTGCGAAGATGAAAGCGCTCTTTCAACAAAGACTGCATCATATTCGGAACGTCATCTGCTGATGTGTTGAGCGCGACTTTGGCTTCAACATCAAATCGCTTGTCCTTTGTCCAGGCAGGGCTGCGATTATCTGAAAATCTTGCAGCTTGTATGCGAACTGGATCAACTGCCTCACCGTCACGTTGTTTGCAATAAAATGATCGCCGCTCAACGGTAGAAAGCCGGTGCGCCGATCGCCGCTATTGTTTGGCTTGATGGCAACAACTTCGAATGAGCGTGTGTCCGAAGCCGTAGATTGTTGCGCAGACCCACCCGAACAGAAGAGCCCCATCGTCGCAAACAGAATAGTGACACGGCCATGCGCATGTGACATAGACTCAACTCCGTTGAGGGACGTCTCGTCATTCCGCTTCCCAAGCTATTTTGAAGTAGCGCACACATCTCTTCGGCCGACCAGCCCCGAGCAGTAGCGTGCGGGGGTTAATTCTCCGAAGGCCGTTCGACGTGCTCAATCGTAAAATACTCAACTGGCAATCGCACGCCCTCGAGCTTCAGCCCCAACTGACTCTCCGTCGCCTTGAAGATTGAAACCCCAGCAGGCGCATTGGAAGCCAGCAGGAGCCTATCCGGCACAAATTCGATTGCGTAGACAAAGTCTCCCTCAAGACCCGTCAGATCGACAATCGGTCGGTCGACATTGAGAGACAGAAAGGTCACCACCTGCTCCATCGTTGCCTTCCCCAAGCCAAACTGCTGGACGCCATCCTGCCGCGCGACTCTTCTGGGAGGAAGCGCCTCTGACTCCGTTGGGCGGCGAAGTTTCGTGCCGCCATCCGCAATTCGAAGCGCATAAACCGGCATCTCTTTCATCTGGCGTTTCAACTTGAGCTGAAATCGATCCGCCAAGAGTGCCTGAAACATCGGGCGAACCTGCTCTTTTGTAACCAGGCCATCTCCAGCCACTTTCGCGAGGATGTTCCACCGATCGCTCGTGGTCCAATTCTCCGCTTCAGCAAGCTGAAAGGGCCTTATCCCGTAGGCTTGAAAGATGAGATCTCGAACAGCCATCGCGGAACCCGTAATGTTGCTCCCGGAGAGCTGAACACGCCCAAGCGAGTTCCGTATCGCCTCTTGGCCCGGCTTCGACAAGCGAATCGACGCGACTTCAAAAGAGATGGACTGCGCCCAAAGAGCGGCCGTTACGAGGAGCCCAACCAACCCGATTGCGCGGTTTTTCGTGAAGCGAGCGTACATCGGATTGACTGGTATTTTACACCTTCTGCAACTCCGTCAAATTCCCAGCCCATCCTCCAGGCCAACCAGTTCCAGCCCCACACATCCGCCGCCGAAACTCGATGAGATGGTTCGGTATCCGGCGCACGGCATCAGCGTTAAGGCGAGTGCAGCGCACCCAGGTGTTACCATCGATCCGTCAGTAAGGCTTGCCCTTCGCGCCTCTTTGAAATCGTCCAGTTAGGTAGAAATAGTGTTATCTCAGCATGATGGAAGTGTCTCTTACAAGGTGTCCGCCGCCGATGTGCTTTCCGGGCAAGGCACCGCGGCAGCCAGCGGACTGACAACGGACGAAGCACGCTCTCGACTAAGCCAGTACGGCAAGAATGAACTTACCCCGGAGAAGGCCATCCCCGGCTGGCGGAAGTTTCTCATGCAGTTTCAGGATATGCTGGTCGTCCTGCTGCTGGTTGCGACTGCGATATCCGCAGGGCTGTGGTTCTACGAGCGGGAGACCTCGCTTCCGTACGAAGCCATCGCGATCTTCGCCATTGTCCTGTTGAACGCCGTGATGGGCTACGTCCAAGCCGCGCGGGCGGAGCAGGCGATTGCGTCCTTGCGGGCGATGTCTCCGGCCGAAGCAACGGTTGTGCGGGATGGGGAACGGCGAAGCGTCCCGACGACGGAACTGGTTCCCGGTGACATCCTGCTGGTCGAGGAGGGGAATACGATCGCCGCCGATGCGCGTCTGATTGAATCGACGGCGCTGAAAACAGCGGAGGCCGCGCTGACCGGCGAAAGCCTTCCCGTCTCGAAGAACACGGAACGGATCGCGGATGAGGTCCCCTTGGGCGACCGCGTCAACATGATTTTCAGTGGCACAGTTGCAACCTATGGCCGCGGGAAAGCGGTGATTGTCGGCACAGGCATGGAAACGGAGATGGGCCGTATCGCGAGTCTCTTGAAGAGCACCGCGACCGAATCCACTCCGCTGCAAAAAGAACTTGATCGAACCGGCAAACTGCTAGGTGTGATTGTGATCGTGATCGCCATCGTGATGATCGCGACCATCATCCTCACAGAGCATGTCAGCGGATTCGGGGCGATTGTGGACGTCTTTATCCTCGGAGTAGCCTTGGCCGTGGCTGCTGTGCCCGAAGGGTTGCCGGCCATCGTGACGGCGGTTCTTTCCTTGGGAGTGCAGCGCATGGCGCGGAGGAAGGCCATCGTCCGGCACTTGGCTGCAGTAGAGACGCTAGGATCCGCCAGCATCATCGCGTCCGATAAAACCGGCACTCTCACAAGGAATGAGATGACTGTTCGGAAGGTGCTCACGGCAAGCGGAACCGTGAATCTTGGTGGCACGGGTTATGGACCCGAAGGCACGGTCACCGATGCGTCCGGGACACCGTTGACCGATGCTGTCCGAGCAGAGCTGGAGCGCGCCTTGACCGTGGCTGACCGGGCGAACAATGCCGTGCTCCAGCAGAGTGATGGGCGCTGGACGATCCAGGGAGATCCGACAGAAGGAGCGCTGCTGGTGGCCTCTCGCAAGGCAGGACTGGATCCAGCGCATCTGGCATCGCGCTTCGTCAGAGTGGACGAGATTCCATTTTCGTCGGAGCGCAAGCTCATGAGTACGATCCATGAGGAGTCAGGGGGGGAAGAACGTACTCTGATCTTTACCAAAGGAGCGCCCGATGTATTGCTGGCTCGTTGCGCATACGAGTTCGTGGCTCCGGATAACAAGCCACTCACCGAGCAACGCCGCGCGGAGATTCTGAAAAACATTGACTTACTGGCCGACGAAGCCTTGCGCACGCTGGGCGTGGCCTATAACACGCTCACTGACGACTCGCAGGCAAATGGCGCTGAAGATGAGAACCGCGAACGCGATCTCGTGTTTGCAGGGCTGGTAGGTATGATCGATCCTCCGCGAGAGGAAGCGAAGCTGGCCGTGGCACGCGCGAGGGAAGCGGGAATACGCCCTTTGATGATCACGGGTGACCATCCACGCACCGCCGTCGTGATCGCGTCTGAACTTGGCATTGCTGGAAATGGGCGATCCATGACGGGGACAGAAATCGAGCGCCTGACGGACGAGGAGTTGCAGGTCGCAGTGCGAGAAGTGTCCGTGTATGCGCGCGTGAACCCCGAGCACAAACTCTGGATCGTGCAGGCTCTTCAGCGCGGCGGGGCCGTTGTAGCGATGACGGGCGATGGCGTTAACGACGCCCCGGCGCTGAAAACCGCGGACATCGGGATTGCCATGGGCATAACGGGAACGGACGTCTCGAAAGAGGTCGCGGATATGGTGCTGGCCGACGACAACTTCGCGACCATCGTCGCGGCGGTCGAAGAGGGCCGAACGATCTTTTCCAACATCCGAAAGTTTCTACGCTTCCTGTTGTCCTCCAATGTCGGTGAAGTGATGACGATGTTCTTCGGCGTGCTACTGGCAAAACCCCTGGGCCTGATGCCGGACGAAAATGGTCTGGCCTTGCCGCTGATCGCTACGCAGATCCTGTGGATCAACCTGGTTACGGATGGCGCACCCGCGCTTGCGCTGGGTCTTGACCCCGTAGGGACGAGGGTGATGCTCCATCCGCCGCGTCCACGAGGGGAGCGCGTGGTCACTGGCGGTATGTGGCTGGGTGTCGTGTTTGTGGGTATCGTGATGGCAACTGCGACTCTACTCATTTTGGATGTGAGCCTGCCTGGCGGCTTCATAGAAGGCGCGGGCGATATGCGTTACGCACAAACGATGGCGTTTACAACTCTCATGTTGTGTCAGATGTTCAATGTCTTCAACGCCCGATCCGACCTGCAAAGCGCCTTTAAGGATTTGTTTCAAAACCATTGGCTCTGGCTCGCTGTCGGAGCCTCACTTGTATTGCAGGCGGCAGCGATCTATCTTGCTCCTCTGCAACGCGCATTTTCGACCACACCTCTAAGTGGAGGCGACTGGCTATTGTGTCTGGCAGGGGCCAGTTCGGTTCTGTGGATGCGCGAGTTGAGTAAGCTGGTCCATCGGGTGAGTGCCGATCCGGATGGTCCGCGGAGTTGACGGCAAGTATGGGGGTCAGTCGCAAAGCTGCGTCGTGGCACGCGCTATATTCAGTAAAGACGTGACGGCCTGCGCGTCGCCAATGTAGTGTGGCGATTTGGGAGAACTGAAATGAATAAAGTAATAAAATCCACGCGGGGGTTGAACGTTCTGGTTGCGACCGACGGGTCGGCGCAAGCCAAGAGCGCTGTCGCTACTCTGGCGAACTATCCTTGGCCGGATGCAACGCGCGTGCGAGTTGTGGTTGCGCAGCGGTTTGCGCCGGGTGATTTGGGAGGGTTCGTCGATGCCGCGTTGGAGAAGAGCGCGCATGCGATCGCCGACGACGCTAGACTTGCTCTGGCTTCCTTATGGCCGGACGCCACATCTGCGGTTGCGAATGGCCCGCCGATGGAAGGCATACTCGCAGAGGCCGAAGGTTTTGGCGCGGACATCCTGCTTGTGGGTTGGCGCGGCCACGGCTCGGTCCGACGGATGTTAGCAGGAAGCGTGTCGCGAGATCTTGCGCGGCGCGCCAAATGCTCGGTCCTCGTCGTACGCAAGAAACAGGACCAGGTTCGCGAGATCGTCATTGGGTTCGACGGATCTCCCAAATCCCAAAAGGCCATCGAACTGGTCGCCAAACTTGCGGTGCCGAAAGGTGGACGCGTAACCATTTTACGGACGGCAGAGCGGATCGGCGTGCCATCGCAAGCGCTCGTTTCCGCAGCAACGCGGGCGACTGTGGCCGCGGAAATACGCCGACTCAACGCTGAGAGTCTGGCCAAAGCTCGGGCCGAGACCCGCGTTGGCGCTACGATCCTCGATAGCCGGGGGTGGCGTGTTCGCATAGTTGTGGCCGCTGGCGAGCCGCTCAACGATCTGCTGTCCGAAGTCGAAAGGCTGCAAGCCGACCTGCTGGTTGTCGGTGCGCGCGGCACCAGCGGGGTTCGCCAACTTCTATTGGGCAGCGTTGCCGATGGAGCCCTGAACCGATGTGAGGCCTCCGTCCTGATCGCACGATAACATGGCGATCCCAAGAACGCCTCGTCGGGTTCGCCGCTTTGCAAGATGCGGGTTGGTTTGCGAACCGCGAGCCGAATGCTTCCTGAATCTACGTCATTCTGGTAGTCACGATGCGATATCTGGCCTTGGCAACTGACTACGACGGTACACTCGCTACCGATGGGCGCATGTCGATGGATGTTGTTGCGGCCCTCGGTCGCTTAAGGACGTCCGGCCGCCGAGCCATTCTTGTGACGGGGAGGCGACTGGAAGATCTGTTGGCGGTCTGCCCGCACACCGGCTTGTTCGATTACATCGTGGCGGAGAACGGTGCCGTCGTCTACGATCCGAGGACGCGTGAAGAGACTGTCCTCGGGAAGAGACCCCCCGCAAGGTTTCTAGCTCGCCTTCGCAGCCTGGGCGTCGATCAGATTGACGTGGGCAGAGTCATCATTGCGACATGGTTGCCGCATCATACTGCGGTGCTGCAAGCCATCCAGGAAACCGGATTGGAATTGCTGGTGATCTTCAATAAGAGCGCCGTTATGGTGTTACCCTCCGGACTGAATAAGGCCACGGGGTTGGACTATGCGCTACGAAAGCTGGGTCTGTCTTTCCATGAGGCTGTGGGCATCGGCGATGGCGAGAATGACAACTCTTTCCTCGAGCGTTGCGAATGCGCGGTGGCCGTTGCCAACGCTGTTCCCGCTGTTCGCGAGATAGCGGATTTGATAACCCAAGGCGACCGAGGTCAGGGGGTGGCCGAACTGATAGACGAATTGATCGCGGACGATCTGTCTCGACTGGAAGGCAAACTCACGCATCATTTCATCACACTGGGACTACGTGCCGATGGATCTGAGGTTACCGTCCCTCCCTATGGCGCAAATATCCTGATCGTAGGACCTTCCGGAAGTGGAAAATCCACGGTGACCGCCGGAATCGTTGAGCGTCTTATTGCGCGGGCGTATCAAGTCTGTGTAATCGACCCCGAGGGCGACTACGGTGCGTCACAAGGCGTTATCACGCTGGGTGATCGACGGCACGCAGTTGGTGTTAGCGAGGTTCTTGCGATCGTCGAAGATCCGAAGATCAATCTCAATGTCAATTTGTTGGGCATTCATCTTTCGGACCGTCCGGGATTCTTCGGCCAGCTCTTTCCGAGTCTTCGGACACTGCGCGTCCGAACCGGACGTCCGCACTGGATCATTCTTGATGAAGCTCATCATATGTTGCCCGTCGATTGGGGACACCTCACCGATGCTCTGCCTTATGCGCTTGGGGAAACCGTCTTTGTTACGGTACATCCCGATCATCTCGCGCCTGAGGTCCTGCTACATGCCGACGTCGTGATCGCGGTAGGCCCCTCTCCTGACGAGACGCTGCGCAGCTTTGGCATCGCGAGCGGGCATACCCTGGTGTGGCCTGAAGAGTTGAAGCACCAGGAACGTAGGGTTGTCGTTTGGTTCCCCCGCGGCGGGGATGCTCCATTTTCCATGAGCATTATTCCGGCAAGCGGTGAACGCATCCGCCACCGGCGCAAGTATGCGGAAGGCAACTTGGGCCAGCACAGCTTCTATTTCCGCGGACCCGATCACCGCCACAATATCAAAGCTCACAATCTAGCGATGTTCCTGCAGATTGCCGAGGGAATCGGCGAAGAGACATGGTTGTTTCACCTTCGTAGCGGTGACTATTCGAAATGGTTCCGAGACAGCATTAAAGATTCTTACCTTGCGGATCAGATGGAGCGCATCGAACGGAGGGGTAATCTTGGGCCTAAGGAAACTCGAAAGTTAGTGCGAGGCCTCATTGAATCCCGCTATACGCTACCGGAATGATTCTAGACGCGGTGTCCCGTCCTGCGACAATTCGCCGCACCGAGGTGAGTGAAAAGCGGACGTAACATAGAGGGGAGTCTCTATGCTTCGACGTTCTTTTCCGCCTGCGCCACCACGCGTTGCGTTGCCGTGGATTCTTCGGCTTCGCTACGCGATGGCTGCAGGCCAGCTGCTGACGGCCTGGATTGTCGTCCAGTTCCTGCATATCGATCTGCCCTTGGGATGGGTCGCGATTGCTCCTCTGGTCACCGTCCTCACGAATCTATGGCTCACTCGAACGAGCGGTCCAGCAGCAGAACAAAAGCTGATTGCTGGGGTGTTTGTGCTGGACGCTTTATGCCTGACAGCCGTCCTCATGCTCACGGGCGGTCCGAATAATCCGTTCAGCCTGCTCTATCTCGTGCATATTACGTTGTCAGCTACGATCCTCACGCGGCCGCAGACCTGGGCCCTCGGAGTCCTCTCGACGGCGTGCTTCGGCTCGCTTTTCTTGTGGTACCGGCCCATTGCTGCTTTGGAAATGCACCATCAAGGGGAGGGCGTCAATCTTCACCTCGCGGGGATGTGGATTGGATTCGGCGTGGCTTCGTTTCTGGTCGCGATGTTTGCGGGTAAGATTTCGGAACTCTTGCGGGATCGTGAAGAGTCATTGCTTCGCATGCAGGAAGAGTTAGCACGCAAGGATCGACTCGCCTCGTTGGTTACGCTCGCCGCTGGGGCTGCGCATGAGTTGAACACGCCGCTCGGTACGATCGCGATTGCGGCGAAGGAATTGGAGCGCTACGCCGCCCAGTCCGGGTGCGATAGCGCGGTCGCTGAGGATAGCCAGTTGATTCGTCGAGAAGTTGAGCGCTGCCGGGAGATCCTTCAGCGGATGAGCGTGAGCGGAGCCGAGCCCTCCGCCGAAGTTTCCACCACAGTAGCGGCGCGGGACCTCATCCAGACCGCAGTTTGCCGGTTCCCGGGTGTTCGGTTCGCGAGCGAGGGCCTCATAAATACGGCACTTACCGTTCCAAGGCATGCGGTGGAACAGGCGATCGAGGCCATGCTGAAGAATGCGCTCGACGCGAGCAGAGATGCCGCAGATGTGAGCTTGTCGATCCAAGCGGAACGAGGAGCAGTTTCTTTCCTGGTCGAGGATCGTGGCGCAGGTATGTCGGCGGAGACACTGCGGCACGTAGGGGAACCCTTCTTCACCACGAAAGAACCGGGCAAGGGAATGGGGCTGGGAATTTTGCTGGTGCGAACCCTCGCCGAACGTCTTGGCGGCGACTTCCAACTGGAGTCGGTGGAAGGCGAGGGTACCCGAGCGATCTTGTCCTTGCCGACAACGGTGCTTCGATGACGAGCGATCCCTCCGTGCTGGTCGTCGACGATGACACTGTTTTCCGCTCTCGTTTGTCGCGCGCATTTCGCGATCGAGGCTGGGAAGCCACGGAAGCCGCGGATGGCGCAACAGCGCTGCGGGTCGCCAAGGAGAACAGTCCTGACTTGGCGATCGTGGACCTTCGCATGCCGGGGATCAGCGGACTCGAGGTGGTGCGCGAACTTCATCAGCTCGACGACACTACTTGCATCATCATGCTGACGGGCTTTGGAAGCATCGCTACGGCTGTTACCGCGACCAAATTCGGGGCTGCTCACTTTCTGAGCAAGCCCGCGGATGCGGACCAGATTCTAGCTGCCTACAAACGCCTTTCGGACGGAGACGAACCGGGGTCGCCGGATAGCGTCCCAAGTTTGGCGCGGGTGGAATGGGAGCACATCCAACGCGTGCTGGAAGATTGCGGCGGAAACGTTTCTCAGGCCGCAAAGTTGCTCGGGTTGCACCGGCGTTCCTTGCAGCGCAAATTGTTGAAGTACCCGCCGCCCAGCTGATTCAGGGCTTTCTTGGCAGGCCGGCGTGGTCTAGGGGATTGTGTAGCCGCTCTTGCGCAGGATCTGTTTTCCCTGAGCAGCGACCACAAAGGCAGTGAACTGTTTCGCGAGGTTCTGTTGGGCAGAAGCCGCGACAACCCCGAGCGCTTGATCGATGGGGGAATAGAGCTTCGCGTCTACCCGTATGACCTTGCCAGGGTCTTTTAGGACCAGCGAGTAGGCGGTGAATGCGACGTCCGCATTGCCCGTGGTGGCATACTGGCGAGCCATGTTGATATTGCTCGCGTACACGATTTTGGGCTGCACTCGATCCCACAGGCCAGCGGCCTTCATGGCTTCGACGGCGGCCTTCCCGTACGGGGCGAGTTCTGGTTCGGCGATGGCGATCACTCGGACTTCAGGCCGCAGCAGGTCGTTCAGTGTCCGAAGTTCGAACTTAACCGTCTCCGGAGCCCACAATGCCAGCTGCCCGCGGGCATAGACCAGGCGGCTATCAGGCCGCAGTTTCCCACTTCCAACAAGTTGATCGATATGTTGGGCGTCCGCCGCCGCGAAGACGTCGAAGGGCGCTCCGTTCTCGATCTGTTGCGTCAACTGGGCCGTCGACCCGTAGCTCAACACAACTTCCACGGAGGTCGAGTTCCGGAAAGCCGTCGCCATCTCATCGAAGACGCCCGTCAGATTCGACGCTGCCGCCACCGTGATCTTTGCTGGTTCCACCGGCTTATTGGGCGCCCCACAAGAGCACCCAAACAGTGGAACGAGCGTGCCATAGAGGAGCGTTCGTCTTGAAACGCGCATTTTAGAAACGGTACCGCAGATTGGTATGGTGTGCATACGAGTTGTCTTGTTAAGATAACGTAGTATATGTTAAGTAACCACAGCTATGCTTAGATCCGGCCTTTTCTTGTCGCTTCTTCTGGCCTCTATTACTGTCATTACTCTCCAGGCTCAATCGACGAAAGCCGAACTATTCGGCGTCGTCCGCGATCCGGGGATTTTGCCCGTGAGTGGCGCGGCGGTGGAACTGTTGAACGCGGATACGCAGGTTGCGCTAGCGCTTGAATCCGACGAGTTGGGAAGTTTTCATTTCTCCGCGCTCTCCGCAGGTAACTACGAGTTGACAGCTTCGAAGAACGGATTTGCGAAGTTGGTGCGCCGAGGGCTCGTGCTTCGGGTGGGCGACCGGGTCGACTTGGATTTGACCCTCGCGATTGGCAATGCGACTGAATCCATCGAAGTCATGGCCGCGCCTCCCTTGTTGCAGGCCACGCGCGGAACGAGCAGTCTCGTCGTAGAGCAGAAGAGAATCGTGAACCTGCCGCTTGACGGTCGCAATTTCGTGCCGCTGATTGCGCTCGCACCCGGCGTGAATCTTCCTCCCGGGCAGCTGTTGCCCCGTGTGAACGGCAGTCGTCCGCGCACCAGCGAATACATCTACGACGGTATCAGCGTACTGCAGCCCGAACCCGGCCAGGTTGCTTACTTCCCGATCGTGGACGCGATCGAAGAGTTTCGTGTGGAGACAAACAGCCCATCGGCAGAGTACGGCCGCTCGAACGGCGGCGTGATCATGGTGAACCAGAAGTATGGGACCAACGCCATCCATGGAACTCTATTTGAATTCTTTCGCAACGAAAAAATCAATGCGAGGAACTTGTTTGCAACGACAGGGGCAAAACCGCGCTTCCGACGCAATCAATACGGGTTTGTGCTCGGAGGACCAATTCAAAAGAACAAGACGTTCTTCTTTGTGGATTGGCAGGGTACACGTCTGGATCAGGGAGTGGTACGCACCAGTACCGTTCCCACCACGGCACAACGCAACGGCATCTTTACCCAAGCGATTTACGACCCAAAGTCCACCGTCCAAACCGGAGGAGTCTATTCGCGGACAGCATTCGCGGGTAATTTGATTCCGGTTACCGCGTTAGATCCGGCCACGCTCGCCGTAGTCAATCGTTATCCGACTCCGAACGTTTTGTCGGGAACCGCCGAGGCGACGGCGAACAACTATCGCCGGGTCGGCTCCGATAGAACCGCTCAAGATCAGTTCGACACACGCATCGACCGCTATTTCGGGACGAAGCACAAGATCTTCTCGCGCTACGCGTATCTGCGGGATGATTCGTCTCCCGCGACGCCGTTCCCGGATGGCAGCGGAACATTCACCGCGACCTACATCGGCAAGACTCTGACGAGGGCCGACAGCTTGGTCGCCGAGCACACGTGGAACCTGGCACCAACATCGGTGAATCAGATTCGCTTTGGGTTTACACGTCGCGGATTCGATCGTTCGTCTCTCCATACCGGTCAGTCGGCGACCCAAGTTTCAAAGGTCCCCAATATCCCGCTGACTTCGTTTAGCGATGTGCTTCCCACCTATGACGTAGTCGGATTCCAACAGTTGGGGCCGCCCGTGAACGGCAATGCGAGCTTCACGACGTCAGTGACGCAGTTCATCGACAACTACACTTGGATTCACGGAGCCCACAGCATCAAAGTGGGAACCGACATCCGATTGGAGCGTTTGGACGCGCTGCAACCGCCGAGTCCGACTGGCAATTTTCAGTTCTCGAACATCTTCACGGCAAACTTGAGCGCTGCCGGAGCACCGGTCGCGAATACCGGCAACGCTTTCGCGTCTTTTCTTTTGGGGCAAGTGTCTCGGTTCAGCATCGATGCGCAATCGCAGGCCTTGAGGCCGCGCGCGAACATTGTAGAGTTCTTCTTTCAGGATGACTGGCGCGCTACGCGGCGACTGACGGTCAACATCGGTAGTCGCTACACCCTAAACATTCCCTCGACAGTCGCAGGCAATCAGGGTGCGGTGTTCAACCTAAATACGCAGAAGCTGGAGTATTTCGGGAAGGGCGGCTTCCCGACCAGCGCGCGCAATCTGGAGAAGAAGAACTTCGGACCTCGTGTGGGGCTCGCCTACAAAATCACCGATTCCTTCGTTGTGCGTTCTGGGTACTCCATGACCTGGATCGAACAGGCAGGTATCACGACTCCATTCACCACACCGCTTTTTCCCTTTATTCAAACACTGGGCCAGCAAACGTTGGACAACATCAATCCGGCGTTCGTGCTTTCTCAGGGGCCAACGGTGACTCCTCAAGCTCCTGGACCTGACGCGGGTCTCGGACAAGGTGTCTTCGGCGTGCAGCGCAACAATGGCAGTGGCTACGCGCAGCAATGGAATTTGAGCCTGCAGAAGACTCTCTGCGAAAACTGGAGTTTTGAAGCCGGGTATCTGGGCTCAAAACTTACGCGCTTGGGTGTGCCAGACATCAATTTGAACCAGCTCACGACTGAGCAGTTGAAGCTTGGGTCCCAGCTTACACAACAGGTCACCAATCCGTTCTACGGTCAAGTGCCCGTCGGAACGTCCCTCGCGACGCCGACGATCGCGCGCGCGCAGCTACTTCGCGCCTATCCGCGGTTTACGACTGTTACGCTGTATCGCAACAATACCGGACATTCCACGTATCACTCGTTCCAGTCCCGCATCGAAAAGCGATTTTCGCGCGGGCTGACCTTCAGCGCGGCGTACACTCGCTCGCGACTGATCGACGACGCAGGAGCGGTATTCGATTCCGCCGTGCTGACGGGCCCGGTCGCGAACTTCCAGGTCGCTGATAGTTATAACAAGCGTTTGGAAAAAGACGTTTCCACGGGCAATGTTCCGAACATCTTCTCGTTGGGTGGCGTGTACGAGTTGCCGTTCGGGCGCAGCCGCTCCCATCGACTGAGTGGCTGGACAGACTGGGTCGCCGGCGGTTGGCAGCTTGCCGGGCTTGTTCGCATGCAGTCTGGCGCGCCGCTCGCGGTGACGCAGGCGACGAACCTCAACGCATTCGCTGGTTTCGGCATTCAACGCCCCAACCGCGTCGGCGATCCCACCTTGCCGTCCGATCAGCGGACCACTGGACGCTGGTTCAACACGGCCGCGTTTGGGCAAGCCGCGCAGTTCACACTCGGTAATAGTTCACGCAACCCTGTTTCGGGTCCCGGTTACCGGGCTGCGGACGTGATGATCGGCAAAACATTTGTGATGACGGATCGTTTCCGCACAGAGTTCCGCGCCGAGGCCTTTAACGTGACGAATACGCCCCCACTGGGGAATCCGAACGTCAGCTTCGGGAACGCGGCGTTCGGGTCCATCACCACCGCTCTGGATCCCCGCGTGTTTGAGTTCGTTCTGAAGCTACAATTCTAGGGAGAACCGTCAGGTTGCTGAAGGTGTTAGGAAGTGACTGTGGCTAAGAAAAGCGTCGGCAAGGCAGCCGTTACCAACCGCGTTGAACACATTCGCAAGAGCCGGGGCATCGGGGCTTCGGATTTGGCTCGCCGAATTAAAGTGAGCCGTCAGACGATCTATGCGATCGAAGGCGGAACTTACGTTCCCAATACGGAAGTAGCGCTCAACATCGCTCGTGAGCTCGAAGTCAGCCTTGACGATCTGTTTTCGTTGGATGGGACCCCGGTCAAATCTCCAGAGGCGTTGTCCGCCGACGTGCTCAGTGCCAATGGGTTAGCGCAGGGTCAGCCGGTGCGAATTTGCCAAATCGGTTCTCGCTGGGTGAGCGTTCCGTCAAGCGCCACTCCCTACTATATGCCGGAGGCGGATGGCATTTTGAAGCGCGCGGTCCGACGAGACGGGCGCGCGGATCTATTGGTCTTTTCCAAGGACGAGGCTTCGCAAAAGCGCCTCGTGCTGGCTGGCTGCGATCCCGCCACCAGCCTCCTGTCGCACATGGTGGAGAAAATCAGTGGCGTGGAAATTGTTTCCGCAGCGGCATCGAGCAAACTAGCTCTTTCGTGGTTGAAGGAAGGCAAAGTTCACATCGCTGGGTCGCACCTGGAAGACGCGAAGACCGGCGAATTCAACATTCCTTACATCCGCACTGAATTCCCCGACGGGGACGTCATGGTGGTCACGTTTGCGCAGTGGGAGGAGGGTTTCGTTGTCGCTCCGGGCAATCCTAAAAGCATTCATAAGGCCGAGGACCTTACACGCAGGAATGTTCGGCTTGTGAACCGAGAACCTGGATCAGGAAGCAGGGCGCTGCTCGATAAGCTCCTGGGTGGTCCCGGTATTCCGGCCAGTAAAGTCAGCGGATATGAAAAAGTTGCCTTTGGTCATTTGGCGGCTGCGTATGGAATCGTTTCGGGCGATGCCGATGTTTGCGTGGCGACTCGCTCCGCCGCGCAGACTTTTGCGCTGGATTTTGTGCCACTCCACAGCGCTCGCTACGATCTGGTGATGCGGAAGAAAACGGCCGAACTTCCGGCGGTCAAAGCGTTCTTGGATGTACTGCAGCGGGCAACCCTCCGTCGCAAACTAGAGGTGTTGGCAGGTTATGACACATCGCAAACTGGTGCCTTGGTCGCTTAGGTCCTGTTACTGCGGTTGCGGAGCTTGATCGGATTCGAGCATTTTAGAATTTCCAATCCAGGCCAATCAGCGGGAAGAGTCCTAATTGGCGGTTAAAGCGAAGTTCGTTGCTTGTGCGGTCCCAAGATGCTTGCGCGATGTTGCGGCGGTTCGTGACGTTTTGCAAACCCACGAAAACCAAGAACGGCTGATTGCGAACTGTGAAGGTTCGATCTACACGGATGTCGAGGCGAAGGTAGTCGGGTGCCCGCAGTCCATTGACTCTTGCCAGGTCGTAGATGCCTCGGTTCTGGGACTGAGACAATGTCTGGTCGAAGGGTGTGTACGGCTTTCCCGATAGGAAGACAAAGCGCCCGGAGATGTCCCACTTCTTTCGCAGCGTGTAGCCGGCCAGGGCGTTGAAGATGATGGGGTAGTCGTAGGTGCCTGGGCGTAGGACGCCATCGAGGCCCGCATGGCGGGTTTTCGACAGCGAGACGTTGGTCTGGCCGTACCAATGGCCGCTGAATCTCTTCTCGATTTGGAACTCGATTCCGCGCACTCGTCCACGACCCGCGCTCGCGTAGGGCAGCAGGATGTCCGAGACAGCGAAGGTGTCGCCCGCGTTAGCGAGCGAAAAGGACGGGAATTGTGTCGAAACAGGATAGTTGCTGTATGTTTTTTGGTAGGCTTCAACACTGGCGCGCGTGGAGGAGTTGATCGTATACGAAAATCCGGTCACCATGTGCGACGCGCGAATCGGGCTGAGTCCGCGGTTCTGGGGGAAGGACTGGATAAAGAGCAACAGTGGTTGCTGGAAATAGAGGCCATAACTCGAACGAAAGCTTAGTTTTTCCGTGATCCGATAGCTGAGGCCAGCACGAGGACTGAGTCGGCTTTTGCCGATGGCTTGGTAATGATCGAAGCGGCCGCCGAGGGTCAGGTTCAGCCGGGAAGTGAAATTCCGTGAGGATTGTGCATAGAGGCTCGATTGGGACGCGAGCGTGCTCTGGCGCAAGGAGAACGGATTTACGTTCCGGATGATGGAAAAAGGCGAATCCTGCCCGAAGGGCTGATCTGTCGCGTAGCGCACACGAAAGACTTTGATGCTGCCGCCTGCTTGCAACTTGTCGATGCCGGGAAGATACGTCGTCAGGTCGTACTTAGTGGTGGTCTCCGCTTCACGATTGTCCTCACGGAAAAGGATCGGACTCTTGGCGATGAGTTCCGCACTCGTGGGTGCCGTCAGTCCGAATTTGAAGAGATCCTTGACGGTTTGCGCAACGCTGGCTTCGGAGTGCGTGATGCCGAGCAGTCCAACACCGCGCGCTCCGAATATCCGCTGCCAGTTCAAGCCGGTTGCGGAGCGCCAGCCTTGATAGCGGATATCGAGCAGGTTTAGCTCGGGGTTGCGATCCGAGCTGGTCGATTGTTCTTTGTCCGTCGCGCCCAGTCGGATCTTGTCTACGCCTGTAATATTCACCAGCCAAATGCGATCTCGACCACTGACGTCGTAGAGAGCCTTGGAATTGTAGTTGTAGTTCACCGGCACGCCGCCGATGCCAATGTCCTTGGTGAAGGCGTCAATGAAGCTACGCTTGCCGGAGAAGATCCAGGAGCCGCGCTTGCGAAGCGGTCCTTCGAGGATCGCCCCGAGGCCGGCGGACCCTAGTGAAAGCCTGCCGGAGAACGCTTCGCGGTTCCCCTCGCGCTGCGCGATTTGCAGGACACTCGACGTGCGGTTGACGTAGGGCGCCGGGTAGCCGCCGGTGAGGAAGGTCACGTCACGGATCAAGTCCGGGTCCAGCAAACTTGTGGTTCCGCCAGCTGCTGCAAAGTTGGCGAAGTTGTTGATGTTGGGAATCTCGACGTTGTCGACGATAAAGAGATTTTCCAGCGGGCTGCCGCCGCGGACGATCAGGTCATTGCGGAAATCGTTGGTGCCTGTTCCGACTCCGGGCAGGGTTTGCACGTAGCGGGATACGTCCTGTTGCGCGCCAGCAGCTTTGAAAATCTCGTAGCGCTGGATCAGGAATCCCGACGTCTTGATTTCTTCGGTTGGGACAAACACGGAGTCAGATACGGTGACGCTCTGTCGCAGGGTATCGATTTGATCGACGGCGATCTCCAAGGTTGCTTCCAATCCAGCCCGCACTTCCACTTCCGCGCTTGAAAAGGCAGGCTGGCCCGGTACTTGGATTTCGAGACGGTAGAGTCCGGCTCGAAGGTCTGTGAGGTGGAAACTGCCGGAGGCGGTGGACTGACTGCATTGCACGGTTTGCGGTAGGCAAACACGAACGTCGCTCAACAGCTGCCCATCTGTTCCTCTCACGACTCCTTTTACGGAGCCTACCCCGGCGGTGTCCTGCGCCCCCAGCAAAGAGGCCAGCGCCAAGGCGCAAAAATACCGTATTCGCATATAGAAAAATAGATGCCACCCGAGCGAACGGGGACGTATTACTTTAACGATGAGTGGAGATATTTCTGACAGCCCCGATTTGCCCGCTGCCTAACTGCTTTACAGGCCTTGCAAGCGCGTCGCGGAATCGCCGAACTGATCGAGTTTCACGCCCATGCGATCCATCAGGGACAGGAAGAGACTGGACATTCTGCGGTTCTCGTTGCCAGCCTCCACGTAGTTCAACGTACGACCGGTTTGTAACGTGCCGCCGAGGCCGCCCGCCAGGACCAAGGGCAATCTTGTGTTGTCGTGCTTGCGGCCGATCCATAAGTTTGACAGCCACATCAGGCAGGAGTGATCGAGCACGGTGCCGTCGCCTTCGGGCATGGCGTCGAGGCGCTTGGCGAGATAGGCGAGTTGGCTGAGGTGGAAATTGGCGATGCGTTCGTAGCCGTCAGAATTATTGGCGTGCGAGGCGGCGTGATGGCCGTCACTGACGTTCAGGAACGGGTAGTAGAGTGCGCCCAAGTCTCGCGCAAGGATCAGCGTTGCGATGCGGGTTTTGTCGGTCTGGAACGCGATGGCGATAATGTCGCACATCAGGCGGGCGTGCTCGCGCAGATCTTCCGGCAAGCCATTCGCCGGGCGGTCCATGGTGAACAGGGGACGGTTTTTCTGCTTCGCGGCATCCTCCGCTTTGTCCTTGGTTTGGCGCATGGCTTCGACGCGCTTTTCCACTTCGCGCAGGCTGGTGAGGTACTCGTCGAGTTTGGCTTTGTCCGCGGAGCCGATCGTTTTGGTGAGGGCTGCGGCTTCATCCTTGGCGCGATCCAGAATGCTGAGGTGGCGCAGGCTGCCGCGATTCTCAAACAGGCTGTCCCAGGCAAGCGAGGGGTACAGCTCATTGGGAACGGGAGAATCCGGACTCTGCCAGGAGAGGTGCGAACTGTAGGCCAACGAATAATTGGTTTCGTGGAAACCCGTCATCGCCTGCTCGCAAGCCAGAACGATGCTGGGCTGCGCGGTCTGCTGGCCGATCTGGTTGGCCAGCACCTGATCGATGGTGATCCCGGCGCGCACGATGGCGCCCTTCTGGACCACCGAACCGGACAACATGCAGCCGGTTTGCGCGGGATGAATTCCGTGTCCCGTGGCGCGTTCATGGAATAGACCATGAATCACGTTGATCTTGTGCTTCAGCGGCTCCAGGGGTTGCAGAGTCCGGCTGAGCTTCATCTCAGGGCCGGAGCCGGTGGAGTCCCAGTGATCCTCATTGACGCCGTTGCCCATAAACAGTACGCCAAAACGTTTGGGGAATTCGTCTCCGGGCGCTCCCCAGGCGAGAGATTCCATCCAGGGCAGAGCGACCGTGACGCCCATGCCTCGCAGCACGGTGCGTCGGGAAATTCCACGGGCGGGTTTCGGATTCCGTATCGGCATGGATCTACCTCTTTCCTTTTTCTATCGGCGTTGCTTCCGGGTTGCGGTGGCTCAGAAACTGCGGGCTAGTCACCAGGCTCTCAACCAGCGTACTGAAACGGTAATCCTGCTGTGACAAGCGAGAGCGCATGCTATCAATCAAGAGTTCATCGGACGGAATGAGACTTCGGCTGAGTGCGTAGGAG
The DNA here is from genome assembly GCA_039926185.1 of Bryobacteraceae bacterium. GTDB lineage: Bacteria > Acidobacteriota > Terriglobia > Bryobacterales > Bryobacteraceae > Palsa-187. Next base: position 15,449 of record JBDSXJ010000014.1, on the reverse strand, counting down.
AGCAACTTGCGGCTGAAATTGTCCAGATAGCCATCTTGGCGATGCAGCCGGATGTAGTCCTGAACGCCTGTAAAACCGTTCGCTGTGAAGCCACCGGGAAGCGCGGCCTCGGTATCGATCGCGCGTCCTGCAAGATCCTGGGTTCGCCGCTCTCCCACTGGGCCGTAGTTTTCCAACGCGAGGCCAAAGGTATCGAAGCGGGCGTGACAGCCGCCGCAGAGTGGATTTTCACGATGAAGAGCGAGCATCTCACGCAGAGGCCGCACCATGGTGGATTCGTCTTTCGGCAATTCCGGAACTGAAGGCGGGGGCGGGGGAATAGTCTCGCCCAGCACGCGGCGCACCACCCAATAGCCGCGCTTCACCGGACTGGTGCGCAGGCCGGGAGCGTTCTGCGTGAGAAAGACCGACATGGGCAACAGGCCGCCGCGGCCAAATTTACCAGCATCATCGATGCGCGTCCAATGGTCCGGGGCCGCTCCCGTGTCGGGCATACCGTAATGCTTGGCCAGCACAGGATTCACAAAGGTGTAGTTGCCGTAGATCAAATCCAGGACGGAGCGATCGTTTTGCACCATGTCGGTCAGCATCCGCACGGGTTCTTCGAACATGGCCTGGCGCAGGTCATTGGTGAAGCTGGGGAAGCGGTCGCGGTCCACCGCATTGTGCTGTTCAAAGCGGCGGAAGTCGAGCCAGTTGCCGCCGAATTCCAGCGCCATGCCGCGCGCTCGTGGGTCCTGCAGCATGCGTTTGGCTTGCGCCAACAGGACGCTCGGCTTTTGCAGATCGCCCGAGGCCGCAGCCGCTAACAGAGCATCGTCCGGCATGCTGGCCCACAGGAAATAGCTCAAGCGGCTGGCTAGAGAGAAGGCGGAAAGCGGCGTGGTGACTGGGGCTTTTTTGTTGGCCGGCTTGGCGGCAGCGCTGGTGACCTGCTGGGATGCGTCCCCCAAATCCAGGCGGTAGCAGAACTGCGGCGAGATCAACACGCTGATGATGGAATCGCGGATGGCGTCCTCGTGCGACAGGCCATCCTTGTCGCGCAGGCTGCGATAATAGTTCCTCCAGTCATCTTTTTCTTTCTGTGACAAAGGACGACGGAAGGCGCGTTCGGCGAAGCGGAGCAGCGAGTCCACGTGGCTGGGTTCGGCGTCCACGCGCATTTTTTGAATCCGGCGCAAGGTGTCGTTGATGGTTTGGAAGTGAACCGTAATGGCGTCGACCGCCATGGGGTCGTTCTCCGGATCTTCCAGGGCCTTGACCATATAGTCGTTACGCAGGTCGAAGATCACCGCGGGGTCGTCCAGGGCTTTGTCGGTAGGGCGCGGCCGCCCGTCTTCGGGATCGCCCGTGTCCACGGCGCCACTTTGATTGAAATAAAATTCGTTCCAGGTGCGCGCGGTGTGATCAGCGGCGAAGTCGAACTCATCCCACAGGCGGTTGAGTTCCTTCTGCCCTTGCGGATCGAGGATCAATTCCATCAACGGCACGTCGTCGCGCCAGAAGCCCATCACGTTGTGATAGCCGGCGCTGAGGAAACGTCCCTTGTCGTCCGAATCGTCGGGGAAGTAGCGACCGCGTTCGGAGACATAGAAAACATCCGGAAAGACGGAGGCGAAGCGCGCAAAGGACGCTTCGTAGCGCGGGCGTTGGGCGGCGGGCACGATCAGATCCGTATCGCCAGCGCGAGCGCGATCCATCAGCGCGGCCCAGCGGGGCGCAGCGTCCCGATGCAGTCCGGGGTATCGCGGCATGGCGGGCAGTTCCGGCGCGGGGTCGGTGTCATTCAACAGAGCTTTGGGATCGAACTCGCGGCGGTGCTGATTGAATTGGAGCAGCTTCCAGTTCAAAAGCGGCTGAGATCCGGCGGGCAATCCGCGCACGATGGGAGCCGCGAACTGCTTTGCGGTGTGGTTGCGGATGCGGGTGGCAAAATCGCGCATCTCCATGAATTTGGCCTTCGGTGCTTCAGCCTGCGCGGGCAGAGCTTTCCACATGGCTTGGAGCTTGGCCGTCGGGCCGACTTCCGGCTTGCCTGGCTCGGTCGGGTCCTCCAATAACGCCCAAATCATCGGCAGGTATTTCGCGCTGACCTTGGTTTCCGCTGCGGCGGTGGCGAGCGTGGCCTGCGGTTTTCCCAGCGCGACGCGATTTTTGTATCGCCATGCGGCTTCAAAATAAGCGGCGTACTCGGTGGGTTGGCGTGCGTAAAAATCGAGGATGCGTTGCACCGAATAGCGATCGCGATCGGTCGCGGCCAGCATCGGATGCGGCGCGAAATCGAAGCCCTCCGGCTTCAACACCATGTGGTCGCTCACTTCGTGCGCGGCTTGCAGATATTTATTGAACAGCCCGGGAGACAGCACTAGGGACTCCGCGGAATTGTCGAAGCCTTCGGTGTTGGCCGGGTCCACGGGAAACTCACGCGCGGGCTGGATGTCGAATCCGGTCAGGTCGCGAATGGTGTTGTTGTACTCGGCATTGCTCAGCCGGCGGGTCATCACCGGGCCTGGGTCGCCGGCGTGTTTGCGCGCCTCGCTGCGCTCCATCGCCTGGATCCATTCGGTGATTTTCTTGCGAGCCTCGGCGGGGGGCTGGGGCGCCACTTTGGGCGGCATTTGTTCGGTGGTCAACTTCTCATTGACCAGATGCCAATGGCCCAAGTCCTTGATTACGGCGGCGGTGGTGGAATAGGGACGCAAATCAAATTGCGCAGCCGGCGTCTTGGTGCCGTGGCAGCCCATGCAGTATTTCGATAGGAACGGCTTCACGGTCTGGTTGAATTGGCGATCCAGCGCCGCATCCGAGGGGTCCGCGGAGGGGGCCGGAAGGGTTGCCAGCCAGCCGAGGGTCACGGCCAGGATAAAGATTCGTGTACGCGATGCCCTCGCCCAGGTATGTCTCATAAGGAACTCACAACTCCCATTGTAAGCGCTACCAATTGCTCATTTATTGCGGGTCCAACATGACGATGGACTTCGCGGGTAGGGTCACAGTGAGGACCCCCGCCGCGATCCGCGCTCCGTTAAAGGCCGCCGGTTTCACGACGGTCGGTTGCTCAAACGTATTGCGCGAATTGATGGCGGGGGCCGTGAGCACTCGACCGGCTGCGGTGGTAAGCGTCGCTCCCGGAAGTTTTGCGGTCACGGTGATGGAGCGGTTCGGATCGACATTGACCAAGCCGACGTGCAGTCTCCCATCTTTACCGCGCACGGCCGAAGCGCTGACGGCGGGGATGTTGACGCCTTCCTTGTTGTACCAGGGAGAGTTGAGGTCGATCGGGAGCGCTGTCGCGTCCTGGTAAGACTTAAACATCTCAAACGCGTGGTAGGTGGGCGTCAGGACCATTTTCTCGTCCTTGGTCAGGATCATGGCTTGCAGAACGTTGATCATCTGCGCGATGTTGGCCATCTTGACGCGGTCGGCGTGTTTGGTGAAGATGCCGATGTTGAGCGCGGCGACCATCGCATCACGCAGGGTGTTCTGCTGATACAGAAATCCGGGGTTGGTTCCCGGTTCGGTCTCAAACCAGGTGCCCCATTCGTCCACGGCGAGCGCGACGCGCTTGTTGGGATCGTACTTGTCCATGATCGCGGAGTGTCGCGAGAGCATGCCGTCGATACGCAGGGTCGCTTGCAGGGTTTTGGCATACAAGGCTTCGTCGAATTCGGTGGCCGAACCCTTCTTCGCCCACGTGCCGGTGATCGTGTAGTAGTGCAAGCCGATCGCGTCGAAGCTCTTTCCGGCATCGCGCATCATGACTTCCATCCAGTTGTAATCTTCATCGGACGGGCCGGAGGCGGCCTTCTGAATCTTCACTCCCGCAGGGACTTTAATGAAGGTGGAATAGCGGCGCGTCACATCCGCCGCGTATTCGGCGCGCATGTTGCCGCCGCAACCCCACAGTTCATTTCCCAGGCCGATGTAGGGCAGGCTCCAGGGTTCCTTGCGTCCGTTGGCCTGGCGCTCTGAGGCGAGCGTCCCTTCCGGGGAGGTGATGTATTCGACCCATTCCGCCAATTCGCGCGGAGTGCCAGAGCCGACATTGCCGCTGATGTAAGCCTCGGCGCCCAGCAGTTCCGCGAAGTCCAGGAATTCGTGCGTGCCGAAGGTGTTGGGCTCAGCGACCTTGCCCCAGTGGGTGTTGATCTTCACGGGGCGCTTGTTGCGCGGCCCAACGCCTTCGCGCCAGTTGTACTCGTCGGCAAAGCAGCCGCCTGGCCAGCGGATGACCGGAACCTTCAGGTTGCGAAGAGCCTCCAATACATCGTTACGGTAGCCGCGCGTGTTGGGAATCTTCGAGTCCTCGCCAACCCAAATCCCGCCATAGATGCCCGCGCCCAGGTGTTCGGCGAACTGCCCGAAGAGTTGGCGGTTCACTTGTTGCCCCGGCTGGTCGGCGTGGATGGTGAGGTCCGCTTGCGCGAAACTGACTGTTGCCCACGCGGCGAGAGTGATCACAATTCGGGTGGTCTTCATATGAGCACATAGTTTACTAGACTGGTATTCCGGAATACAGCAGGCGCGAAGCGTGTAGAATCATCGATGGCCGGAACGGCATGGGGGAAGCGTGATTTTATGAAGAAAAGAATCTATCTGGGGCTGTTGCTTGCATTGGTGCTCGGGTTGGTTGGAACCACGATGATCACGGCGCAGCAGGCGTCGAGTGGTGCTCCGGCGCGACCGCAGGGACCATGCGATGTTTACGCGACCGCCAGCGCTCCGTGCGTGGCGGCTCACAGCACTACGCGGGCGTTGTTTGCCTCCTACAATGGACCTCTCTATCAGGTACTGCGCCAGTCCGACGGCAAGACGCTGGACATCGGCGTGGTTCGGCCCGTTGCGTCGCCTGTTCCGGATGCGGGCGGTTACGCCGATGCGGCTGCGCAGGATGTTTTCTGCGCCCACACGTATTGCTGGATCGCGAAGATCTACGACCAATCTTCGAAGCACAACGACTTGGTCCAAGCGCCCCGCGGCGGCTTCAGCGGTCCGGCCATGGGCGGCTTCAACAATCTCCCGATCGCCGACATGGCGCCGATCACAATCATGGGCCACAAAGCGTACGGCGTGTATATCACGCCGGGCATGGGCCTGCGTTGGAACGACACCAAGGGGATTGCGGTGGACGATCAGGCGGAAGGGCAGTATTGGGTGATCAACGGCCTTCACTACAACTCCGGCTGCTGCTTCGACTATGGCAACGCCGAGACCGACAGCCGCGACGATGGCAACGGCACCATGGAAACCACCTATTACGGCAACGCCACGTCCTGGTATCACGGGAATCCCCCGGGTCCGTGGATCATGACGGACCAGGAGAACAACCTGGTCGGGTGCGTGAATCCGGACGGGTCCAAGCTCTGCCCGACGTTGCCGAATATCACCTGGCGTTTCGTAACCGCGATGGCCAAGGGCGAACCGCATCACTGGGCCTCCATGGGAGGGGACGCTCAGAAGGGCGCTCTATCGGTGATGTTCGACGGACCGCGCATCAATGCCACCTATGACCCGATGCGCAAGCAGGGAGCCATTTTGCTGGGCAACGGCGGCGACAATAGTGTCGGCTCACAAGGCACGTTCTATGAGGGCGCGATGACTGCCCCCGGCACCTATCCGTCGCATGCTACCGACCAATTGGTGCAGGCCAACGTCGTGGCGGCCAAGTACGATGTGCAGCGCGTGAGTCTGGCTCCGGCATCGGCGACGGCGACTCCGCCGGGGCTGCAGACGTTCTCGCCCGGTTCTTCGCAAGACACCACGGTGACGTTCACCAATACAACAGGCTCGGCTGCGACGAGCGTTCAACTCAGTATCGTCGCTCCCAAGCAGTGGGCCGTCGTTGTTGTGGGTTCCAGCGACGCGTCGGCGAAGATTGCCGCACCTGTTGCTCCCGGTGCCAGCGTGAGCGCGACCTTCAAGGTGACCTCGGGTTCTGCAGCGTTCAACGGCGATCTGGTCGGCAAGGCGTCCTGGACCAATCAGGCGACGGGCCGGGCGCAATCCGAGACGGCAGTGGAGAAAGTGCGAAACGTCAGCTCTGTCAAGATCAACGAATTTCGGATCAGTGATGGATCGACCACCAATTCCACCAACACGTTTATCGAACTCTACAATGCCGGTGCGCGCGAGGTGGATCTATCGAATTGGTCGCTCACCCAGCATCCGACGCAGCAGGCGATTGCTTCCAGCGTGAAGGTTCCAGCGGGAACCAAGCTCGCGGCTGGCAGCTTCTATTTGTTGGGTCTCTCGACCTCTGGACTTGCTGTGCCGGCGCGCGCGGGTACGGCTACGATCAACGTCCGCAGCACTACCGGCATGGCGGTGGGCGACACCATCACTATCGAAGCAGAGACTCGCAAGATCGCGAGCCTGGGAACGGCGGCGGGCAACAGCACAACGCTGTGGCAACCCTTGCCCGACGGCTTCGTGATCACGATTCCAGTCGGTTCGACGAATGTGCCTGTCACTAGCGTGGCTGGTTTCGAGGTCGGGCAGAAGCTCGCCATTGGTTATGGTGCCACCTACCCTGCTGTCGCCCGGGACGTTGAAAAGTACGAAGTCGCCACGGTGACCGCCGTGGGCAAGCCCGGCACACAGGCCTGGCTGACGGCGGATGCCAAGGCGGGTTCGACGAACCTCAAGGTATCTTCACTTGCGAATATCTCCGTGGGCGACAAGATCCGCTTGGATATCGATAGCGTGGGGCATGGGATTGAGACCGTCACGGTTGCTCGCGTCGGGACCCAATCTGTTCGCAACGCGTTCAATGGTGCATTGAAGGATACCGAACTGGGCTCGGGCCTCGAGCTGACGGCTCCCCTGCGCTTCAATCACGCGTCGAACATTCCGTTCAGCGCGCGTGGGACCGGCATCACCTTCCAGCCGGCGACGGCCTTCGCCCACTCCAGCAACGAGCCTATTCAGCCACTGGGAACGGGGATCGCGCTCGACAAACCTTTAAGCAAGGGGCACGCGATCAATGCGGTCGTGCATGACGCTACGGCGACCACTGCGGGATACCAAGGGTCGCCCGCTCCGCGTCAGTGGTTCGGCGGCCCGGCGCTTTCGACCGCCGCGGGCAACATGGTTCTGCGCGATGCCGCTGGCCTGGTTGTCGATAGTTTGAACTACGGCCTGCTCGTCGATCCCTGGGCCTCCGAGGGCTACCATACGACTTCTGGAGCCCAACAGAATGGCTGCCGAGTAGCGGTGCTAGCGGCGGGTCGCGGTGGTTTCGGCGGACCTGCGGCAGCCGTCATCACGCCACACTGGAGCGCGGGCCGATATCCAGATGGGCGGGATGCGGATAGCAACTGCACAGACTTCCAGATGCAACCGGCGACGACACTCGTGAGTGCCGCCGCGTCTGGTGCGAACAATGTAAAGGTGGCCAGCGTGGCGGACTTTAGCGCCGGACAAAGGTTGACGATCGACGCTGGCGCAGCGGCTGAAATCGCAGTGATCGCGGCGGTCGGCACGGCAGGCGCGACGACCATGGGTGCGGCCACGGATTTGGGAGCAACGGTGATCCCTGTGGCGAGCGTGGCTGGTTTCGCCGCAAACCAGAGCATCACGATTGGCGCGGGTGCGAACCTGGAGACCGCTGTGATCGCTGCCACTGCGGGCGGGGGCAGGGGAGGCAGTGCGAGCATCACGGTCACCGCGCCGCTGAAGTCCCTGCATGCGGCTGGTGCACAGGTCTCGGGCTCGGGCTTAACGTTGGGGACGGCCTTAACCAAGGCCCACGCGAACGGAGCGCAGGTGACGAACAACTTGCCCACGCCGGGCGCGCCGAACCAGTATGCGAAGGGACGTTAAAGGGACCTTGTGAAGCAAATCCATCTTCTAGTTTTCCGGCTGGCCGTCGTGTCAGCGATGATCGGCGCGACGTGGATGATGGCGCAGTCGGCTCGTCCGACCCGACCGCAGGGTCCGTGCGACATTTACGGCGCAGCGGGCACGCCGTGCGTGGCGGCTCACAGCACCACGCGCGCTTTGACTGCGGCTTACAACGGACCTCTCTATCAGGTTCAGCGCCGGTCCGACGGTAAGACGTTGGATATCGGTGTGCAATCCGGCGGATACGCGGACGCGGCGGCGCATGATGCGTTCTGCGTCAACACCACCTGCGTGATGGGCATCCTCTACGATCATTCGGGCAAAGGCAATCATCTTTATCAAGGTGCGCCGGGAACATTCAAGGGGCCGGAGAAGGGCGGCTTTGACACGCAACCGATCGCGGACATGGCATCCATCACGATCATGGGACACAAGGCATACGGCGTTTACATCATGCCGGGCATGGGGTTCCGCAACAACGATGCGACCGGTCTCGCGATCAACGACGAGCCGGAGGGCATCTACTACGTCATCGACGGCACGCACTACGATAGCGGCTGCTGTTTCGACTATGGCAACTCCTCGACCAACGGCCGCGCGGTAGGCACAGGCACCATGGAGACCACATATTTCGGCACGGCAACGGCGTGGGGCAGCGGCGCAGGGCCTGGTCCGTGGATCATGGCGGACATGGAGGCGGGGCTGTTTTCCGGGTATGACGCGAAGCGTAACGCAGCCGATCCGACGATTGATTCCTGGCGGTTCGTGACCGCGGTGGTGGATGGCGGTGGCGGCAATAAGTGGGACCTGCGCGGCGGCAATGCGCAGGCGGGTCGGCTGACCACGTATTACAGTGGCGTTCGCCCGGGTTCCAACACCAACAACAGTTACTTCCCGATGCACAAGCCCGGAGCGGTTCTGCTGGGCGTGGGCGGTGACAACGGCAACGGCTCGGCTGGGACCTTTTATGAAGGGGTGATGACTACGGGCTATCCGTCCGAAGCCACGACAGACGCGGTGCAGGCGAACGTGGTCGCAGCCAAGTACGACGTGCAGCGGGTGAGACTGTCGCGGGTGACGACGTTCACACCGCGCGCGACACAGATGGTTACGCAGACGTTCACGAATACGACCGGCGCGGCAGTGAGCAGCGTCAAACTGAGTCTCGCGGTTCCGGCGGGATGGAACGCCACCGCCTCCGGCACCAGTGCGTGGGCGACGGTTGCTCCAGGCGCTAGCGTCAGCGCTGTGTTCCAGCTGTCCTCAGGAGCGAAAACTGGTGCGGGGTTCCTGACTGGAAAGACGGAATGGACTGGAGCCGGTAAGCAATCCGAGACCGCCACGCAGCGAGTGCGGAATGTGCTGCCGGTCAAGGTGAACGAAGTCAGTTTGGGCGGCAGCAGTTTTGTCGAGCTGTATAACGATTCGGACGTGGCCGTGAATCTTTCGAATTGGGCCTTGATCAACACGCAGAGCCAGTGGGCTCCTGTGCCACTGGCGAAGATCCCCGCCGGCACAACACTGGCGAGCCACGCGTTCTACTTGCTGGGCCTTTCGAGTTCTGGGCTGGCGGCTCCGCTGAGCGCGGGAGAAACAACGATTCACGTTCGCAGTGTTGCGGGCTTCGCGCCCGGGCAGCAGATCGATGTCGATGGTGAGACACGGACGATTGTCCGAGTCGGGACGGCGGCCTCTCCCATGACGACCGTGTTCGTGCCGGTGTCCACAGGGCCGTGGCTGACACGTCCCGCAGGTTCGACGAACTTGCCGGTCACCAGCGCTGTGGGCTTCCTTGCGGGCGAGAAAGTGGGCATCGACATCGGCGGCAACTACGAAACGGCAACGGTCCGTTCGGTGGGCAAGGCTGCCACACAGACCTCTCTAGCCGCGGCTGCGGCGGCGGGTTCCAGCAATTTAAAGCTGGCGGCGGTTGCCGATATCACGGCGGGCGACACGTTGACCGTTGGCACGGGCGCGCGCAAGGAACTGGTCACGGTTGCCAGTGTCGGCACTGCGGGTGTGAATGGCACGGGTGTGAATCTTACAGCCGCGCTGCGGTTCAGCCATCAGGCGGATGTGGATGTGTCCGATCCGGGCACGGGAATCGGTGTCGCGACAGGGCTACGCTTTCTACATCGGAGCGCCGACGCGGTGCAGGCGCTCGGCAGCGGAATTGTGCTGGATCGCGCACTGAGTAAAGGCCACGCTTATGGCGCGCCGGTGGTCAATCCTCAGGCTACGGGTGTTGGCTATCAAGGGCCGGTTGCGCCGCGGCAGTGGTTCGGCTGGACGCTCTCGTCCAGCGCGGGATCGATTGCACTGCTGGATGCGGGCGGGGTTTTGGCCGATGCGATTGTGTACGGGTCCCAGCAAAGTAGTTCAAGCGGGAATGGGACGATCGCCAGCCCGGAGATCGCCACACTGGAAGGTGACCAAGGCAAGGGCGGCTGCATCGCTGTGGTGCCCGCTGTCCCGCGCGGTGCGCCGGCGGTCAGCGCGGCTCAAAGAAGTTTGGGCCGATACCCTGATGGGCGCGATGCGGATAGCAACTGCACGGATTTCCAACTGCAACCGGCGACCACACTGGTGAGTGCGATTGCCGCTGGTGCGAACAATATCAAGGTCGCCAGCGTCGCGGATTTTGGCATTGGGCAAACGCTGACGATCGATGCGGGTGCAGCGGCTGAGACCGCAGTGATCGCAACGGTGGGCACGGCAGGCGCGACGACCACGGGTGCGGCCACGGATGTCGGAGCAACCGCAATCCCCGTGGCGAGCGTGGCTGGTTTCGCCGCGAACCAGACCATCACGATTGGCACGGGTGCGAACCTGGAAACGGCCGTGATCGCGTCTACCGCAGGCGGCGGTAGGGGAGCCAGCGCGAGCATCACTGTCACTGGGCCGCTGAAGTCCCTACACGCGGCTGGTACCCAAGTCTCGGGTACGGGCATCACGCTCAACACAGCGTTAACCAAGGGGCACGCGAACGGCGCGCAGGTCACCAACAATCTGCCGACGCCGGGCGCGCCAAATCAGTACGCGAGGGGTCGCTAGCGGACTGTGTCGCGACTACTGCGCAGTCAGTGGGAGCAATGGGTGGTAAGCATGTGGCGCACGCACTCGTTGCGTGCCGTGTCGAGACTCGTCTCGACACCCGGTGGCCTGACGGCAAACGGCAGGCGTCGGCACGAGTGCCGACGCGGCACGCAAAAGTGCGTACGCCACAAGTCTGAAAAGGTGCCACCTCTAGGATGCATAAACCTCGCCCTACTTGCCTGCGATCGGGTAGCCCTGCCACACGTATTCCAGAGCTTGCGGCAAGGTCTGCGTAATTACCTTGCGCTCGGTGTGGCCTGAATTCTTCGTATAGACAAACTGGTAGTGATAGCCCTTGTTCTTCAGCACCACGGCCAGCCGTTGATTCGCGATCACCCAGTTGCGTCGATCGGCGGACGCGGTCTTTGCGCCGTTGTCGTTCTCCGACACCTGGATCCAGATGCGGAGCGGCTTCACCGGATTGTCGGGGAAGAAATGCTCGGGGTATTCATAGGCACCGTGCGGCGCATCCGGACCGTTCCGAAGGTCCACAAAGGTGCCGGAGTAAGACAGCACGCGATGATAAAGCTCCGGTTTGAACCATGCCATGGTGAGCGCCATCGCGCCACCGGAACTGCCGCCATACGTCATGCGGCCTTCGGGGTTCTTGGTCAGCTTGACGCCGGTTTCTTTCTCCACACGCGGCAGAACTTCGGTCTCCACAAAGTTCGCGAACAAGGGAGATACGGTGTCGTACTCCAAGCTGCGTTCGGGGCCGCCATTAGCGACCATCACGGCGACCATCGAGGGTAGGCGTCGGTCGGCGATCATGTTGTCCAGGATATTCGCCAGTTGTCGGTTCCCCAGGCCGTAAGAGTCGGCGGAAAAAATGAAAGGGGTCTCGGTACCCGCGACGTATTGGCTTGGGATATAGACCGAGACCAGGCGCTCAAACGGACCGTTGATGCCAGGATAGATTTTGCTGTCGGCCGAGTTCATAAAGAACTCAATCAGTTTGCCGTGAGGAATACCCACTCGTTGAGTTTCTTCCGGCGCGGGTGCGTACTCGGGTCCTGTCGAGAAGTCTCCATCACCGGAGCCTGCGACCCAGGCAGGCAGCGCGGCGAGCTTCGCCATCTCCGCGACGTCTTCCGGCGTGGCGGGGTTCTGGACTCGTGGAGCCTTTCCCTTTGCGCCAGCAGGACCGGGCTGCACGGGTGCCTGGGACCACACGCGCACTGCGCCCGCGCCCAGAAACAAGAAAGCGGCAGCGCTGCAAAGGAACTTCTGTTTCATCGCAATCCTCCTCTAAATGACCGGTCGCGCGTGCATCCGGGCGCAGATCACCCAGCAGTTTAGCAAATGAACGTTGACATGGAAGCGGTTTCAAGGCGAGGGGTCACCCGGATGCCTTTCCGCGCAGGGTGCGGTAGACTAGGGCGCTTATGCAGATCAACCAAACTATTCTCCCTTTCCTGTTGACCGCCGCCGTATTTGCCCAAACTCCCGACACGGGAACGGCACACAAAGCTGCTGCGACGGCCTTGTTGAATTCGAATAACACTGGCGCGGCGCGGCTTGCTTGCCCTGCGACCATCGGTGCCGTGTCCACGGCGAACCCGCCGGGTGGTGCTGGTCCTGGCGCAGGTAAGGGAGCGGCGAAGGGTGCGCCCAAGGGTGGTGCTCCAGCCACGCCGCCGAAGGAAAATTGGTACGCGGAAGGCGGTCAGGTTTTTGACAACCTCTACTTCCTCACCACCAAAGTGAACAGTGCTTGGGCCGTGAACACGTCAGACGGGATTATTCTCATCGATACGCTGTTCGCGTACGCCGCTCAGGATGCCATCGTCGACGGCCTCAAGAAGGCGGGCCTCGATCCAGCGAAGATCAAATACATCGTGGTCAGCCACGCGCATGGCGATCACGATGGTGCCGTCAAGTTCCTCCAGGACACCTACGGCGCCCGCGTCATTATGGGACCCAAGGATTGGGAACTGGCCGCGCGCGAAGCGAATCCGCCGCGCAAGGACATTGAAGCCACCGACGGACAGAAGCTGACCTTGGGCGATACCACGATTACCATCTACATCACGCCGGGTCACACGGGCGGAACTCTTTCCGTGCTGGTTCCCGTGAAGGACCACGGCGTGCCGCACATGGCGATGGAGTGGGGCGGAACCGCGTTGAGCGGTGGCACGACCAAAGAGATGTTGCAGTCCTATATCTCCAACGCGAACCGTTTCTCGGACATCGCTGCCGGTTCTGGCGCTGACGTGATTATCGTCAACCACACCGACTACAACGACGCGCTGGCGCGGTTTGAAAAGACCAAAGCGCGCAAGGACGGCGAACCCAATCCGTGGGTGGTGGGTAAAGCCGAGGTCGGCAAGTATCTCACCGTGGTTGAGGAATGCGCGAAGTCCTGGCTCGCGATCTCCAACGGACGGCCCTAAGTCGTTCGCAAAATCAAAATGCTTGGAACCCTGACCAGTCGCAAGCCGGTCAGGGTTCCGTTGACGTATAATTACGCCGAATAGGTTCCTATCCATGTCACTTTCCCGATCTCTTTCTTCCTTCCTGTGGGCGGCAGTTTTACTGCCGACAGCCTCTCTCACGGCTTGGTCACAAGCCAGACCCGTAGGTGCCGATTGGCCCTACATCAGCGGCGATGCAGCAGGCACCAAGTATTCGCCGCTCAGCCAGATTGACGCTTCCAATGTGTCCAAGCTGAAGATCGCTTGGCGGTGGAAGTCAGAGAACTTCGGCCCGCGGCCGGACTACAACCTGGAAGTCACGCCCTTGGCGATCAACGGGAAGCTTTTCTTCACGGCAGGAACCCAGCGCGCGGCGATCGCGGTGGATGGAGCCACGGGCGAGACCCTATGGACGTATCACCTGAACGAAGGCGAGCGCGGAGAACGCGCCCCCCGTTCCAATAATCGTGGCGTGGCGTATTGGGCCGACGAAAAAGGCAAAGGCCGGATTTTGTTGATCACGCGCGGCTATCAGTTGGTGGCGTTGGACGCGGACAGCGGCGCACCTGTGGACGATTTCGGCGGTAAGGGTGTGGTCGATCTCTGGGTTGGACTGCTGGAAGGAACGGGACGCAAGGTGGAGATTGGCCAGATCACGTCGACGTCTCCCGCAATCGTCGTTGGCGATGTAGTGGTTGTGGGTGCGTCGCTGCCGTCGGGCGGTGCTCCGCGTTCGAAGGCCAATGTCCCCGCATTCGTGCGCGGCTACAGCGCGCGCACCGGCAAGCTGTTGTGGACCTTCCACACCATTCCGCAGGTAGGCGAGTTTGGCAATGAGACGTGGAAGAATGACTCCTGGCAGTATACGGGCAACACCGGCGTGTGGGCACCGATGGCTGCGGACCTCGACCTGGGCTACGTGTATCTGCCCATCGAGATGCCCACCGGTGACTACTACGGCGGACACCGCCTGGGCGACAATCTGTTCGCCGACAGTCTGGTTTGTCTGGACGCGAAAACCGGCAAGCGGGTCTGGCATTTCCAGACAGTGCATCACGATATCTGGGATTGGGATCTCGCCTCGCAGCCGGTTCTACTCGACGTGACGGTGGACGGCAAGCCGATCAAGGCCGTGGCGCAGATAACCAAGCAGGCCATGACCTTTGTGTTCGATCGCGTCACCGGCAAGCCCATATGGCCGATTGAGGAGCGTCCGGTGGAGCAATCCACTGTCCCCGGCGAGGTGACTTCGCCGACGCAACCCTTCGCCACTAAACCGTTGCCGTTCGACCGCAACAGCATTAGCGAGGCAGATTTGAACGATCTTACGCCAGAGGTGAAGGCTGCGGCGTTAAAGTCCGTTTCGCAATTTAAGTTGGGACCGATTTACACGCCCTCCATCGTGCAGGGCGAGGGCGGCAAGCAGGGCACGGTGATTGTCCCGCACAATCAGGGTGCGGCAAACTGGCAGGGCGCTGCAGCCGATCCGGAAACGGGGATGTTCTACATTCCATCGGAGACCACGTGGTGGGCCAGCGCCATGACACCCGGTGCCGCGCGCAATAGCGATATGAACTACGTCGGTGTCTTCGCGCGCGTGGAGGCCCCGCTGGGCTTACCTCTGGTGAAGGGACCGTGGGGTCGGATCACGGCAATCGACATGAACACGGGTGATCATCGCTGGATGGTTCCCAATGGACATGCTCCGAAGGCGGTGGCCGATAACCCGGCGTTGAAGGGTGTCGATCTGAGCGGAGTGGGGCAACCGGAGCGCGCGCCGCTGCTGGTGACCAAGACGCTGCTCTTTTCCGGCGACGGCAGCGGGATGTTCTCTTCCGGTCCGGGTGGCGGCGGTCCGTTGTTCCGCGCGCTGGACAAGGCCACCGGGAAAACACTGCATGAGATGGCCCTGCCCGCGAATGAGACGGGTATTCCGATGACCTACATGGTCAACGGCAAGCAGTACATCGTGGTCGCGATCGGGAATCGTACTTTCCCGGCCGAGTTGGTTGCCTTGGCGCTCCCGTAGGTTGCGGAAAAAGGCCGACAGGCTGAAGCCTGTCCCACCAAGCAGTCACAGGTTGTTGAGAACAGGTG
>JBDSXJ010000013.1:0-53672 GCA_039926185.1 Bryobacteraceae bacterium | reverse complement strand
GGGGACGAGGAGTTTGTGGCGGGGTTGGCAGCGAAGTTCGGGCTGCCTTTTTTTCGAGCGAGCGCGGAGGTCGGGGTCGGCAACCTGGAGCAGAATGCGCGGAGGGCTCGGCTGGACTTCTTTCGTGGGCTGCCTGCGGAACGGATTGCGTTGGGGCATACGCTGGACGATCAGGCGGAGACGGTTTTGTTTCGGTTGTTGCGAGGCTCGGGGTTGAGCGGGCTGGCGGGGATCTTGCCGGTTACGGCGGAGGGGCTGATCCGGCCGATGCTGGAAGTGCGGCGGGAGGATGTTCGGGGGTATCTCCGGGACCGGGGGATTGCGTGGCGGGAGGATTCGTCGAACTCGTCGTCGAAGTTTGCTCGGAACCGGATTCGGCATGGGTTGCTGCCGGAGTTGGCTCGGGAGTGGAATCCGCAGATTGCGGGGGCGCTGGCGCATTTGGCGGATGTCGCGTATGAGGAGGAAGTGTGGTGGGCGGGGGAGATGGCTCGGCTGGAGATTCCGGATTTCACGGGCGGCTGGGTGGAACTGCCGGTCAGGCTTTTGGCCGAACTTCCGCGGGCGTTCCAGCGGCGGGTGATCCGCCACTTGATCCATAAGGTGAAGGGGAGCCTGCGCGGGATCGACTATTCGCACATCGAGGCGGTGGCCACGCTAGTTGTGGCGGCGGGCGGTTCGGCTCGCATTGCGTTGCCTGGGCTGACGGTGGTTCGTTCGTTCGACTGGCTGCTGCTACGGACGGCGGCACCGGTTCCGCCGGAGGCGATCGCCGTCCACCGCGCGGGGCGGTATGCTTGGCCGACGCTTAACCCTCTGATTCAGTTGGAGATCGAGCTTGAGCAACAACACCCACAGGCGTGTGATACCTTGGAGCTAGAGCTGCGTGGCTGGCGCGCGGGTGATGAGTACTGGCCCTTGGGACACCAGCGCACGACGAAGCTGAAAGATTTGTTCCAGAAGGCTCGCGTACCCTCTTGGCGGCGAGCTTCCTGGCCGATTGTTACTGGTAAGGGTAAGATCTTGTGGGCCAAGGAGTTCGGTCCTTCATCAGAAGATTCTGGGGTCGCAGTTCAGGAGATTCCTGTCTAGGCTGAATCTTTTGTCCCGAAACCAACGTCTTAGATGGTAGTAGTGTGATGGCCGTGGGGATCGCGAGAGCAAAACATGAATTCTAACGTTAGAACCGCCGTAATGTGGCTGATCGTAGTCTGTTTGTTCGTGCTGGGCTGGATTGTGTTCCACAAATCGCCCACCTCGAGCGAGACGCCACAGTTCTCTGAGCTGTACCAGAAGGTCACGACTGACCAAGTGGAGAAGGCGACCCTGACGCAAGGCACCGGGGATATCACCGGGACCTATAAGAACGGAAACGCGTTCGTTTCCATCGTGCCGCCGACCTATGACAAGTTCACTGAGCTGATGATTGAGCACGGCGTGAGCGTGAAGGTCGAAAAGGACACGGGCAACATTTGGGTGAATTTCATGAGCGGGCTGATTCCGATCGCGCTGGTCGTCGGGTTCTGGTTCTTCATGATCCGGCAGATGCAGAGCGGCGGCAACAAGGCCATGAGCTTTGGCAAGAGCCGCGCTCGGCTGCATTCCTCGCAGCAGAAGAAAGTTACCTTTAAGGACGTCGCGGGCGTCGAAGAAGCCAAGGAAGAGTTGCAGGAAATCATTGAATTCCTGCGCGAGCCGCAGAAGTTCCAGAAACTGGGTGGCCGCATTCCGAAGGGCGTGCTGCTGGTAGGTTCGCCGGGTACGGGTAAGACGTTGCTGGCTCGCGCGATCGCGGGCGAGGCGAACGTGCCGTTCTTCTCGATCTCCGGTTCGGACTTCGTGGAAATGTTTGTGGGCGTCGGCGCGAGCCGTGTGCGCGACTTGTTTGAACAAGGCAAGAAGAACGCGCCTTGCATCATCTTCATCGACGAAATCGACGCCGTGGGCCGCCATCGTGGCGCTGGCCTGGGCGGCGGTCACGATGAACGTGAGCAGACACTGAACCAGTTGCTGGTGGAGATGGACGGCTTCGAATCGAATGAAGGCGTCATTCTTGTGGCTGCGACCAATCGTCCTGACGTGCTTGATCCTGCATTGCTGCGCCCCGGTCGTTTTGATCGCCGCGTGGTGGTGGGTCGGCCGGACGTGAAGGGTCGTGAGCAGATTTTGAAGGTTCACACCAAGAAAGTTCCGTTGGCCGATGATGTGGATCTGACGGTAGTCGCGCGCGGCACACCGGGATTCGCGGGTGCCGATCTGGCGAACCTGGTGAATGAGGCTGCGTTGATCGCGGCCCGTCAGAATCGCAAGGTTGTCACGCAGTATGACTTTGAGTTGGCCAAAGACAAAGTCATCATGGGCGTGGAACGCAAGAGCATGATCCTCAGTGATGAGGAGAAGAAGAACACTGCGTATCACGAAGCTGGCCACGCGCTGGTGGCTGTGATGACGCCGTTCGCCGATCCGCTGCACAAGGTCACGATCATTCCTCGCGGGATGGCGCTGGGCTTGACCATGCAGTTGCCGATCGACGACAAGCACAGCTACAACAAGGACTACCTCGAAGCGCAGCTCGCCATCCTGATGGGTGGCCGCATCGCCGAGGAGATCTTCATGAAGCAGATCACAACCGGTGCCGGTAACGACATCGAACGCGCCACGGATATGGCTCGTAAGATGGTTTGCGAGTGGGGCATGAGCGAACTGGGTCCGATGAGCTTCGGCAAGCGGGAAGAGCAGATCTTCCTGGGCCGCGAGATCGCCCAGCACCGCGATTACAGCGAGGACACGGCCATCCGCATTGATGAGCAGGTGAAGAAGCTTGTTTCGAACGGCTATGGGCGCGCGCGCAAGGTTATCGAAGCTCACATGGACGGCATGCACCGCATCGCGGCTGCGCTGCTGGAGCGCGAGGTTCTCGACGGCGCAGAAGTCAAGCAGTTGATCGCGGGCGAGCCTCTCGCTGCGTTCAACCCGCCACCTCCGCGTCCTCCGAGCGATGGTTCGCTGCCGACGCCGAAACCGGAAGTCGCGCGCATTCCGCCGATGTTCCCTGAAGGCGGTCCGCAGCCCGCGTAATGGTCCCGGCATTTCCCGTCTATCTGTTCGACCTGGACGGAACCTTGATGGACTCTGCCTCGGATATCTGTGGGGCGCAGCGGGACGTTCTCGCTGTGGCCGGATTCCAGGGCGAACTTTCTGACGCTTTCCTGCGCGGCTATATCGGTCGGCACCTCATCGATCTGTTTGGGGACCTGGGTTTCGCTGGGGATCGAATGGATTCGATGGTGGAACACTACCGTTCCATCTACACGCAGCGTGGGCATGCCGCGACGACTGTGTATCCGGGCGTTCCGGAGATGCTGGCGAGCCTGGGCGGCCGCAAGTCGACAGCGACCACCAAGGGTTCCGATAGCACGCGGGCGATCTTAAACCAGTTCGGATTGCTGCCGCACTTTCATCATGTGCAAGGGACCGATGGGTTTCCTGCAAAACCCGAACCGGATGTGATTCTCGCCTCGATTGCCGGGTTGGGGGCGAGGCGCGAAGAGTGCCTGTTTATCGGGGATTCGCCGCAGGATATGGAGGCGGGTCGCAAAGCTGGGGTCCGCACGTGCGCGGTGCGTTGGGGGTATGGGGATCAAGGGGCGATGGCGAAGTGGGAGCCGGACTTTTGGATTGACTCGCCTGCGCAACTTTTGTGAGCCACAGATGAACACGGATGAACGCAGATTCTTGATATAGTCTGGACGTGCTGCGCGCGTCGCTACTCATATTCGTAGTTTCCACTTCAGTTCTCGCGCAGAGGCCGCTCACGGTGTGCGAGGTCCTGAAGGATCGGCTCGCGTTTGACGGCAAGATCGTCACGATCCGCGGGCACACCACGGGAACCATGGAGGGTTCGTGGCTTGATAGTGACGCGTGCCCTGGGGTGGTCAAAGATGCTGACTACGTTTGGGACACGCTCATCTCGCTGGAGAGTGCGGGCTCGGCGGCTAAGATTCACGCGATCGATTTTGAGGAAGACTTCGCTGCTGCTGATCGCGCAGAGCGGAAGTACCGGAACCTCACAAAGCGGACGCCGCTTTATTTTTGGCTCCGCTCGAGGAAGTCGGAGCGCTGTGTCGAGTTCATCATCACGGGGCAGTTCGGAACGCGGCGCGAGTTCACCAAGATGACGTATCCCAATGGGTCATTTCTGTACTTGGGATTCGGTCATGGTGGCCAAGCGCCCGCGCAATTGGTGGTCAAGTCTACGGACGACGTCGTGGTACGGACGGACTGCCGCTAAAGTAACGCGGGAGACCCACGCTCTGATAGCATTGACGGCACATGGCGCAGGTAACTCTCGAAACTGTTTCGTCGATGCTGCTCGCGGCAGTTCGCCGTTCCGTCCGGATTGGGGAAGTAGGAGCTGCGTTCGGTGAGGCGCTAGGTGTCGTGTGGCCGTTTCTTCGGAGCCAGCCTGGGCTCCATGAGGGCGGGCACAACGTGTTCCTATACCATCATCCAGAGAGGCGCGGTTTGCCGATGGCGGTTGACTTCGGCGTGCAGGTGACTCGGCCTTTCGAGGAGGCTGGTGAGGTGCGGGCTGTTTTGACTCCTGCCGGGTCTGCGGCGGTCGCGGTGCATCGCGGTCCGTATGGGCGCACAATAGAAACACACGATGCCATTCATGCGTGGGCTCGTGCGAACAGCAGGCGTTTCGTCGGCCAGTCCTGGGAGGTCTATGGCGATTGGCAGGACGATGAGACGAAGCTGGAGACGACGATCTTCTATTTGGTTGATTGACGCTCGGTCTATTGCTGGTTGATCTTCGCGAGTTCGGCGAGGTCCAGGCGGCCGGTGTAGATCGCCATTCCGAGCGCGGCGTGGATGTCCATCGCGAGGAGCGCGCGCACATCGTCCATGGTTGTCACGCCGCCGGCGGCGGTAATCTCTCTCGTTGTCGCGGCACGCAGGCGGCGGAACCAATCGAGGTCGGTGCCTTGCATCATGCCTTCTTTGTCGACGTAGGTGCAGAGGAAGCCGGAGCAGTATTGCTCCAAGCTGCCGATAATTTCTTCCGCAGTGAAGTCGGTGGCTTCCTGCCAACCTTTGACTACGATCTTGCCGTGTTTGGAATCGAGCGCGATCAAGATGCGTTCGGGTCCGACGGCTGCGGCGATTTCCTTGATGGCGGGGGTGAACGCGGCGGTGCCGACGATGACGCGGTGGGCTCCTTGTTCGATGAGGCGCTGGGCGCGTTCGGGAGTGCGGACGCCTCCGCCGACGCGGCACTTCGCGTTGCGCGCTACGAGTTCCACGAGGTTGCTGTTTTCGCCCTTGCCCATCGCGGCGTCGAGGTCGATGACCTGGATTTCGGGGAAGGCCGCGAACTTGCGCAGCATTTCGAGTGGGGCGTCGCCCTCCAGGGCCTTGTCGCGGCCTTGGACGAGTTGCACTACTTTGCCGTCCATCAAGTCAATGCAAGGAATAATCATGTGCGAACGGGAACCTTTTTTTCGGAGAGGTATTTTTTGAGATCGCTGACTGTGTAGGTGCCGAAGTGGAAGATGGAGGCTGCGAGCGCGGCATCTGCACCGGCTCCTGAATCGTCGAGCACTTCAAAGAAGTCTTCGAGCTTGCCTGCTCCGCCGGACGCGATGACGGGGACATGTGTCGCTTTACGGACCGCGGAGGTCAGCGGGCAATCGAAGCCGGTTTGCACGCCGTCGGTGTCCATGGAAGTGAGCAGAATTTCACCGGCGCCCAGTGCATTGCCCTTGCGAGCCCATTCCACGGCGTCAATGCCTTCGTCGTGACGGCCGCCGCGGGTGAAGACGTTCCAGCCACCATCGGGGCGCTTGCGCGCGTCGATGGCGAGGACCACGGCTTGCGCGCCAAATTCTTCGCTGAGTTCGGTAATCAACTCGGGTCGCCGCACTGCGGCGGTGTTGACGCTGACTTTTTCGGCGCCTGCGTGCAGGATCTTACGTGCATCGGCTACGCTGCGAATGCCGCCGCCGACTGTCAAGGGCAGAAACACTTTGGCGGCGGTGCGACGGACGACGTCGACCATGGTGTCGCGTTCATCGCTGGAAGCTGTGATGTCGAGGAAGACGATTTCGTCTGCGCCTTGCTCGTTGTAGCGAGCCGCGAGTTCCACGGGGTCGCCTGCGTCGCGCAGGTTCACGAAGTTGACGCCCTTCACGACGCGACCCGCCGTTACGTCGAGGCAGGGGATGATGCGTTTGGTCAGCATACGTGATTCAGGAAGTTCTGCACGATTTGCAGTCCTAACGCTCCCGACTTCTCAGGATGGAATTGTACGCCGCACACGTTGTAGCGTTCGACTGCGGCGGTGAAGGTGATGGAGTAATTGCAGGTCGCCGCAGTTTCGGCGATCAGCGGGCAATAGTAGCTGTTGGCAAAATAGACGTAGGGTTTGTCTCCGGTGTCGCGCAGCAGTCGGCTCTCGCCGACGCGCGTTAGGTCGTTCCAGCCCATGTGCGGGATTCGCATCTCGCCTTGGAAACGGCGGACGGTGCCGGGGAAGATGCCGAGGCCGCGCTCGCCGGGGGCTTCTTCGCTGGCTTCAAACATCGCTTGCAGGCCGAGGCAGATGCCCATGAAGGGGATGCCGGCTCGGATGCGATCGACGAGCGCGTTACGGACGCCGAGGGTGTCCAGGGCTCGGGTGAGTTGGCCGAAGTGGCCGACGCCAGGTAGGATGAGGCGATGCGCGCGTTCTACGGCAGCGGCGTCGCGGATGAGTTCGTATTCGGCGCCGATGGCTCCAAGCGTGTTCTGCACGGACTGCAGGTTGCCTGCGCCGTAGTCGAAGACCGAAATCACAGCAGCCCCTTGGTTGACGGGAGTTGATCTTTCAGGCGAACGTCGGTCGAGCACGCGTAACGCATGGCTCGGGCGAAACACTTGAAGATGGCTTCGATCTTGTGATGGTTGGAGCGGCCGTAGAGGATCTTCGCGTGCAGGTTGGCGCCCGCGTGGACCACGAAGCCGTCGAAAAAGTCGTGCAGCAGCTCGGTTTGCAGGTCGCCGACGAGAACGGTTTTGACGAGGTCTTTGTAGACCAGCGCGGGGCGTCCGCCGAGATCAACGGCGACGACGGAGAGCGTTTCGTCCATCGGCAGGACGAAGTAGCCGGCGCGATTGATGCCGCGGCGGTCGCCGAGGGCTTTGGAGAAGAGTTGGCCCAGCACGATGCCGACGTCTTCGACGGTGTGATGCTGGTCGACGTCTAAGTCGCCTTTGGCGACTAACTTCAAGTCAAAGCCACCGTGTTTGGTGAAGAGCTCCAGCATGTGGTCGAAGAAGCGAATGCCGGTGGAGATTTCGTAAACGCCTTTGCCTTCGATCTTGAGTGTGCCGCGAATCTGGGTTTCCTTGGTGTCGCGTTTGATGGTGGCCTGTCTCACAAAACTCCTTCAATTTCGTTGACGTTCTCGACGACGGCGATGGCCTTTTCTTCGGCGAACAGGCGCAGGATTTCTGAGCGGGTCGAATGGTGTTCCGAAGCGATGCCGATGAACGGAACATTGGCCGCACGGGCACAGCGGGCATCGTCCACGGTATCTCCGACGTACCAGAGCTTGGCTCCGGGTTTCATGCGTTGAATGTCGAGGAGGCCGTCGGGTGCGGGTTTGCTGTTGGTCACGTGGTCCGCGCAGAGCATGGGATCGAAGGTGATTTTCGGAGCGAAGCGCTTTAATGTGATTTCGGCTTCGTATTGCAGGCGTCCAGTGAATAAAGCGATTCCGAAGCGTTGTTGCAGGCGCTCCAGCATGCCGGGTTTGGGGAACCAGCTTTCGCGCTGGATCAAGCCGTCGCCGTGATTGGGGCCGATGAAGATTTCGTTGAAGTAGTCGACGACGGTGTCGTAGGGGAGGTCGGTACCCAGATCGCTCGCGATTTTTTGCGAGAGCAGCCAATCGTTGTTGTAGCCGCCGCGGTTCTTGTAGTCCTGGATCAGGTCTCTCTCGATGCGGGTGCCGGTGAAGTGCGCAACGGTCTCGACGATCGCCTGCCGGTAGGATTCGGTGACTTCGGCCAAGACCCCGTCCATGTCGAACACTACTATTTGTTCCACAGAGACTCCAATTCGGTGAGGAATCGCTGGACTTGATCGCGCGTGCCGATGGTGACGCGCACGCAGCCGGGGATTTCGTAGCTGCGGTCACGGATCAAAACGCCGCGATCGCGGAGGGCGTCGCGAATGGGAATGGCTCGGTCGCCCGCGCGGAAGAGAACGAAGTTCGCTTGGCTCATGAAGTAGGGGATGTTCAGTTTGTCGAGGCCGAAGTAGCAGAGTTCTTTTGCGGCGAGGATTTCGCCGACGTAGCGCGCGATGTAGTCGGTGTCTTTCACGGCGGCTCGGGCGGCGACGGCGGCGAGCATGTTGACGCTGTACGGCGACTGCGCTTTGCGGAGCCACTGGATGTTGTCTTTGTTCGAGAAGATGCAGCCGCAGCGCATGGCGGCCATACCGTAGGTTTTTGAAAACGTGCGGCTGACGAAGAGGTTGGAGTACTTGCGAATCCAGGGCAGCACGGTGACGCCGCAGAATTCGAAGTAGGCTTCGTCGATCAGGACGGCGGCTTCGGGAGCCGTATCGAGGATCAGTTCGATGTTTTCGAGAGTGATGCCCGTGCCGGTCGGGTTGTTTGGATTGGCGATGAGTACGGCTTTCGTTTCAGGCCGCAGCGCGGCGAGGAATTCGTCGATGGGGAAGGAGAGGTCGCTCTTTTTGTATTCGAGTTCGCGCACGGAGCCGCCGGCAACTTCCGCGTAGAAGCGGTACATGGCGTACGAAGGGCGCATGATGAGGACGTCGTCGCCGTCGTCGATGTAGGTGTTGACGAGGACCTGAATGGCTTCGTCAGTGCCGTTGGTCATGGCGAACTCGTCCTGCTTCACTTTGAAGAAGGACGCCAGATCGGCCATGGCGTCGACATATTCGGGATAGACAGAAAGGTGGTCGGCGGTCAGGTACTTGGTGATCGCCTCGATGACCTGTGGGGAACAGCCGACGGTGTTTTCGTTGAAGTCGAGGCGCAGTTTTCCCGAACGTCCGCCGGTGGGCGGGTGGTAGGGGGCCATCTGGCGGACGGCTTCGCGCGGTTGGGGACCTTCAGTCATTCTGCCTCGCTTCGACCGAGCGCGCGTGTGCTTCGAGGCCCTCGGCGCGTGCCAGCATCGTGATCGCGGGGGTTAGCTTGGCCAGGGCTTCGGGTCGCAGTTCCTGGACGGAGACTACTTTGACGAAGTCTGCCGCCGACAAGCCGCCGCGCAGGCGGGCTTGGCCGGATGTCGGAAGTACGTGGTTCGGTCCGGAAGCGTAGTCGCCAGCGGCTTCGGGGCTGGACGGCCCGAGGAACACGGAGCCCGCGTTCTGAATAGCGCCGAGTAGGCTGGCATCGTGCAATGCGAGGTGTTCGGGAGCGAGGATGTTGGAAAACTCTACGGCCTGATCCATCGAGTCGACGATGACGATGGCGCCATTGTTGTCGATGGACGGTCGTGCGACCGGCGCTGTCGGCAGGACGGCGAGTTGGCGTTCCAATTCGTCGGAGACGGCCTTCGCCAGCGAGCGTGAGGTCGTGAGCAAAATTGAGGAAGCGTCGAGATCGTGCTCGGCTTGCGCGAGCATGTCGGCCGCGATCCAACGCGGATTGCCCTCTTCGGCGATGATGACGATCTCTGTCGGCCCTGCAACGAAATCGATTCCGGTCTCTCCGGCGATCAACTTCTTCGCGGCGGCGACGTAGATGTTCCCTGGTCCGACGATGCGGTCCACGCGGGGAACGGTCGCGGTGCCGTAGGCGAGGGCTGCAATGGCCTGCGCTCCGCCCATCTGGAAGAAGTGCGTGACGCCAAGCCATTCCGCGATGCCTAAAATTTCAGGACTCGGATGGGGGCACGCGACGCAGGTGGTCTTAACGCCGGCTTCCTGCGCGGGGATTACGTTCATCAATAGCGTGGACGGCAAGGGATAGCGTCCAGCCGGCGTGTAGGCACCCATGGAATCAAGTGGTCGCACGATCTGGCCGAGGCGTCGTCCATCGGGATACTCGACCATCTTTTCGACGGGCAGTTGTAGGCGCGCGTATTCGCGGATGTTCCCGGCGGCGATTTCTACTGCGTTCAAGAACTCCTTCGAGAGTTTGCCGGCAACGGGAATGCGGACACTGGTTCCCTCGAAGTGATCGAACTTGCGGGCGTATTCGAGCAACGCTTCGTCGCCACGCGTGCGCACCGCTTCGAGAATCGGCGCGACGATACGTTCCGCTTCATCGAGCCGCTGTGTTTTGCGCGTGACCAGCGATCGCGCGTCTTTGTGTTCCAGGATGCGAATCATTACAGTACGATCTTGTTCAGCGGATATTCGACGATCCCTTGCGCGCCTGCTTCTTTCAGGCGCGGGATGATGGTACGCACAGTCGATTCGTCCAGGATGGTGTTGAGGGCGAGCCACTCGCCGTCACTTAGGTTTGAGATGGTCGGATTCTTCAGTGCGGGGAGCACTTTCAGAACCGCGGCTAAATCCTTCTTCTCGACATTCAGCATCAATCCGACCTTGCCCAGCGCGGCGATCGCGCCGTCGAGCAACATCTTCATGTCTTCCAGCTTACGGCGCTTCTCTGTGTCTTTCCATGAGTTGAGGTTTGCGATCAACTGCGTGTTCGACTCCATCAAAGTCTCGACGATGCGCAGCTTGTTGGCGCGTAGCGAAGATCCGGTTTCGGTGACTTCGACAATCGCGTCCGCGAGCACGGGAGGCTTGACTTCGGTGGCACCCCAACTGAACTCGACCTTTGCGGTGACACCGTTTGCTTTGAGATACCGCTTCGTGGCCTCGACAAGTTCCGTCGCGATGATCTTGCCTTCCAGATCCTTCACCGATTGGACGGGCGAACTTTCCGGCACGGCGAGAACCCAACGGACTTTGCCGAAACTTGCTTTGGAGTAGACCAGATCCGCAACCGCATGGACCTTGGCGCTGTTCTCTTCCACCCAATCGCGACCCGTGAGTCCTGCGTCGAGAACACCGTCCTCCACGTAGCGGGCCATCTCTTGCGCGCGGATCAACATGCACTCGATTTCGGGATCGTCAATCGTCGGAAAATACGAGCGGCTGCTCACCGTAATCTGGAAGCCAGCGCGCCGGAAGAGTTCGACGGTCGCATTTTCGAGGCTGCCTTTAGGAAGGCCAAGTTTGAGTTTCATTTCGTTTTCGTTAGCGTCTATTTCTTGTAGACCGTGTCGGGATCGTAGGCGCGCTCCGCGTTCACTTTCCATTCGCCATTTTCAAGAGTGCGGAAGAAGCAATTCCTGTAGCCTTCGTGGCACACGCCGGGACCTAGAGCCTCGACTTTCAACAGCACCGTGTCGGTGTCGCAATCGGTGAGCGCTTCCTTCACCACGAGTGTGTGGCCGGAGGTTTCGCCTTTCATCCACTGCTTGTTGCGGGTGCGGGAATAGAACCACGCGCAGCCGGTTTCGACGGTCTTTTTCCAGGCCTCTTCATTCATGAATCCGACCATCAGCACTTCGTTGGTCTTCCAATCCTGAATGACGGCGCACAGTAGGCCATCTAGCTTCTTAAAGTCGAGTTGCATTTTCCCCGCCTAAAAAACAAAAAAGGCCCACCGGAGTCCGGTAGGCTCATTAAAACTCCTCACTAACGTTGGTGACTACGCGTGAGCCCGTTGCGTGAAACCAAGACCGGAAAGGCCGTGGTGATAAGAATGATAGCGCGCGACGAACATGAATCACCACTATACCAAACTTTTCCGCAGCGTGCGTGATGCTACCATGAAATTTCCTTTCACTTTCTACTGTCAATGGTGCACGCTGTTCCCGACATTCTGGCCCGTATTGTGGAGACAAAACGCGCCGAGCTAGCTGAGCTGGCCGGTGTGCGTGGCGATCTGGAACGCAGAGCTGCAAGCCGACCTCCCGCTCGTGATTTTCGCGGCGCATTGCTCGCCAGCCGGCCCGCCGTGATCGCCGAGATTAAGAAAGCCTCGCCGAGCAAAGGCGTTTTCCTGCACGACTACCAGCCGGCTTCGATTGCGAAATCGTATGTGGATGGCGGAGCGGCTTGCCTGAGTGTCCTTACGGATCGCCATTACTTCCAGGGCAGTTTCGTGGATCTCAACGCGGCGCGCGAAGCGGTTTCGATTCCGGTGCTGCGCAAGGATTTTACTGTCGACGAACTGCATGTTATCGAAGCGGCTGCACATAATGCGGACGCGATTTTGCTGATCGCGGCGATTTTGACGGAAGCCGAGATGCGACGCTTGCGGGAACTGGCTGCTTCGTTTGGGATGGCCGCGTTGGTGGAAGTCCACGATGGTGAAGAATTGAAGGCTGCGATTGGTTCCGGCGCGTACATCATCGGGGTGAACAATCGCAATCTGCATACGTTCGAGGTGACGATCGACACCTCATTACGGCTTGCTGAACAAATTCCGTCGAGTGCTGTGAAAGTCGCGGAGAGTGGCATTCACTCGCGGGAGGATGTCTCTACGCTGGCCGCTGCGGGATTTCAGGCCTTCCTGGTGGGTGAGCACTTGATGAAGTCCGGCGATCCGGCTGCTGCGCTGAGGGCGCTCCGTTCATGATGATCAAGGTTTGTGGCATCACCCGTCGCGAGGATGCAGAGGTTGCCGTGGAGGCTGGCGCGTCCGCCATTGGCTTCATTTTTGTGAAGCGCAGTCCGCGGTATGTGACTCCGGAGGCGGCTGCTGGACTGGGTGCGGGACTGAAGGTCTGGAAGGTCGGCATTTTTGAAGGTGAGACCGCGGAGTTCCTTGAAGAGATGGTGCGCGCGGCGAAGCTCGACGTGGTGCAGCTCTACGGTGGCGAGGCTCCCAGCGGCGCTCAAGTGTGGCGTGCATTTCGCGTGAGCGCGGGCATTGACTTGAAACTCGCTGCGGCTGCCGACGCGGTACTGCTCGACGGGCCGGCCAATGGCAGCGGGTTCGATTGGGCGGAGGCTCGCGAAGTTGGAGGCAAGGTGATTGTCGCCGGGGGATTGAATCCATCGAATGTCGCCGAAGCGATTCGCGTGGCGCGGCCCTGGGGCGTGGATGCGAGTTCCGGTTTGGAAGTATCTCCCGGCATCAAAGATCACGATAAGATTCGCCGCTTTGTGCAAGCAGCGCAGGAGTCCGCATGAACCCGACCGCGTCACAGCCCGATTCCACGGGGCATTTTGGACCGTACGGCGGCCGCTTCGTACCCGAAGTCTTGATGGCGCCGCTGGAAGAACTGGAACTTGCTTATCGCGAGGCCAGCGCTGATCCGGAATTTCAAGCGGAACTCGCAGACCTGCTGCACCACTATGCGGGTCGCCCTACGCCGCTGTATTACTGCAAGCGGCTCAGCGAACAGCTGGGTGGCGCGAAGATTTACTTGAAGCGCGAGGACCTGCTGCATACGGGCGCGCACAAGATCAATAACAGCCTGGGCCAGGCGCTGCTGGCGCGGCGCATGGGCAAGAAACGCATCATTGCGGAGACCGGGGCGGGGCAGCACGGGGTCGCGACTGCGACGGTGTGCGCTCTGTTTGGCCTTGAATGCATCGTCTACATGGGCGAAGAGGACATGCGCCGTCAGCGGCTGAATGTCTTCCGTATGCGACTGCTGGGGGCGACGGTCGTCGCGGTGAAGAATGGCAGCCGGACGCTGAAGGACGCGATCAGCGAGGCTATGCGCGACTGGGTGACGAACGTCCATTCGACGCACTACATTCTGGGTTCTGCGCTGGGTGCGCATCCGTATCCGATGATGGTGCGTGATTTCCATCGCTGCATCGGTATTGAGGCGCGTGCCGATATTCTCAAGGCCGAAGGGCGGCTGCCCGATACGGTGATTGCTTGTGTCGGTGGCGGCTCCAATGCGATTGGGATCTTCCATGCGTTTCTCGGCGATGACGTGAAGCTGGTCGGCGTCGAAGCGGGTGGGCGCAACCTTTCGTTGGGAGAGCATGCGGCTCGCTTTGAGGGCGGATCGCCCGGTGTGCTGCACGGGGCTTATACCTATATGTTGCAGAATGCCGATGGGCAGGCCGCGATCACGCATTCCATCTCGGCGGGGCTGGACTATGTTTTGATCGGACCCGAGCACGCGCTGCTGCACGATCAGAAGCGGGCTGAGTACACGTCCTGCAACGATGCGGATGCACTGACGGCGGCGCAGCGGTTGGCGCGCACGGAAGGAATTATTCCCGCGCTGGAGTCGGCGCATGCTGTTTCAGAGGCGATTCAGCGGGCACCGTCTGAACCGGGGAAGATCTACATCGTGAATCTTTCCGGGCGCGGCGATAAAGATACGGATATTTACAGAGAGAATCTGCCCGAGCTGGATGCGGCGGACTCAAAGTCAAAATGACTCGAATTCAAAAACTGTTCGAACGTACGCGTGCCGAAAACCGCGCCGCTTTCATCGCGTATCTAACGGCTGGCGATCCGACGCCGGAGCACACGCCGGAGATCGCGGCGACCCTGGTGCGGGCGGGCGTCGACTTGATTGAGTTGGGTGTCCCGTTTTCGGATCCGGTAGCGGATGGGCCGGTGATTCAGCGTGCGTCGGCGAGAGCCATTGATGCGGGAACGACGCTGCCCAAGGTTCTCGATATTGCGCGCAAGATTCGGGCGGCTTCGGAAGTACCGCTCATGTTGTTCACGTACTTGAATCCGGCGATTCACTATGGCCTGGAAAAGCTTGCCCGGGAAGCGAAGGCCGCCGGAATTGACGGGGTTTTGTTCACCGACCTCAGCGTGGAGGAGGCCGCGACGTTCCTGCAGCCGTTGCGGACTGCCGGCCTGGATACGATCTTCCTGGCAGCACCCACGTCGACCGAACGGCGGCTCAAGCTGGTTGCGGATTATTCCACTGGTTTCGTGTATCTTGTTTCGAGGACGGGTGTGACCGGCGAACGTTCCGACGTTGCGGATTCCACCGCGGACCTGATTGAAAGAATGCGTGCTGTGACCAAACTTCCGCTGGCCCTGGGCTTCGGCATCTCGACGCCGGAGCAAGCGGCAACCGTGGCGCGCCTGGCCGATGGTGTGGTGGTCGGCAGCGCGATTGTGCGCCAGATTGAAACCGACCTCAGCGGCCTCGAACCGATGGTCCGCGCCCTTTCTCAAGGAATGAAGCGATGACCCCTGAAGAAGCACAGCGCCTGCTTGCCGATAATCGAGCCAAAATCGATTCGCTGGATCGCAAGATTGTCGATTTGCTCAATGAGCGAACCAAGATGGTCGAAGACATTGGACGCGCAAAAACAGCGCTGGCGACGCCGGTGCTGGAGCCGCGCCGCGAAGAGAACGTGTTTCGCAATGTAACGACGCACAATCGCGGGCCGATTCCGGACGACGCGCTGCGGCGGATTTACGAAAACATCATGATGGAGATGCGAGCGTTGCAGGGCATGCAGCGCGAGCCCGACCAAAAGTGAACACGGTCGCCATCGTTGGAGTTGGCCTCATCGGCGGTTCGTTCGCGCTCGCCCTTCGCAAGGCTGGTTTCACCGGCCGCATCGTGGGCGTGAGTTCGGCGGCAACGATTGAAGCTGCGCTGACTCGTAACGTGATCGATGAGGCCCTGCCGCTTGCCGAAGCCGCAGCCCAGGCTGACCTAATCTACCTGGCGCAGCCCATCGAAAGAATTCTGGAGACGCTGGGTGTTCTGGATCGCGATGTACGGGCTGGGGCTGTGATCACCGATGCAGGCAGCACCAAGGCGATGATCTGCCAACGTGCGGCAGACGTCATTCAGCGCGCTCGCTTCATTGGTGGACACCCGATGGCGGGCAAGGAATCGCGTGGCGTGGATGCGGCCGATGCCGATCTTTTTCAAGGCCGACCTTATGTTTTGACGGCCCGTGAGCCGGACCTTGAGAACTGGATTCAGGCGATTGGCGCTCGGCTGGTGATTCTTGATCCTGCGGAACACGACCGTTTGGTCGCGCTGGTATCGCATTTGCCTCAGTTGCTGTCGACAGCGCTGGCGAGTGTGATTGCTGAACAACCTGGCTCGGCTCAAGTGGCGGGTCCGGCTGCGAGTGATCTTACGCGGCTTGCGTTAAGCCCGTACGAAATCTGGCGGGACATCTTTTCCACGAATGCGCCGTCGATCGATGCGGCTTTGGGTACCTACATCGCCCGACTGGAAACGTTACGCGTCCAACTTCGCAGCCCGGAAATGGAACGCGTTTTTGAAAAAGCCTCTGCCTCGGCACGAGAGCTACGCAGGATGCCTCAATGAAAAAGATAGCGACTAGCCACCCCGATGTTTGGGAATTGGCCCCCGATGTGTTTCAAGACGAGCGTGGTTGGTTCCTGGAAACGTACAGCCAGCAGCGTTTTGCAGATTTTGGAATTTCCGAAACCTTCGTGCAGGACAATCATTCGCAGACGCTGAAAGAGTTCACGCTGCGAGGACTGCACTATCAGATCCAGCATCAGCAAGCAAAACTTTGCCGAGTGATCGAAGGTGAGGTCTTGGATGTAGCCGTGGATATTCGCGTGGGTTCGCCTAACTTCGGAAAAGCGGCTTGCGTGGTGTTGACGGCGGAGAAGAAAAACATGATCTTCATCCCCAAAGGCTTCGCGCATGGATTCATGGTTACGAAGGGGCCGGCGCAGTTCCTGTATAAGTGCAGCGATTTTTATAGCAAGGCCGATGAGCGCGGGGTGCTTTGGTCGGACCCGGCGCTGGGGATTGAATGGGGTACTACCGACCCGATGCTGCATGTTCGCGACGCGATGTTTCCGGTGCTGGCGGATGTGCCTGGCGAGGATCTGCCGGTTTACGGGCGCTAGAGGTGTCGAGACGAGTCTCGACACGGCACGCACGAGTGCGTGCGCCACATGCTTGCGCTAGCGTCCAAATTCTTTGAGGACTTGCGCGGCGAGGTAGTTGGCACGCTGGATCTCGCGCAGGGTTTCTTCCAGGTTTCCGCTGGCAATGTAGGACTGGGCGGACTTGATCGCGGCCTCTGCGGTTGCCGTGTTGGTGATGAGAGTTGCGCGGGGGCCTTGGCCCATGGCTGCGAGTCTGGCTCGCAGGTCTTCGACGGCTGTGCGCGCCTGGGTCACTTTCGCGGATGCGGATGCGAACGAGGATCGGGCGTCTGCCCACTCGGCTCCGGACTTGCCGTTATCGGGAGCGATGAGAGGCGCGGCTACTTCTTTTGCAGCCAGCACAGCAGCGGGATTGGCATAGCTGGGACCCGTGGGAAGGTTGTTCGCGGTTGCGTTCGCGCCCACGCCCCAATAATACGGGTACAAGCGAGTGGCGTAGGAATTCCAATATCCCCACCCATTTAGATTTCCGGAAGAGTTTGGGGTGGAGAGATTGCCGCCGGATCCCCACATGACCAAGGGGACGTTGCCTAGCCCGACACGGCCTACCTGTCCACCATTGCGCGGTGCCGGAGCCTGTGCGAAGGCTCCGGACAGAGCGAAAACAAAGGTGAGCGCAATCCCAGCGATGCGCATCGTGACCTACTTGGAGCGCACCATGTCGCCGACCTTCGCAGCGGGTCCGGAATAATCGCCGGTGGCTACGCGGTCACGAACGCTGGTGATTTTCAAGGTGCCCAGAGGAGTGGTTTCCACGTCGAGAACTTCGCCACTCACCGGATCCTTGATTTCCTTGCCGATGCGGAGGACGTCCATAACATCGCCGACCTTGACGCCACCGGCGCTGCCAGCGTTGATCGTCAGGGAGGTTGCGCTGGCTACCGCGACGCGAGCCTCAATGGTGTTCTTGGGCATGGAACTGGTAATCGTATCGATCTTGCCCGCAAGATCTACGACCAACTGATCGACGGCAGAGGTGACAGCCTCACCGATAATCGTTTCCGCGAAGTTGGAGGAGCCCATGTCGATGTTGCCGCCGCCAGCTCCGCGCCAACCGCCCATGAATCCACCGATGCTGGTGCTGGTCCGCTTGGATTCTCCGGTCGCTTCACCGGACGCGATGACTTCGCTGGTCTCGGTGTTGACGATGCGGTAGTTCAAGGTCACCACGGCTTTGTTGGTATTCTTCGAAGCGCCGACGCGGCCCAGGATGCCGCCGCCGATGCCGGCCAACGATCCACCCTTCTTCTGGTCATCGCGACCGAAGGTGACGATGTCGCCCATCAACGCCAATTGCGCGCCGCGGACTTCGCCGATCTTGGCCTGGGTGCCTTGCTTCACGCGTCCGCTGGCGCCGAAGTCTTGTTCCTTGAGGAGGTTGTCGATTTTGGCCCGTTCCACGACGGTCAGCTTGCCGTTGTCGACGATGCGTTTCACCATCAGGGCTCGGATGCCTGCGCCGATATTGACCTGCGTACCGAAGACAGCCTGAATGGACGTCATCACCGTCGAATAATCGAATGCGTCGACTGCGATGCTGGGTTTGGTCTGTTGGGCGGGCAGAATCGCCACGAGCGCTAACAGCCCGAAAACTAGATTGAACTTCTTGAGCATGTACACCCCTCCTGTAACTCTCTGGGAACCTTACTATTTTACACTCCCTCACGGATGGTGGATGGGCTGCCCAGGGCGAACCGGGCGATCTCGTCTTTTCGGAGGAATACGACTCCGGAGTGTTTCTGCGCGTAGATGATGAAGTCCTCAATCACGCTCATTCGCGATGCACGCCCGGCGACGCGGTCGTGCGCGGAGACCGAAATCATTCGGCGCTTGCGGGTCGATTCCGCGTATAGGGCGTCAAACTCAGCCTTGAGTTCTCCCGCGAAATCGCTGCAGGTGCGCCAGCGATTCTCGAAGTTCTGGAGGTCGTTCAGGACGAACGTGTAGGGGACGACGACAAAAGGCTTCTTGCGGACTGGGATGAGAAACGGTTCATCCCGGCTCAAATCGTCGGTGTGATAGAGGAAGCCCAAGTCCTGCAGGATTTCGAAGGTGGCCGGCGTTGCTCGCATGCCGGGGGCGTTGAATCCGATGGGACGTTTTCCGGTGGCGCGTTCGATGGCTTGGATGTTCTTCTGATAGGACTCCCGTTCTTCGTCGGGAGATTTTGAATACACGGGCTCCCAGGTGTAGCCGTGCGCCGCTGGCTCATGGCCGCGTTCCACGATCTCCTTCGCCAGGGCGGGATGCTTGTCGACTGCTGCCCCGACCATGTGGGATGTCACGTGTACCTTGCGGCGCGCGTACATTTCGAGCAGTCGCGGGATGCCTTCCTTTACGCCGTAGTCGTACCACTTCTCCGTGGGCAAATCGGGATATTTGGTGTCGAGCGCTCCCCAGGGTCCGTTCGCCCCGCGCTCTGGCTGCGCTCCTGCCTCCATTTGGAGCGAGAGCGAAACCACCATGCGCGCGCCGCCGGGCCAGAATTTGTCCTGTGCGGCGTTTACTTTGGTGGAGGCTGCCGCCACCGCGACGCCGGCTTGCACGAACTGGCGACGGTCCATAACTACGGCTTCAGCGAAGCTGTGTACGCTGCGATCGCGACCATGTCTGCGGGCGTCAGCTTTTCGACGACGGCTTTCATCAGCGGACTCCATCCACCCTTGCGAGCGCCGACTTTGATGTCGTACATCTGGCGCACGATGTAGCTGGGCGAGCGGCCCGCGAGGAACGGCACGTTGCCCAAGCCCTTGAGGCCTTCGCCGTGGCAGATCGCGCACTGGATGGTTTTCGCCGAGGCCTTGGTGACCAGCGCTTCACCCTTCTTGACGCTGCCGACGGGGACGTAGGCGACGAAGCCCGACTGCGAATCGCGGATTTCGGTGACTTCGACATTCTCGGGCATCTCGATGATGCGTTCGCCTATCGGCTCGGAGGTATTCTCCAAGGGGATCAGCATCCCAGTGGCGACGCGATACTTCGGCACTGTCTTGGTTTCGACAACGCGAATCCACTGCTTGTATTTAATCTTTGAGAAATACTCTGCTGCGATCTTCACTTCGGCTTCGTTGGTTACCAGGGCGAGCTTCAGCATGTTCGCAGGCGGTCCCATGCTGGGCTCCGCGCTCTTGCGCAGATTGTTGCGATAGTCCGTCACCTGTTGCTCGATGTAGGCGGCGGGCAGGCCCGCGAGGCTCGAGTTCTCAGGACGGCCCTGTCCGTTCGGAAGGTGGCAGAAGCCGCATGCGCGGATGTCGGGAGCGCGGCCGTGGCCGACGATGTCGGGCATCGCGGGATGATCTTCGGGGTGCCAGTCGGGTGGATTGAAGCCGTCGCCGATCTGCTTCATCGTGAATCCCTTGGTGCTGTTGGGGACGTGGTGCAGCGTGGGGTCGGTGTTCGGCGCTGCGGGCGGCGCGGGTGCGCTCAACGGATACGCCCATGGCAGCGGAGTCAGCGCGGGCGGCACTTGCGCCGGTTGCTGAGCCGTCAGCCAAGCGGTGCAGGCGGCAACGCCCACGGCAAGAAAACCCATTCGAAGCTTCATCGTAGAACCTCCCTGATCGCCCAACATTATGCCACGTAGCGCGGCCGGGCATGATATCTTTCGGGAATCATGAAAGTGTTCGGTCTTTTGGTTGCGTGCCTGATGCTGTTTGCGTGCTCCGCTGCTCCGCCGTCGGAAGCGGCTAGCGGCGACCTTCCCGCCGGGTTGCATCCCGTTTCGCCTGTCGCGCGCAGCGCATCCCCGAAAGCTGCTCCTGCGGCGAGTCTGAGTATCGCGCAGGGGAAATTCTTCTCGTATGCGCTTCCGCAAGGTTGGCGCTTGGGCGAGGATGGCCAATTTGCGCTGAGCCTGGGTGCTGCTGATAGCAAGGCGTTCACGGTGATGGTGGGCAACGCCGGCTTGCCGCCGAACTACCCGGCGGATCGCTTTGTTTACGAAAAGATGATGGCGCTGCAGCCGCAGAATCTGCGCATCGGGCAGGGAAGGAAGACTACGCCGGTCTCCGGCTTCACGCAGGCCTACGCGTTTGATGTTGCCTACAACGCTCGCGGTATGGCGAATCGTGGGGTGGCGAAGGTGCACATCGCGACCTCCTATGACACTGCGGTGCTCGCGATGACGGCGGCGATCTCGGAAGCGAGCCAGTGGGATGGTTATGCTTCATGGCTCCCGTTGGTGTCAGAGCAGATTGCGGCGTTGAACGGCGGCGCGTTCGGAGCTCGTGGAATTATGGCGCAGAATCTGGCGAACTCGAAAGCCTATGGCGAGGCCGCGCAACAGTATCGCGAATGGTCGCAGAAAACGCAGCAGCAGGTCACCGATGGGCGCAACGCGTCACAGGATAAGAATAATTTTGAGTTTCGCGAAAACATCGGAGGGATTCAGACGTACACGAATCCTTACGACTCGCGGACTCCCGTCGAGTTGCCGGGCACTTACAAATACTACTGGGCGAATCCGCAGGGCGGGTATGCCGGCACCGACGATCCCAGCGTGAATCCGAATACTGGTTCGACGACGGAGTGGAAGCAACTTCCGCGCTATCAGAAATAGCTACTTCGGCATGACGACTGCGTCGATGACGTGGATGACACCGTTGGACTGGCGAATGTCCGTTTGAGTAATCTTGGCGAAGTTCCCTTGCTCATCCCGCAGCAAGAACTCTTCGCCCTGCATCGAGAGCCAGAGGGTGTGTCCCCCGACGGTTCGGATTTGCGCGGTTCCATGGCCCTCTTCGATCCGTCTCAAGAGCAGCGGGCGTGAAAGTTTCCCCTCTACGACGTGGTAGGTGAGCACTTTGGTCAACATATCTTTATGCACCGGCATGCGCAGCACGTCGATGGTGGCGAACGGCAACTTTGTGAATGCGGCATCCGTGGGAGCGAAGACAGTGAAGGGTCCCGGGCCTTCCAGTGTGTCGTCAAGGCCAGCGACTTTTATCAAGCTTGCGAAGGTGCTCAGCTGGGCGGAGTGGCTCGCCGTGGCGAAGATATTCCCTTCCGGTTTCACTTCTTGTGCCACCGCGAGCATGCAGGCGATTGCAAAAATCACCAAGGATCGCTGAGTCATGCAAGGGTGATGCCCTCGCGCTGAGGCAGGATTTATTAAGTTTCTACCAGGAGCGGGGTACATCCACGAAGGACGAATTGAGGTCCTTCAGGGAGGCGCACCCGAGTAATGCCATCGTCCGCTCTAAATCAGCGCGCAGGATGGAGATCGCTTTCGCAACGCCGTCGTAGCCTTGGGCGGCGAGCCCATACGCATAGGCTCGGCCGATCAGCACTGCTTGGGCACCCATGCAGAGGGCCTTCAGAATGTCGCCGCCTCGACGGATGCCGCCATCGACCAGCACTACGCCCTTTCCATTGACGGCGCGAACCACTTCGGGCAAGGCTCGCAGAGTCGGGTAACATGTGTCGAGCTGACGACCGCCGTGGTTCGAAACGATTACTCCCGCGCATCCCGTATCGAGCGCGCGTACGGCGTCGTCGCCGGTGATGACGCCCTTGGCGAGGATAGGTCCGGGCCATGCCGCGCGAATCCACTTCATGTCTTCCCAGGTCACGACGGCTCCGGTGAGCATGCTGCGCACGTCGTTGGCCGGACACGCACCTTTGCCTGGGATCTGAATGTTTGGAAAAAACATGGCGTCGCGATCCAGCAGGAATTGGGTTAACCACCGTGGCTTGCTGAGGACGGACGGCAGGTAGGGAATCATTCCGCGGACGTTGCCGCTCATCAGATACGGCGCGCCGTTGTGCAGATCGCGTTCGCGCATGCCGGGACAATTGGTGTCGATGGTCACGGCGAGCACCTTGAAGCCAGCCTTCCACACACGAGCCAACGTGGTTTCGGATACTTCGCGGCCGCCGCCGAGGTAGAGCTGATACCAAAGTGGAGCCTTGGCGGCCGCTGCAACTGTTTCGCAAGGGTAGCCAGAAAAACTCGACATGGCGAATCCGATACCGGCTTCCCCCGCGGCCTGTGCCACTGCACGCTCGCCTTGCGAATTTACCAGTCGGCTGAAGCCGATCGGTCCGAGGAGCATGGGAAGGGCGAAGTCGCAGCCGAGAACGCTGGTTCGCAGATCCGGGCTGGGCGTATGCACCGCGTTGTGCGGGCGGAACAGAACCTCATCCCAGGAGCGGCGGTTGTCACGGAGGGTGACCTCCCCATCGGCTCCGCCGTCCACGTAGTCAAAGATAGAAAGCGGGACGCGCTTGCGTGCGAGTTGACGAAGGTCTTCGATGTTGACTGCTCTTTCGAGCGCGGTGGGCATGAGCTTTCAAGCTAACAAAAATCCCCTCGCCGCGCCCAGATGGATCGCGGAGAGGGGAGGGTTCTACCGGCTACAAGGAGTAATTAGTTCGGCAGGACAACGGTGTCGACGACATGGATCACGCCGTTCGACTGGAATACGTCGGCTTGGGTCACCGTGGACACGCCGCCTTTTTCATCTTTCAGGACGACGTTCTTGCCCTGCATCATGGCCCACAGCTTGCCACCGGAAACCGTCTTCAGTTCTGCCGTGCCCTTGCCCTTCTTGATCATCTTCACAAGGTCCGCGCTCGAGACCTTGCCGGCGACCACGTGATAGGTGAGGATCTTGGCCAGGGTTGCTTTGTTCTCAGGCTTCAACAGTGTGTCTACCGTGCCCGCGGGCAACTTCGCGAAGGCGGCATTCACCGGCGCGAAGACGGTGAAGGGGCCAGGTCCTTGCAGGGTTTCGACCAGGCCGGCGGCCTTCACTGCGGCGACCAGGGTGGTGTGGTCGGCGGAGTTGACAGCATTTTCGATGATGTTCTTTTTGGGGAACATCTCCTGGCCGCCCACAATTGGGTTCTTGGCAAATGCGTTGACGGACAGTAGAGCGGCGCTTACTAGCGCGAGTACGTTGCGACGATTCATGATGTGTAGTCCTTTACTCTTTCCAGTTGGGTTTCATTCGCCCCATTTCTAGGGGTTCAAATAACACTACGAATGCCCGGTCGTTTTGGATGTGCGCGTTTTGAAGGGGTCCAAAAGTTTATGGGCATGCACGTTCTCGGTTTACACCAAGAGAGATGCATGCCCATTGCGGAAAGAGTTATAAAAAGTTGGACTACTTGGCGGCGACCAATTCGGCGTAGAGCTGTCCGATGAAGCGTTCGCCGGTGGCTGCGGGCTGTTGAACCTTTGCTTCAAAGTCAGCGGTGGGTTTCGCTGCCACCACTTCGGCGAGGGTCTTGCCCTGTTGCACCATCGGCGCGATGCGATCGCGGAGCACCAGTAACATGTCGCGATGCGCGGTGACTGCCGAGCGATCGACGGTGGCTCCGTGGCCGGGGATGATCTTGGTCGCGGGACCCGCGCTGCCGATCAACTGCCCCAGTCCCGCGAGCATGCCGTTGAGCGAGCCGCCATTGGCGCGGTCGATGTTCGGGAACTGAATGGATCGGTAAAAATCGCCCGACATAATGACGTCGTTCTTCACGAAGCGGATCATAGTGTCGCCATCGGTGTGGGCGTTGCGCACAGGGATCAGCTGGATCTCTTCGCCGTTCATGCGCATTGTCACGACATCGTCATAGGTCATCGCGGCCAGAGCGAGCGCCGGTGCCGGAGTGCCCGGAGCGCCATTCGCCCCCGGAGCCGGATGTGCGAGCCGTTCGCGCAATTGCGGGCGCGAGAGCAAGGTAGCGCCGAGCTTGGCGAAGTTCTCATTGCCGCCCGTGTGGTCGCCGTGGAGGTGTGTGTTCACGACATACTTAATGGGCAACGGCGTGATCGCTTTGATCGCGGCCACGAGTTTGTCGCTGAGCGGCGCGAACTGCGTGTCCACCATGAACACGCCATCCGGACCCACCAGCACTCCCACCATTCCGCCGGAGCCTTCCAGCGTATAGAAGTTGTTGCTGATCTTCGTTGTTTTGATCTGGACCTGACTATAGTCTGTCCCTTGTGCGAAAAGTGAGCACGCAGCAAGTGCGAGCGTGGCAATCAGTTTCATGGCTGTTTTCTCCGCGTTTATTGTACTGGCACCAAGCGCACGACGCGACCGGGGGTTGTCGAAAACAGCTGCGGTCCTGGATTCGCCAATGCTACGTAGAACAATCCATCGGGTCCCAGAATGAAGTCGCGTACGCGTCCCAATCCTTTGAACAGGACTTCCTGGCTAACCACTTTGGTCCCGTTCACGGTTAAGCGGCGGAATTCTTCGTGCGCCATGAAGCCGACAAAAACGCTGCCCTTCCAGTTCTTGTAGCGATCGCCGTTGTACGCCAGAACGGGTGCGATGCCGGGCGACGGTTCGTAGTGTGCAACTGGCTGTTCCATGCCCGCCTTGGCCGTGGTGTCCGTCGGCATGCCGTTATCCATCATTCCCCACGAAATTACGGGCCATCCATAGTTGCGGCCCTTCTGGATGATGTTCACTTCGTCGCCGCCTGAGGGGCCGTGTTCGGTTGCCCACAGCGTGCCGTTCGCCGCGAAGCTGAAGCCTTCCGGGTTGCGATGTCCGTAAGACCAGATGGAGCCAAGCGCGCCCGCGCGATTCACGAACGGGTTGTCTTTCGGGATGCTTCCATCGTCATTCACGCGATGAATTTTGCCGGTCGGCATGGAGAGGTCTTGTGCGCTCTCGGGCTTGCCGTGATCGCCCAGCGAATAGAAGAGGTGGCCTTCGCGATCGAAGATGAAACGTATGCCGTAGTGGAAGTTGGCCGTCGTGAAGAGTTCGTCGGCAGCGTGGAAGATGTACTCCTGGTCAACCCACTTGTTGTCCTTGATGCGACCGCGAATGATGGTGGTCATGGAGCGATTCGTCTCGCGCGGTTCTGCGAAGGCGAGATAGATCCAGCCGTTTTGCGCGTAGTTGGGATGCACCTCGACGTCGAACAGTCCGCCATCCTGGCGAGTCCACACGGTGGGAATTCCGGCGATCGGCTCAGAGAGCTTGCCGTTGTCCAAAATGCGGAGGCGTCCAGGGCGCTCCGTGATCAACAGCTTGCCGTCCGGCAGGAATGCCAAGCCCCACGGAGTCTCCACGGCATCGGTCAGGGTTTCAATCCTAAATGTCTGCTTGCCGGTTTTGATCACGCCGTCGACGATGGGCGTCGCCATGGTGGCCGGTTTTCCTTTGGCCTGGGTGGCGCTGCTGCGCAGCAGGAGCATCAAGCCGCGAATTTGAACGTCGCTCAACTGCGTCTTGAACGCGGGCATCCCGGCGTCCGCATGACCCTCGCGAATCGATTCGATGATCTTTTCGTCCGTTCCGCCATACATCCAGACGTCGTCCAATAAACTGCCTGCGCGTCCGCCTTGCAGTTTGTCTCCATGGCAACCGGAGCATTTCTCTGTGAGGACGGTCCGCAACGGAGCGGCGGGCTGAGCTTGGACCAGGGCCGGAGCCAGCAGGACGAGGGCGATGGCAAATGTGCGCATCTCCACATGATAGCCCTAGGTAGTGATACATTGCTTCGAGAGGATTCCCATGAGCGATTCGCAACCAAACACCAAACTGGATAGGCGCGGTTTTGTAGCGGCCACTGCCGCGATGGCCGTCACTGCGGCGAGTGCGGAAGCACAGGCGCAGGTGGTGGAGAAGAATGTCGAGATCAAGACTCCGGACGGAACTTGCGATGCCGCTTTCTTTCATCC
The DNA here is from genome assembly GCA_039926185.1 of Bryobacteraceae bacterium. GTDB lineage: Bacteria > Acidobacteriota > Terriglobia > Bryobacterales > Bryobacteraceae > Palsa-187. The sequence continues at coordinate 27,146 of JBDSXJ010000013.1, read as the reverse complement.
GGCCACGGGAGCCCATGCGGGCGTGCTGGTTTGGGCCGACGCGTTTGGGCTGCGCCCCGGCTTGCGCGAACTCGGCAAGCGACTCGCGGCGGAAGGTTACTCCGTGCTGGTGCCGAATCCTTTCTATCGGATGGCCAAGGCCCCGGTGGTCGAGATGCCGCCCGATTTCGCGCGCGATCGCGCGAAGATTACGCCCTTGATGGCGAGCGTCACGGCGGCGGGTGCAGCGGAGCGGGACGCTGCGGCGTACATTGGCTGGCTCGATGCGCAGGCGCAGGTGGATAAATCGAAGAAGATCGGTACGCAGGGTTACTGCATGGGCGGACCGCTCATTATGCGGACAGGGGCGAGCCTGCCGAATCGCGTTGGAGCGGCGGCTTCATTTCACGGCGGCGGCTTGACCACGGCAGCGGCAGATAGTCCGCACACGTTGATTCCGAAGATGAAGGCTCGCCTTTATGTAGGGATCGCGTCCAACGATGATGCGACGCAGCCGGAGTCGAAGACCATTCTGCGTAAGTCGTTCGACGATGCGAAGGTGAATGCGGAGATCGAAGTCTACAACGCCGCGCAGCATGGCTGGTGCATGGCCGACACGACCGCGTACCACCGTGAGTCGGCGGAGAAGGCGTGGACTAAGCTGCTGGCGCTCTATAAAACGGCACTGGCGTAAAGATGAAACCGCTCATTGGGTTCGCGATTGCTTCCATCGCTTTCGGGCAGGGTGCCGCTGATTGGCCGATGTATTCGCGTGACGTGCGGGGGACGAAGTTTTCTCCGCTGACGCAGATCAATGCGGGCAATGTCGCGAACCTTAAGCAGGCGTGGACGGCGGCACTACGCACCACTGGATCGCCGATTGCCGAGGTTACCCCGGTGGTGATCAAAGGCGTGATGTATCTGTCTGCTGATTCGCGGATTCTCGCGCTGGAAGCGCATACCGGTAAGGAACTCTGGAGTTACCCGCTGCCAGCCGGCATGACTACGCCTCCGCGGGGTGTCTCCTTCTGGCCGGGCGACGGGAGCAATCCTCCGCGTATTCTCTTCACCAACGGCGGCGACGTGATGTCGGCTCCTGCGGCTGGACCGGCTGCGCCTGGTTCGGGGCCGAAGAACATGTTGATCGCGCTGAACGCGAATACCGGGAAGCTCGATCCTGGATTCGGTCGCGAGGGCATTGTCAGTCTGGAAGTCGGCTACAGCGGTACACCGACGGTATTCAAGAATCTTGTGATCCTCGGCGCGAGCGTCGCGGAAGCTTCTATCGGTGCCCCTGGCGATGCCCGGGCTTTCGATGCGCGCACGGGCAAGAAGCTTTGGGAGTTCCACACGGTGCCGCGAGCCGGTGAATTTGGCAACGATACATGGCTGAACGATAGCTGGAAGAATCGCTCCGGCGTCAACACCTGGGGTTTTTATATGACTGCCGATGAACAGCGCGGCATCATCTATATCCCTGTTGGCGGACCGGCGGGAAACTTCTACGGCGGAGATCGCCCGGGTAACAACCTGTTTGGGAATTCGCTGGTCGCGGTGGACGCGAATACCGGGAAATACAAGTGGCACTTTCAGACGGTGCATCACGACATCTGGGATATCGACTTGCCTGCTGCTCCGAACCTGATCGACATCAAGCAAAACGGCAAGACGATTCCCGCGCTCACGCTGGTCGGTAAAACCGGGCTGATGTTCATTCTGAATCGCGAAACTGGCAAGCCGATTTTCGGCGTGGAAGAGCGCGCTGTCGCGAAGGGCAGTGTTCCGGGGGAATACTACGCGCCGACGCAGCCGTTTCCCGTGAAGCCTCCGCCACTCGCGCGCAATAGTTTTGACATGGCGGACCTTGTGCGTGCGGAAGACACCACGCCGGAGCACGTCGCTGCGTGTTTGGAGCTCATCGAGAAGAACGGACTCACTGGCAACGGTCCGTACACGCCGTTCCCGTATCACGAGCAGGGCGCGCCGCCGAAGAGCGCGATCCAGTTTCCAGGCATGACGGGCGGCAGCAACTGGGGCGGGACAGCCGCGGATCCCAATACGGGCTACGTGTTTGTGCAGACGCACGACCAGGCGCTGATTGGCTACGTCGAGAAGATCCAGCCCGGCGCGTATTACGGTCGCGGCACTGACGGTTCCACGCAGGGTTATGATCGAGCCAGCGTCGCCGGTCCCGGTCCTTACGCGTACTTCACTGCGCCGGTTCGCGATAAGGACGGCAAGCTGCTGGGAACGTTCCCGTGCCAGCGACCGCCATGGTCGAGCCTGAGCGCGGTGAATGCGAATACCGGCGAGATCGTGTGGCGCGTGCCGCTCGGTTTGAATGAGGCGTTGCCTCCGGGTAAACAGAACGTCGGCTCCGCGACCAGTGCAGGACCTATCGCGACGGCGGGTGGGCTCGTGTTCATCGGAGCCACCACAGACCGCCGCTTCCGAGCGTTCGACGCGAAGACGGGGCGCGAGTTGTGGGCTCCGATCATCGACAAGAACATCAACGCGAATCCGATCACGTATCAAGGCAAGGACGGCAATCAATATGTCGCCGTCGTCGCCACCGATGGCGTGATCGCGTTCGCGCTACCGAAGTAAGGATGGTGTCATGCGCCTCGCCGCATTCTGTTTCGTGACTGCCCTGTCGTTCGGGCAGCAACCTCCGCCGGACCTTGCTCTGAAAGGCGACCGCTTCGCCCCGCTTACCTGGGACATCATGACGCCCGAGCAACTGCTAGTGTAAATGCGTCAAACAATCTGGACTCAGGTGGACCGCATGCTCACGCATGGCGGCTCTGTGTTCTTGGACACCGAGCCGCGACCGTGAGGAAGCGGACATAACTTGCAAAGCGTGTGACGCACTAGCCCTGGTCTACAACTTCGTCACCGAACTCCTGACAAGGAAACAAGTCAGTGATCCTACCTTCGCCGCCGTTCGCAAACAACTGGGAGAGCGCGGCATTGTCGGGCCGCTGCCCTAAATTTCGTAGGAAGGGGCGCCGGACTTTTTGCTCGCAGCCTCGTCGGCCCGGCGGCAGGCTTCGGCCAGACTGATGTTATCCAGCACGGTGGCGATAGCATCGCGAACTTCCTTCATCACGATGCGCGTCGCACAGGTCTCCGCATCGGGACACTCGTCACACTTCTTGTAGCGCGTCTCACTGGCGCAGGGCAGGGGAGCGAGCGGCCCCTCCATCATTCGCACCACGGGGCCCAACATGATCAGCTTGGGTGGCTGCGCCAGGGCATAGCCGCCGCCTTTGCCCTTCTTGCTGTGGACAAGGCCGAAGCCTTTGAGCGTGAGGAGGATTTGCTCGAGGAACTTTTTGGGGATGGTTTCGGTCTCCGACAGTTCTTGGATCAGCGTCGGGCCTTTCCCGTAGTGACGGGTCAAAGCATACAGGGCGCGTAGACTGTATTGTGTCTTCTTGGAAAGCTGTCGCATGGTGCTGCCCGTCGCGAGGATGCGTCTGAAAAATGCATACTCGCGACAGATTCAGTGGAGTTCTGATCTCCACTGTAGCACTGGCTAAAAGCTTAAGCGCGCGGCGAGTTGGGTGGTACGCGGAGCGCGCGCGCTGGAGATTACGCCGAACCCAGGCCCCCCGAGCGTGAAGCCCGGGATGTTGAAATTGGCGTGATTGAATGCGTTGTAGAACTCTCCACGGATTTCGAATTTGAAACGTTCGTTGATGGCGAATCCTTTTTCGACGGTCATATCCGTGGTGATGGAGCGAGGTCCGCGCAGTCCAGCTCGCGGTGAGTTGCCGAACTGATATTGCGCCGGCGCAACGAACGCCGTGGTGTCGAACCAGCGAGTGATGCTGCGTTCATCGCCCGAGAGCGTCGCGTCGCGCAGGATATTCGGGCGAAGCTGTCCCGCCGAGAAAGCGTTGGCGATGTTCGCCAGGTTCAAAACGGTGAACGGAGCGCCCGATTGGAAGGTCTCCAGGACACCAACCTTCCATCCTCCGATGGCTCCGTTCACGAAGCGATTTTTGCTAACGCGCGGAACCGCGTAGGTCATGGTCAGCAACAAGCGATGAGGGACATCGCTGCCGCTGCGACCCTTGTCGAGGCCGCGATTGTATTGGTCCATGTAGCTGCCTACGGTGCCGTATTCGTCCCCTTCGGCTGCCGATACGTCATCCAGGAACTTTGAGAATGTATAGTGAGCCAGGATCGAGAAGCCCTTCGCGAAACGCCGTTCGACGCGCACGAAACCCGCATGATAGGTGGAATTGCCGATCGTCGGATTGATCCAGGTCACGTTGCTGTACTGCGGGAACGGTCGGCGCGATTGCGCGTCGCCTGCACCGATTTGATCGGGTCGGACTTGGTTGAGGGAGAAGTCATTCGACGCGAGGTGATGCGACACGTTGCCGATGTAACCCACTTCCGCCAGCAATCCACGGCTGAGCTCATTCTGGATGCTGAGATTGTATTGATACGAGATCGGCGCAACCTGCTTTGGGTTGAAGAAAGAGATTGCAGTGGTCGGCTTTTGGCCGAAGGGCACTGCGCCCAGGCCTGCGGTCAAAGCGGGACGGGTCACCGTCGGGAAGCCATTGCGCAGTTGGATCACGCTTTGGTAATCCGGCTGCGAAGCAACCAGGCTCGATTGGGTGGAGAAGCCAAGCGCCGCCGTGTCGCCAATCGTGTTGCTCACGGTGGAGCCATAGAAGATGCCCGCGCCGCCGCGAACCACTGTGCGTTCGGAGCCGTGTACACGGTAGGCAAAGCCCACTCGCGGCCCGATGTTGTTCTTGTCTGTGGCGTAAGCGCGCGACGGAGTTCCGCCGACGCCCGCGAAGGTCACGATGCCGGGAGTTCCAGAGATCGGATTGATTGCGAGCGGATCGAAGGAGTTCATCTTGCCGTCGACTTCTTTGCGCGGAAGTTCGGTCTCCCAACGGAGCCCGATGTTCAGGGTCAAGCGGTCTGTCACGCGCCAATCGTCCTGCGCGTACGCGCCAATGTAGGCGGCCGTCGTGCGGATCTTGTCGGAGATTTGAATGCTGGCGGTATTAATCTCGCCGATCAACAGGCTTGCGAGCGCGTTGCCGGTGCCACTGCGTCCCGGCAATCCGGTGATCAGCGGAGACAACGTGAAGTTGCCAGCTGAACCACGATCGCGAATTTCTTCGTTACGGGCAAAGCGGGCTTCGAAACCGAACTTGTAGGCGTGCTTGCCTTTGTTATAAGAGATCGAATCGATGATCTGGCGATCCAAAATCGGCGTCTGCAAGCGATAGCTGCCCGTCGCGTTGCCGAGGCCCGCATAGCCCGGAACTGTGAACGCCGGGAACGCCGAGTCGGAAACACCCGCCAAGCCGATCAACGCGGCGGGATTCTCCAGATATCCGGGACGCGTGTTGAGGAACTTACGACGCAGATAGGTGACGCGGAGATCGTTCACCACGGACGGTCCGAAGATGTGTGTATAGGAACCGAGCAGGCTCTGTACGCGCACACTGGTGATGTTGCTCAGCGGGTCGGACAGAGGAATGCCGTAGGTGCCGTTATCGTTCGTGCCGCTATTGTTGACGTAGTAGCGCACGGTCAGCATGTCGCTGGGGGTCAGTTGGTGGTCACCGCGGCCCACGAAAATGTCGCGGTCCAGGCGATTGCGCGTGTTGCCGCCGAAGTTATTTGCGTTGGTCGAGGTCCCTACGCGATTCGGCAGCGGGTAGAAGGCCAGCGCTTTCACTGCCACTGGGTCCAGCCGAGTTACGGGAATCAGGTTGCTTACAAATGGAGTGCGTAGCGTTCCCGAAGTGGTCGCAGGATCGTAGATGACCACGGGCTGACCGGTGGAACTGCGCAGATCAGAAAAATCTCCTGCGCGATTCAACAACGTCGGAACTGTCGAAAGTTGCGTGTCGCTCACCTGCTGCTTGGTGCGTTCCCACGTCGCGAAGAAGTGCGTCTTGTCCTTCTGGATCGGACCGCCGAGCGATCCACCGAACTGGTTGAGGCGGATCGGCGGTCGCGAGGTGGCGAAGAAGTTGCGCGCGTTCAGAATATTGTTCTGTAGCGACTCAAACAAGCTCCCATGAAGCTGATTCGTGCCCGACCGCGTGGACATCGTGATGACGCCGCCCGTCGAATGGCCGTACTCCGCGGCGTAGTTGTTGGTGATTACTGTGAATTCCTGCATCGCATCCACCGGCAAGCTGGTCAGCTGCATGGCGCGCGTGAGGCCCGCTGCGTTGGTGACGTTCCCGCCGTCCAGGATGAAGTTCTGATTACGAACGCGCCCGCCGGCGACCGTGAACACCGGATAGTTCTCCGCCGTGCCGGCACCGGTCTGATTCATCACCACGCCCGGAGCCAGCGAAGCCAGCGTCGCAGCCGCGCGATTCGGAAGGGGCAGCGCCGTCAGCATCGCCCGATTCACCGTCTGCGTGACGTTCGAGGTCTGCGTTTCGAGCACCGGAGCATCCTCGGTCACCGTGATTGTGTCTGACTGCTGACCGACCTGCAATTGAATGTCGATGCCCACCGACTGCGCCACTTGTAGCACGATCGGTCCGCGGCGGGTCTTTTGAAACCCATCGGCGGAAACCTCCAGGTGATAGCTGCCGGGCACCAGGGTCCCGAAGCGGTACACGCCCGAGTCATTGCTCGTGGTTTCCTGGCGTACGCCAGATTCGTCGTTTGCCACGACGACCACCGCGCCCGGTAGCGGCGCGTCGGTTGCGTCGCGCACGACGCCCGAAATAATACTGTTCCCGGTCTGTGCCCAGGTGGAGGCCGCCAGCAAAAGGCTGCCTAAGAAAAGAAATGCTCGCTTCATTGTCGATTGCTCCAGTAGATTGCTTGTTTCGGAAAATAAGGGATTCAGGGCGGAATTAGTAGGGCAGGCGACAACAGAGGTTGTTAATAGTCCACTTCATAGATAGAGAATAAGGTGATACGAAAATCGTGTCAAGAGCTGAATGCTTAAGTCATAGATAAGAAGAGGAATGCAGTTCTCGTCGACCGTCTTCATTCGCCAGCGAGTCCCTTGTCGACGTACTCATTTCTCCTCGACCGACGGTAGATACCGCGCTTATCGCCAGCGCATCTCACCTAGTAGAAAGGACACAATGCGAAACGGAACGTAGATTCCGCCCAACGCGTTGCAGGGACAAAATCATGACCAAGTTATGGCTGGCGAAATCGGCTTTGGCGGTGGCCGCGGTGCTGGCAACCATGCCCACAGCGGAGGCGCAAAGAGGCTTCCGGGGAGGGGGCTTCCGGCCCCGCATCCTTGTCGGCCCCGCTTATGGATATGGATACCCGGGTTACTACGGCTATGGCGGTTATTACGGCGGCTACGGCTTCGGATTCAACGCACATCCGAACGCGGGCAAACTGAAGCTCGATACGAAGCAGAAGGACGCGCAGGTATTCATCGATGGGTCGTATGCAGGAACGGCCAAAGAAATGAAGTCGACCTGGCTTCGGCAGGGTACCTATGCGCTGGAAGTCAGCGCCGCGATGGAGCGGGCCTCTTGCTCGAATCGGGCGGAGTGCTGCCCCTTGAGGGTCTTGATGGCGACGATGCGGTCCAGCCGCGTGTCGCGGGCTTTCCAGACCTCGCCCATGCCGCCGGCGCCCAGGGCTGAGAGGATTAGGTATGGGCCGAGCTTGTCGCCTGGAGAGAGCGTCATCTGTTTGTCAGAGTTAAGTTTAGCTGATCAGCAAACAGTTAGATCCTGAGTTACGGGCAAACCGTCACTTACCATCTGAGCCTTCCGTCGGGCGAACCGCAGGCCAGATCGTCGACGGATGGCCGACGATACGCAGACTATCGTTCGCAATCCTGCTTTCTTACGTATACGGCGTCAACCTCCTAGAACGCCGTCTTAACAGCCTGCTAAAGAGCCGGTGAAGGGTTATTGATCGATGCGTCCCGTAGCGAAACCCTTAGCGTATGTTCACTCGCAGAGTGTTGGCGACCCGGCCATCGACGGTGACGACCAGATCTGCTTCTCCTCGGCCCATGAGCGCCCTGGCAAGGCGTACATTGATCTGGTCGACACCTGGAAACTGCTGTGAGGACCCGGCGTACAGAACATCGCACTGGACCATGCCAATAGTCGCCGTCACGGCGTCCAGCGAGCTACGTCCTCGGACACCCGTCGCATAGAACACCAATACGACTTGTTCGGTTTCCGGACCTAGATCGATGGGGGTGGTGACCACGCGTCCGGAGTCGGTGCGGTATGCGGCCTCCAAGGTCTGGCTTCCGTCGGATCGCACATGAACTGCGGTGGCCGCCGCGGCTCCCTCGCCTGAGCCGTTGGCGGCGAACAATCCAGGGGAAACCGCCGTTACCGTGGATTCACCGGTGGCGATCATCTGATCACCTCGCAGTACGGAAATCCGGGCACGTCCCACGGACGTCTGGACCGGGATATTGAAGTTGATCTGCTCCGGGGAGACCATCCATAGAGGTGACAAGCGCTCCACGCCAGCACTGTCCTGGACCCGCACGCTCAGACCTCCCAAACTGGTGGGTAACGGAAGTCTAGACGCCGCCTCGGTTCCGGATGCCAGATTTACGCCAAACGCGGCAGCGAGGAACTCCGGGGCGAGGGTGCTGTTATCCGCGAAGCTCGCTGCGGAAACTGTTGCCAGACCTCCACTCGTCGGCGCTGCGGTGGCGAGGATTTCCGAACTCCTCAACATCTGGCCGTCAGGTCCGGCGTAGCCTCCCGTTGCCAAGACCCTCCCGCTGTTGAGCAGTGTTGCCTGAAAGCTAACGCGGCCTTCCAGCATCTCCGGACCGGCACTCCAGGTATTCGACTGGCTGTCGTAGAGGGCTGTGGTTTTCAGCGGCGTATCTGTGTCGTTGCCGCCACTCGCCAACAACAGCAACCCGGATGGCAGCAGAACTGCATATTGCCCCCAGCGATGTGCGGGCATATTGGGCGCAGGACTCCATAGCCCGTTGGCAGGATCGTACAACTCTGCCGTGATCAGGGTCTTGTCGTTTTGGTCGTAACCCCCGGCGACGAGGACCTTGCCATTGGGCAGGACGCTCACGGATGACGCAGCTCGCGCTGTTGACAGTTCCCCGGTGAGGGTCCAGACGCCCGTGGCCGGATCGTACACCTCGGCGCTTTTGTCTTGGCGGTAGGCTAATACTCGTCCGTTGGGGAGAAGAGTCAGTTGGCTGTAGTTCCCCTGACGTTTGGGAGATCCGGTGAGACTCCAGACACCTGTCAACGTATCGTACAGTTCCGCGGTTGCGAGATCGCTCGGCCCAGTAGGCAGTCCGCCAGTAACAAGAACCTTTCCTGTGGGCAGAAGGATGGCACCGAAACTCATCCGCGGTGTCGTGAGTGACCCAGTGGAGGTGATCGTACCCGTCGCTGGATCGAATAACTCAACAGAATTGGTGTAGACACTCGCCGGTCCGGTAAGGCCACCGGCAATTAGCACCTTGCCATTCGCCAGCAGGACTGTGCCATGGTTGAAGCGTCCTGTACTCATGGTCGGGCCTGGGCGCCAAGTATTGTCTAACGGGTTAAATAGGTCCGTCGTAATGGCTCCGGCACACCTCGACACGCAATCTAGGCCGCCGGTAATGAGTACCCTCCCATCCCGAAGTGGTGTCTGCCTATGTTGGACGCGTTCGCCGGGCAGAGTTCCCGTCCTGACCCATAGGGGCTGGGAAACTAAGGGTAGTGATGCCAGGATTACCAGGGGCAGTAGGGTGCGGAAAGAACACATGGCGAACTCCTTGGCCTTCTATCCCGCGAATCTAGACGCGCGGGAAAGAGACAAACTCCCCGCCAGTTGGTTGACAGACGGGCGCCATCCACGGTACACGACTATCGATGAGGACGCAAGCTCGTCACGGTCCACCAGCAAGCCTCAAGGCCTTTGCGTGATTGTTACGCCATTGGAAGCCTAAGTGATTGCGACATCGGCGGGACGGAGTAATCTCTCTAATTCCATTTCAACACACGGCACCAGAATCGCCTCAAACAGAAATGGTTACGTCCTGGTTACGGACAAACCGGAAGTTATCTCTCGTCCGGTCCCAAGAAACACGCGACAGGTGCGCATTCCCAATCCTGCGTTAGAACCCACTTCTTCCGTCTCCTGAGTCGAGGCGACTCAATCTCCGCGCTTCGAGGTGTGATGCGACCGCACGGTGGGGTCACTGCAATGTGCACAACGCCGTTCCTCGAATCGCCGCCCGCGCGGCTTTCATCTAGGCGCGTCGCGGGAGGGCCGCCCAGCTTTGGGTTATCGTTAACGTATTGGATTTTGGATCCGACTGTGGCGGAAGAGACTACCAACGATATTACGCAACTGCTGAGGGCCTGGGCAGAAGGCGATCCGCAAGCACTCGAAAGTCTCACGCCCCGCGTGTATCAGGAACTGCGGCGTCTGGCGCGGCATTATCTGCACCAGGAGCGGGCGGGGCACTCGATGCAGACCACAGACTTGGTGCACGAGGCGTACTTACGACTTGTGGATGTAAATCATGTCGAATGGCAGCATAGCGCACATTTTTATTCCGTGGCCGCGATGCTGATGCGGCGCATTTTAGTAGATCGCGCTCGTAAGAACTTAGCAGCGTTCGATGCGAACGGGAAATCGCAGGCGCTTGCCGTTGTGGGCGAGGTGTGGGTGCGGGCTGACTATCTCCCGCTGCGGGTGACGCTGACTTCGACCGCCGGCGATGTGCGGCAAGACGCTACGGTCGACTACGCGTTGTCCCGCTTTGGTGCGCTGCTGCCTGCCGCTACGCGTCACCGCGAAACGCGAGCGGGTGTGGTCGCTGTCGAAAACAACTTTTCGTATTCCGATTTCAAACGCCTCAGTAAGGAAACCCTTCCATAAAATGCGCGTGGTCTATCTGCACGGCTTTGCCTCCAGTCCGCAATCGGGCAAGGCGCAATACTTCAAACGGAAACTGAATGAGGCGGGAGTGGCTGTCGAAATCCCGCAGCTCGATGGTGGCAGGTTCCAGGACCTCACGATCACAGGGCAACTCGCGGTCATCGAGCAAGCCGTCGCCGGACAGGCTACCGTTCTTTTCGGGTCGAGTTTGGGTGGCTACCTTGCAGCGCTGTGCGCGGCGCGTCATTCGGAGATTAAGCGGCTGGTGCTGCTGGCACCTGCGTTTCAGTTTCCCAGCCGTTGGCGGCAGCGTTATTCACCGGAAGCGCTGGCGAAGTGGAAGAGCGACGGCTCGGTGGCGGTGTATCACTATGGCCAGAATCGCGAGATGCGGCTAGGCTACCAACTGATGGAGGACTCGGCGAAGTATGAGGAAGAACCCGACGTCCAGCAGCCCACCTTGATCTTCCACGGGACCAAGGACGACGTCGTCCCCGCAGAAGTGTCGCAGACGTTCGCGAAATCGCACCCCAATGCCGAGCTGCACTTGATGGACTCCGGCCACGAGCTCACGGACGTGCTGGAACCGATGTGGTCGGTAGTTCAGAAGTGGTTAGCGATAGACCGGCTCGCCTGAACTGGGAATCGCCAACGTCCAATCGAGCTTCTGGATTGCTTCGTTGCTCTTCGGCACCTCACCCAAGCAGACCAGCTTCTCCGCCGGGAAGTATACGACGGTGTTGGTGCCAATCCTGATCGCGCGGACTTCCGCTCCGCCCAGCAATACGTTCCGTTCCGTCGCCACCAACTCCGCGCCGGAGGCCTGGAACTTCGAGTTGTTCCCGATCGCTTCCGGTCGAGCGCTGGTGTTGAACACGAACTTCACAGGCTGCGGCGTGATGCCCCGGATCAGTTCCGCCAGACGTTCGTAGTCTCCCGGACCCGCGAGCTTGGTATCCACCAACAGCACTCCCTGCGGCGTCACACGAAAGATCGAGTTCGTGCCGTGGCCCGTTACCAGGTAGGTGCTGGGGCGAACCAATCGCAAGACCTGCGGAACGGGTGGCGGCGTGGGAGCCTTTGCCTCCACGGCGGCCTTGCCTTTCGCTTTCCCCTTAGCTGCACCTTCCGGAGTTGCCTGCGCCCACAACGCAAGCGTGGCTGCGACCAGGAATGCCAGGCTTCCGATGATTCTCATTTCGCTAGTTCAAGCCTGCCGATTTCAAAAACTCTGCCGCCACATCCGCCATCTTGCGTTCTTTCAGCACCACCTCTGCATTCAACTTACGCATGGTCTCTAAACTGATTTTCCCCGACAGTTGCATGAGGGCAGCGCGTAAGTTCGGCTCCGCGGTCAGCACGTCGTCCCGCACCAAAATCGCGGCTTCTGCCGGAGCGAACGCATGCTGGTCGTCTTCCAGGGCCTTCCACTTCGGCAGGGTTAAGTGTCCGTCGGAAAGAGACGCCGTAACCAAAGTCACCGGATCTTTGGCCTCCAGTGCCTTGAAGAGGTCATCCGCATCCATGCTGCGCAGGGGCGCTCCCATCTCCAGGCGATAGGTGTTCAAGGATGGCAGGCCGGTAGGCCGATTCTGAAATTCGTAGGACACGCCTACCTTCCAACGAGTCGGGCTGGCCGCGGCTTCGGTTGCGCGGGTGATCTGCTCATTGCCTTCTGCACGAATCACCAGCGCGGTCGGACTGTTGAAGCCCAAAGGCGGCAGCAGTTCCACCAGTTCAATGCGCTTCATTTCCTGGCGGGATCGCTCGAATACGACGCTGGCCTGTGGACCCGGCGTCTCGCGCAAAACTTCACTCATGATGAGCCCCGAATACTCCGCGTATAAACTGATGCCTCCGTCCAACATCGATTGATGCACTGTCCGCGTGTCCCCGGCCGCGAAGCGACGCTGCACCGGTGTCTGCATTTTATGCTCCAGGTGTTGCGCGATAATCTCGCCCAGAAGTTGCTGTTCGAGCGAGTCTTTGGAACCCACCACGATGGGCTTGGGCCGCGAACAAGAAGTCAGGAACAGGAGAGCGGTTAGACCAAAGACGATTCGAGTGTGCATGGATGCATTAGCTAGGATAGCGTCTGCTATCCTCAGAATCGAGCGGCCAGCGCAATCCCACCGACTCACCTCAGTCCTCATGTCATTTCAAATTCGTCCGCTGAAAGAATTTCTAGTCCGGCCCGCCGTGCCACCGGAACTGGATCGCCTGCCGGAACTGGCATTAAATCTAATCTGGAGTTGGCAGCACTCCCTGCGAGCCGTCTTCCGCCGCCTGGATCCGGTGGCGTGGAAAGCCTGCAATCACAATCCCGTGGTGCTGCTGGGAAGCCTGCCGCAGGAGGCTCTGGAGCGCGCTGCGCATGACCCCCGTTACCTTGCTCTCTATCGCCGCGCCTGTGAGACCCATGACGCGTACATGAAGTCCAACGCGACCCCGGGGTCGATGCTGGTCGCGTATTTTTCGATGGAGTACGGCCTGCTCGATTGCATGCCGATTTACTCTGGCGGCTTGGGGGTTCTCTCGGGCGACCATCTGAAAGCCTCTAGCGATCTCTCGTTGCCACTGGTTGGTATTGGACTGCTGTATCAGCGTGGCTACCTCAGCCAATCCTTCGATAACGATGGGTGGCAGCAGGAACGCGCTCCGGTCAATGACTTTTATTCGCTGCCCATCGAACCGGCGAAGAAGGCCGATGGTAGCGAACTGATTGTGGACGTGCTGCTCGGCTCCGCCACTGTGTACGTCAAGGTGTGGCGCATCGTTGTGGGTCGCGTGAAGTTGTATCTGATGGATACCAACATCCCGCAGAACCACGATCCGGAGCATCGGGACATCACCGGCCAGCTCTACGCCGGCGGCTTGCACAAACGTATCTCGCAGGAAATCGTGTTGGGCATTGGCGGGTTACGCGCGCTGAAAGAACTCGGGCTACAGCCCACCGTGTACCACATGAACGAAGGGCACGCGGCGTTCCAGGCGATCGAGCGCATCCGGCTGTTGATGGCCGAACAGGGTCTGACCTACGAAGAAGCCCTGGAAGCCTCGCGCACCAATAACGTCTTCACCACGCACACGCCGGTTCCGGCGGGCATCGACTTGTTTGACGGCGGACTGATGCGAGAGTATTTTGATGAATACTGCCGCCGCTCCGGGATTCGCTTTGAAGACCTGATCAGCCTGGGCCGTCAGAACGGTTCGAACGATCAGGAACCCTTCTCCATGGCCGTGTGCGCCTTGCGTGCCTCGGCCGCATGCAACGCCGTGAGCGTTCTGCATCGCGAGGTCTCGCAGAAGATGTGGGAGAACCTGTGGCCCAATCTTCCGGATAACGAAGTTCCGATCACGTCGGTCACCAATGGCGTGCATCTGCCTACCTGGATCAACGGTGACCTCGCGGTTCTCTACGATCAGTATCTGGAGCCGGACTGGCGCGAAGGCCACGCCAACGCCAAGGTGTGGGACCAGATCGATGAGATCCCCGCCGTGGAGCTGTGGGAAGCGCATCGCCGCCGTAAACGCCGCCTGGTGACGTTCGTTCGCGAACGCGCCATCGAATGTGCCACCGCGCGGCAAGCGCCGTCCTCCGAAATCCGGGCGATGGCCGAAGCTCTGGATACCGAGGCCTTGACCATTGGCTTTGCCCGCCGCTTCGCCACCTATAAACGAGCCACGCTCATCTTCCGCGATCTGGAACGATTGAAGCGCATCTTGAATAGCGCCACCCAGCCGGTGCAGATCCTGATCGCGGGCAAAGCCCATCCGCTGGATACTCCGGGCAAGTCTCTGATCCGCGACATCATTCACTATTCGGCCGACCCCGCGCTGCGGCACCGCGTCGTCTTTGTGGAAGATTACGGCATGCAGGTGGCGCGTGAGTTGGTGGGCGGCGTCGATATCTGGCTGAACACGCCTCGTCGCGGCGAAGAAGCTTGCGGCACTAGTGGCATGAAAGCCGGCATGAACGGTGTGCTGAACCTGAGCATTCCGGATGGCTGGTTCGATGAAGCCGCGGAAGAATCCGGTGGCTGGTCGATCGGGGGCCGCGACGTGTATTCTCCGGATCGCGATGATTCGCACGCTGCCAGCGTCTACTCGCTGCTGGAGAACGAAATCGCGCCGCTGTTTTACGAGGACAGAGAGCAGGGGATGCCGGTCGAATGGATGCGCCGCGTCAAGCAATCGTTGAAGCATCTGAGCGGGCACTTTAATTGCGAGCGCATGATCGGCGAGTATCGCGATAATCTGTATGCGCCTGCGCACGCTGGCTACACCACATTGACCGGCCGAAGCTTTGAACCTTCGCGCGAGCGAGTCCGATGGAATCGCAACGTCGCCGCCGCATGGCCGAATGTGAAATTTCTATCCAGTGGGTTAGCCTCGGTGGGAATTTCTACGGGGGGGCGCGTTCCGCTGGAAGCAGAACTCGACTTGGCTGGCTTGGAGCCGGGCGATGTTCGCGTCGAGGCTCTGGTTGGCCGTGTGGGCGCTACAGGAGAAGTAGAGGACGCTGAGGTCGTGTTGCTCCACTCCACCGGTCGGCGTGGCCTAGCGTGGGTTTTCTCCCAGGACTACCAACCCAAAACCACGGGTCGGCTGGGGCTGGCCGTTCGCGTGAGTAGCAATCATTTTGAGAATCCTTTGAACCGTCCCTGCAATACGTTGCTGAAATGGGCGGACCGGTAAGGGCTTTTCCTGTGGCTACCCTATCGCAGGGATCAGATCCCGACGATAGTTTGTCCAAATGTAGAATTTGCTGGATTCTCCGGCGAGTTCGTGGTACATAAAGGTTTAGACGTTCCGCTCGGGTTACCAAACCTCTTTCGAGACTCGTCTGGTTCCCCCGGTCGCAAAATCTCCCTGCACTTCGCCCTGTAACCGCAGGACCAATTGCAGACGCCTCAAACAAAGGCAGAACAAAACGTTTTACCCTCAAAACTTAGTGTTTGGCCAACTCCGAAAGCAGCATCAGGACAAGGCCAGAGGTGTATTCGGCGACGTGGTTTTTGAAAAGGAGTAGCCAGCTACCGTTCCCATGGACAGTGATCGCAAGTACAAACAAAACGGCTACCAAGATACGGGCCGCGACCATTCGCAGAATGGCTTCGACCGTCCGCGTCCCCCGCAAGGCCCCCGGCCTCCTCTGGATGTCACTGGACCGCGCCTGCCGCGCATGGTTCAAGCTGTCGCCGCGTCGCGTTGCTACAGTTGCTCTGCGATGCTGATGCCCGGTGCCGACTTCGCCAGCACCTGCCCCAAGTGTCATGCGGCGCTGCACGTCTGCAAGCAATGTTCTTACTTTGAACCGTCCACGCGCTTCCAATGCTTGAAGCCGGTGCCGGTGCGAATTTCGCCCAAGGATGTAGCGAACACCTGCGAACTCTTCAAGCCGCGCGTCACGGTGGCTCGCGATGGAGTCTCGGCGCCGCAAGCCGCTCCGCAGGTCCAGCATCAGCAGATGGCTGAGCCGCGCAACGCCAGCGACGCACGCGCTGCATTCGACAATCTGTTTAAGAAGTCGGAATAAATTCTGCCAGCGCGCAGGCGCCCCATAGGACGCTGTCGCCGCCGAGTGCAGCCTGCACAACGTCTGTGCGTGCTCCCGACCAATGGGGCCACTGTCTGGCCAGTTCCTCGCGCAACGGCACGAACAGCCGATCGCCTGCCTGTGAGATCCCGCCGCCAATCACGACCCTCGCGGGGTTCAGCAGCATCAATGCGGCCTTGATGCCCAGCGCCAAGTCCACAACGTAGCGCTTAACGAAGGCCGCGTCGGTGAATAATTCACTAGGCGGCTTGCCGTAGTCGCGTTCCAGCCACAGGCCGCAGCACATGCGTTCCAGGCAGCCATTCGAGCCACACAGGCACGCAGGACCATCGGGACGAATCGTCATGTGCCCAATCTCGCATGCCCAACCATTGGCTCCGCGATAGATCGAGTGATCGTCCAGGATCAGGCCGCCGCCGATGCCGGTCGAAACCGTCATGTAGAACATCGGTCTATATCCCACACCAGCGCCGAACTGCGCCTCACCCAACGCGCCGACATTCGCATCGTTGTCGATGACGGTCGGAACGCCCAGGGCATCTTGCAGACGGTCGCGTAGGGGAAGCCCATCCCAGCCGGCGATGTGTGTGGATAGCGCCACGCGCTGATTCGCGAAGTCGACCGGTCCGCCGAAGCCCACGCCGCAGCGATCAAAGCCGACTTCCTTCTTCCAGCCCTGAGCGATGGCGATCATTTCGGGCAACGCGGCTGCCGGACCCAGTTCCCGATTCGTGGTCCACTTGGCGCGCCGGATAATCTGACCATCACTGAACACCGCGAGCGCGAGCTTCGTCCCCCCGATGTCGATGGCCAGCGTGTTGCTCATGGAAACAGCAGGCTGCCGAGCTCGGCATGGCGTTCAAAGTTGGGCACGATGAAGTCGGCACCCACACCCACCAGCCGATCCCGCTTCCAGTCGTCGATCTCCCGGCATTCCGGTTCCTTGGTAGCGACGCCCACGGCCACGCCCCCCACCAGCTTCACTTCTTCGATTTCCACGTAACCGTCGCCGAAGCCCACAACCTGGGAACCCTCGACATCGGTGCCGGAGATGATGCGCTGGATCAGCAGCTTCTTGGAGAAGCTCGTCAAGTCGTCCTGCGCGCCGAACACGCCGCCATCAAAATAGTGCGAGACGCCCAGCAACCCGGATTCTTCCACGACGTTGGCATGGTCTGTACCGCTGGCGAGATACATCTTCAGACCCTGCGCCTTGATCCGTTCGAGCAAGCCCAGCGCTCCGGGGACCAAATACTGCTGCGGCGAAACTTTGCCGTCGCGCAGTTCTTCGATGCGGCCGCGAATCTTTATCCATAGCAGGTCCAGGTACATTTTCTTGTACTGGATCGGCTCCAGAGCCTTGCCGCCACGTTTGGTCACGTTGTCGGCGAACTCCATCATCTGGTAAATGGTTTCTTTGCCCGTAAGTCGCCACACGAATTCGTGGACCACTTCGCGCAACGCAGCTTCGGATTCACCCGTCTTGAGATCAGCGAGGATCTCCACCATCATCGGCACCATCACATCCACCCAGCCGGAGCGGATGAGCGAGATCGTGCCGTCAAAATCGAATATGGCCACACGCGCGCCTGAGGCGGACGTGCCGGGCCGAATTTGTTCAATCATGTTTTGTTGACTACCAGTATTCCCATTTCCCCGCCGCGACGACATAGACGCTGAGGCAGGCGTTGGTGATGCCGTGCGCCAGGATCAGGTCTCCCAGGCTCCTGGTGCGCACCATCCACCAATTGTAGAGAATTCCGCAGGCTAAACCCACATCCCAATAGGGACCATGTTCGGCGGCGAACAGGAAAGCGACAATCCAGAAAGCTTGCGTAGCATACGTGCCCAGCGGGATTTTGAAGAAATCCTGATCGATCAGCCAGCGCATGAGCCATGCTCGCCAGAAGAGTTCTTCGACGATGGGCACGATGAGCGCAGCGCGGAGCCCGCGCAATAGCAGAATGGCGATGTTCGCACGATCGGCTTCAGGCAGTCCGGCTGCGACCGAGCCGGTGATGGAATTACTCAGCAGCCAGTGTGAACGATAGCCGGGGAAGAGCAGATCCGGGGTGATCCAGAGGACGAACACGCCCACTCCCATGGCGATGGTGCCGGCCCAATGACGAACTCGAAAATCGAGCACAGGCAGGGCCACGAAAGCGATTACGGCAGCCATGACGGCAAACCACAAGGCTTGCTCGGCCAAGGCCGACACCCCGAGTGAGCCGCGCAAGGCCAGGAAGCCCAGAAACACCACGAACGGCGCGACGTAAGGAGTCGACGTCAATTTGTGTACCGGAACCCTAGCTTACAGCGTGCGCAGCAGTTCCTGAATCTTGGCCGCCTCATCTTTTGAGGGACCGTTTTGCAGGGCAGCTTCGAGTTCTCGTTTTGCTGCTGGCAGGTCACCCTTCTGCTTCAACGCCATGGCATAGTGCAGACGGTAAACGGGATTCGCGGGATACTTCTTCACCAGGTCGGTGAACAGGCGAATGGCTTCCTGGCTAAGATTCTTGCGGATATAGACCCAGCCCAACGTATCCGTAATGTCGGGAGAACCCGGAGCTGCCTGGTAAGCGCGTTGGGCCATGCTGAGGGCCGAATCGAGATCCGTTCCCTCTTCCGCCTTGATGAAGGCCAGATTGTTGAGCGCCACGGGATGGTCCTGCTGGATACGCAGCACCTGCTCATAGATGGGCTTCGATTGGTCGCGGCGTCCGGTGCCATCCATCAGCAAGCCGAGCTGCAGCAGAGGACCGGCGTCATTGGGAGCGGCCTGGCTCGATTTGCGGAACGCATCGATCGCCTGGTTCAGATCGCCCTTGCGGCGGTAGGTCTCCGCTAGTTTGAACAGAACATCCGCAGCTCGCGGATCCTTCGCCAGAACCGCGTTATATTGCTTGATCGCCTCTTCGTAATGCTCGCCGCGGACGTTTAGGTTGCCCAACGCGATACGAAGATCCCGGCGGTCCGGTTCGGCATTGGAGGCGGCTTCCATTTCCTTGATCGCCCCGGCGATATTGCCTTGCCCGGCCAACGTCTCCACTACGCCGACCAGTCCGCGAATATCCTTTGGGCTGTTCTTGTGTAGATCTCCAAACAGCTGCGCAGCCTTGGCGTAGTCCTTATCCTGCCATGCCAGGAACCCGACCTGATAACGCGCATCAGCGTTCTGCGGGTACATCTTCATGACATAGTCGAGTTCTTCCCGCGCTTTGTCCTTTTCCTGCAACAGCAGTAGGGCGCTGGAGCGTGCCAGATGGCCACCCAGGTTCTTGCTGTCCAGCTTGAGAATGGTATCGGATTCCTGCAATGCCTTGGTTGCATCGTTGCGGCTGAGGTAGATCCGCGCCAAAAACTCGTGGGCTTGGACGAAGTCCGCGCGCAATTTGATGGTTTCTTCTAATTGCAGCCGGGCCGGCTCGACGTCACCTTTGGCCAACAATGCCCGGGCGAGATTGAAGTGCAGCAGGTGATTGCCGGGAGTCTTGCTGACCAGGCCTTGTAGATCGTTCACCGCCAGATTGACCTCGTCACGGTTTCCCGTGGTCAGTCGCATGGCGGCCCGCATGGCAACGGCTTCGCTGTCATCGGGAGTATCTTTTAACACCTGCGCCAGGATCTTGTTCGCTTCGTCATTGCGGTTGGTGGCGGCGTATAGCTCCACCAGGCGTTTTTGATAGGTCGCCTTGTCCTTGGGCACCGCCGTCAGGCCGGCTTCATACTGACCCTTGGCGCGATCGAACTCGCGGAGACGCAAATAATAAAAGTCCCCCGCCGATAAATGCCCGGTTGGGAAGCGCTTCTCATCGTTCAGCAGGGCCATCGTCTGATCCATCTTCGCGATCTCGCGCAGGGACGCATAGTGAGTGGCCAGTTGCAGAACGAAATCCGAGTTGTTGGGGTTATTTTCCGTCTTGAGGCGTAGCAGAGCCTCAGCCTCGGCGAATTGTTTGCGGGTTGCGTACTGGATGTACAGCAGATCGTACATCGTGGCGTAATCCTTGTGCTTGGCCATTAACGCCTTGGCCACGGACTCCGCCTGGGGGAATTGATCGTTCTGCACGAGCGCCGTAAAGTAGGCCAGGATCAGAGCCGGTTGATCGGGCTTCGCCTGATTTGCCTTCTCCAGGTTCAGAACCGCATCGGCTGACTCTTTCTTTAAGAGCGCAATTTGGCCCAGCATCCGGTACCCGTCGTAGGTGCCGCCCTTCATGGTCAGCAGTTTGGTGGCGCGTTCCTTGGCATCGCCCAGAAACTTCTCGCTGCCCTTGCCTCCCTGCGCGGCCGCAAGAATTTCAATATCCGCCGTTTTCATCAAGGCGTCGGTATTGTCTTTTTGCAACTCCACCGCGCGGAGGAAGGACCGGTACGCGCTGCTGATGTCCGAGAGCTTCATGAACGTCAGGCCCATCCGGTAATAGGCTTCCCCGTACAAAGGGTCGGCATTCGCCTGGATGGCACGCCGGTACATGATGGAGGCTTCTTTGAATTTGTCGCGTTCGAAGAACTTATTGCCGTTCTCCACGTAACGGACAGCTCGCGCATGCGGGTCCGTAGAACAGGCCCCCAAAAGCAGCAACAGGGGCAATAGGGCCAATAATTTTACGCGTGGCATACTCTCACTTCACCATAACGGCAGAAGTGTTGCAACGCAACAGAGGAGCCACAGCGAATACTAGGCCGGGAATGCCGGAGTTAGGGAGCTACCGTAATGTGAATACGACGGTTCTGCTGGAAGCAGGCTTCGGTCTGTTCTTTGCATGCAGGCCGCTCTTCGCCGTAGCTCAGGACGCTCAATTGGGTCTGCGGGATGCCCCGGGTGGAGAGGAATTCCTGGGCCGCCCGGCTGCGCTTGTCGGCCAGAGCCAGATTGTACTCGGAGGACCCACGTTCGTCGGCGTGGCCTTCGATCAGCAACTTCTCGGTGGGGTACTCCGTCAGAATGTTGCGGATCGCGGTGACGTTCGCGGCCATGGCGGTCGAGGCGTCCGCGCGGATCGTGGTCTGGTTATAGTCGAAGAACGCGTCGGCCAGCTTGGCGAGCAAGGCGTTCAGTTCGGTGCGCTGCTGCGGAGTCAGTTTCTTCGGCGCGGCGGCCGGAGGCTGCACGGCGGTCTGCTGTGCCGGAGCCTGCTTCGCAGGTGCGGCCTTCGCCTGTTGTGGCGGCGGTGCTGCGGTGGGCGTCGCAACAGGCGCTGGAATCTGTTGTGTTCCCTGAGCCACTGGCTTGGCCTTGTGGCACCCAGCCGCGATCAAACATAGTCCGGTTACGAATAGAACAGTCGTTTTCATACTCACCCTCGCAGTTTATTATGCGCCAACTGGCGCTCGATGGACATCAGGTGTTTGAACTATTTTTACTTCAGTTGCAACGCAGACAAAGTCGGGCCAAATTCCCCACGCGGCAGGTTGCTGGGACCCGAGCGGTAGAACACCGTGTTGGGGTCCACCTTCGCATCAAACGTCACGCCGATAAAGACGTTACTCATCTCGTCCCAGTTCTGCGGTCCCCACACGACCTTCGCCGCCGGGTCGGGATTGAAGCGATTATTCGCCGAATTGTCGAAGTGCATGATCGAGACCATGCGCGTGCCCTTGGGCATCACGATGGGTTTCGCGAACTCGTAGCCCATCTGCCATTCGAAATCCCACTTTCCCTTGAGAACAGTCTCGGTCTCGCCGGTCGGGTAGATGAGCCGCACTTCAAAATCCTTGCCGCGCACGTGCATGTGCGGCTGCGCGTAAACCAGCTTCATATCCTGGTCGACCGTAATCTCACCCACCACCTCGGCGTTGCCATCGCGAGCCGGGATCGCCAGATTCAGCGCCGTCGGGCCAGGATTAAAGAAGTAGCGCCGCTGCGGCGGATTCTTGGCCAACACGATGCCGATCTTCGAAGCATCCGAAGTCGGGTTCTTGCCGTTGGTGGTGTAGTGCAGTTCAAACACCAGGTCAGAACCTTTGGGAATGAACTTAGCCGCGCCCTCGCTGTCGAAGCTCTGCGCACCGAGCCCGGGATTAAACTTGCCCAGGATGTCATTGCCTTCCTCGCCCGCGTTGCGCCCGATAATGTCGCGCTGGGTTTCGTTCTCGTAGGCTTCGCCGGGAACCGCCCGAGCCAGCCACTGCGAACCCGGAGGCCGCACCCATACTTTGCCGTGATGCAGCACTTCCGAATTGCCCGGACGCATCTCGGCAGCCGAGACCCACATATCTTTATCGAAGTTGGTTTTCACGACGACAAACTTGTAGTTGATAGTTCCCTTCGCCGGCAGCTCAAACGCCTTCGGCATTTCCACGATGATGTCCGGCTGAATGTTCCAACCGTCGTGGAACGCGCGTGCGGCGGGCATGTCTTTCGCATCGCCTTCCAGCGCTCCGGTGTCCACCCAGGTTGTGAGTACGCGAATCGCATCCGGACTCAGCGTCTTGTCATTTTTGAAGTGCCCGACCTTGGTGTCGGCGAACCATGGCGGCATCTTGCCGGTAGCAACGGCGTTCTTAATCGCGCGCGCGTAAGGCCGGGCCTCGGTGTACGTCATCAGCGACATCGGTGCCACTTCGCCGGGTCGGTGGCAGCTTTGGCAGTTGTTCTGGAGGACCGGAAGGACGTCTTTATTAAAGGTCACCGGGGCATCTGCGGCAAAGGCCGCAACGCCCACCGCTGTCGAAATCCAGAATCCCCGCAACACCTTCATCCGTTGCCTCCTGTAGTCCTGCGGGTATCTTACGCCCAGCGAGGTTTGGACGCAACGGGGTTTGGGTAGGGCAGCGCCTAGTTGAAAGGAACCGTCTTCCCTTGTTCCAATGCGATCACGGCGATGCCCGTATCAATCCCAGTCGCAGTCAAGGTCCCGCGAACCTGCGTCGAAACCGAAATGAAGCTCTGCGGAATGCCACCGATGGAAACCGTCACCGGAATCGATTGCAGGACGTAGGCCGGAATTACGAAGCGGCCTGGTCCGGACGGCGCGGTGCATTCAAACCCGCCGCTCTGATAGACGCCGGTCGCGGGGCTTGACGAGGAGATGCCGAAGATCTGCACCACGCTTCCTGCCTCCGCGCCAGACCAGGTCACTTCGAGATCCTGGGTTCGATTGACGGCATTCACCGACGAGAAATTGGTCCAGTTAAACGTACCCGGACGCGTGATCGATGCGGTGGTCACCCCCACGTCCGTTCCGCCGTTGGCGGACATAGTGTACGCGCCGGCGACGAGGAATTCCGGTACAACCGGGCTCGATGATGGCGGCGTTCGATTCACCACGCCCGAATAGGAGTAGCGCCCCCCACTTCGCGATAGAGTCTTCGTGCCAGCGGAGGTGATGACTGTCATCGTGCTGCCCGCGTCCAGCGAAGTGCTGGTTGTGGTCGATGTAGCGGAGAGCAGGCCAGGAGAATCAAATAAGACGCACGACCCCAAACTTGCATACGGCCGCGCTGCGGCCAGGCGATCCGATGAATAGCGGAAAAAGCTGGCGGAAATGCTCTCGGTCAGCGTAAACACGCCCGTGGTTTCGGTGAACTGCGATCGCAGCAGCGAAATGCGCCCATAGTTCAGTCCGCCGCTCGCCTTGGCTCTATCCAGATCCGCGCTGCGAATGCCTTGGTCATCCGAGCAGTTCTTGCCGCCGGCAGCGACTGGGAGCGTGGTCCCGTTGCTGATGGAATCCGTTTTCACCACCACGCTCACAAAACATCCCGGCGCTACATCCAGTGGCACCGTCACATTCAATTGGTCGATCGACGAAATTCCGGGAATGCGCCCCTTATAGGACACCGTCGCCGGTTTGTTGCCGATGTAGACCTCAACATTCCCAGGCAAATCCCGCGCCTGCGTCACCGGCAGCCCGTCATCTTCGCTGGTCGGACCCAAACCAGTCCCGTACAGCGAAATCAATTGCCCCGGAGCCGCCGACTCAAACAGCGTGACCAGCGACGCGCTGCCGCCCGCTGCGTACTTGTAAGCCACTGCGGGACCACTGCCCCCCTGGTTCACCGCGAACACTCCGAAATTGCGGTTGATGATATTGACATCTAGGTCGGACGAAAGGCTTCCATTGATAACGCGTAGCACCGCCGGACCCAAAGGAGTGGTGGACGTGATAATCACGCCGACCTGTGTGGGCGACGTGTAGGTCACCTTCTGTTCGTAGCCGAGGTTTTTCGATACGACGAACACCTTCACGTTATTGAAGCCAGCTGGCACCAGCGGGTAGCCCCTTTGTACGAATGCCCCGTCAGCCAACTCGGTTCCGAAAATGGAGACGTAGCTTCCTAACGCCAAACCAGCGCTGGGCATGCCATTCCGCTGATAGCCAGCCGCGTTGGTTGCTGCTGTGACTTTGATGAATCCGAATACGGGTAGGCACGCGATCAAGAAAGCGGGAAATAACTTCATCCACAGACTTCGGCAGTATGCAGGCCGAATTCCAGGTACTAGTGCTAAGTGGGGCAGCGACTCTGGCCGCTGCGGACTCCCAGTCCGCATGTTCCGTAGTATTCTGGGCCTGAGGGCGGCCTGAGAGGCCGCCGCAGCCAGAGTAGCCGCCCCACTTAGCACTAGGTAGGCAGCCGACCCGCCGCCTCGATCTTCGCGCGCAGCAGATTCGCGACGGGCCCCAAATCCTCCACCGCGACCTTCATCTTGCGCCGCCAGTTGGGATGCTCCCACGTGGTCGCGGGCAGATTCTGCTGCTCCGTCTCGCCGGTGAGATCCTCTTGGTTGATGATGGCAACCGTGGTCGGCGTGGAGAGCACGAATCCGACAGCGTCGAACGGGAAGCCCGCGTTGGCGAAAGCGTGCGAAGCTTGCTCTACGTCTCGCTTTCGCGAGGCCCACTGCTGCTGATATTCTTCTTCGTTGACCAGGCCCGCCGCCTTGCGAGCCTCGATGTCGCGGCCGGCGAAAAAGCCCGCGAGCGTCGGAAGATCGTGCGTTGTCGTCGACACTGCGGCGAACTGCGGATATTCGCTCGGAGCGAGTAGGCGGCCTACCGCGTAGTCCTTCTCAAACCACAGCACCCGGTAGCCGAGGATGCCCGCTTCGCCCAGGCGTTCCCGGGTCCCCGGAGGCACGGTGCCCAGATCTTCGCCGATCACGATGAAGCGGCCCCGCGCGCTTTCCAAGGTCAGAATGCGAATCAGATCCTCCGCGTAGTCGCGCACGTAGGTTCCATCGGTGGCAGTCATCGCTTCGGGAATCCAGAATAGGCGGAAGAAGCGCATGACGTGGTCGATGCGCAGCGCTCCTCCATGGCGCGCGTTTTTGCGGATCGACTGTGCGAAGAGCTCGTAGCCAGTGGCGCGATGCACGTCGCGATTCGGGGGAGGGAAGCCCCAATCCTGTCCGCTGGGCGCGAGTTCGTCGGGGGGAGCACCCACGCGCGCGCCGGTCGCGAAGTATTTTCCATTGGCCCACAGGTCCGCGCCGTATTTATCGGTGGCCAGCGCGAGGTCGTGATACAGCCCGATTTTCATCCCGCAGGCAAGCGCGTGTTGCTGCGCCTCGGCTAGCTGGCAATCCACCTGCCACTGCAGGAATTTGTAGAAGCGGACATCCTCGGCGTGTGAGGCGGCGAAATTGGCGACCGCGGAAGAAGTAACGTCGCGATACGGCTCCGGCCAGTCGGTCCACAGCCAGATGTCGGGATGCCCTTCGTGGACGTGCGCCCACAGCGCGCAATAAACCGCGTAGTCGTGGAGGAATGCGCCCTCGCGTTCGATGAACGCGTCCAACTCCGTCGATGGTCCCAGCCGGTCAAACGCCCCCCGCAGCACCCGCAGTTTCAGCGCCGCCACCCGCTCGTATTCGACAAACTCCGTCTCCCGAAGCGCCGCCACCTCCTGGAGATCGGTGTCAGACACCACAACTCCCGAACTCCGCTCGACATCCAAGTACAGCCAATTCCGATAGAGCGTACACTCCGGTAGGTAAGGACTGATGTTGTAGGGCTGCCGATTGGGCAACGCGTGCAGCGGATTCAGTGCGATGAACGCGGCTCCCGCGGCGGCGAAAGTTGTCGTCAGGTTACGAAGGTCGGTAAAATCGCCGATGCCCCAGTTCCGCGAGGAGCGCAGTCCATATAGGGTGACCGCCAAGCCAGCGACGCGCTGCTCGATGACTCGGGCACGATGCGGGCACACGATCAGCCGCGCCTCGCCTATCAGCTCCAGCCCGCTTTTCGCGACCGCCCACAACCGCAGCCGATGATAGCCAAGCCGCATCGCCGGCAGCGGGATGCGTTTCTGCGGCAGTTCCGGCAGCCAGAACCAGTGATGCTCCAGTTCGCCGGTTTCCCACTCGAATTCGAGCTTTACCGTGCCGCCGGACTGCTCCGCCGGTAGGTTTAGGGGCAAAAAAGGTTCGTCTTCAAAAAAAACTAGGGTAGCTGGGAACGGTCCGGATTCCGAAGGCTCGGGACCCAAAGCCGTCAGGATCGCTTGCAGAGCATCCTCCGACGCATGGTGCACGCGGCCCCAAGTGTCGGTGTACTCCAGTTCGATGCCCCTTCCGGCAGCGGTTTCTTCCAGTCCCATTCTTAATCGTATAATGAAGCGTGGCCGATTACACAGCAGAAGATACAGTTTTTCACCTGAGCCAGCCGCCCGAATTGTTCGCGCGCGTGGACGATGAGCCCGAGATCGACGAATACGGCGATTCGGTGCTGACGACGTCGCTCGACAAACTCATCAATTGGGGCCGTAAGAACGCGATTTGGCCCATGAGCTTCGGCCTCGCCTG
>JBDSXJ010000012.1:0-470174 GCA_039926185.1 Bryobacteraceae bacterium | reverse complement strand
CCCCAAATAGAGTAGGGGTCGTAATAGGGAACGTACACCACCTGTGGGTTCGCAGGTTGAATCTGAATGATGGGTTGGCCGTTGTCGGTGGTGTTGGTAACGGTCTGCTCCGCCGAGCTAGACAATTTGCCGCCTTGCTGCGCTTGGGCACGCATGCGCTGGACGGCGTCCATTACGTCTGCCTGCTGAATCAGGAAGGTGTTGCCGAGATTGGTGGTCCATGTAATGTCCTGGTTGAGGCGCTTCACGAGGTCCGGGAAGACCGCCATGGCCTGGATACTGGGGTCCCAGTTTTGCTGCTCGACGGCCTGAATCAGCGCCGTACCGGTGATCCCGGGATTGCGGTCGAGCCACTGTTGCAGTTGGACGAGCTCCAGGGGATAAGTTGAGGCCACCAGGATCTGGCTGAGCAGCGGATCGGGGTACAACGCGACCGGCGCCACCAAGTCATTTAGCTGGTCGTTGGAGAGCGTCTGACCGGGAGGCGGAGGGAGGGGCGCTTGCTGCTGGGCTTCGACGGACTGCGGTGTCTGTTGCTGGGTCGATTGAGGTACTTGTTGCGAAAAGATGGGTAAACCACTGACTAGCAGGAGGGTTGCGGCACTTAGTCTCATAACTTCTCCTTGCCGGGGGCCGTTGTCGACCTAAATACCGGACTTCTACTAACAGTAGTAACACCCGTGGAGGATAAAAGTTATGGCTTGGAGATGGTATTTTACGAAGCCTTGCGGTGGCGGTGCTGAAGGCGAAGATCCTCGGCCGTTTCTTCGTCGGCGGGGATTGCGAGAAGGTCGTCCGCCTCGAAAACCTGGTCACAGGCCAAGCAGCGCATGTAGTCAACGCCATCGCGGCGCATCATGAATTCAGTTTTGGTGTGCTCACAGACCGGCATAGCGCGGATAGCCTTATTTTAAGGAAGACGCCGGTCTTGTCAAGCCCCCTCTTTTGCGGTTCCTAGGGCTGAAAAACGCTTAGCTGCTTTTTCCACCTGGTGCGGACAGCGATGAAGTCGGGGTGGTCGAGGTGGAGTTCCTGCGAGACCTGCTTGATTTCGTTGTCTTCGAAGATAGAGATATTGCCTTCCGCAGCGGCCACGGCGAAGAGGCAGTCGAGCAGGGTTAGCTTCTGCTCCCGGGTAGCCATGCGATCGAATTCGCGGGTGACGAGGAAGTTTTCAGTGCCGCCGAAGAGCTGCGCTCGGGACTTGGCCATCTGGATGACGATGATGGCTTCCGCTTCCGGGAGGTTGGCCCGCTCGCGGATGATCTTCTCCATGGCCGAGGTTTCTTCAGGGCTGATCTTGAGGTCGGCGTGGGCGATGCGGCCGAGGATGTAGCCAAAGGCGGCGACGTAGCGGGCGTGGGTTTCGTCCAGATGGTCGAGGGCTTCGACCACTTTACGCACGGTTTCGGTTTCGGCCGAGGCTCCGCGCTTGGGGTCAGTGTTGAAGCCTAGAAAGTTCCAGATGGACACTTATTCGATCGCGCCCATGTCGCGGAGCA
Organism: Bryobacteraceae bacterium; assembly: GCA_039926185.1. Classification (GTDB taxonomy): domain Bacteria; phylum Acidobacteriota; class Terriglobia; order Bryobacterales; family Bryobacteraceae; genus Palsa-187. The sequence goes on along the minus strand of JBDSXJ010000012.1, from coordinate 468,672 downwards.
GCTTGATGTGGTTTTCGAAGTTGACTTCATCAAACTCGGAAATTGTGATGACACCTGTCTGGCGGCCGCGATCTAAGAGGACAGCATAAGGCGGGTAGTCAAACTTGAAGATCTCGCGGAGCTTGGCGGAGTCCGTGGAGGTGGGCCACATCAGGTGCGTGCCGTTCTCGTCATTCGCCATATAGAACTGGGCGGTTTCGGGCGCGCGGGTGGGGACGCCGATGACCTTGATGTCGCTCTGGAATTTCAGCGGAGCGAAGCTCTTGCCGACGGCGAAGCAGGTGCCGCAGGAGGGGTCGAAGAAGAAGAGGAAGACCCGGCCTTCCTGCAGGTTGAAAGGTTTGCCTTCGACCATGATGGAATCGGGCGCTTTCAAGCCGGTCTGGCTTGTGAAGGCGACGCCGTAGCTGACGCCGGTGAAGACGGCGACGGCTCCCATAACGACGGCGGCGTTACGCATGCCGTGGGAGACTTTCGCCCACAATCCGGCGATCGCGGCGGCGGCGAGGAAGAGTGCATCGCCGTAGAAAAATCCGGGCCCGACTTTGCGCTTGAGATCGATGGCGAAGCCGAAGGGCAGCTTCAGTTCGGGGAAGCAACTGCAATCGCGACCTTGCAGCGCGGTGTAGTTGAAGCCGACATACGCCATGAAGCCGAGTAGCAGGATTCCGGCGAGGATGGCTCCCCAGCGGCGGAAACGCGGAATTAGGATCAGGATGCCTGCGGTGGTTTCAAAAACGGCGAGGGTGAGAGCGAGAGGCAGGGTGAGCGAGTAAGGGACCAGCAGATTCTTGGCTAGTGCCGCGAACTTATAGGGGTCTACGGCTTTGTAGACGCCGGCTAAGAGAAAGACGGCGGCGATGAAGATCGCTCCCGCGTGGCTGGCTAAACTTTTCCATGCCGGGAGCTCCAAAGAATGAGGCATCGGGCTGGCGGTAGTGCTTGCTTCCATAAATTGTATTTTACTCACTCCTGGGGTCGGGTGGCGAAACGGGGCCGCTTTGTATCCTACTCCAAGTCTGACGTGAGAAACGGGCTTTGGTCATGCAAGAATAAGAATTGATGCCAAAAACATCCAGCCGCGTTCGTGTTCCCGCCTCCAGCGCGAATCTCGGGCCCGGCTTCGACGCCTTGGGTCTGGGGCTCGATATTTATTTGGAATGCCGCTTTCAGGTTGCCGATGCGCTGAGTATTCAGGTGACAGGTCGCGATGCGCACACGATTTCGACGGGCAGCGACAACTTGATCTGGCAGACGGCGTTACGCGTCGCGTCGGATGCTGGAAAGACGATGCCACCGATCGACTTGGAGATCCAGAACGACATCCCGATTGGCAAGGGGATGGGATCGAGCGCGGCGGCGTTGACGGCGGGCGTGGTGATTGCCAATGAGGTGCTGGGGTTGCAGTGGGACCGGCATCGGGTGCTGGACGAGGCGGCGCAGATTGAAGGGCATCCGGACAATGTGGCGGCCTGCGTGCTCGGCGCGATTGTCGCAAGCGCGATTGATTCGGAAGGCAAGGCCAGGGCGGTCCGGTTGGACTTGAACGACCATTACGGAGTCGCGGTGGTGGTGCCGGACTACGTGTTATCGACGTCCAAGGCCAGAGAAGTGTTGCCGACGACGTACTCTCGGGCGGATGCGGTCTTCAATGTGCAACGAAGTGCGTTGCTGATTGTCGCGCTGGCAACGGGTGTGACGAGTGCATTTCCGACGGCGCTGGAAGATCGCATGCATCAGCCGTATCGGTTCCCGTTGGTGCCGGGGTTGGACGAGATTGCGAAGTTGCGTGCTCCAGGGCTGCTGGGCTGTGCGCTGAGCGGCGCGGGTCCGTCGATCCTGGTATTCCATGAGCGTGGGCATGAAGAGGTTTGCGAGTTGGTGCGTGACGTGTTCTCGGCGCATGGGCACAAATCGGAGATTGTGTGCCGGGGGATCGCGCACGACGGATACTCGGTCGAGTAGTCGATTAGCTGCTAGGATTGCAGGCAGAGGGCTCTTTACGGCGGCTCGTGCTTCCTCGCTTGAAGTGTTTCATTTCTATACAGCGGTTCCGTTCCCGCAGAATTTCAAGGTGTTTGCCCATGCAGTTTAGAAATGGTTACGAGCTGGTGTATAACTTTCCCCAGCCGACCCCCCTCATTCTGGTTGTCAATGTTCATGAATCCCGGAGTGCGGATCTGGTTACGCCGGATACGCTCACTACCGAGCCAGCGATGCCGGTGAGTGTCTACACAGACGGGTTTGGGAATCGCTGCCATCGGGTGCTGGCACCTGCGGGGCGGGTGCGGCTTACGACGGACTTTGTGATTCACGATAACGGCCGCGGGGATGCGGTGTACTCGGACGCAGGGCAGGACATGGTCGAGGATCTGCCTGCGGAGACGCTCATGTTCCTGCTGGGTAGCCGGTATTGCGAGACGGACTTGTTGTCGGACGTAGCATGGCAATTGTTCAGCGGTACGGCCCCGGGGCATGCGCGGGTGCAGGCGATTTGCGATTGGGTTCACAATCACATCGCTTTCAATTATCAGAACGCCTCGCCGACGCGTACGGCGGCGGAATCATTTCGGGGCCGGACGGGAGTGTGCCGCGACTACGCGCACCTGGCTGTGGCTTTCTGCCGGTGTATGAATATCCCGGCTCGGTATTGCACGGGATATTTGAGCGATCTGGGGACTCCGCTGCCCTATCCTCCGGGAGATTTCGCGGCGTGGTTTGAGGCGTGGATCGGCGGGCGGTGGCATTTGTTCGATCCCAGAAACAACACGCCGAGAGTGGGACGGATGCTAATGGCGCGCGGGCGCGATGCCTCGGATGTCGCGATCGTCACGACGTTCGGACCCAATACTCTGGAGAGTTTCAAGGTGTGGACCGATGAGATTCCTGAGGGTACGGCGCTGAAAGCAGGGAGTTGATGGCTTACTTGTCCGTTAGTCATTCCACGGTGTATCGCTACAAGGAACCGGTGGGGCTCGGGGAGCATCGGATGATGTTCCGTCCCCGGGAGAGCCACGATTTGCGGTTGATTCGCACGGGGCTACTGATTACTCCGCGACCGGCGGAATTGCGCTGGCTGCATGATCCGTTCGACAACTCTGTTGCGGTGGCCACCTTTGAGGGGATGACCGATGAGTTGCGCTTCGAGAGCACGGTGACGCTGGAACATTTCGAGCATTCTCCCCCGGAATATCCGCTGGAAGATTACGCGCGCACGTATCCGTTCAAGTACTCGGATGAGGACTTCGGGAATTTATCGCACGGGCTGCAGCATCACTATCCGCACGAGGAAGTTTCCAAATGGGCGCTACAGTTTCTGGACGCTTCGGATACTACGCCGACGATGAAAATCCTACGCGCGATGACCAAGGGGATTCGCGAGCAGTTTAAGTATTCGCGCCGTGTCGAGAAGGGCGTGCAGTCGCCGGAAGAGACGTTGCAAGCCGGGATGGGAAGTTGTCGGGATTTCGCGGTGCTGATGATGGAGGCGGCGCGGTCCTTGGGTGTCGCGGCGCGATTTGTGAGTGGGTATATTTTTACTCCGAATGATTCCGGCATCGCGGGCGGCGGAGCTACGCATGCGTGGATGCAGGCGTATCTGCCGGGGGCAGGCTGGATCGACTTCGATCCGACGAACAGCATCATCGGGAATCGCAATCTGGTGCGCGTCGCGGTGGCGTGGGCTCCGGAGCAGGTGTTGCCGTTGTGGGGAACTTACGATGGTCCGGCAGGCGCGTTTCTCAGCATGGACGTCACTGTGACGGTTGCTGAAGCGACGGAATGATTTCGCGTACGCTTCGCCCAGCGGGCAGCAGCCGGTTTGTGCTGATTTGCGATCACGCTAGCAATCATGTTCCGGAGGAATTGCACGGGCTCGGGTTGCCTGCGAGCGAATTGCAGCGGCACATCGCTTGGGATATCGGCGCGGCGGCGGTGACCGAAGGGTTGTCTGAAATTCTCGATGCACCGGCCGTACTTTGTGGAGTTTCGCGGTTGGTGATCGACTGCAACCGACATCACAATGCTTCGGGGCTGATTCCAGAAGTCAGCGATGGGACTGTGATCCCGGGGAATTTGAAGTTATCCGAGGCGGATCGCGCGGCGCGGATCGAGCGATATTTTCAGCCGTACCATGCTGCTGTCGAAGCCGTAATGCGGCGCGAGTCTGAGCCGATTTTGATCTCGATGCATTCGATGACGCCTTCGCTGGCAGGTGTTGCTCGGACGTGTCAAATTTCGTTGTCGAGTTATGTGGATCGTCGCTTGACCGACCCGATGCTCGCGGCACTGCGGGCTTGGGGAGATATCGCGGTCGGCGATAACGACCCGTACGATCTGGATCCTACCTTTGATTTTTCTACGCCGTATCACGCGTTGCAGAGGAACCTTCTCCACTTGCAGGTGGAGATTCGGCAGGACGAGATTGGCGATGCCGTGGGGCAGAGGTGGTGGGCGGAGCGCATCGCGAAAACGCTGACGAGCGCCATGGAGCGGGTTACCCTGTAAGGGTGCCCACTAACCGCCTCGCTGGCGAAAAAAGCCCTTATCTGTTGCAGCATGCGCATAACCCCGTGGACTGGTATCCGTGGGGGGACGAGGCGTTCGCCAAGGCTCGCGCGGAAGACAAGCCGATCTTTCTTTCCATTGGATACTCGACGTGCCATTGGTGCCATGTCATGGAACGCGAATCGTTTGAGAACGACGATGTTGCCGCGGTTCTGAATCGGAATTTCGTTTGCATCAAGCTCGATCGAGAAGAGCGGCCAGATCTGGATCGAATCTACATGTTGTTCGTGCAGTCGGCTACGGGGAGTGGTGGCTGGCCGATGTCGGTGTGGCTGACACCCGATGCCAAGCCGTTTTTCGGAGGCACTTATTTTCCGCCGGACAATCGCTACGGGCGACCGGGGTTCAAGTCGCTGCTGGAACATTTGTCGAATGCGTGGAAGAGCGATCGGGAAAAGATTGAGCGATCAGGCACGCAGGTGATTCAGCAGTTGCATGATCTGAGCAAGCAGGGGACGGACGAGACTCCAGGGGATATTCAGGAAGGGCTGGACTTCACGTTCAATTACTACCGTCGAACGTTTGATCCGCGGCTGGGTGGGTTTGGACCGGCGCCGAAGTTTCCTCGGCCTAGCGTGTTGAATTTCCTGCTTCGGTATAGCGACAACGAAGAAGCGCAACCGATGGTGTTCAAGACGCTCGATGCGATGGCCAAGGGCGGCATGAACGATCAATTGGGCGGCGGGTTTCATCGCTACTCGGTGGATGACCGCTGGTTTGTGCCGCACTTCGAGAAGATGCTATACGATCAGGCGCAATTGGCCCAGTCGTATCTGGAGGCGTACCAGATCACGAAGGAGGAGCAGTTCGCGCAGACGGCTCGGGATATTTTCGAGTATGTGTTGCGGGATCTGACGCATCCGGAGGGCGGGTTCTATTCGGCTGAGGATGCGGATAGCGCGGCCGATCCAGCGGATTTGCATCACAAGAGCGAAGGGGCGTTCTATATTTGGACACAGCAGGAATTGATTGAGGCGCTGGGTCGTGAGGAAGGTCCTGCGGCCTGTAGACGATTCGGCGTCGCGCCGAATGGGAACGTGGCCGAAGATCCGCATGGCGAGTTCGGCGGGCGGAACATCCTCTACCTGGCGGATGAGACTTCGGAGTTGAAGCCGGAGTCGGTTGCGAAGCTGTTGGAAATTCGCGGCAAGCGTCCGCGCCCGCATCTCGATGACAAGGTGCTCGCGGGTTGGAACGGCATGATGATTTCTGCGTTCGCCAGGGGGGCGCAGGTTTTGGATGAGCCTAGGTATGCTGAGGCGGCCAAGCGAGCGGCGGCGTTTGTGCGCGCAAAGCTGTGGCGCGAGTCGGATGCGATGTTGCTGCGGCGCTATCGCGATGGAGACTCGGCGATTGAGGCGTTCCTCGACGACTATGCTTGCCTGACGAACGGACTCATTGACCTATACGAGGCAACCTTCGAGCGAGGGCATCTGGCGTGGGCGGAGTTGCTCGCGTCGAAGGCGATTGAGCGGTTCGGAGATCCAAACGGCGGGTTCTTCTCGACGCCCGAGGGTCAGAGCGATTTGGTGTTGCGCCTCAAGGACGATTACGATGGCGCGGAGCCGTCAGCGAATTCGGTGATGACGCTCGCGTTGTTGCGGCTGGCTCGGATGCGGGAGCGGGAGGATTTTCGGGTCGCCGCGGAGCGGACCTTTGCTGCGTTCGCGGGCAAGCTGCGAACGGGTGGCCCAGGATTGCCGCAGATGCTGGTCGCGCAGATGTTTGCCGAGGGCAAGCCGATGGAGGTAGTGTTCGCGGGCGAGACTTCGGCAGAGGTGCTGCGCGTGGCTCGGCGGGCGTTCCTGCCGAACGCGATTTTCATGCGCGCTGAACATACTCCAGATGCAGCGAACTACGGCAAAGACGGGGTCTATGTTTGCGAGAACTTCACCTGCCAACTGCCGGTTTTCACTGCCGCGGAGTTGGAGAAACGACTACAATAGTACCCATGGAACGAACCGCAGCTACCACATTGATGGGCAACCCGTTTACGTTGCTCGGACCGGAATTGAAGGCCGGCGACAAAGCTCCGAATTTTACCGCTCTGGACAGCGGATTGAAGCCCGTTGACCTGGCGGCGACAGGAGATGGCGTGCGCATTTTCAGCGTTGTGCCGTCACTCGATACGCCGGTGTGCGACATGCAGACCAAGCGCTTCAACGACGAGTCCGGCAAGCTGGGCGACGTCAAGATCTACACCATCAGCATGGATCTGCCGTTTGCGCAGAAGCGCTGGTGCGGAGCCTTTGGCGTGGATCACGTGGTGATGCTTTCGGACCACAAGGACGCGTCTTTCGGTGAGGCGTACGGAACGCTGATCAAGGAATTGCGTATTCTGAGCCGCGCGATTTTTGTGGTGGACAAGAGCAATACCATCCGCTACGTGGAATACGTGAAGGAAGTCAGCGAGCATCCGAATTACGATGCGGCTGTGGCGGCGGCGAAAGCAGCGGCCTAAATCGTTATGAGTGAAGCAGCCTTTGAAGCCTGGGGAGTCGACGACAGTCGCATCGCGATCGAGTATTCGCTCGTGGTGCTGGAAGAAATTCGTCAACAGGTCTCGCAAGGGCTGCTTCGCTTTTCTCGTGGTGGAATTGAAGTCGGCGGGGTGATGTACGGCACCCGCGACGGCCGCAAGATTCGCATTCAGGCGATTCGGCCGATTCCGTGCGATCACGCTGCGGGGCCTTCGTTTGCGCTATCGGCCGATGATCGGTCGCAGCTCGAGATGATGTTGGCCGATGAATCCAGCGATCCGCATTTGCAGGGCTTGGTCCGCGTCGGTTGGTTCGTTTCGCATACGCGAGGCGAGCTGAAGATGACGCAGGGCGACCTGGAGATGTTCTCGACGTACTTCCGCGACCCATGGCAGACCACCTTGGTTATTCGTCCGGGGCGGGGGAGTGCGATGCGTGCGGCGTTCTTCGTTTGGGAGACGGACGGAACCTGCCGCACTGAGGTCAGTTACAAAGAGTTTAATTTCCCCGATCGGTTGGCTGGGGTGGTCGACCCGCCCATGCGCTCGGAGCGCGGGGATGTGCGGTCGGGCTTCCGGAATCTACCTCCGCTGCCGATGCCGATTGCTCCTGTAGAGCGGTCAAGGCAGGCTTCGATGCCGGTGTTTGAGGGTTCGCAGTATTTGCCCGCGCCGCTGCCGGAGAAGAAGAAGTGGCCTTGGCTGGTGGGCGGAGTTGCGTTGCTGGCGTTACTGGCTCTGGGATACATGCGGTTCTTTGCGCAGAGCGCGCCGCCAGAGGCTCTGGGTTTGGTGATGACCGAGGCCCAAGGGCAATTGCAGATCCAGTGGAACAATTCTTCACGTACGATTCTGCGCGCGACCAAGGGTAGTTTGAATATTACGGACGGCACGTCCATTGAGCGGGTTCCGCTGTCGCGCGGGCAACTGAGCGACGGGCACTACTTGTACACGCGCAAGGGCGGCGATGTCGAAGTGCGGATGGAAGTAGACAGCACAGTGGGCGCGTTGGCCGAATCGTCGCGGTTCCTCGGACGGGCTCCGGTGGCAGCTGTGCCAGCGGGAGAACTGCAAGCGCTGGATGATCAGCGCAAGGCGCTCGAGACGGAAGTGTCCCGGTTGAAGGAACAGAACTCAGCGTTGAACGATCGGATTCAGCAGTTGGAACGGACGCAGCGGATTCTGGAAATTCGGCTGGGGATTCCGGATAAGCAGTAAGCGCAGCCTTTCCCCAAATTCAGTTCGATGCAGGACGAACATCGCGGATGATCGTTTGCCAGGGAGCGTAGCCCCGTTGGGCGCTGTAGCTGTCGTCTTCGAATTGGACGGCTAAGTCTACGAGGGTGCCGGGGGCAAATTCGGCGGCGCGATCGGCGAAGTTCCACGCCTTTGCCCGGAGCATTTTGCCGGCTTGGCGGAAGCGGGCGAAAATGTGTTTTTCGTTCTTGATGTCGGGCGGCGCGGCGACTTCTACGTTGCGCAGGACGAATGTCGGGGCGGGGTTGCCCATTCCGAACGGGGCCAAGCGCAAGATTTCAAGGATGCTCGCATCGCTGATTTCTTTGAACTCGATTTCGCCGTCGATCATGAGTTCGCGTTCGAAGTCGGCGGGGGTCAGACGCTCTGCGGCGTAGGCTTGGAGGCGTTGGCGGAAGGTATCTACGTTGGCGGCGTCCATGGTTAGGCCTGCGGCTTGGCGGTGGCCTCCGAACTTGGAGAAGAGCTCAGGCATAGATTCCATCGCTTCGAGCAAGTGAAACGCAGAGATGCTGCGGCCGGAGCCTTGGGCGATGCCTTCTTCGATGCTGAGGATGAAAACGGGCCGGTGATATTTCTCGACGACGCGGCTGGCGACGATGCCGACTACGCCTCGGTGCCAGTTGTCTCCAGCGAAGACCAGTGCGGTGTCGTTGTCGGTGACGGGGACTTCGGTACAGATCTTCAGGATGGATTGAGCGATCTCGGCTTCGGTTTGCTGGCGGTCTTTGTTCAGCGCGTGGAGTTGTTCGGCGAGTTCTTTCGCTCGGGCCACGTCGGACGTCAGGAACATCTCGATCACATCGGAGGCGCTGGCCATGCGGCCGGCGGCGTTGATGCGTGGCGCCACTTGAAAGGCGACTTGGCTGGCGGTGGGAGGTGCTTTGTCGACGGGGAAGCCTGCAACGTCGAGCAGGGCTCGGAGGCCGGGGTTACGGACTTCGTTGAGGCCTTCTAAACCGCGTTTGACGATGACGCGATTCTCGCCGACCAAGGGGACCACGTCGGCTACGGTGGCGATGGCTACGATTTTCAAGAACGAGTCCAGGAGTTTTGCTCGTTTCGCCCCTTCCCAGCCGAAGCGGATCGCTAAAGCGTCCATCAACTTAAACGCTACGCCCGCGCCGCAGAGGTTCTTTTCGGGATAGTCGCAGTCGGGGCGGTTGGGGTTGAGGACGGCGACGGCCGGTGGGAGTTCGGCTTCGGGCAAGTGATGATCGGTGACGATGACGTCGATGCCCAAGGTGCTGGCGTGTTCGACTACGGCGTTGGCGCGGATGCCGGTGTCGACGCTCACGATGAGGGTGACGCCGGCGGCTTGCGCGTCTTCAACGGCTTCATTCCGCATGCCGTAACCATCGCGCAGGCGGTGGGGGACGTGGAAGGATACTTCGCCTCCCAGGAGTTCGATACCCTTTTTCAGGACAACGACGGCGCTAGTCCCGTCGACATCGTAATCGCCGTAGAGGAGGATTTTCTCTTTGGTGGTGATGGCGCGGTGGAGGCGGTCTACGGCTTTGTCGATGTCTTTTAGTAGAGACGCTGGGTGCAGATCTTCGAGCGTGGGGGAAAAGAAGCGGCGCGCGTCTTCGATCGTGCGATGGCCGCGGGACCACAAGACGCGGGTCGCGGGGAGGCTGAGGCCGATGGCTTTGGCAAGCGCCTGGATTTCGGGCGCGTCTTTAGCTGGATCGCTGGTGAAGGTCCACTTCAATTGCGTGTCTTAATTATTGGAGTAAAAGCCACCTAGCGGCGATTCGTCCACGGGGGTGTCGAAGGACTCTTCGATCTGGTCAATCAGTTGTTCCATCTCTTCGTACCACTCGGTGGGCTGGTCGAAGATGTAGGTATTGTGGCCGTGGGCGAAGGAGAGTTCGAGCTGGCAGACGAAACCTTCGTACGCGCGGAAGTCTTTGAGGCGGCCCTCGATGAGGCGGCGGTCGTCGCGGTCCATGTTGGTTTCGGCGAGTTGGGCCAGGGCGTCGTCGATCGTGTCGGCTGTGAACTCGCGGCTGAAGACCGTCATCATTTTGACGCCTACGGCGGTAGCGGAGGCTACAAACTCGCGGAAGTCGGGATAGGATTCGGCGTCCCAGTAGACGGCGTCGGAACTGAGTTCCATGCCTCGGGGGTAGCTTTTAAAGATTGCAAATCCACGTTCTTCCAGGTGCGCCAGAACTTCGCGCCGGAGGTGATCCAAATTGGCCTTCATCGTCTGTGACTTCCACGCTATCACAGGGATGGGTCGAATGGGTCGCATTTTACCGGCGGCGGTTCCCGTGTAAAAGGATCAGGGGGAGGAGACTAGTGGGTAACCGGGAGGCCGAAAATCACCGTCTCTCTCTGCAAGGAGTATTAAAAGTTATGAAAAAAGTATTCGCAATTGCATCCGCTTTGTTGGCACTTTCGGTAATGGTCGCGTTGGGCGCTGATGTGGATGGCAAGTGGACCCGTGAGACGCAGGGCAAAAATGGTCCGCAGGTTCAGACACTTACGCTGAAATCGGCGGGCGGCAAGTTGACCGGCACGATGGAACGCGGCGGCGGCAAGGGCGCACCGGCGGAAATCACCGACGGTACGATTGAAGGCGCGAATGTTTCCTTCAAGATCACCCAGAACTTCGGCGGTAACGAGAATGTCCAAACCTACAAGGGTACTGTTTCGGCGACCGAACTGAAATTGACCATTGACGGTGCCGGCAAGGGCGGACCGCAAGAAGCCGTATTCAAGAAGCAATAGTATCAGTTAGATAGATGGGGCCGCTTCTAGTACTAGATGCGGCCCCTAGTACCCCTTCGCTAGTCCTTCGGTTTGACAATATCCCCCATATTTCGCTATCATCACAGTTTCTTGATGACCGGATAAGCTGTACCGGTTGAGTCTCCGGCCTACAGGTCCAGAACGACGTTTCTAGCTGCACACGCTAAACGTTTTGGCCCGAGCCGACGTTCATACGTTAGTAGGAGAAGCATGAAGCAACATTATTTCGTATTAGTTCTGGCGCATTCGCTCCACGGACGACTACGCAGAATTCACGTTCCGCACCACGCCCTGTACGTAGTGCTGGGTTTGGCTTTGTTTGGTTCCGTTTCTTTATTCGGCGCCGTTTCCAGCTATCTGCGGATGGCCTGGAAGGTTTCGAACTACAATACGCTGCGTAGCGAAGTCGAGACGCTGCGGACCCAATACAAAGAACTGGAACGTCAAAACAACCAGAAGGAAGAACAGTTAGCTTCGCTTCAGGTGATGGCTTCCGAAGTCAGCCTCGCGCTCGGATTGAAGCGCCGCCTGGAAGGTGCCGACGATATTTCGGCGGAAGGCACGCTGATCCCCACCTACGCAGAATCCATCGAAGACTACAATTTCCTAAAGGCTGCCAGCTTCTCACGCGGGCAGCGCACCTATGCGCGGGCGTTCCAGAAGAACATCGTTCCCAGCATGTGGCCGGTCAACGGTCAGATTACGAGCCGGTTTGGTGATCGCTCCGATCCGCTGTCCGGTGAGGGTGGCTTCCACGCGGGAGTCGATTTGACGGCGACGATGGGAACTCCCGTGTATGCGGCGGCGGACGGCATTATTGAGGCCGCGCAGTTTGCGAATCGTTATGGGCGCGCGATCCTGATCGATCACGGGCATGGCATGACGACGTTGTATGCCCACCTCTCAAATTTTGAAATCGTGGCGGGTGAAGAAGTTCGGCGTGGGCAGTTGATTGGGCACTCCGGTGCCTCCGGGCGCGTGTCTGGTCCACACCTGCATTTCGAAGTTCGCCAGGGTGGGAATCCCGTGAATCCGGCGCGGTTCTTGTCGCGCAACGCAGAACTCGCACAAGTTCGCCCCGATCTGCCATTCTAGGTGCATGATCTCGCGGCGGTCCTTGTTGGCCTTCGCTGTACTCCCTTCTTTTCTTAAGGCTGCTGGTCGCGGCACTGCACTCGCACCTGCGCTTTCCCGTTATGACGATCTGGCCACGGATCTGTCTGTTACGCGGTTGACCGATCCTGCGGTCTCCAGCATTCTTCCTCCTGCTTCGGCCAATCCCATTGGAAAGAATTTCTTGTTGTATGCGTCGGACGCCAGTGGGCGGTTTGAGGCGTATCGTATGGATTTGAAGAAGGGTGAGGCTCGTCAGGTGAGCGAGGCGGCGGCGTTAGTGCCGGAGAGTTTGGCACTGCTGCCAGGTGAAGGATCGTACTGCTATTTCGATGGGGATCGGTTGATGACCGCGAGTCTCAGCGCGATTCGGGCGACGCAGGCTTACAAGGCATCGGACGGGTTTGAACCGGCGGGCGATCTGCATGTAAGCGTCGATGGGCTGTTCGTGGCGCTGGTGGAGAAGCGCGGGTCGATGTATCGGCTGCGGTTGGTGAACATGCGGACATCCACTGCGGTTACGTTGGCTGAGGCGGACGAGGAGATGAGCGATCCCATCACGCGGCCCAAGCGGGCGTCGGTGATGTATCGGCGGGGCGAGGGATTGTGGCTCGCGAATTTCGATGGGAAGCAGAATTACCGGTTGCGTGTGGCGGAGGGTGGAGTGCCGCAGGCGGTGTGGAGTCCGGATGGGCGGAGTGTTTTATATTTGAGCGGCGGGAAGCTGCGGGAGTTTGTGCCGGATTCGAATGAGGATCACGCGGTGGCGGATACCTCGCAGTTCGCGGCGTTCGATCGCAATGCAGATGCGAGCGTTTTCGTGGGCGCTGGGGGCAGTAAGGCGTCGCCGTATGTATTATTGCTGGTGCGCGCGGTGAAGCGGGAGCTGACGCTGTGTGAGCATCGGGCCAGCGACCCTGCGATGGTGGCTCCGCAATTTGCTGCGAATAGTCAGCAAGTGTTTTTCAACAGCGACCTGCATGGGAAGATGGCGATCTATCGAATGGATGTAGCGAAACTGGTGGCGGCTACCGAATGATTCCTGAGATCCGATTTACTTGCCAGGGCGGGTGCGCAAATTGTTGCGATCAGGACGGGTTCGTCTATTTGAGTGAGTCGGACGTGACGCGCGCGGCGAAGTTTGTGGGGCTTCGGCAGAAGGCGTTCGAAGAGAAGTACGTGTATCGGACGGCGCACATGCGGAGACTTCGGAAGCCCCGGGATCGGCAGTGTCCGTTCCTCGAAGATAAGAAATGTTCCATCCATCCGGCGAAGCCCACGCAGTGCCGGACGTTTCCGTTTTGGCCGGAACTGATTGAAAGCCGCAAAGAGTGGGCGCGCACGGCGAAGCATTGTCCGGGGATTGGCAAGGGACCGTTGATCCAAATCGGGTCCGCGATGGAGATTGCGGAAGAGCATCGCCGGGCGTACCCGGAAGATTACGACTAGAAATCGTGGCGCATGCACTCCTGCGTGCCGCGTCGAGACTTTCTCGACGCCTTCTACACTTGATCTCTCGCAACAGGCATCGAGACGAGTCTCGATGCAGCACGCTAAGAGCGTGCGCCACTAAGGCCTCGACTAGCGGACCAGTGCGGAGAGTTCGCGGAGGTCGCTAATCAGCAGGTCGGGCGGGGTGGTTACGAGTGTTTCGGGTTGGAAGCCCCAATCTACTCCGATGGCTTTTGTGCCGGCGGCCCTGGCAGTTTGGATGTCGATGGCGCTGTCTCCGATCATCACCGTGCGCTCCGGAGCCACGTTGCGTTCCTGCATCAGGGTCTGCAGGCCGATGGGGTGGGGTTTCTTTTCAGGGAAGCTGTTGCCGCCGTAGATGCGGAAGAAGTGGGCGTCCAGGTTGAGGCGTTGGATTAAGGTTTGACTGAAGCGGACGGCCTTGTTCGTGAGGATCGCCATGGCTTTGTTGGCTGCGTGGAGTTCGTCGAGCGCTTCGCGGACGCCGGGGTAGAGGACTGTGGCGTCGAGCATGTGTTCTTTGTAGTAAGCGAAGAAGTAGTTGAGCGCCTCTTCGAGCTGGGGGTCGGTGGCGTCAGGGAGTGCTCGCTTGATTAGGTTCGGTGCGCCGTTGCCCACGTAGGAAGAGATGCGTTCGACGGACAGCGGCTCCAGGCTCATCCAGGCTCGGGTGGCATTGACGGAGTTGACCAGGTCGAGCTTGGAATCGATGAGAGTTCCGTCGAGGTCAAAGATGAGGAGTTCGGCGGATTTCATTGTTTGCGGGGTTTCGGCGGCGCGGCTTTCGGCGCTTTAGCTTTTGCCTTCGGCGGAGGGACGATTTCGACTTCTTTGGCCGGTGGCTCGGGCGTGAAGGCTCCGGTGGCTTTCTTTTTCGCTTTGTCCACTTCGTCGGACCACGCCTTCTTGATTTCGCCGATGCTGCTGGAGAGGCCGTCTTTCAGGGCTTTCGGAGCCAGGGAGGATGCGAGGTCGGAGGCTCCGAGGGCGTAGGGGAGAAGGGTCGAACCTTTCATCCAGCTCGGGACGGGGCGAGGGGTCGCTGCTACTAAGACTGCTACGGCGGCTGCGGCGACGAAGGCTCCACGAACGAAGCCGAAGGCGGCTCCCAGCAGGCGATCCAAGCCGGAGAGGCCGACGAGTTTGAAAAAGCCAGAGGCGAGACGGGCGATGATCGCGCCGATCACCATCACGACTAAGAAGACCGTGAAGAATCCGAACAAGTCGGCGACCATCTGCGAGCCAGTCATGCTGACGAACCAGGATCCAGGGACATTGTAGAACCAGAAGCCCAGGATGACTCCGACGATGGCAGCGACCATACCGATCGCGACGCGTGTGAAGCCGGACATGAAGCCTGCGATGACGGATCCGCCGACGATGCAGGCCAGCAGGAGATCCAGCAGGTTCATGTTAGAGAGTTTTCCCGCTTAGGATGCGATAGGCTTCGCGATACTTCTCAGCGGTTTTCGCAGCGACGTCGGCGGGGAGTTCGGGAGCTGGCGGCTGCTTGTTCCAGTGAATGGATTCGAGGTAGTCGCGCACAAATTGTTTGTCGAAGGATGCCTGCGGACCGCCGGGATGGTAGTCGTCGGCGCGCCAGAAGCGAGAGGAGTCGGGAGTCATGACCTCATCAGCGAGCGTGATGACGCCGTCGACGGTGCCGAATTCAAACTTCGTATCGGCGATGAGGATGCCCTTGGTCTTGGCGTATTCGGATGCTTTTTTGTAGACAGCGATGGTGAGATCGCGCAGTTTGGCGGCCATGTCGTGACCGATCAGCTTACCCGCTTCTTCGATCGAGATGTTTTCATCGTGTCCCGATTCGGCCTTGGTGGCGGGCGTGAAGATGGGCTCGGGGAGTTTGTCGGATTCCTTCAGGCCCTTGGGAAGCTGGATGCCGCAGACCGATCCCGTCGCCTGGTAGTCCTTCCAGCCGGAGCCGGAGAGGTAGCCCCGCACGACGCACTCTACCGGGAACATTTCGCAGCGCTTGACCCACATGGAACGGCCGGCCATTTCTGGAGGTAGGCCTTCCGTGGAACTGCTGAGGTAGTGATTGGGAACGATGTCCTTCAAGTAGTCCAGCCAGAAGAGCGTCATCTGGGTGAGGACCTTGCCTTTGTCGGGGATGCCCGTGGGCAGAATGTAATCGAAGGCAGAGATGCGATCAGTGGTGACGATCAGCAAACGGTCGTTTGTCGGCCCTTCGTAAACGTCGCGAACCTTGCCGCGGGCTAGTAGCCTGAGACCCGCCAAATCAGTGGTCAGGACGATATTCGGCGGGGATGGAGATGTGGGTGCCAAATCCCAATTATACTAGAAAGATTGCATGCTTCTTTCCATCCTGATACCGGTCTATAACGAGCGGACAGTTGTAGAGCGGAGTCTGGCGATGGTGCTCGCGGCCCCGTTACCAGACCAACTGGAACGCGAATTGGTCATCGTGGATGACTGTTCCACCGACGGCACTTCGACGATATTAGAGCGAATAGCCGCACAGCACCCGCAGATCCGTTTGTTTCGTCAGCAGGTGAATCAAGGCAAGGGTGCAGCGGTTCGGCGCGCGATTCAGGAAGCTGTCGGTGATTTCTGTTTGATTCAGGACGCGGATCTCGAATACGATGCTGCGGATTATCCGAAGTTAATGAAACCTCTGCTGGACGGGCATGCGGACGCCGTATTCGGGTCACGTTATCTGGTGGGCGAAGCCTCGCGTGTGTTGCCGTACTGGCATTCGATGATCAATAAGTTTCTGACGTTGGTTTCGAACATGTTCAGCAATCTGAATATCACCGATATGGAAACCTGCTACAAGGTTTTTCGGACGGACCTGCTGAAGAGCATTCCCATTCGTAGCGACCGGTTCGGGATTGAGCCGGAAATCACGATGAAGGTTTCGAAGCGCCAGCTTCGCGTGTACGAGGTGCCGATCAGTTACCACGGGCGCACGTATGAGGAAGGCAAGAAGATCGGCTGGAAAGATGGCGCGAAGGCGCTGGGCGCGATCCTGTACTTCTGGGCGGTGGACGATCTTTACACAGAAGATTACGGGCGTGGGTTGCTCAATAATCTTACGGGCACCCCGTCGTATGTGACTTGGGTGACGAGCCTGATTCGTCCGCATCTGGGCGCGACGATTCTGGAGATCGGCGCGGGCCTTGGGAATTTCAGCGGGCGCCTGATGGGCAAGAAACTGTCTTACGTCGCGGCGGAGAAGGATGCTCTGTATTTGCATGCGCTGCGCAACCGGTTCCTGAAGACGCCGAGCGTGCATGTGTCGGAACTGGACCCGGAAAATGCAGATGGATACTCACAGTGGGCAGGGCAGTTTGAGAGCGCGCTGTGCGTGAATTTGCTGGAGTCGCTGGAAAATCCTGAAGCGATTTTGAAGTCTCTGGCTTCTACGCTGAAGCCGGGGGGAAACGTCGTTGTGGTGGTGCCACAGGGTCCGGGATTGTTCGGTTCTCTGGACCGGGGCTTGGGGCAAAAGCGGAGATTTTCCGTGGGGCAGCTATCCGGGATGCTGGGAGCGGCCGGGTTTGAAGTAATGGAAACGCGCGGCTTCAATAAGATCGGGTCGGTTTCCTGGTGGCTGTCCGGGTCGATGCTCGGGCAGACGAAAATGAATCGCGTAGTTTTGAAGTTGTGGGACAAGACGGTCTGGTTCTGGCGGCGTGTGGATAGCCTGCTGCCCTGGGACGGACTGACATTGATTGTCGTTGCGCGGCTAAGGCCGCGCTGATTTCTGCCGATTTCAAATAAGATTATGTCGTCATCCAAGAAATACCTTGTCACCGGCGGTGCCGGATTCATTGGCTCGACGCTGGTGCGCACGTTGCTTGCGCAGGGCGGATCGGTCGTCATCGTCGACAACCTGCTGACAGGGCGCGAGGCAAACATCAGCGAAATTCGGGATCAGGTGGAGTGGCACAGGATCGACATTCGCGATGCGGATGCGCTGGCTCCGGTGATGCGGGGCGTGGATACCGTATTCCATCTGGCGGCCATTCCGTCGGTGCCGCGATCGATCGACGACCCGATTCCCTCGCACACGGTGAATGCGGACGGAACATTCAATGTGTTGAGCGCGGCGCGAGATGCGAAGGTTCGCAGGCTGGTGTATGCGGCGTCTTCGTCGGCCTATGGCGATACGGAAGTGTTGCCGAAGGTCGAATCGATGCGCCCACAACCGCAGTCTCCGTATGCAGTGCAGAAGCTATTGGGGGAGCACTACGCGTCGGTGTTCTATCGCAACTTTGGGCTGGAGACGGTGGCTCTACGTTTCTTCAATGTGTACGGACCGCGGCAGGACCCATCGAGCCCGTACTCGGGAGTGCTGAGCTTGTTCATGAAGCACATCCTCAATCGCACGCAGCCGACAATTTTTGGCGATGGGGAACAGTCGCGCGATTTTACGTACGTCGAGGATGTCGCGGGGTTGTGCTGGAAGGCATCGCAAACCGAGGGCGTAGCGGGCCAGATGTTCAACGCGGGGAACGGTGGGAACTTCACGCTGAATCAAATATGGAGCATGCTGCAGCAGATGGAAGATGTCGAATTGCCGGCGCTCTTTGGACCGCCGCGCGCGGGGGATGTGAAGGCGTCGATGGCGTGCACGATTGCGGCTACGCGGGATTTGAAACATGATCCTAAGGTATCCATGGAAGACGGGCTGAAAAGGACGCTCGAGTGGTATCGGACGCAAGTATGAGTGAAGGGATTCGCGGCGGACGGCCGAGCATGCGTGGGAGTTCGCGGTTGCGTCCACGAACGGGGCAGACGCCGGTGGCTCCGATTGCTCCGGTTGGTGGAAATACTGTTTATCACAATTTGCCCAAATCGCTACCGGTGGTGGGTAAGAAGCGGGTTCTGTTTGTTTGTATTGGAAACTCCTGTCGCAGCCAGATGGCGGAGGGGTTTGCTCGTAAGTACGGGAATGACTGCATGGCGGTGCAGAGTGCGGGGTTGAGTCCAGCTGGGATTGTGCAGGATCAGACCCATCACACGATGCTTGCTCGCGGTGTGGCGCTCACGGGACAGTTTCCCAAGGGAATTGAATTACTGGCTCGCGAGCCATTCGATTTGATCATCAATATGAGTGGGCATCCGCTGCCGAAGATGAACGGCCGGATTGAGACATGGGTGGTCAAAGATCCGATTGGGTTGTCGGAAGAAGTTTACGAGACGGTCGCGGATCAGATTGAACAGCGGGTGATGAAGTTGATCCTGGAAATGCGCGGCCCCAAGTAGGGAGCCCCGCGCTCGCACGGGGCTGGTTGTCGAAATGTGGAAACATTTTTGGCGAATGCTCGTATTGGATTGCATGCGTGTATTTGCGATGTTTCTATTCGGCTTGGCCGCGGTAGCCCAGCCTTTACGGTTTGAGGTTGCCTCGGTGCGGCCTTCGGAGCCGGTGCTCAATCAGGTGAGCGTTGGGCTGACGATGGATCGCAATGCGGTGCGAATCACTTCGCTCCCTCTGGGGTATTACATACGCATCGCCTACGATCTGAAGGCGTCTCAATTGATTGGGCCCCCAAATTTGCAGGATCGGTTTGACTTGGCGGCTACTGTACCCGAAGGCGTAACTCAGGACAAGTTGCCTGAGATGTTACAAGCGATGCTGGCCGAACGGTTTCAGCTGAAGTTTCATCGGGAGAACCGGGATATGCAGGTCTACGCGCTGATCCAGGGCAAGGGTCCGCTGCGGTTGAAAGAGGTTGCCCCGACGACTGAGGAGGACACGGCGTTGACGGCGGGTGGGACGGGGTCGTCGCAGGGGATCTCCGTCAATCTGGGGAATGGGGCGAGCTTCACGTTTGCCAATAATAGGTTTGACGGGAAGAAGTTGGATCTTAAGCAGGTCGTCGATGAGTTGGAGCAGTTCGTGGATCGGCCGATTGTGGACCAGACGAACTTGAAGGGCCGCTACGACTTCACGCTCGAAATGACGCCTGAGGACTTTCAAACGATGCGAGCGCGTGCATCGGTGAATGCGGGGTTTCCATTGCCGTCGCAGATCATGCAGCGGCTGGATACGGCTCAGTTTCCGTCGTTGTTTGAGGCGTTCGAGCGGCTCGGAATGAAGCTAGACGGCAAGAAGGTGGGCGTGTCCGTGGTTGTCGTGGATGGGATTCTGAAGGCACCGACGGAGAATTGAACCCGCCCGACGTTGGGACTGTTGCCTCGCGAGCGTTACAGAAATTCCAACGAGAGTCCGGCCATTGCGGCACCGAACCAGACGAGCAATGAAAATGCGGCGGCAGGTTTGCCACGACGGTAGTTGTCGGACCTTGCGAGCGGGATGAGCACGGTGTAGTGGAATAGGATCGCCACCGCGACCAGGAACAATTTCAGCTCAAATCCGAAGCGGTCCTCGTTCCAAAGATCGGGCGCCTTGGATGCGAACAGCGCGATGCCGGACGGAATCATAATGGCCAGCGCAAGCCGTGTCCACGGAGCGAAGTCGTAAGCGAGTTCGGATACCGATTGGCGGCGCATACCCAGGCCGAAGAAACGGGCATTCAGGATCAGGATCGAGCCTAGTAAGAGGCCGAGGCCTAACAGGTGCACCATCTCGAAGGCGGGGAAGGCGTAACGAGAATTGCGCATCCACTCGCCCAGGGTGGACTCGCCGAAGAAATCGAAGAAGGGTTTCAATCGAAGTACCCCACTGCGCGACCGGTGATCACGATGGCGATCCAGCTGATGAGCGAGATGGCTCCGGACATGCGGGCGAGGATGGGTGCTCTACCGTCATCCCACAACGCGACGCCTCGGTAGACGGTGAAGTGGAAGACCAAGGCGTTAAAGCCGGCCAGGAACATCAGGATCATTTTGATGCGCAGGAAGAAGCTGCTGTAGTAGCGCACAGGGTCTGAGGTGAAGATCAGTGCTCCGCTGGTAAACATCAAGATCCAGCCGAGCCAGGTCCAGGGGAGCAACTGCTCAGCGACATCGGAGACGCGACGCCGGGAGAGGCCCAGGCCGACGAGTCGTAAGTCGAGGAAAATGATGGTCCCGAACATCAGGGTGTTCGAGAGAATGTGCGCCCAGTGGAGCATGGGGTAGACCCAGATAGATTCGCGGATTCCCGCGCTCACCCAGGTTTCCATCAGCCACTCGCACCAACTCAAAATCATGTTCCAACAATTGTCCCATGGAGTGTTCTGGTGTCTTCACACCACCCGGCATTCGGTGAACATAAGTAGCTCGCAGAGGGGATGGCTTGAAGGGTCTCCGGTCGCCCATGCTGAGGGTAAACCGCATGAAGAAAACTCTATTGCTCGCCTTCACGAGCGTTGGGCTGTTCGCGCAGGCCCCCGCGCCGTCGCCGGAGATGCAGCAGGTATTGGACTTATTGAAAACGCTGCAGGCGAAGGTGGATCAGCAACAGCGTAGGATCGAACAACTTGAAGGGAGAACGCCCGTAGTTGCGGCAGCGGCTAAGCCACCAGCGGTTGCGCCACCGAGCGAAGCGACGGCGCTGCAGTTGAAGGTGGGAGACACCAGCATCACCCCGGTGGGTTTCATGGATCTGACGAACACCTTTCGCAGCACGAACGCGGGGACAAGTTTGCAGTCGAACTTTGCGAGCATTCCTTACAACAACACGGTCGCGGGCCGGCTGACTGAGGACAAGCTAACGGTGGCGAACTCGCGAATCGGGTTTCGCGTGGACACCAAGGTCAAGGGCCTGAATGTACTCGGGTATTACGAAGGGGACTTTGTCGGCGGCATCGGGAATGCGGCGTTCAATACCCAGGTGACCAGCAACAGCTTGCTGTATCGCGTGCGGTTGTTCTGGGTAGACTTGCGAAAGAATAGGTGGGAAATGCTGGCCGGGCAGTCGTGGAGCATGATGGTGCCGAATCGCAGGCAGATCTCAGCGCTGCCCGCCGATCTGTTCTATGCGCAGGTGGTGGACGCGAACTATCTGAATGGATTGCCGTGGGGGCGCACGCCGGGGGCTCGGCTGCTCTATCATCCCAGCGAGAAGTTGACGTTCGCGGTGGGCGTGGAGAATTCCACGCAGTATTTCGGCGGTTCGGGCGGTGCGGGTGTGCCGGTGTTACCGACGGCGCTGGCTCCGTTGATTGGTGGGGAACTGGATCAGAGTGCCGCGAATGGGATTGCGACGCCGAACGTGCGGCCGGATATTCTCGCGAAGGTTGCGTGGGATCCTTCGCCCAGGATGCATCTGGAAGTCACGGGAGTAAGCAGTGCGGTGCGACTGTTCAATCCGATTACGGGGCAGAAGTTCACCAAGTCGGGTGCGGGTGGGTCGGTCAACGGCAATGTGGAACTGGTTCGGAATCTGCGACTGTTCAGCAATAACTTTTGGGGCGATGGCGAAGGCCGGTATCTGTTTGGAGTCGCTCCGGATTTTGTGGTGCGGGCGAATGGGAGCCCCTCGATGATTCACGCGGGGTCGACCGTGTCAGGGCTGGAGTATCAGCGCGGGAACTCGCTCTGGTACGCCTATTATGGCGGGATTTACGTGGGTCGGAACACGACGCTGGATAGCGACGGGACTTCGCCGGTGGGTTATGGGTTCGCGGGGTCGCCGCTGAGTCACAACCGGACAACGCAGGAATCGACGGCGGGTGTCACGCAGACGTTCTGGAGGGATGGGAAGTTCGGAGCGATGCAGGCGATGGTGCAGTATGCGTACTTGATGCGGAACCCGTGGTCGGTGGACCCGGGTATGCCGAAGGGCGCACATGAGCACGTTGCGTACTTCAATTTGAGATTTACGCTGCCGGGGGCGCCGCCTCGGGTTACGAGGTAGGGCGACCTGGGAGGTCGCCGCAGGCAGGGTGGCTGCCCCACTTGCTAGAAACGATGCGGCGATGGCGGGGTAGTGGCTTCCAAAAAATGTAGACCCAGCAGCGGACAGTGCGGCTGTCCTCCAGTGTTGCTAGACGGAGCAGGCGGCGATAGTCGCTTGCCTCATAGGCGTCTAGGGTTTGCAAGGTTGGTACTGGATGGCGTAAGCGGTAGACTTCTCCCGCCACCCAATCGTCGTCCGACTGAGGTGGGCGGAGGCCGGGATAACGCTTCAATCCATAGAGGCGGCCGGGCATAAGGGCACGTCCGATTCGGTCAGCGTTTTGAGCGAGATAGCGGGCGTACTTGTTTTTTGTGAAGCTGCTCTGCAGGGTTCCATAGACGAAGAGATGGGGCACGCTTGACATTGACTTAACCCTAATCCTATCATGGGGTTTCGGGAGGAAGTGCCGTGATTAAGCTCGACATCATCAACGAAGTGGTCAACAAGACGGGGATCACCAAGACCAAGGCCGAGATGGCAGTGGAGACGGTGTTTGAGAGTATGAAGCGCTCACTCGAACGTGGCGAACGCATTGAGTTGCGTGGCTTCGGGATTTTCAATGTGCGTCCGCGCAAGACCGGCATTGGCCGTAACCCTCGCACGGGTGCCGAAGTGGCCATTCCACCGGGCAAGGCGGTTCGCTTTAAGCCCGGCAAAGAACTGCAGGCGCTGACTTAACCGGCGCGGGACGCTCTTGTGTCCAGCAACGCAGGCTTTTATACCTATCTTGAGCAAGCGAGGCCTCGGCATCGCTATTGGCTGCATCTGCTACTTCTGCTGCTGACCCTTTTGACCACGAGTGTGGTGGGCGCTGGGCTTGCCGTGGGGTTTGCTGAGGGTCGACCGTTCAACATCGATGACATCTACGGCTACGCGCTGGCGTGGTCACAGCCGTCGTATCTGTTGCAAGGGTTGCCATTTTCGCTGACGTTGGTCGGCGTGCTGCTGGCGCACGAGATGGGACACTTTCTCACAGCTCGTTACTATCAGGTGGATGCGAGCCTGCCTTACTTCCTTCCGGTGCCGACGCTGATCGGGACGTTTGGGGCGTTTATCAAGATCCGTTCCGCGATTCTGTCCAAGCGCATCCTGTATGACGTAGGAATCGGGGGGCCGCTGGCTGGGTTTGCGGCCTTGCTGTTGCCTCTGATCGCCGGGGTGTCGCTGTCGAAGGTAGTTCCGGGCGTGGCGACGGCGGGAGATGTGGTGTTTGGGACGCCGCTGATCGTCAGGCTGATGGAGATGGCTCGGTTCCCGGGAGTGCCTGTGGAGAACATCTATCTGCACCCGGTGGCCCGTGGGGCGTGGGTCGGGGTGCTGGCGACAGCGCTGAATTTGTTGCCCATCGGGCAGTTGGATGGCGGGCACATCGTCTACGCTTTTCTGGGAGAACGGACGAAGTACCTATCGTGGATGCTGGTTGCGGTGTTCGTGCCGATGGGATTCTTTTTCGCCTATAGCTGGTTGTTCTGGGCGGCGGTGCTGTTCTTCTTCGGGATGAAGCATCCGAGCCTTGTGGACCCGACGCCGATTGGTCCGGGTCGTACGAAACTGGCCATCGCGACGTTGTTTATTTTCCTACTCTGCTTTACGCCATCGCCCATCCGTTAAAGAAGACCCGATGAAGATTTCGGCCACCATCATCACGCACAACGAGGAGCGCAATCTGCCGCGCGCGATCGAGAGCCTGCGGTGTGCGGATGAGATTCTGGTGGTGGATAGCGGGTCGTCGGATCGAACCATTGAGATCGCAGAGAAACTAGGCGCGAAGATCATAGATAGTCCGTGGCCTGGGTACGCGAAGCAGAAGAACTTGGCGGCGGAGCGGGCGGAGAATGACTGGATTCTGTCGCTGGATGCCGATGAATCGTTGAGCGAGGCGCTGGAAGCGGAGATCTGGCACATCAAGAAGAATGGTGCGCAGTTTGATGCGTACACGATGCCTCGGCAGGCTCGGTACTTGGGGCGATGGATCAAGCATTCGGGGTGGTATCCGGATCGCAAGATTCGGCTTTACAATCGCGCGAAGGCTACTTGGGCTGGGGATTTCGTGCATGAGTCGGTGAAGGTCGAGGGGTCGCTGGGGCATCTGGAGGGGAACCTGCTGCACTTCACGTGCGATTCGTTGTCGGAGCATTTGAAGACGATGGATCGGTACACGACGCTGGCGGCGGAGCAGTTGATTGAGTCGAAGTTGAAGGTGACGTGGGGCCGGTTGATCTTTGAGCCTCCTTGGACGTTCTTCAACACTTATGTTTTGAAGGCCGGGTTTCTGGATGGGGTGGAAGGCTTGGCAATCGCGAACATGGCGGCTCTGTACAACTTTTTGAAATACGCGAAGGCGCGGTTTATGGCGCCAGGGAGAGAGTAGCTTGGAAATCGCGCTGGCCGTGCTCGCCGGGCTGCTGA
The DNA here is from genome assembly GCA_039926185.1 of Bryobacteraceae bacterium. Lineage (GTDB taxonomy): Bacteria > Acidobacteriota > Terriglobia > Bryobacterales > Bryobacteraceae > Palsa-187. The sequence continues at coordinate 443,779 of JBDSXJ010000012.1, read as the reverse complement.
TCGGCAGCTTTCTCAATGTTTGTATCTTTCGCCTGCCTAGGGACCTGAGTGTGGCTTCGCCTGCGCGGTCGTTTTGCCCGGGTTGCGAGCAGACGATCGCCTGGTACGACAATATTCCGCTGTTGAGCTTCGCGCTGCTCAAGGGCCAAAGCCGTTGCTGCAATCAGTCCATTCCGATTCGTTATCCGATCGTTGAGCTTTCGACGGGGATCGCCTTTGGCGTGGCGATTGCGATCTTTGGGGCGACGCTGGTGGGGCTGAAGTTTTGCCTGTTCGCGGCGATCATGATTGATTTGATAGCGACGGACTTTGAGGAACGGATTCTGCCGGATGAATTCACGCTCGGTGGGACGGTGCTGGGGTTGGTGCTCGCGTGGTTCGTGATGTTACCCCCGGACTTGGCGTCGATTGCATTGTTTCTGACTGGGATGGATGTGAGTGATCCCGTAGCCTCAGTGATCGAATCGGCTCTTGGCGCGGCGTTCGGCAGCGGGATGCTGTGGCTGGTGGCGTGGACGTATGAAAAAGTTCGCCATCGCGAGGGTATGGGTTTAGGCGACGTGAAGATGATGGGCCTGATCGGCGCGTTCCTGGGCTTGCGACCGGCGTTGTTCACGTTCTTTCTGGCGGCAGTGGTGGGGTCGGTGCTGGGGATTTTGTTTATTTGGCTCGCTAAGAAAGAGGCGAAGAGCTACGAACTGCCGTTCGGGAGTTTTTTGGGGGCGACGGCGTTGGTGGTGGGGTTCTGGTTGCGCTGAGGAATGAAGAGTCACAAGATCCCGCCTGTCCCGTCCGGCGCTCGATTTGAACGGATGCCCGGCGGATTTACGGTTGCTGTTAGCACCAAATGCGCAGTTAGCGCCGGGGCTTGGTGCGTGGCCTTGGGCGCGATGGGCCTCTTCTACAAGCTGCTTTCGTTACCGCCCAGGCCTGAAATGAGCCTGTGGCGAATTCCAGTTCTACTCTTCCTGCTCGTTGTTATGCCGCTAACACCCGCCATCTTTTTCACGTTTGGAGAGATCAAAGTGACACGGCGGCTGGATTCTCTCGAAATTTTCACGGGCGTCGGAAAAATAGGCTGGACTGAGCACTACCGTTGGTCAGACTTCAGCGGCGCCCACGAGCCTGTCGCTAAGTGGGTTCAAAACGTGCCTCTATTGCTGACGGGCGATACCGTTGTTTCTTTGGGATACCACCTCAAGCCAAAGCTACGGCGTTTCTTGCTCCAGGTTTTGCAAGTGGAGTTGGCGCGCAGATAAGCGATCACACGTTGCGCTAACCAAGTATCGACGCCAGATGCTTGAGCAACACAAACAGGTGATAGGGATCGCTTGGTGAGGCGATGAAATCGAAGTGTTCGTAGAACGCAATGGCCTGATCATCTTTGGCATGCACCGCGAAGGCTCGGATTCCTACGATATCGGCCGCCTGCAGGGTTCGCTTCATCGCATCTTTCAGGAGTCCAGAACCAAGGCCGCGCCCATGCCACTGCTTGCCGATAGCCAAGCGGGCGAGAAGCATGATCGGCACGGGATGGCGGGCTAAGCCTTTCTTGATGCGAGCAGGGGCCTCCTCGTGGCTCACTTGACCGACGACCAGCGTGTAGTAACCGATGGCCTCAGATTCGTTGGCGATAGCAAGGTAGGTTTGTGAGGCTCCGGCTTGCTGATTCTGCAGAGCGAAACGAACCAGAAAGCGGTTGAGGTCCGGCTGGCCGCAGTCGAAGGTGTCGAGATTGTGAGATCGGTGGAGCTTTTCAATCTTGAGCGACGTCACTTAAGACCGCCGCGTTCAAACGCGCTGTTGTCGCGCAAGAGTTTGGCGAGGCGAGGCATCGGGCGGGTAGAGGCGCTGAGCGCAGCTTGGAAGGCGGCCCATCGCGTGGCGTCGAGTCCGAAGAACTGGCGGTCGGGAAGGGTTTCGGCGGCTCGCTGAAGGGCACTCTCGAGGACGAACTCGCTCACCGAGCGATTCGATAGCTTCGCGGCGGATTGGAGCGTGCGCTTGGCGGATGGCGTTAGGCGCAGGTCGAGTTTTTGATTGCGAAGTTCGGTGGTGGGCACATCTTTAGCGTAGCAGATGTCGGACAATGTCAGGACGTAGCTCGCAGCAGCACCTTCAGCACGCCCTTTGTTGCCGCGTGGGCGAAGGCGGCGGGGGCTTGATCCAGAGTGAAGCGGTCGGAGATCAGGTTGTCCACCTTGACCTTGCCCGACGCCAGCAGCGGGATGGCGGCTTCCATTCTTCCGCAGCGGGAGCCGACTAGCGTGATCTCGTTCACGATGGGGACGGCGGTGTCGATCGAGACCAGGCTGTGGACTGTGGACTTCATGACTACGGTGCCTCGGGGTTCGGTCATCTTGATCGCGGTCGCGAGGCCTTCGCTGGAGCCGGTGGAATCGACGACGTAGCGATATTCACGCTCGGGCATCTGCTTCCCGACCACTTCGGAGGTCACGTTCACTAGCGCTAGCTTTTCGCGGTGGCGACCGAAGAGGTGGACGTCGGCTCCGTGGGCTTTCAGGACTTGTGCGATGAGGAGGCCTAGTTTGCCGTCGCCTAGGACAGCGACTCTCTCGTCCTTGGGGATCTTGACTTGGTCGAGAATCTCGCAGGCGGCGGCGACGGGTTCTACGAAGACGGCGGCTTCGTTCGAGATGCTCTTGGGGACCACGTGCAGGTTGCGGATGGGGAGCGTTAGGAACTCGCGGAAGGAGCCGGGGTGTTTCACGATGCCGAGGACTGAGCGCGTCGGGCAATGGCGGCCTAGTTTTCGTTTGCACCAGGTGCATTCGCCGCACGCGAGATTGATCTCGCCGCAGACTCGTTTGCCGAGCCACGATTTGTCGTCGCAGTCGGTGACCTCGCCCACGAATTCGTGGCCGGGGGTGCCGGAGAAACCGTAGTAGCCTCGCTGCAATTCCAGGTCGGTTGAGCAGATGCCCGCTGCTATCAAACGTATGCGGGCGAAGCCCGGTAAGAGGCGCGGAAGCGGCTGCTTGCGCACCTCCACGCGTCCGTTTTCCAAGTGCACTGCCAGCATCGTTTAAAGTTAAAGTATATGGCTCTTGCAACGCAATCCGCCGTCGCGGAACTGGTGTGTTTCGAACCCTCCTGCCGGGCGCATTACGCGATTACTGAAGTTCTATACAACTGTCCGAAGTGCGGCGGTTTGATTGAGGCTGCGTACTCGGGCGACGCGGCCGATCCCAAGGATCTGAAGAAGCTGTTTCGCGAGCGGCGGATGGATAATGCTCCGATCAACCAAAGCGGCGTGTGGCGGTATCGCGAGCTGTTTCCGTTTCTCGATGACTACAAGCATGTCGTCACGTTGCGCGAGGGCAACACCCCGTTGCTCAATGCTCCGATCGCGGCGAAGTATGGCGGGATGGATGCGCTGGTGTTTAAGCATCAAGGGTTCAATCCGACCGGGTCGTTCAAAGATAACGGTATGACGGCAGGGGCGGCGCAGGCACGTAGGCTCGGGATGCAGAGGGTGGCGTGTGTGTCGACGGGGAACACGTCGGCGTCGATGGCGGCGTACGCGGCTGCATCGGGAATGAAGGCGTTCATCTTTTTGCCGAATGGGAAGATTGCGTTTGCGAAGTTGTCGCAGGCGTTGGAGTATGGCGCGAAGACGTTGCAGGTCGACGCGAACTTCGATGAGATTCTGGCGTTGGTGCGCGTGCTGGCGGATAAGCTCGGGATCTATTTGCTGAACTCGATGAATCCGTTTCGCGTCGAGGGGCAGAAGACGATCATGTTCGAGATGCTCGATCAACGCGATTGGAAGGTGCCGGATTGGGTGGTGCTCCCCGGCGGCAATTTAGGTAACGTCTCGGCATTCGGCAAAGGCCTGCGTGAAGCAAAGGCCGTTGGATTAATTGACAAGCTGCCGAGGCTTGCGGTGATTCAGGCGGAGCACTCGGCTCCGTTCGATGCGTTCTGGAAGGCTGGCGCCACGGGTGAGTTCCCGGCGGTGCGGCAACCGGAAACGCTGGCGACGGCGATTCGTATTGGTGATCCTGTGTCGTGGCCGAAGGCGCTGCATGAAGTTCGGAGCTCGAATGGCACGGTTGAGAAAGTCACCGAGCAGGAGATCGCGGACGCGAAGGCGCAGATTGGGTTGTGCGGCATTGGCTGTGAGCCGGCCTCGGCTGCGACGCTCGCGGGGATTAAGAAGTTGGTCGGCCAAGGCGTGATCGATCGCGGAGCGGACGTTGTCGCGGTGCTGACGGGCAACGTCATGAAGGACCCGGATTACATTTACAAGTACCACACGGATAAGCTCGAGGCTCCGGACGGGACGAAGATTCGGAGTACGTTTGGGAATCAGGCGGTGGTGGTCCCGAACGATATCGAAAAGATCGCGGCGTTGCTGGATTAGACTGCCGTGAATTACGAATGGGACGCTGGCAAGGCTGCGGCGAATTTCAAGAAGCACGGCGTTCGGTTTGAAGAGGCCGCCACCGTGTTTCTCGACCCGTTGGCGATAACCTACTCCGATCCTGGGCATTCGATGAGTGAACACCGCGAAATTACAATCGGCCATACTGGAGGGCAGGTGCTCTTGTTCGTGGCGCACATTGATCGTAAAGGTCGAATTAGAATTGTCAGTGCAAGACGCGCGACCCGCGCAGAGCGTAAACAATATGAAGAAAGCTAGCGAAGACCTTCAACCGGAATACGACCTGACCAAGTTAGGACGAGGCGTGCGCGGCAAGTATTTTAAGCGTGCGACTGCCGGAACAAATCTCGTTCTGATTGAGCCGGATCTTGCCACGACGTTCCCTGACGGTGAGTCCGTCAATCGTGCGTTGCGGCTGCTTGTGGATACAGCGAAGATAGCTGCGACGCCGACACGACGACAGCGTTAGGCAATCCTCCGCCATCGGGTTTGTTTCTTCGAAATGTGCCTACCAAACTTTCCTGGCCCTAGCGCAGTGCCCCGACTACGCTGCTCGATAGGTTCCTAACACTCGCAGGAAGTCGCACACTTCGCCGAGATGGGAGAGTGCATTTTGCACTGCTTTATCTTCGGGGCGACCGAGGAGGTCGATGTAGAAGAGATACTCCCACGGCCTGCCGCGCAACGGACGGGATTCGATCTTCGTTAAGCTCAGGTCGCGCAGCGCGAGAGCTGCCAGGCCTCGGAAAAGGGCGCCGGGGACGTTGTGGGTGGTGAAGACCAGCGACGTTTTCCACGGCTTTCCGGAGTGTCCGGCCCGAGGCTTGGAGCCTTTGCGTTCCAGTAAGAAAAAGCGCGTGAAATTTTCGCGATCGTCTTCGATGCCGCGTTTCAGGATGTGGCCTTTGTAGATCTTCGCGGCGAGGTCGCTGGCGATGGCGGCGGTGCCGGGCTTCAACTGCTCCATCACCATCTTCACGCTGCCTGCGGTGTCGTAGAAGGCTTCTCTCTCGATCTTCTTATTCTTGGCGAAGAAATCCAGGCACTGGCTGAGCGCGACGGGGTGCGAGTAGACTTTGCGGATGTCGGCGAATTTCGTACCGGGGGGCGCGATCAGGTTGTGAATGATGCGAACGTTGGTCTCGGCGGTGATCACGAAGTCGTGCTTCAGCATCAGGTCGTAGTTGTCGCGGATGGAGCCGGCGAGGGTATTTTCGATGGGAACTACTGCGGCATCTACCTTCTTCTTGGCTAAAGCGGCGAACACTTCGTCGAACCAGGGTTGCGCGATGGGCTTGGCGGACGGTCCGAGGAGTTGTGCGATGGCTTGCTGGCTGAAGGCGCCGAGCTCACCTTGGAATGCGGCTTTCATGAGTTCCTATCTTAACTTGATCGGCCGCCATCCCAGCGATGGGCGTCGGGAGAGGGGAGGTCGAGCAGATCGAGCACGCGGTCGATGCTGTGTTCGACGATGTCGGCGACTGTTTTCGGGTGATGGTAGAAGGCGGGGACGGGAGGGGCGATGATGGCACCCATTTCGGCTAATGCGGTCATGCTGCGCAGGTGGCCGAGGTGAAACGGAGTTTCGCGAACCATCAGGATCAGGCGCTTGCGTTCTTTCAGCATCACGTCAGCGGCTCGGATCAGGAGGTTGTTGCTGATGCCTGCGGCGATGGCGGACATGGAGTGGATGGAGCATGGGGCAATGACCATGGCGTCGCTCACCGACGATCCGCTGGCGAGTTTGCTGCCGATGTCTTCGACGGGATAGTAGTGGTCGGCGAGGGCCTTGAAATCGGCGGTGGCTTTGCCCATTTCGATGTGCGCCGTGCGTTCGCCGGAGCGGGTCAGGATCAGGTGGCTCTCGACGTCCGCGTGCATACGGAGTTTTTCGAGCAAGCGCCACCCGTAGATGGAGCCGCTTGCGCCGCTGATGCCGACGATGATTCTTTTCTTCATTTTCTAATTTAGATGCCGCAGTGCGAGCTTAGCCTCACGAAAGCGCTCGAACTTCTTTTCTTCGGCCTTGAAGGCCGGGGTGTGAACACAGCGGCGGGCGCCCTTGTGTTCGACCGGATAGCGGACGTGCAACATCTCGTGATACATCACGTACTCCACGGCGATGCGGGGGACCTCGGCCCGGTCCAGGATGCGGCTCAAAACGATGGTGTTGTGAGAACTGTCGTAGTGCCCCAGAAGGGTTCGGGACGCTTGGCGGCTCCAGCCTAAAGTCGGGCGGGGCATTAAGCCGAAGAAATACTGGAAGTTTATTTCGTCGAAGATCTGTAAGAGGTCGTAGTGTGTGCCCTTAGGGTCCTCGACTTGTTTGCGGCCCCGGGCGCTGCGGACGCGGTCGAGATTGTGGCGTACGTCGCCCCGATTCAGGTACTTACGATAGCGTTCGTTGATGGCGGCGGCGATCGGGCGGCGGAAGAGCTTGGAAAGTAGAATTTCGGCGAGCGCTTCCTGGACATCTTCGGGGGCGGCGGCGAGCGTGTCGGCCATGCGGATCAGCAGGATTCCTGGCTGCAGGCGGATTTGGGCTTTAGCGTTGGTGTAGCGGCGAAACTGAACGCGAATCTCCGGCAACGGGGTACGCGGCTTCATCTCCTGAAAAAGGCGGGCATAGATGGCTTCGGGCGAGGTGCTGGAAGTTGGCTGCGGGGCAAGCACGGCGGTGCCGGTGGCGTGCATCAACTCCTATGCTAGCACCAGTTTGGCGGTTTTTTGTACCGATTAGACTGGATCGAGCAACTGAAGCTAAAGGCGACGACCTTGCCTACGGCTGGCCAGACGTCGGCGGTGAGTCCGGTTGTCTGGAAGCTGGGCTTCACCAGCCTGCTCACCGATATTTCGGCGGAGATGGTCAACAGCATGTTGCCCGTCTACCTGGTGCTGTATCTGCATGCCAGCCCGCTCGCGTTCGGAGCGATTGACGGGATCTATAACGGCATGGCCGTGGCGCTGCTGGGGCTGGCCGGGGGAATTCTGGCGGATCGGTGGCAGAAGCATCGCGAGGTCGCGGCTGCGGGCTACGGGCTGTCGTGCATCTGCAAACTAGGCCTGTACGCGGCTGGGGCGGCCACGGGATGGATCGGCGCGGTGACGGCGGTGGATCGAGTGGGGAAGGGCATGCGAACGGCTCCCAGGGATGCGCTGCTGTCGTTGAATAGCGCACCGGGAATGATGGCGACATCATTTGCCGTGCATCGGGCCTTGGACGCGGGCGGATCGTTGCTGGGGCCGATTGCGGCGTTTCTGTTGGCGTCGCGGATGCCGAATGCTTACGGTTCGTTGTGGATCACCAGCTTCATTTTTGCGTTGCTGGGCGTCGCGATTCTGATGCTACTGGTGGAGAATCCGCTGACCAAGATTACTTCGTCGAGCAAGGCTTCCTTGGGGACCGCGATGACTTTCATGCGGTCGTCTCCTCAGTTTCGCGGGGTTGCAATTATGGGCGGGATTTTGGGACTCGCGACGGTGAGCGACGCGTTTGTATACCTGCTGCTGCAGGAGCAGAGTGGGATGGCAACGCAGTTTTTCCCGCTCTACTATGTAGCGACCGCAAGCGTTTACATGGTGCTCTCGGTGCCGATTGGCAAGATCGCGGATCGCATGGGGCGAAAGGAGATTCTGCTCGGTGGGTATGCGCTGCTCGGTGTGGTGTATGTTCTGCTTGCAACGGGGACGTTTACAGGCGGATTCCCGGTGGTGCCGCTGCTTTTGTTCGGGACCTATTACGCGGCGACCGAAGGCGTGCTGATGGCGATCGCTAGTTCGCTGATCCCCGCAGAGCTTCGGACGACCGGGCTGGCCTTGTTGACTACTTCGATCGGGCTGGGAAAGATGGTTTCTTCGGTGGCATTCGGATGGCTATGGGAATCGCAGGGGCGGCCTCTTGCCACGGGAGTGTTTCTTGCGATGCTAGTGGTTGTGTTGCTGCTTTCGTGGAAAATGTTGCGTTCGATGAATGAGGCGGACGGTGTCGAGTAGAGTCCGGCTGTTCGTGGTGATTTGCGTCGTCAGTGGCGCGGCACTCGCCTGGATTCTTTGGAGGAATGCGCCTGCGGCAGCCATTCCCGCGTCGGCACCTGCAACCGTGGCGGAGCCCGCGACACCGCCGCCGACTTCGCAAACCGTGTCGCTACCCGCTGCGCCCGTGGCTCCTCCCACGCATAAGATCTTCTTTCGCTCAACGAATCCCACGCAACACTACGGAGAGTTGGCGTTTGTCGAATACCCGGGCTTATTGAAGCCACAGTATCAGGCGCAATGGAACTGTGAGGTGGCCTACTTCGCGGGCGGGAAGGGCAGTTGCCTGACTGCGGATCGTGGCGTGTTCACCACCTACGCGGCGGACATTTTCGATGCAGGTTTTAAGAAGCTGTTTTCGATTCCGCTCAGTGGAATCCCTAGTCGCACGCGCGTTTCACCCAATGGACGCTTGGCGGCGGTGACTGTGTTCGTAACAGGGCACGGATATGACTCAGTGGATTTCACTACGCAAACCTCGTTGATTGACACTACGACCGGTAAAATTGTCGCCGACATGGAAAGTTTTACTGTCTCCAAAGACGGGCAGCCGTTCACCGCGAAAGATTTTAATTTCTGGGGTGTCACGTTTGCCTCGGACAACGATCGATTCTATTCGACGCTGTCGAGCAATCGCCAACACTATCTGATTCAGGGCAGCGTGAAGGCGCGGACGGCTCGGGTGATTCATGAGAATGTCGAGTGTCCTTCGCTGTCGCCGGATGGCACGAGGATCGGCTATAAGAAGCGCCTGCCGGGGGATCGAGTGATTTGGCAGATCCAGGTGCTCGATTTAAGGACGATGGCGGAGACCGCACTGGCGGAGCGTCGGAGTGTGGATGATCAGCTCGAATGGCTGGACGATGCGCAGTTGTTGTATTCGCTACCGCACGGGGACCAGCCGGGACCGTCGACGGATGTGTGGGTGGCGTCAGCCGATGGTCGTGTGCCGCCGAAGGTGTTCTTGGCGAACGCGTATTCGCCGTCGGTCGGACGTTAGTGTTGGCCTAACGGAATTTCTTTCGGGCCGGAATCCAGGCCCATAATCTTAATTGTCTTGGGACGCGGAGGCGCGGGTGGAAGCGCCACTTGCGTGGTGGCGCCAGCGAGCGTGGACTCGTTCACGGCGACTTCATGGATGGTTGCTTCCAATGATGCCGAAGGCTGCGGTACTTTCGCGGCCACCGGTGCGGTTGGGGGCACAAACGCGCGCGGCTGCGGCTTGGCGGGCGCAGCAGCAATGGCGAGGACTTGCTCATGCGGGTCCTGCGAGAGAAGCACCGGTGCGGGCATGCGCAGGCTGGAGGCGAGCTGCTCTTCATCCAGATCCATGCGGATCAGCACGGAGCGGTCGCGCGTGGATATCTCTGTGCCTTCGGACATCGCCGGGCGGCTGGCGAGACTCTCTGCCAGCGAGTCGGCAAAGTCGAGAGCCTTCATCGGTGTCGAACGCTCCACGGCCGCTACCAGGTGAAGTCCGTCCCACTGCGATATGCTGCCTTCGAACGCTGTGGCTTCAATCTCCAAGGGCAGGAACTGACTGGCGAGCGGATCGGGCAGGCGCGAGGCCACCACCCAGATGTCTTCCTTTGAATAGCGCGCGGCGCGAGCCAGCAGGGGGGAATAGGCGTGATCCTTGGGATTCGCGATCCGGTTGATGGAATCTTCGATGTTTTTCTGACTACCGACGAGCAACAACTTGTCATTGATATACGCAACGCTCAGGACAGCGGGGTCGGATGAAACAAATAGCTCGACCGCTTTGAAGGTGGTTCGCTTGAGACCCTTCTCGGTCGCCTGCGTCCGCAGTTTTGCGATGGGGAAGTTGCCGTACTCCACGGCCAAGGTCGAGGGCGAGCCGATGATCATCTGTTCCGGGGTACGCAGCATTTCGATATCGGGGAAGCCGAAGCTTCCGCCCGGAGCGAGTTCGGCTGCGATGATGGGGGCGAATAGCGTCTTTTGGAGCGTTTTCCACTGGATGCCGACGATCGCGCTCGCTTCCGGAGGAGCATACTTCCACCAGGATGGGTTGGACTGGGCCGATCCAAGGCCAGCGGTAGCGATCAGAGCGGAGAAGAACGTCAGCAACTTCATAGATATTAGATCGGAAGTACCGAGCGACTTTATTAGTTACCGGTAGAATTTGCCAGCCTAAGTAGCCAGAAGGTCCTAAGGTGTTGAAATTACTGGTACACCCGTACTGGCATCAGAATTGCAAGGCGCAAGGTATGGAAAGAACCGAATACGCAGTAGCGTTCGAGAGTGGCTACGGGGCCACCCGACGCTTTTTACTATCTCGCGGAGCGGGGATCGACGAAGCGGACGAGATTGCACAGGCCGCATGGGTGCGCGGGTGGGAATACCGCCAGCAGTTGCGCGACCCGTCCCTGGTCAGCTATTGGGTGAACTCAATTGCCCGGAATCTGTTTCGAGCCCGTTTCCGCAACGCCCCGATGACCAGCCTGGAAGGGATCGACCCTTCTTACAGCATGGGCCTGGAGAAAGAAATCGATTTGGGCCGGATGCTGGATAGCTGCCCGGGAAAAGATCGTGCATTGATCGAGAAGAGTCTGCGTGGTTACTCTGCCGAAGAGATCGCGGAGACCGAGGGAATTAGTTCCACCGGTATCCGAGTTCGCTTACTGCGGATTCGCCAGAATCTACGCCAGGAATTTGCACTGGCAGCGTAACTACCATCAAAGCAACCAAAGAAAACCCCCGGTCGGAAGGCCGGGGGTTTTGCTTTGGGAGAAACGGATCTTCTTAGCGGCGCCTGCCAGCTTCGCCCCCGCCGCCGGTGTTCGGCGTGGAGACGGCGGGTGCGGTGGCTGCGGGAACGGAAACAGCCCCGCCGCCGCTGCTTACCGCAGCACCTGCGTATGCTGATGACGACACCGCTGATCGTTGTGATCCTGAGTCAAAGCCCGAGGTCGCCGGCTGGTAGACCCGGGCGTAGGCAGTCTGGGGGCTATAAATCTGGATGCCGAACGGACTGTAGCCATAGCCGCGCAGAGGCAGATAGGTATAGGTGCCGAACATCGGGTTAAAGAGCCAGATGCCGGAGTAGCCTCGACCGAGCAAGCTCATCAGCGTTAGATTTGATAGAGAATTGCTAGAACCGTAACCGCTCGTGTAGGCCGATTTCGCGGCAGCCTCATTCACGCGCGCGATGTAAAGCGCTCGGCGCGAACCCCAGTTATATAGGGAACTGGTGAGGGTTTCGTCGAACTTGCCGGGTCCTGCCGAGAGGGCGTTGAAGGCGATCTCACGGCCTTTAGCGATCTTAATGGGCGCTGCGCCTGAAGCGGTAAGGGTTAATTCGCCATCGTAGACGCGCACGTTGCCGGGCTTGTCGGCGGTGAATTCGTAGAGGCCGCGCTTGCGCAACGCGGCTTGGGAGCCCATCACTTCGATGGTCGCGGAGGTGTCTTTGGGAAGCTCGGCAACTTCGATCAGGACGGTGCCGGAGAGTAGTGTTAGCTGGGTATTTTCAAGGTCAGCGGAGACCAGCTTGAAGGAACTGTTGTCGCCAATGCGCAAGTAGGAGCCCGCGTTCAGCAGGACTTCAGCGCGGCCCGCTTCGGTGGAAAGCGTCTCGCCTTCCTTCAGGCTGAGGAACTTGTCGCCTGCTTGCACCGCAGAGTTACCGTTGATGAAAACTTCGCCTTCGATCAGGTGGATGAGTCCGGCTTTGGCGGAGACGATCTCCTGGCCCCAAGCCGCGGATGTCGCGAGTACAGCTGCCAACAGTAACGTATTGCTGCGCATGAAGTTACCTCTCCACTTTCAGAATGCACCCTTTATGAGGGAAGGTCAAGCCTCGGTTTGGAGACGTACCGGAGTTCGGATTGGTTTCAACTAAGTATCCCGGCACTTGCTAAGATCAGGGGGTGAGAAACGTCATCATTATTGGTTGCGGCTGCGCTGGCAATACGGCCGCCATTTACACGGGCCGTGCGGGCCTGAACCCCCTGGTTGTCATGGGGCAGGAGCCGGGTGGGCAGCTTTCGATTACCTCCGAGGTGGAGAATTTTCCGGGCTTTCCCGTAGGAATTCAGGGGCCGGAACTCGTCGAAAACATGAAGCAGCAGGCCGAGCGGTTCGGCGCTGAGTATGTTTACGGGACCGTCGATGCGGCGGATTTATCGTCGCGGCCCTTCAAGATTTCGATCGATGGCGAGTGGCAGGAGACGCGGACCCTGATTATTGCATCGGGCGCGTCGGCCCGATGGCTCGGGCTGCCGAACGAGCTTGCGTTGATCGGCAAGGGCGTTTCCTCGTGCGCGACATGCGATGGGGCGTTTTACAAAGAGAAGAAGATCATGGTGATCGGCGGCGGCGATTCGGCCATGGAGGAGGCGAACTTCCTGACGCGCTTTGGGTCTGAAGTGACGTTGGTGCATCGTCGTGAGGAGTTCCGAGCGTCGAAGATCATGATCGATCGCGCGAAGGCCAATCCCAAGATCAAGTGGATGACGAACACTGCCGTGGACGACATCTACGACGTCACCAAGGGTGAGGTTACCGGCGTCAAATTGCGCGACGTGAAGACCGGCAGGACGTGGGATCAGGACGTCGACGGGTTCTTCCTGGCGATCGGGCATATTCCGAATACGAAGCCGTTTGTGGGGCAGATCGATCTGGATGAAGACGGCTACATCGTGTCACACGGTGGGGCTCGGACGAATATTTCCGGGGTGTTCCATGCGGGGGACGTTGAGGATCGCATTTACCGGCAGGCGATCACGGCGGCGGGTGCGGGGTGCAAGGCTGCGATTGAGGCGGAGCGGTTCCTCGAAGAGGAAGGGCATTAATCCAGTGGTTTCGAATTCAGGCGAGTCGAGGGATTCGCGACGCGCGGAATTGGCGGCTTGGATTGAGGAAATGGCGGGCACGCCTTTTGACCTTGATCTTGATCTTGAGGCAGCAGGCATCGAATCCCTGTTAGCAGCGACTGACGGTGACGATTGGGAATGCGACGCCCCTTCGCTGACCTGAACGCAGTTGACGACCTTCCTACAGCGCGGCTTCGCCGTCAAGGCTGCGCCACAGGTACCAGCTCGCAATCGTGCAATACGGGTGCCAGCCGGCGGCTAGCTTTTCCATCTCCGTGGGCTTCGGGAGTTCTTCGAGCGCATAGGCTTTTTTCATTGCTGCCCGGATACCCAGGTCGCCCGTGGGGAGCACGTTGCGGCGCTTCAGCGCGAACATCAGGAACATCTGCACCGTCCACACACCGACGCCTCTGACGCGGGTTAAGTGCTCGATCACGGCGGCGTCTTCGAGCTTAGCTAGGCTTTCGAAGCTGACCTCGCCGTCACGGGTCATGCGGGCCAAGGTGCGGATATATTCCATTTTCTGACCCGAGAGGCCCAAGGTTCGCATGCGTGCGGGGCGAAGCTTCAGGATCGACTCGGGCGTAATGGGGTCGACCTTGGCCGCTGCGGCGAGACGGCCGAAGATGGTCGCGGCGGCTTTGCCGCTCAATTGCTGGTAGGTGATGGAGCGGACAAGTGTGTGGAACGTGGGCTCGTTGTAGCGGACGGCGTACGGCCCCACGCGGTCGATGATGGCGGCCATGACCGGATCGACCTGCCTCAGGTGCGTAATGGCCTTCTTCATCTTTGCCAGTAACCGGTCCGTGGCGCGCGCGTCATACTAGATAGTATGGCGCGTAAACTCCTGGTTCTTATTGTGTCCATGTTCGCCGTCGCGACGCTGGCGGTGTCGCAGCAGAAGTCGGCGCCCAAGGCGGCCCCTCCGGCTGATGAAGCGGACGGCGTTATCCGCGGTGGCGTTGACCTGGTCAACGTGATGGCGGTGGTCCGGGGCAAGAACAACGCCCTCATTGGCAACTTAGAGCAATCCGAATTCAAGGTGTTCGAGGACGGCAAGGAGCAGGCGATTCGCTACTTTACGCGAGAGTCGAATCTACCCTTGACGATCGGCATGCTGATCGATGTCAGCGGCAGTATGGAGAATCTGATCCCGGTGGAGCAGCGCGCAGGCGGGCAGTTCTTCGAGCAGGTGCTGCGCAAGGATGACTTGGCGTTCATCATTAGCTTCGGGAAAGATTCGGAGCTGTTGCAGGATTCCACGAGTTCGCCGAAGTTGCTACAGCGCGGACTAAACGACCTGAAACCGAATGTGCGCGTGGGCGGGATTCAACCCGGTCCGGTGCCGACAGCCCAGAATCAGGCGGGAACAGTTCTGTACGACGCTGTGTTCCTGGCCGCGGATGAACGGCTCCGTCGCGAAGCTGGGCGCAAGGTGATCGTGTTGATCACCGATGGCGAAGACACGGGCAGCCGGACATCGCTGCAAAAGGCGATCGAGTCCGCGCAGAAATCGGATGCGATTATCTACAGCATTTTTTACACTGACCCTCGCTACTTCGGCGGCGGCAATAGTGGTGTGCTGAAGAAGATGTCGGAAGAGACCGGCGGGCGTATGTTCGACGTCGGGCGTGGCGGCAACCTGGACGTGATCTTCAAGCAAATCCAGGATGAGATGCGGACGCAGTATTCGATCTCCTATTCGCCGACCAACACTGTCAAAGACGGCAGCTATCGCAAGTTGGAACTGAAGCCGGTCAACAAGGATTATAAGGTCCAGGCCCGCAAGGGCTACTACGCGATCGAACAGGAGTAAAGATGCGCAAGCTCGCGATGGTGATGGCACTTTGGCTCGGCGTGACGGCCGCGCAGGAACCGGTCATTCGCGGCGGCGTGGCACTGGTCGATTTATTGGTGACGGTTCGCGACAAGAAGGGCGGGCTGGTCAAGGACCTGAAGCAATCCGACTTTAAAGTGTTCGAGGACGGCAAGCAGCAGGAGATCCGCGGGTTTGCGCACGATTTGGATGTCCCCTTGACTGTCGGGATGCTGATCGACATCAGCGGTAGCGTTGCTAAAGAAGTTTTGGACGAGCGCGCGGCGGCGCGGCAGTTCTTCCAACAGGTGCTGCGCGAGCAGGACAAGGCATTCGTGATCAGCTTCGCGCGCGATGCCGAGTTGTTGCAGGATACGACCAATTCGCTGGAGAAGCTACGTCGGGCGCTCGACGAGATTCAACCGCCGGATCCGATTGTGAATTTGACTCCTAATGTGGTCTTCGCGCAGTTTCCAATGCCGGGAACGCAGCGGCGTAGGCCGCCGATCGGCGGTGGACGAGGGCCGACGGGTCGAGGTGGTCCGGGTGGCAGAGTGATGATGGGCGGGACGGTGCTGTACGATGCGGTGTTCCTGGCCTCAGACGAAGTACTTCGACCGGTCGACGGCCGCAAGGCGATCATCCTGATTACCGATGGGCAGGATCAGGGCAGCCGGGTTTCGCTGAATACGGCGCTGGAAATGGCGCAGAAGTATAACGTGATCGTCTATAGCATCCAGGTACGTTCGGCGATGGGCCGCAATGTGCCCCAGCTCGATACGCTGTCGACAGAGACCGGGGGCAAGGTCTACAAGCTCGATAAGAATCTGGACAAAATCTTCAAGAACATTAACGAAGAACTTCGGTCGCAATACTCGGTGTCGTATGTGCCTTCAGAGGGCGGTCGACCGGGTGCTTACCATCAGATCGAGGTCCAGATGGCGAACAAGAGTCTCAAGGCGCAAGCTCGCAAGGGCTACTACAGCGCAGAGACCAAGCGCTAGCGCTTCTGGCGGGCTTCTTTTAAGACGGAGTCGTCAATCAGCATCGCCAGTTGCTCTTTCGTACGGGGCGTGCGATTGCGTTCTTTCGCGACCCATTTCTCTTCTTCCACCATCACCTTGAGCAGATCCGGCGCGATGTTCTGGTGGTAATGTAACTCGGGCCAGCTCTTTTCTAACAGGTCAACGGGGCAGTTTACCTTCGTGGAAATATAGGACCAGAACTCCTGCGGTGTGGCCTTCATGCGATCAATGGCGGTCATCAATGATCGAACGAATTGGACCACGGCGCGACGCTTTTCCGGATCGGCGAGAACCTTCGAGGTTGTATTCAGATTGAAGAGTTCACGATAAACTTTCGGGTCCTGGAACGTAATGGCGTCGTCGCCGATGGCTGCAGCGGCTTTCGCAGTTTCCGGATCCCACATGGCGATGGCATCGATCTTGCGATCCACTAACGCCTGCGTCATGTCGGTCGCTGGGGCGAAGGTGATGTCAGCTTCGGTGAGTTTCGCCGTGGCGAGCATCTTGTAGAGGAAGTAGTTCGCCGAGGTATTGCGCGGCACCGCGATGCGCTTGCCTTTGAGGTCGGCGAGCTTCTTGATGCCCTGCGACTTTCTGGCCACGATGCGATAGTGGCTTTCGACGATGGTGAAGATGACGCGCAGGTCTGGGTTGATGACGGACTCGCGCAAGAGCTGCGTCTCGGCGTTTGTCGCGATGTCGGACATGCCGCTGGTGAGCGTAGGAACGCCACCGCTACCGACCGTGATCGGCCCTGGGTAAATGCCGTTCGCCGCGACGTGCACCGCTCCCAGCTCGATGACGGTGGCTGCACCGGAGGCGCGCAGCGGAGTCAGGGTCGTTGTTTGTTGGGCGCCCAGGAGCGTGGCAACGAGAAGTGCGGCGGCGAGTTTCATAGTCCAGTAATTATACGTGTTAGCATAGCGATTTGGTACTCACTGTCCTTGCTTAGCGCCTGGGTCCACGCGGCATTCTGCCACGTATAGCCCGACGTGTGTCTGCCCTAGACGCGGTTCAGCAAGGAGAATCCAAATGAAAGTTCGTGTATGCATGAGTGCGGGTGAACGCGCTCGAGTTTTGGTGGATGGTTGTGAAGTGGACGCGATTGTTCGCGGCGAGTACCCGGTGACGGGCGATTGGGTCACGGCTCGGTGGGTGGAGCCGGAGCTGGTCTTGATCGAGGAAATCGAGGAGCGTCTGTCGAAGATTGCCCGGAGATCGGCGGGGCGTTCGGGGGCGGAACAGGTGCTCGCGGCGAATGTGGATATCGCGTTCATTGTGTGCGGACTCGATGGGGATTTTAATGTCCGGCGCATCGAACGGTATCTGGCCATCGCCTACGAGGGTCGCGTGCGGCCCGTGGTGGTGCTGAATAAGGCCGATCTCGGTGACGCACCTGAGGTGCCCGCGCCTGAAGTTCTTATAGTCAGTGCGCTGACTGGCCAGGGTGTTGATGCTGTCGACGCAATGCTCACGCCGGGGGTAACGGCGGTGTTGCTCGGGTCGAGCGGAGCGGGAAAGTCCACTCTGCTCAACCGACTGATCGCTGGGGAACGACAAAAGACGGGAGCGGTGCGCGAATCCGATTCGCGCGGTCGGCATACGACGACCAGCCGGGAACTGATTCTGTTGCCGAATGGCGCGGCCGTGATCGATTCACCGGGCATCCGCGAGATCCAACTTCTGGTCAGTGAAGACGCGATCGATGCGGTCTTTGATGAGATCGCAGCGCTCGCGCAACACTGCCACTTCGGCGACTGCTCGCATAACGCAGAGCCGGGATGCGAGGTGCGCGACGCCGTTCCGCCGGACCGCTTAGAAAGTTTCCACAAACTCCAGCGCGAAGCGGAGCGGCTGAGCGGAGAGCGGACGGAGAAACAGCGTTGGCGCACGATTCATAAAGCGAACAAGCGCTTCTACAAGGAACGTGGCCACTAGTGTAGTGCGTCACACGCTTTGAGCATTATGCCCATCATGGTGGCGCGCTTTAGAGGTTGCGAAAAAGGGCCGACAGGCTGAAGCCTGTCCCACCAAGAAGCCACAGGTTGTTGAGAACAGGTGGGACAAGCTTCCAGCCTGTCGACGGTGAGCGCACCAAGGCCCTTTTCCCGCACCCTCTTTGCCGACGACTGGCGTCTATTTTCAGCCGACCGAGGTGTCGAAAAGAGTTTCGACACGGCACGTACGAGTACGTGCGCCACGTGACCCGCTAGGGCTTGAGCGCCGCGAAACGGATGCGGATGTAGTCGGCGGTCCAGTTGCCTTGATCGTCGCAGAGGACGGGGCGGAGGAGGTGGACCACGTCGTCGAGATAGGCTTCGCGATCTTCGGGGGGCAAGGCGGTCCAGTAGGCTTGGCCGAAAGTTTCGAGCCAGCCGCGCATGCCTGTGGGCAAAGGCGTCGGGCGGGGGACTAGTTCACAGTAGGGAACGTTGAAGCCGGCTTTCTCCAGGCGGGCTCGATAGTCGTTCGCGGTCGGAAAATACTGCGGCATGAAGGTTGCTGCATCGCGAACACCCCGCTTTTCGAGCGCTGCGATGAGAGCCACTCCGATCGCGGCAACGCAGCCGTGTCCTCCGAATTCACCGACGAAACGTCCTCCGGGTTTGAGCGCTCGGAAGGCTCCTTCGATTGGCGCGTTCGGATCGGACTTGATCCAGTGGAGAACGGCGTTGGAGAAGACGGCATCGAATTCGTTGGTGAAGGGAAGTTTGGAAGCGTCCAAAACATGCGCGTCGAGTCCGCGAGCTTTGGCTGCTGCGATCATTTCGGGGGAACTGTCCACGCCGACGACGGTGGAACCCGCGTCGACCAAACGTTGCGTTAAAACGCCATCGCCGCAGCCGAGATCGAGGATTCGTTCTCCGGGCTGCGGCGCGAGGATCTGGAACACGGCGTCTCCCAACGCTGGCACGAAGTGGGCGTTGTGAGCGTAGCCGGAAGCAGACCACGTCTGGGACATTTTAATACTTCGGGACTGAGGGATCGACCTTGTCGCTCCATGCCGTAATGCCACCGGTCATGTTGCGAACCTTGGTGAAGCCGAGTTCCTTCAACTGCGCGACGGCCTTGGCGCTGCGGCCACCCATCTTGCAGTGCATAACGACCAGCTTGTCCTTGTCGAGCTCGGTGGATCGCTTGGCCACATCGGCCAACGGGATCAGCTTCGCGGCCGGAATGCTGGCGATGAGGTACTCATGCGGTTCGCGCACGTCGATCAACTGGAAGTCGTCACCGCGATCGAGCATCTTCTTCACTTCGACCGGATCCACGTCGCCTTCGTTGACTTCGGCGGCCGCGGGGCCTTCGTGCTGCGGCAGGCCGCAGAATTGTTCGTAATCGATCAGCTGCGTGACGGTCGGATTATCGCCGCACACCGGGCATTCCGGATTGCGCCGGAGCTTCAGTTCGCGGAAACGCATCGCGAGAGCGTCGTATAGCACCAGGCGACCGATGAGCGGTTCGCCGACGCCGAGGATCAACTTGATCGCTTCGGTGGCCTGGATCAGGCCGATGGTGCCGGGTAGGATGCCGAGCACGCCGCCTTCGGCGCAGCTTGGGACGAGGCCGGGAGGTGGCGGTTCCGGATACAGGCAGCGATAGCAGGGGCCGCCGTCGGTAGCGAACACGGTCGCCTGACCTTCGAAGCGGAAGATCGAACCGTAGACGTTGGGCTTCTTGAGCAGCACGCAAACGTCGTTCACCAGGTAGCGCGTGGGGAAGTTATCCGTGCCATCAATGATGATGTCGTAATTGGCGCAGATTTCCATCGCGTTCTCGCTGGTGAGGAGAACGTCGTACTTCTCGATCTTGACGTTGGGATTGATATCGGCGATGGTGTCGGCAGCCGAGTCGAGTTTCTTGCGACCGATATCCTTGGTGCCATGGATGATCTGGCGATGCAGGTTGGTCGCGTCGACCGTGTCGAAGTCGACCAAGCCGATGCGTCCAATGCCGGCTGCCGCGAGATACATGCCGAGCGGCGCGCCGAGGCCGCCGGTTCCGACCAGCAAGATGCTGGCGTTCTTCAGCTTGAGCTGACCCTCCATGCCGACTTCCGGCATGATGAGGTGGCGCGAATAGCGAAGGATTTCTTCCTTCGTCAAAGACGGCGTGGTCATTAGCGACCTCCGGCGATGGAAGGCACAATCGAAAGCGTATCGCCGGGAGCGACCGGTGAAGCGTCCTTCTTGATGTAGCGAATATCTTCGTCGTTGAGGTACACGTTGACGAAGCTGCGCAGCTTGCCTTCGTCTGTGAAAATCTGCTTCTTGAGAGCGGGGAACTGCGTGGTGAGCGCGCCGAGCACTTCGGCGACGGTCGCTCCGGTGAGTTCCACCGAATCATTCTTGTCCGCAAATTGACGGAGCGGTGTGGGGATCAGGACTTTGGCCATGTGAGTTCTTCTTTCGGGGCGTCGGTTTGTTCCGCGTTGGGTAAAAAGCTGTTCGCGTGATCGAACTTGCCACCTTTGATTGATAGTACGACGAACGAATACCAGGGGCACGAGTTCTCAAGGTCGGTCTTGGAGAAGTACGCGTCGCAATCGGGATGCGAGTGAAAAATGCCGATGAGGTCGAGGCCGGCGGCGCGTGCTTTGCGGTCGGCTTCGAGCAAATCCTCGGGGCGAAGTTCGTAGCGTGCGCCTTGGGCTCCGGTGTAGGAGTTCTCAATGGCGACAGCTTGAGTTACCGATTTCGCGTCGCCGTCGATGTTGCCGAGCATGGCTCCGCAGCACTCGTTGGGGAACGTCTTTTCAGCGTGGGCGACCATCAGGTCCCATGCGGCTTGATTGATGTTAATCATTCCAGAAAGGCTCGCTTAAATATTTGGCTGCGCCATCACAGAGTACCGTAACAATCACGCCCGGCTTGCCTTCATCCGCAAGGCGTTTGGCGATCATTTTGGCGGCGTGGACGTTGGCTCCGGAACTCATTCCAACCAGGATGCCTTCGTTGCGGCCCAGCCAGCGCGTCATCGCGTAGGCGTCTTCGGTTTCGAGCCACAGATTTTCGTCGGCGATGCTTTCGTCGTAGATGCCAGGAACGATCGCCGTCGGCATGTGCTTCAGGCCTTCCAGCCCATGGAAGCCCGACGAAGGCTGCGCCGAGATGCGCTTAACGTGCGGCATATCCTGCTTGAAGCGCTTCGAGTTACCCATGAAGGTTCCCGATGTCCCCATGCAGGCGACCCAGTGCGTCAGGCGGCCTTCGGTCTGTTTCATGATCTCAACCGCAGTACCTTCGAAATGAGCCTTCCAGTTCTGCGGATTGTTGTATTGGTCAGGATAGAAATACTTGTCTGGATCGGCGTCGTAGATCTTCTTGCACAGACGGATCGCGCCGTCGGAGCTTTCGTAGGGATCCGAATACTCCATCTCCGCGCCGTAGTTTTTGAGAATCTGTTTGCGCTCGTGGGACGCATTTTCGGGCAGGCAGAGCTTCAGCTTGTAGCCCTTCAGCGCGCAGATCATTGCATAGGCGATGCCCGTATTGCCACTTGTGGCATCGAGCAAGATTTTGTCTTTGGTCAGCTTGCCGGTGCGCTCGCCCTCCAGGATCATGTTCAGCCCGGCACGGTCTTTTACGGAGCCACCGGGGTTGAAGTATTCGGCCTTGACGTAAATTTCGACGTTGGGGAACTCAGCATCGATCTTGTGCAGACGGATGAGAGGCGTGTTTCCGATGAGGTCCAGCAGGCTGGACGCAGGTCGGATACTGTCAGGCTTGGGGAAGTCGCGGCCCATGGATGTCTTTAGTTTACGGATACTCCCCAATCCCTGTCAACATTAGGGAGATCGGGAGGCTCCACTCCTATTAGAGACTTACGGGCGGGAAAGGATGCAGGAATATTGGCGAGCGGGGCGGGGACCCAGGAGGAGTCCCCGCCGGGAGGGTTAGAACGTGATCTTCGCCGCGAGTTGCAGGATGCGCGGGTCAGAGGTGGTGCCTGTCTTGGTGCCGAAGTTGGTAGTCGGCGTCAGACGGAGAGTGGCCGGGGCGAACGTATAGGCGGCCGTATTGATCGCGGAGAAGTTGGCACGATTGGTGAAGTTGAAGGCTTCCGCGATCAGGCGAAGCTTGATGCGCTCCGAACCGAGAAGAATGTCGCGGGTGACGCGGAGGTCGGCGCTCAGGAAATTCGGAGTCGCCAAAGTGTTGCGGTCGAAGCCCAGCGGACGATCCGTTGCCGAGTTGCCATCGTTGTTGGGATCGCTGCCGACGGTTGCCGTTACGGGACGGCCGCTCTGGATATTGGCGATGGTGGACAACTGGTAGCCGCGGAGCAGGTGGCGTAAGAACGGATTGCCAAGCGAACGGGCGTAGTCGATGTCCCAAATGCCGGAGAACACGAACTTGTGGGTGATATCGGCGTTGCCGCGTCCACGTTCCAAATTTGGGTTGAGTTGATCCTGCGGGTTCTTGCTGTCATCGGTACCAACCACGACCGAAGTGAAGTCCGGCTTGTCGTCGATGACTTTGGAATAGGTGTAGGAGGTCAGGACCTGGAAGCTCTTGGAGAAGCGCTTCGACAATTGCACGAAGCCGCCGTGATAGATGGAGTCGGCTCCGCTATCGAAGAGGCTGATGCGTCCGAAGTTGGTGTTCGGGCGACCGTTGTAACGCAGAATCGTTGCAGTGCCACCGGTCGAGTAGGTTAACGTTGTGGGCACGCCAGGGAAGCGGTTGATGTCGCGAGTACGGCTAAGGTGCTCACCGCGAACGCCCAGATATCCGAGGGTGAGAGCGTAGTCGTTGCCGAGCGCTTGTTCCAGGTTGAAGCTCCACTGATGGGTGAGGGGCTGTACGTAATCTTTGGCGAAGACGTAGATGTCGGGAGTGCGGCTCACCGTCGGCGGCGCGCTCAGCACATTCGGGTAGGTGGGGAAGTTCGCGTTTAGCGTGTACGTCTGTACCTGGATGCCGTTCTGCGACATCGCGGTGCCCGTCATGATTGCGGGCGTCCGACCGTAGTACATGCCCCACCCGCCGCGTATCAGGGTACGGCCACTCTGGTTTAATTTGTAGGCGAATCCAACGCGCGGGCCATAATTATTCCGGTCGCGATTGATGCGGCTGGTATCAAGACCGATGGCGGCGAGTCCGGCGTCGGGGTTCTTCACTGGCGGCTGCGCATAGGCGAACAGGTCGTAACGGAAGCCGTAGTTCAGTGTCAGCCGGCTGGTGGCGCGCCAGGAATCCTGCAGGTAGAAGGCGGTCTCCGTCACGTTGGGCTTGGTCAAGGCCCCGTCCGTATTTGCGCCGGCGAAGGCCTGGGTGAAACTTGCCGGGGTCTTGTTGGTGAAGTCGGCATAGCTGTTGAAGGTGTAGGAGCCGCTGAAGTTGCCGGGGAAGAAATTGTCGATGCGCTGGTTGATGATGTCCACGCCGGCCTTCATGGTGTGGTTGCCGCGGATCCAGGTGGCGGCTTCGGCCCACTGAATCGTCTTGGCATTGGTGTAGCGCGGGCTGAAGCTATTGCGGCCGATGCTCATAACGTTGGTGCCGCCCTGACGAATGATGGCTTCCGGGTTAGTGGAGTTCGCCGCGCCGGGCTGGTTATCTTTGGTGTAGGTCAGGCGCGATTCGAGAACCACGGTGGGAGAAAGCGTCCAGGTGTGATTGCCAGAGATGTTGTCAGTGGAGACCTTGCTGGAACCGGTGTGTTCGAGTGCGCTCTGCGCGCCGCTGTTTTCGTAGTTAGTTCCCGTGAAGCGATTTGAGTTGTAACGGATGCTCAAGCGTTGCTTGCTGCTGGCATTCCAATCGCCCTTGGCCAGGACAACGTCGTTGTTCAGTTTCCGGGGATACTGGCCAACATACTGTTGCAAGAATGTGCGCGCGGCTTGGGAGGCGGCATCCGCGGGAGCGGCACCGCCAGCCAGCACGGTGCTGATTGCGTCAGCATTGCGTTGCCCGTCGTAATCGAAGAAGAAGAACAGCTTGTCCTTCACAACCGGTCCGCCGATATTACCGCCGAACTGGTTGTAGTGGTACGCGCCCTTGGGGGTGCCACGGCTGTTGTTGAGGAAGTTGTTGGCGTTGA
Organism: Bryobacteraceae bacterium; assembly: GCA_039926185.1. Classification (GTDB taxonomy): domain Bacteria; phylum Acidobacteriota; class Terriglobia; order Bryobacterales; family Bryobacteraceae; genus Palsa-187. Next base: position 419,614 of record JBDSXJ010000012.1, on the reverse strand, counting down.
GGCCGCGATCGCGGAAGAATTCGAAGACCGTTCCGTGGAAGGCGTTGGTCCCGCTCTTGGTGATCACGTTGACCACGCCACCGGCTGCGCGACCAAGTTCAGGCGCAAAGGAATTCGTGGATACCTGAAATTCCTGGACCGCATCCTGGCTGAAGCTGTAGGGGTTGCGGCCGGAACCCGCGCGGCCTGTGGATTGGCCGAAGAACGCGTTATTGGAATCGGTGCCGTCAACGGTGAGGCTGTTCATGGTTCCGCGTTGGCCGCCGAACGTGAGGTCGCCGCCGCGCGTTGGGTCTTTCACAACGCCGGGAGTTAATGCAGTGAAGTCCAGGAAATTGCGACCGTTGATGGGAAGATCGGAAACGGAGCGAGTGTTGATGACGGTTGAGGTCTGTGAGCGCGCGGTTTCGACCAGCGGGGCATCTTCAGTGACCGTGATCACTTCGGCTGACGTTCCGATCTGGAGCGCTATATCGAGCGAAACCGTGGTACCGACATTCAGGGTAATGCCAGACCGTTTTTCGGTCTTGAAGCCTGCCGCCGCAAAACTGAGCTCGTACGCGCCGGGTGTCAGGGCCGTTAGGTTGTAGAAACCCTGGCTGGTAGATTCCGTTTCGTGGATGGCGTTCGTTGCCGTCTGCTTGGCGGTGATTTTCGCGTTGGCGATGACCGCGCCGGAAGGATCGGTGATCAACCCGCTTAGCGAGGACCCGCCGAACTGCGATTGTCCAAAGGCCGTCGCGGCCAGGAGGAAACAAAAGACCCACTGAAATGTGTGACGCATGAATTTAGCCTACTTTTAATTAGTTTCGGTTCGATGAACAGCTCGCAACAACTGGGGTGCATCGTTGCTCAAGGAGGGAGCACTGCAATACATTGTATTGTAGTGCATTCTGTTTCCGAACAACTTACCTATATAAGAAAAGGCTTCTCCGAAATCATACGCGAAGAAGATCTGAAGACTCGTCTGGAAGAGTGCCTGAAAGCCAACAGGCCGCTGCGCGTCAAGGCCGGGTTTGATCCTACGGCTCCAGACCTACATCTTGGGCACACGGTGCTCATTCGCAAGATGAAGCACTTTCAGGACCTGGGGCATACCGCGATCTTCCTGATTGGCGATGGAACAGCGATGATCGGCGACCCGAGCGGGCGCAACGTGACTCGGCCTCCTATGACGCGCGAGCAGATCCAGGAGAACGCGGAAACCTACAAGCGCCAGGTCTTCAAAATTCTCGATCCCGAGAAAACGGAGATCCGCTACAACAGCGAGTGGCTGGACCAGCTTGGATTCGAGGGCATGATCCGTCTGGCCGGGAAGTACACCGTGGCTCGCATTCTGGAGCGCGACGATTTCACCAAGCGCTTGAAGGAAAACACACCGATTTCAATGCATGAGATTTTGTACCCGCTAGTCCAGGGTTACGATTCGGTGGCCCTGAAATGCGACGTGGAGTTGGGCGGAAACGACCAACGCTTCAATCTGCTAGTCGGCCGCGAACTGCAGAAGGACGCAGGGCAGCCGCCGCAGATCGTAGCGACTGTGCCGCTGCTCGAGGGCTTGGACGGCGTCGAGAAGATGTCGAAGTCCAAGGGCAACTACATCGGGATCACTGAGGCTCCCAAGGTGATGTTCCGCAAAGTAATGTCCATCAGCGACACTCTGATGTGGCGGTATTGGGAGTTACTCACGGACGTTTCCCTCGCTGACATTACCGCGATGAAGGGTCGTGAGCCGATGGGAGTGAAGAAGGAATTGGCCGCCCGCATTGTGGAGGACTTCCATTCGACTTCAGACGCGGCCCAGGCCGCCGAGGATTTTGCACGTGAGGTGCAGCAAGGCGGGATTCCCTCGGATATCGAAACCGTGCCTGTACCGGACGCGGTGCGGGTTCCCGGTGGCGTTCACGTGCCGAAGCTGCTGGTGGCGATTGGCTTGGCGCCGTCGCGCACAGAAGCGGATCGACTGGTGAAGTCCGGGGCCGTCGAAATCAACGGAGCTAAGGTCGTCGAACTGGTGCATCCCGCCGATTCCGCGCTCACAATTCGCGCCGGCAAGAAGTGGAAACGGGTCGGCTAATATCGAGGTGTGGTATATTGGCCCTCCATGAAACAACCTGCGCTTGGCCTCGTCGCTACCGCCCTAATCATTGCACTGTCGTTCGGTCTAATCTCCCTATTTAGCCTGGATGATTTTTCCGGTTGGGTCAGCTATATGCTGATCTGCTTGATTCCCATGGAAATCGTGGTAGGCGTCATCTGGGGAGCGAATCCGGCCTTCGCATCAAAAATGTCGCAGCCTGGCAAGGGCCTTGTCTTGGTGCTGGTATGCGTCGTGGCCGCGGCCGTGATCGGACCGATCGCCTGGCAAATCACCGGCGCGGGCATGAGTCCGCCGCCCCCGATGATGATGATCTGCACCATCACCAGCGTCATCATCACCTTCTGCTTGACCATCATGTTCGGCGGCTGGCCCTTCACTTCGATTTCCAAGAACCCGGTCGTCGCTGGACTCCTGCTATGGGTCTCCGCGTACGTGATCAACTACATTCTATTCCGCGTCTTCTTCGACTTCAGCTTTCTCGCCGGCGCTCCCGTCTACGTCGCATCGCTCGATCCCGGCGGACTCTTCCATGCGAACCGAGCCTTGGTGTTCTACCTGTGCACCATCAGCATCATGTTCCTGCTGCTGCACTTTGACCTGTGGCCGCTAACCACCTCCCCGGCGATCATGAAGCAGCCGACGCTCGGCATCCTTTGGACCGCGCTGTCAATCGTCTTGGGCGGCGCACTGTTCTACCTGGGCGTGTTCGCGTTGGAGATGAATCCTCTGACCTTCATGATCGCTGTCCCGATCCCATTTATCTTCGGCACGATCGTCGTCTTGAATATGCTGCAGAACTCACTCTTCGCGAAACTGCAGCAACCCGTGAAGGGAATCGCGAACGCCGTGGCTGCGGCAGTGGTTGGAACCGCGCTGGCCAAGATGTACACCGCGGTGGGTCCAAGCATCACCGCGAATCTGAAAGTGGAGCCATCCCCCGGCGACGACTTTGAGCGCTGGCTTGCTTCCGCGTTGCTGGCCGTCACATTCCCGTTTTTGATCTTCTACGCGGACTTCTTCAAAATGTGGCCGCTGACGAAAGCCCCCAAGTAGGCCCTGCTATTCCAGGGTCAGGTGTGACAGAATTTCGAGAAGGAAAGTAACCACATATGCGCGCCATCGACCACAACACAATTACTGACGTTGCCCTAGAGCAGATGTCCGAGACCCCGGACCCTCGCTTTAAAGAAATCATGGAAGGGCTGGTCAAGCATCTGCATCAGTTTGCACGCGATGTGGACTTGACTCCGCAAGAATGGATTCAAGGCATCACCTTCCTGACGGCCGTGGGCCAAAAGTGCACGCCGTTTCGGCAAGAGTTCATTCTGCTCTCCGATACGTTGGGCTTTAGTGCCTTGATCAACGCTTTGCATGACAAGCGCGGAACCGAGGATTCGACCAAGTCGAGTCTGTTGGGGCCGTTCTATCGGCAGGATTCGCCCAAGATGAGCCTGGGCGACTGCATCGTGAAGAGCCCAAGGCAGCAGGTGGTGGTCTACGGTCAGGTTACCGATATCTCGGGCAAGGGAATCCCGCATGCGCGAGTCGAGATCTGGCAGACCGATGAAGACGGCGCGTACGACTTGCAGAAGCAGGACGGCGTGGAAGTCCCGACAATGGACATGCGCGCAACTTTCGAGACCGATGCCGAAGGTCGATACTATCTGCGAACCGTGATCCCGTTGGGGTACATGATTCCGATGGATGGTCCGGTGGGCGGCATGGTTCTCGCGCAAAAGCGGCATGGATACCGGCCGTCGCACATCCACTTCCTGATTGGCGCTCCAGGCTATCGCGAACTCGCCACCGCGCTCTATCCCGAGGGCGATGACCACATCGATTCCGATACCGTATTTGGGGTCACGGATTCGCTGGTTATCAACATCCAGAAAGACGACCCGAATTCGCCGATGAAGGGGTACCCGTCGATTCGCTATGACTTCCAGTTAGCGGTGTCCGAGAAAATCGGGACTGGCCGGGTGGGCGCGGACCCCTCGCAGATCACCAAAGCGAACGCTTAGTAGGTCGCGAACTACTTCACGGTCAAGCCGACGTGCGTCACGATCAGGGCTAGCTCCCGGGCATCGCCGTTGCCTGGGGGCAGTGCTTTATCGGTGGAGAACTCTACCGTGACTGGGCCAGGACCGAACGTGCCAGCGGCCAATTCCTGCGAGTAGACCTGGTTTCCTGCGCTCGAATATTTTTGCGAGGGCAGGGGCTTGCCATTCACGGTTGCCGACAGTGTGACGGCGCCCATGCGATCGAACACCGCGGACGGCAGGGCAAATTTCAGTTCCAATTGCGCGGCCTTGCCTGCCAGATCCGGCGGGGAGAGCGTGACACCGAACTTTGAAGCGACCCAGCGCCAGCCGTTTTCCAGGCCGTGGAAGCCATGGGTCATTTGCGCGGCGGGGGCGTCTGCCATGCCGAAGGCGCTCACCAGGTCTGCCGCTTGCTCCTTCTTCACCTCGGCTTCGGGAGCCTGCCGTTTGCAACCCGCGAGCAAGAGCACGGCCACCAGCATCCATCGAATCGTCATAGTGTCCAGGATAGCGTTACTCGCACAACCGATACAGAGTGATGCCCCGAATCGCGTCGCCGACTTTGCAATATTGCTTCACCCAATCGGCCAGACCCGGCAAGGTATGAATATCGAGCTTCGGATTGTAGGCCGACAGGCCGTCGATCAGGATCGAGGGACGGCTGGCGATCAACTTCGCTTGATTGCGCGCGGCCCAGTCTGCGTCGAGTGGCTCGAAGAGTTTCAAGTGACGGTCGGCGGGGACCATGTCGACCGGTTGCGATTCCCACATCTGTCCGGCGATCGGCAGGCGCGTGTAGGCAACTACGTTTGGCCGGTAGCCCCAGACGAAAATCGTGTCGCCTGGGCGCGCGAACTTCAGGATGGCCTGCGCGGCCTGACGACTTTCGGCGTCCATGGAAACATCGCGCCAGGTGTGCGATTCGCCACGAAGATCGTCCGCGATGAGTTCCACGTAGCGCGGCGTAAAGCGGCCAATGGGGATCAGGACGGCCGCTAGCAGAACCCACCTCCACAGGTCCCGACGCGCGAGGATCGCGGTGAGTCCGGAAACTCCTAGGATGAGCAGCGGAGGAAAGATTTGATGCAGGTAGTGCGGCGGCAGCCGCCAACCGATGGTCGCCGCGATGAGTGAGATTCCGAGCCACGCGGACAAGCGCAGCCGCATGCCGCGATCGGAGAAGATTGCTCCCAACACCAGCGCGGCGTGGAAGGCCAGCCAATTGCCGAGACGGACCAGCGGCGTCGTGAACGGCTCGGGCGGGGGATTGGCTGCGTAAAGCATGCCCCAACGCCAGACTTGATCCATGTAGTCGGATAGCGCACCCTGAGAAGCCAGCCACGCACCCATCGCGGCGCACGGAGCCAGGAATCCGGCGGCCAGCGCGAGCCAGCCGCCGGGAAAGAATAGGAAACACGCGGCTAGCACGAACAGGCCCTTGGTATTGAGCAAAAATGCCAAGCCCGCGATGGCGCCGGCCCAGGCCGGTCGCTTGCTCCACGCAAGGTATACGGCGAGCATATGCGGCAGGATCATCAGCGTATCGGGTTCGATGGGAATCGCGGTGGCTGCGAAATAGAAGATATGGAAGAAGACGAAGCCCGCAGCCGCGATGTAGCCTTCGCGAGCGCTCCACAAGCGGCTGGCGAAGCGGAACGCTACAGCGGCTCCAGCCAATTCCAAGAGAACGGAAAAGATTCTCAGAGGCCAACCGGGATAGCCTCCGATCAGTAGCATCAATAGGGCGTCCAAGGGAGGTTTGTCGTACCAGATGTCGCGATACAGCATCTTGCCGTGCAGCGCCTGGACCGCTACGGCGAGATGGTAATCTTCATCCGCCCACAGAACGTTCACATGTGCGGCTCTGGAGATGAGTAAAATCGCGGCGAGGGCGATCCAGAACATCCGGGTGGAGAACGTAGTCACTACTTCTTCGGGTGTCCTTTATGATGCAGCGTATTATAGCCTCCAAGCCGTTCCCACGGTGCCTTCGCCCATGCGATACTTTAAAAGATTATGGCAAATCCGATTTCCGAAGTCCTAAGCGGTGCGGCAGCTATCGCGAAGGGAATGGGCATCACCTTCCAGGAGATGCTCAAGCCTACCCTTACCGAGGACTATCCTGAGGCCCCCGCGAAATTCCAGGAACGCTTCCGTGGTGTCCACGAACTCCAGCGAGATGAGAACGGCCTGGAAAAGTGCGTAGCCTGCTTCTTGTGCGCGGCGGCGTGTCCAGCAGAGTGTATCTACATTGAAGCTGCGGAAAACACCGACCAACTGCGCATCAGCGGCGGTGAGCGCTATGCCACGGTTTACAATATCGACTACAACCGCTGCATCTTCTGCGGATTCTGTGTAGAGGCCTGCCCGACCGACGCGATTACACACGGCCACAAATTTGAAATCGCCAGCTACAACACCTCAACCTTGATCTATCGCAAGGAACAGATGTTGGTGCAAATTCCGACCGGCGCGCAGTTCCCTCTGAAGGCTTCCACCGAAGCCGCTGGCGACGGCCACTAGAACCCGATGCTGCTACCCACGACCGCAACAGGCGTCCTGGTGGCGTTGCTAATCTCCCTGATAGGCTGGGGTACTTGGGCGATGTGCTACAAGGCCACCAAGCGCATTCGTTTTGAATATCTGGCGTACGACTTTACCTGGGGTGTGATTCTTGCGGCGGTTATTGCAGCGTTCACGTTGGGCAGCTGGAACAGCAAAGAGTTGACGTTCCAAGACAATTTCCTGTTAGCCGGCTTGCGGAAGATGGCCTGGGCTGTGGGTAGTGGCGTTGTTTTCAATCTGGCGAACATGATGTTGTTGGCTTCAACTTCGGTGTCGCGGCTCTCGGTGGCGTTTCCCGTGACCTTTGGGGTCGCGTGGGCGATTGGAAGCGCGTCGCAATATTACGTCCGCCCGGGTGTCAATCCGTTACTGGCGTTCGGAGGCGCACTGATCGTGCTGGTTGCTGGCATTCTGGCGTTTGTCGGCTACCGCTGGTTCCTGGAGGATGAGGCCCATCGAGCAATCAAGGCGCTCACAGCCGATCCACGGGCCAAAGCCGTTACGCCCCCGGCCGACACCTCAACCAAAGGTTTCGTTCTTGCTCTATTTTCCGGGATCTTCTTCGCGATCTTTTTTGCCGCGATGCAGGAGACTTTGAGTGGCGATAATGGCGTTGCCTCCTACGGTGCCGCGTTGATCCTTTCCACGGGTGTGTTCGGGTCGTCAATTGTCATGGTCCCGTTCTTCCTGAATTTTCCGGTTCGGGGGAAACCACTTGCCGTTCGCCAATACTTGCAACTGGAACGCCGCCAACACGTTTGGGGAGTTTTGGCCGGTGTCGTCTGGACCGTTGGGTTGCTCGGCGGCCTGGTCGTTTTTGGTGTCCCTGCGGCGATTCAGCCAAGTCCGGTCGTCGGGTTTTTGCTGAGCCATTCCGCACCGTTGCTGACAGCAGCGTTGGGCTTAGTGGTTTACCGCGAGTTGCCCGAAGCTCCCACCAAGGTTCACGCGATGATGGGGGCGATGTTTGTGTTGATGCTGGCTGGAATGGGTATGATTGCGTTGTCCCCGATTTACGGCAGGTAGTCCACGCTCCGGGTGCCGGAGACGTCTAACTTTCTAGCGATGGGATTCCGTTCATTTCTGCTATTGGCTGCGTGTTTGCCGCTCACTGCGGGCGAACTCGCCGTTTTCGCTAGCGGGGTCCGACTGCAAGCCGACCGCCACGAGGTATCCGGTAACATTATTCGCCTGTTCCATGGGGCTGGTGTTTCGGAAGTCCCTGCCGCTTCGATTGTGGCCTTTGAACCCATTGAGGACGTCGTGGTTCCTGAGCAACCACAGATCTCCCAGGCATTGAACGCTCCACAACCCGTAGCGAAGCCGTCCAGCGATCCCCGTATTCTGGTCCGTGAAGCGGCGCTTCGTGCTGGACTCCCCCCGGAATTCGTTGCCAGCGTGGCGAACGTGGAATCCGCGATGCGCCCGGATGCGATCTCTTCCAAAGGGGCGATCGGAGTGATGCAATTGATGCCCGCGACGGCGAAGTCGCTGGGTGCCGATCCGCATGACATGCGGCAGAATATCGACGCCGGTGCCCGCCTGCTGCGCGATCTGCTGCTGAAGTACGATGGCGACGTCGTAAAGGCGCTTTCCGCCTACAATGCGGGACCAGGGGCAGTTGCCCGCTATCAGGGCCTGCCGCCGTACGATGAGACGCGTCGTTACGTGAACAAAGTCATCGGCGCGTATCAAGCCTCGACTCCCGAGTAGCTGGGCAACGCTACGGGAAGGTTTAGCGAAATAGTCTGAGAGAAAATACGCTACCCTGAGACTAAGAGTCATGTCGGAAATACAAAATATCCTCCTGGCCTCGCTCCCGATCGTGATTACCGTGCTCGTCGGGATACTGATGAACAACGCGCGCTTGACGGACCTGCGGAGCCACATGGACTCCCGATTCAGCGAGGTGGATCGCCGTTTCAATGAGACAGATCGCCGCATTGACAACATGCACAGCGAGATGAATCGTCGCTTTGACGATTCTAAGGACGTTTGGAAATCCGAACTTCACCGCGTCGAAGAGATTCTTGATGCCCGTCTGAAGCATCTGGAATCGCGTTAACATTCCATGTCTGCCTTGTGCTAGACTGGTTCAGTACTTAAACGATTAAGACTAGACGAGGAGTATCGAGTCTCGAATGGCACTGGCAGGCGAAGCAAAACTTAAAGTCATTTCCGAATTCCGGGTCCACAAACAGGACACGGGTTCGCCTGAGGTGCAAGTTGCGGTATTAAGCCGACGTATCGTGGAGCTGACGCTTCATTTTAAGTCGCACGCGAAGGATCATCATTCGCGCCGTGGACTCTTGTTGATGGTGGCCCGGCGCCGCCGTTTGCTCGATTACCTGCGGTCCCGCAGTCCGGAACGCTACAAGACCCTGATCACCAGTCTGGGTATCCGGCGCTAAAACCATATTCGAATCGATGCCCGCACCAGCCATAGTGGCTGGTGTTTAGCTGTTCCTCCGAAGTCTTTCTTAATCATTCGTTGATTAAAGGAAGATTCAAACATGTTGCATTCCGTTGAAGTGGACCTGGGCGGCGGGCAGATCATTACGCTCGAATCCGGGAAGATGGCCAAGCAGGCCAATGGCGCCGTTGTGGTGCGTTCCGGTGAATCCGTCGTGTTGATTTCGGCTTGCGGAGCCGACAAACCCAAGGTCGGAGCCAACTTCTTCCCCCTAACCGTCGACTATCGCGAGTACACCTATGCGGCAGGCCGGTTCCCTGGAGGCTTCATCAAGCGTGAAGGCCGGATGCAGGAAAAAGAAACCCTGACCAGCCGCATGATCGATCGTCCGATCCGTCCGCTGTTCCCCGAAGGTTACTCTCATGAGACGCAGGTCATCGCGTTCGTGCTCTCTGCTGATCCCAAGCGTGATCCGCAATCCCTCGCAATTCTCGGTGCCGGCGCTGCCCTCGCCATCTCTGACCTCCCGTTCGGCCACGTGCTCGGCGGCGTAAAAGTCGGCATGGTGGACGGCAAGCTGATCGCGAATCCGACCTACGAAGAAGCCAAGATTTCGAAGTTGAACATCATCGTCGCGGGTACTGAAGAAGGTATCGTGATGGTGGAAGCTGGCGCCCTGCAAGTGAGCGAAGCCGAAGTACTGGCCGCCATTGAATTTGGCCACGATTGCTGCAAGAAAATCGCCAAGGGTATTCGTGAGTTGATGAAGAAGTGCGGCAAGACCAAGCGCGTGTACACGCCTGCTGTGCTCAACGCCGATCTGTCCGCCTCCATCGAGAAGGCCGTGCGCGTGGAACTCACCGACGCCCTCGATACCAAGAAATACTCCAAGCTCGACAGCTACGCACGCATCGACGAATGCAAGCATAAGGCCATCGACGCGCTGCCGGAGGAACAGCAGCCCGAAGGCAAGAAGATCTTCGACGCGTTGAAGGAAAAGATCTTCCGCGACGAAATGCTGAAGGCCAAGCGCCGTCCGGATGGTCGCAAGTTCGACGAAGTTCGCGCCATCGATTCGGAAGTCGGCATCCTGCCCCGCACCCACGGTTCGGCACTGTTCCAACGTGGTGAGACTCAAGCTTTGGTCACCGCAACCCTCGGCACCAAGGACGACGAACAGCGTATCGAACTTCTCGACCCGACCGAAACCAGCAAGCGCTGGATGCTGCACTATAACTTCCCGCCGTTCAGCGTCGGTGAAGTCGGCTTCATGCGCGGTGCAGGCCGTCGTGAAATCGGCCACGGTGCTCTCGCGGAACGCGCGCTTGCTGCAGTCATTCCCGACGACAAAGCTTTCCCCTACACCATGCGTTGCGTGAGCGACATTCTGGAATCGAACGGTTCCAGTTCTATGGCCTCGGTTTGCGGCGCGACCCTCAGCTTGATGGACGCCGGTGTACCGATCACCGCCCCCGTGGCTGGTATCGCGATGGGTTTGGTCCTGGAAGGCAAAGATTACGCCGTCCTGACCGACATCGCCGGTGCCGAAGATCACTACGGCGACATGGACTTCAAAGTTGCTGGCACCACCGCTGGCATCACCGCTCTGCAGATGGATATCAAGGTGCCGAACGTCACCCCTGCCATCCTGACGGAAGCCCTGGAGCAGGCCCGCAAGGCCCGCTTGCACATTCTGGATCGCATGAACGCCGCGATCTCGGAACCGCGTACCACGATGTCTCCGTACGCGCCGCGCATCTTTACCCTGCAGATTCCGACCGACAAGATCCGCGAACTGATCGGACCTGGCGGCAAGGTCATCCGCGGCATCGTGGAAGCCACCGGTTGCAAAATCGACGTGGACGACACCGGCGCAGTGAAAATCTTCTCCTCCGACGGCACGGCCGCCGACCGTTGCATCCAGATGGTTACCGACATCTGCGCTGTGGCGGAAATCGGCAAGACCTACCTCGGCAAGGTTGTCCGCATCGTGGACTTCGGCGCGTTCGTCGAAATCTTCCCCGGCACCGATGGCTTGCTGCACATCTCGGAAATCGCCGAGAACCGCATCAAGCAGGTTCGCGACGAGCTGAACGAAGGCGATCAGATCCTGGTTAAGGTTCTGGGCCTCGAAGGTAACAAGATCAAGCTGTCCCGTAAGGCGATCTTGAAGGAACAGCGCGATAAACTGAAGGCTGAAGAGCCTGCGAAGGCGTAATTCGTATGCTGGCGCGAGTGGTTGCGGTCATCCTGATTGCCGCAACCCTCGCGTCTGCACAAACGAAAGCGAAGGCTAAAGCCAAAGCCCCAGCGAAAGCAGCACCTGCACCACCGGCAGTCGTTGTTCCCACCAGAACACTTCCGCCACCGAAAGATGAATCCGGCCGCGACAAGACGCTCGCGGCCTTTTTCGTTAAGTTGAAGGATGTTTTGAAGCGTAAGGATCGCGAGGGGTTGCTGGCCTTGCTTGACCCCAGCGTCGATATCGGTGTGCGCGATATGTCCGGTCCAGGGGCATTTTTCACCGCCTGGGCCTTGAACGAACGCGACGCGTCTGTCTATGGAGTCATCTCGCAAATCCTGTCGCTGCCCGGTGTGTGGGTCGATGCTCAATTCTGCGCACCCTACGTCAGCGTCCAATTCCCCAAAGACCTCGACCGATCCAAGCACCAGGTGGTCTTGAACTTCGATACCCGTTTGCGCGCCACGCCCTCGACCACGGGCAAGGTGATCGCCACCTTGGCATACGAGATTGTCGAAGTACTGGAGCGCAATCCGGAGTGGACCAAAGTTCGCACGGTAGCCGGACAAGAAGGCTATGTGCAGATCGCGTATCTCTACAGCCCCGCTGGCTACCGCGCTTGTTTCTCCAAGAACCCCGAGGGAGCATGGCGTATCCAAGCGCTCGCCGTTGGGCGCTAGCCTTTTTCTTCGTAGTCTCCGCATCAGCGCAGACACGGCGCTTGCTTCCCGTGGATGAAGCGAGCCGCGACCTAAAGCTGGTTGCCTACCTCGCAAAATTCAAGGAAGCCGTGGCGCATCGCAATCCTGAAGAACTGCTCCCGTTGATCGCTTCGGAGATCAAACTCGGCTTTGGCGGCGATGACGGGATCGCGAACTTTCATCCGGACTGGCCCGCGCTGGAACGCCTACTTTCACGGGGAGGCGCATGGCAAGGACCCGCCTACAGCGTCCCCTACGTCTTCGCTCGATTCCCGGATGACCTCGACGCCTTCGACTACGCCGCGATTACCGGTAAAGGCGTGTGGCTGCGCGAACAGGCCACCTCAACCTCGCGCGGCATCCGCACCATGGACTACGAGATTGTTAAGGTAGAGGACCAAGGCGACGACTGGTGGAAGGTCACCACCCTCCGCGGCGAAAAAGGTTTTGTCTCGGCCAGGTTCATCGCCAGTCCGATTGGCTACCGAGCGATCTTCCAAAAGAACCGTCGCAACGAATGGAAGCTCTCCGCCTTGCTCGCAGGAGATTAGAAATACGCAATCCCGCGCGAGGCGAAAATCACTGCGGCCCACAAGCCCAACACTAGCCAGCGCGGCTGCTTCACAAAGAACAGAGTCACCAAGATAGCGATTTTGATGCGGAACGACGTGCTCGTGTAGATCCGTTCCGCGTTGGCCGCGAACAGTAGCGCACCGGTCGCGAGCATCCAGACAAGACCGACGCGCCGCAGCAATGGAGCATCGGCCAGCAGGGTTGCACCGAACGCAGCAACGCCGAGCACGTGGATGGCACCGAGTAACGGCTGATACCAGACCAAGACGAATTCAGACATCGAAGTCGATCACCGCTCTGGCTGCGAATACCGTGAGCGTCCACAAACCCAAGGAGAGCCACGCGCGCGTGCGTGTCGTTGATTTGGGAATGGACAACACTACGACCAACAACGCGATCTTGACCCAGAAGGCGGGGTTCTCTCGATAGCGCTCAAACCCGGACGCGAACATCGGCAAGCCGGTCAGCACCATCAGCCAGAAGCCTGCATTTTGCAGTCGCGAGGATTGTGCCGCAACGCTCCACCCGAGCACTCGCAAGTCTCCGAGTACAATGTTCCCGACCAGCAGCGCCAGTCCGATCAAGTGCACCGACTCAAGGACCGGGAAAAGCCACGTATTCTCGATCCACATCGGGCCGCCCTTACTTAGCCGGGGTTATGAACAACTCTTTGTAGTCCTTGTTGTTCTCACAGACGAACTCGTCGACGCGCTTGAGGTCCGGGCGTAGTGCGAACGTACGTGTAACCGTCCACGGTTTCACGAACACTTCGGGATCTTCCAGGATGGCTTCGTATTCCAGAGCCTCCGGCGTCGGCTTGCGGAATTTCTCGATAATGTGCAGCGCCTCGGAGTGTTTGAACCCGTTGAGCTCGGTGCGCGTGTTGAATCCAATCGTGTCGACAACGAAAGCATCGCCTTCCCACTTACCGATCGCCTCGCCCAGCCATGTTGGATCCGGATCCGCAGTGTGGATGCCCCCGTTTGTCGGGATGATGCGGAACGTGCCGGGGTATTCGTGGAAGATCACGACATAGTTGTCATTCTGAATGATCTGGAAAGGATACGGCACCCCGTAGGCAGCGGGTCCGGCGACCGGCATGCAATCAGACAGGTAGCCCGCGTCGTTTGGTCCGCGAACCACGCGGAAGTTTTCTTTGCCGGGTTTTAACTCCGGACCCGCAGGCGCCGCTGCGCCACGTCCGCCACCACCGAAGTTGTAGACGCCGGAGAGATCTGGATGCTTCACCGATGCCGATGCCGCTGTGGCCACTGTGCCAGTAACATTCACCGTGACTTGGCGCGTTTCTGTCTGGTTGTTTGGACCTGTCACCGTCAAGATGTATGTGGTCGTTGCTGCCGGTATTACGGCCTGACTGCCACGAGGCGTCACGCGACCCGGTGCCGGGGTGATGGTGGTGCTGTTCGGGTTTTCTGTCGCCCAAATCAACAACACTGGTTGACCGGCTTGCACCGACGTCTGCTGTGCGCGGAACTCCACAATGCGTGCAGGGGGCTGGATACGGGCGGGCTTGGCTGGGGCGGCGGCTGGGGGAGCCTGCGCAAACAAGGCGACAGTCGACAACATTACGTAAATCAGGATCTTCATGGGGCTCCTATTTCTTCTCAAAAAGCGGCTTATAATCGCGATTGTTTTCGCACACAAACTCGGACAAAGATTGCAGATCAGGGCGGATCGGGAAGACGCGTTCAATCGTCCATGGTTCCACGAACACGTTGGGATCTTCGATGGTCGCGACGTACTTCAGATTGTCGGAGTCGATACGCGTAAACCGTTCCACCACGTGCAGCGCTTCACTATGATTGAAGCCGCCGGGAAGTTCCGTTTTGTCGTTGAAGCCGACCACGTCCACCACCAGCGTGTCGCCTTCCCAGTGGGCTACCGAATTGCCCATCCAGGTGGGGTCCGGGTCTTCGGGATGCTGCACGTTGCCGATGGGAATCGACCGGAACAGATGCGGATACTCATAGAGGATCACGATAAAATCTTTTCCCTGGACGATCTGCCATTGGTAGGGGACAAAGTATCCGCCCGGCACCCCTGTTGGCGTGCACATGGCAAATCGGCCAGTATCCTCCGGACCGCGAACGACCTTATATTTTTCTGCACCCGGTTTCAGTTTGCCAGCGAAGGGCGTGTTCTCTCCCACGGTGGCTCGCCCGCCAAACATAGAAGAGAAGGAACTGGAGTTATAGATCCCCGACATATCGGGACGCCCGTCGATGTGCGGGGCTGGCTTGGGGGCCTCGGTAACATTGGCTCCGGCTGCCACCGGTGTCGTACCTGCCACGGTGATAGTTAGGGTCCTTGTGTCATCGCTATTGCCAGCACCTTTGACCGTCATCATGTAGGTGGTGGTGGCCAGCGGCGTGATGCGCCGATTTCCGATTGCGGTCACATTCCCGAAGCCGGTAATAGTTGTGCTGGTCGGATTCTCTACAACCCAGGAAATTGTCGTGGATTGGCCGGGTTGCAAGGCGGTCGATTCCGCTTTGAACTCACGGATGCGCGCGGGAACTACGGGTCGTGGCTTGGCGGCGGCGGGCGGTACCTGGGCGCAAAGCGGCAGGCAACTGAGTGCGGCCCAAAGTAGAAGTCTCATGTTAAATCCAGACCAGTATATAAGGTCCATCGGGGCAGCGAAAGCCGCCCTACTCATCCTCGGAATCAATGGCCGGATGATGATCCGAAACATCGGCGACGGATTGGATCTCAAAGTCCCCTTCGTTGGTGTTATGGACGTCGATCGCCCCGCCGATAGCCTCGTTCGGATCGGCTGCCAACAGGTAGGTATTTCGGAGATGGGTGGGGTTCCCCTGGGCAATCCATCGGACACGGTAGACGGGCATCCAGCAATTGTAGTCCACCAGGTGGGGCAGGCGTTCCGCCTGCCTCTAGACGAACGTCTTGAACTCCATCACGTCGCCGTCCTGCACCACGTACTCCTTGCCTTCCGTTCGTAGCTTGCCCATCTCGCGAGCCTTCGCAAAGCTCCCGTACGTGACGAGGTCATCGTAGGAGATGGTCTCGGCGTGGATGAAGGCCTTCTCGAAGTCCGAGTGAATGACGCCTGCCGCGACCGGAGCCTTGTCCCCGGCATGGATCGTCCAGGCGCGGGTTTCCTTCTCGCCTGTCGTGAGGTAGGTGCGTAAGCCCAGTAAATAATAGGCCTCGCGGATCAAGGTGCCCGCTCCGCCTTCCTTCACGCCCAAGCTTTCCAGGTACTCGGCGCGTTCTTCGGGAGGCAGCGTACACAGTTCCGACTCGATCTCCGCGGAGACGACCACCACGCGCGTGCCCATGTGTGTCGTTGCGTAGTCGCGAACCTTTTGAACCCACGGATTCTTTTCCGGATGCGCCAGGTCTTCTTCGCCCACGTTGCAAGCGAAGAGCACCGGCTTGCCCGTCAGTAGGAACAGCGGCTTCATCACGGCCGCCTCCTCAGGAGTAAGCTCCATCGTCACGGCCAGCTTGCTTTCGTTGAGATGCTCCTCGATCTTGTCGAGCAACGGCAACTCGGCCTGCGCCTTCTTATCCCCGCTCTTGGCAAGCTTCTGCGTTTTTGGCTTTCGCTTCTGGATGCTGTCCAAATCCGCCAGGATCAATTCCGTGTTGATGATCTCAATGTCACGAATCGGGTCCACTGTATCCATCACGTGTTCGATGTCGGAGTTCTCAAAACACCGCACCACTTGTACGATGGCGTCGACCTCGCGAATGTGGCCCAGGAACTGGTTGCCCAGCCCTTCACCTTGACTCGCGCCCTTGACCAAGCCTGCAATGTCCACAAATTCAAACACCGACGGGACCAGCTTCTGCGAACCGCTGATCTTCGACAGCACCGCGAGCCGCTCATCCGGTACCGTGACGACGCCTTGATTGGGTTCGATGGTGCAGAACCGGTAATTCGCCGCCATCGCTTTGCGCGATTGGGTGATGGCGTTAAAGAGAGTGCTCTTGCCTACGTTGGGCAGACCGACGATTCCAGCTTGAAGCATGTTTGTTTGAAAGAAGCCTTTGGGAGGAGATCCCTCCCGTTTGGAGGGGACTTTTACTAGTGTAACTGGTTACAATCCACTCTATGATCCGCTACGACCCACACAGTTGGTTCGACCACTTTTTTGATATCCGGGGGACGCTGCTGGTCGAGATTTTCCTGCGCCTGATGACTTGCGTCGTATGGTCGACAGGTGTCGTGTGGGTTCACCAGCGTGTGACTCCGGTCGCTGTACCGTCTACAATTCACTCGCTGGTCGGCGTCGCGCTGGGACTGCTGCTGGTCTTCCGAACCAATGCCTCCTATGACCGCTTTTGGGAAGGCCGCAAGCTGTGGGGCAGCATTGTGAACGAAAGCCGCAACTTGGTGCGCTACGGCCAGGTACACCTTGCCGACGATCGGGAATTGTTCCTGAGACTGGTTCGCTGGACGGCCGTATTCCCGTACACAGTGATGAGTACCTTGCGAGGGGATTCAATCCTGGGTCCGGCAGCGGACGATCTAACGCCAGAGGAGCGAGTAGAGTTGCTTACTTCCCAGCACCTGGCCCTGCACGCCGCGCAGCGAATGACTCACGTCCTGAAACTTGCGTATCAGCGCGGCGTGGTTACCGATCGCATCAACGTTGCCTTGGACCAGAATGTCCAGTTGCTGGTGGATAACCTGGGCGGGTGTGAGCGCATTCGCAAGACGCCTTTACCGTACGCGTACGTCGTGCATTTACGTCGTGCGCTGGTTCTCTATTGCTTTACGCTTCCCTTCGCGCTGGTCGATACCTTTCACTGGGTCACTGTACCCGTAGTCGCGGCGGTGGCGTATTTGTTCTTCGGCATCGAAGAAATTGGTGTTGAGATCGAAGGTCCTTTCGGGCACGACGAAAACGACCTCCCGTTGAAGGACATCTGCGACACCATCTACAAGAACATCTACGCGATGGCAGAGTTGTCCGACCCGCCACGCGATGTAGATGTGCAGGGCCTCTAGCGCCCATGATGGTCGGATTTGACGGATAATGACTAGCGGGGGTAACAGACATGTTGCGGACTTTTGCGGTTGCAGTCGTGATGGCCAATTTGCTTTGTGCGCAGCAGAAAGCCGATATTCCACGCATGCCCGATGGCAAACCCAGCTTCCAGGGGTATTGGAACATCCCCTACACTCCGAACCTCGCAGTGAACACCAAGGAAGCCGACATCCCCTATACCGAGTTAGGACTGAAGGCGTTTCGGGAGCATGATTCCAAAGACGATCCCACATCCTTCTGCCACTATCCCGGCGTACCGCGCATTATGCAGTCGCCCTACCCGATGCAGATCCTCCAGACGCCGGAGTACGTAATCTTCATCTACGAATATATGCGCCTATGGCGCGTGATCCCTACCGACGGTCGTAAGCACCCGGATCGCGTCGAACCCACATTCATGGGTGATTCAACGGGACGATGGGAAGGTGACACGTTTATCGTCGAGACCATCGGCCTGAACGACAAAACCTGGCTCGATACGGCCGGCCATCAGCACAGTGACCAGATGAAGGTGATCGAGCGCTTCACCCGCACGCCGAATTCGATTGTGATGAACTACGACATTATCGATCCGGTGATGTACACCAAGCCCTGGAATCTGGAACGTCCGCTCACGCCGCTGAAGGCCGTCTATGGATTGCCGGAGCTGATCGAGTACGAGTGCCAGGAGAACAATCAGGACCTGGACCACCTGATCAGCACGAAGCCGGCTGCCAGCCGCTAAGATTCGACCCTGTGGTAGCCGCCGTGGAAGTAAGCCAACGGGCGGCCGCCGTCGACCGCGCCGTGCACTGCGTCTCCGATCACAATCGCGTGATCGCCTCCATCTAAAATCGAGGCGAGCTTACATTCCACCACGGCGATCACGCCATCCAGAATCGGCACGCCCGAGTCGCTGATGCGATGCGCGACTCCGGTAAAGCGATCTCCTCCGCGACGGGAAAAGTGATTCGAGAGTTCCTTCTGATGTTCGCTGAGGAAGTGAATGCAAAACACCTTGCTATGCTCGATGGCTTTCAGTGTCTTCGCGCGGCGATCCATGCACGCGAGGAACTGCGGCGGCTCCAACGATAGTGACGTGACCGCGCTCATCGTCATGCCGCAAAGCTCTCCGTCAGCGGCCGTGGCCGTGACGATCGAAACACCGGTGAGCCAGTGGCTCGCGATTTGTTTGAACAGGTCGGGTGTCACAAACCGTTCAGTCTACCAGAGACAGGCAGCGTCTTTTCCTGGCAGGAAGATTCCCTTTACACCCAGAAACCTTTCTGACATAATGCCTCGCGTACTTGGGGCGGCAATGAGGGTCCCCGGTAACAGTTAGGAGTGCGACCGTGAAGAAGCTTTTCGTCGGCAACCTGCCGTATAGTGCAAATGAGCCGGATGTTCAGGGATTCTTTGAGGGTGCGGGAGTCCCTGTAGATAGTGTGACGGTCATGCGCGACCGCTTCACTGGCCAGGCCAGGGGATTCGGTTTCGTGGAGATCAACGATGATGGAGCCGCGCAGCGAGCAGTAGACGCCTGCAACGGCAAGGAGTTGAACGGTCGAGCGGTCGTGGTCAACGAAGCCCGGCCCATGACCCCGCGCGAAGGTAGTGGTGGGGGTGGTGGACGTCCGCCTCGCCGCTATTAGAAAAGTTAGGGCAGGCGCTTTCGCCTGCCCTAAACCGGCCGCAGGTCTAAAGTCTAAGCCACAGTCCGCCGATCAGAAGTGCTGGAAAGGATCTCCATGCGCTTCTTCTCACTTGCATTTATTACCCTAGCCGCTGGCATCGCCGTGGCCGCTGACCGTCCCGTGACTTACTTGGAAGGAAACGTCGAGGGCCTCGCCGTCAACGCGACCGGCACCCTCCAGTTCAAGGATTCCAAGGCGATGGTGCTCCACGCCAAGGGAGCGGACGTTGTGGTTCCGTACGCAGCGGTTTCTAAGATTGACCGCAAGACGGCTCCCGTCCTGACGGAAAAAGATCCTCTCTATAAGGTGTGGACCATCCACAAGCGCCTGCTGATCGCGACGCCGCTGGAACTCCTGACCGTTGCCTATTCCGACAGAGCTGGCGCCTCCAAATCTGTAACTATCGAAATGGACAAGGCCGCCGCGGACCGTGTTCAAGCCCAAGTGAAGCAGGTGACCGACAAGCTTGAGGCGAACAAGGGCAACTGGTGGGGCGATTCGGTCTGGAAGACTGCCCGCAATAAAGACCAATGGGCTGGCTCCGGCGTGATCGCGAGCCGCGAATAGCGTAAAACTTCGTTCTCCTGACAATGGCGGATTGGCACCTTGTGTCCGGTCCGCCTTTCTTATTTATGCGCGAGAGCGACGGATTCAATTTTCAGTGGGCTGTCTCTCGATGTGATCCACGATCAGCACGTCGATGGGAGTTTTCGTCGACACGAGTTTAAGTCCGGCTTGTTCCTGCAGTGCCTCGCGACCACAACGGGAAGCTGCACGGCGGCACTCCGGCGAACTTCATCGGTGATGAAGCTATTGATATCCAGCGTGTAATTGAACTTACCCTGGAGGCCAGCGCGGTCCACCACCGGCGTCGCCAGGAAGGTGGAGATGGTCTCTACCAACGGTTGCATCGTGGCGCCTGCGCCTCGAACACTCAGACTTCCGGCACGGAAGCTCGGCGAACCTTCAGTATCGGTCGGGACCATTTTATGCCCACCCTTCACGACTGTAAGCTCGAGAATCGACAATACGCGACTCTCACGATGCAGAACCAACTTGAAGCGTTCTGCCAACAGCTGCTGCATCATCAACCGCATCTCGGCCTCCGTGGTCCCTGTGTCGGTCGCAGCCGCGATATCGAAGCGCAGCTCCGTCAGCCAGGACGGGCCGAGGATCATAGGAGACTGAGTATTGTAAGACCAGCGCAGACACTCTAACAATGTTTGGCCCTGCATCCGGATGCTCTTGGACGATAGGTCAATGCTGCGCGCCCCCTGCGTGGTGGGTCGTATGGATGCGGCCTCAAAGGCAGGCTGCGCCCAAGCAGAGCCAGCCAGTAGCGCGATGAGCAGAAATCGTAAGGTCATGGCAAAAGGACGCAGGGAACGCGAAGTTATTACGGACGAGTCCGGCGTTTCGCGTTTATGCCATAGTGAAAACTTGCGAACGGGAGTTTGGAAAGCGCTAGGCGCGCAGATCACGTGGGGGTTGTTTCCGTTCTACTGGAAGCAGATCGAATTCGTGCCCGCACTCCAGGTGATGGGTCATCGCATTGTCTGGTCCTTCCTGACGCTTTTTGCGATCACTGTTTGGATGGGGCAGGGCAGCCGGTTTCGTCAATCGCTCCGAGCGGGACGGGGTCTATTGATCTACGCCTTGGCCGCCGTGCTCATCAGCCTGAATTGGTTTACCTACATCTGGGCGGTGAACCACAACTACATTGTCCAAACCAGCCTGGGGTACTTTATCAATCCCTTGGTCACGGTGCTGATTGGCGTCGTGCTCTTCGGGGAACGGCTGCGCAGAATGCAGTGGCTCGCCGTGGGATGTGCCGCCGCCGGGGTTCTCTATCTGGCGATCACCGTGGGCGAAATCCCTTGGATCGCACTGGCCCTGACGGCGACCTTCGCCAGCTACAGCACCTTAAAAAAGATCGCCCCGCTTGGCGCGCTGGAAGGACTCACGCTGGAAACCGCGTGCGTGACGCTTCCCGCATTGCTCTACCTCATCTATGCGGACCGAACGGGAACCGGTGCGTTCGCCCACGCAGGGCTGGTGCCGACGCTCTACATGGCCGGGGCAGGAATCGCCACGACGATTCCGCTGGTATTGTTCGCGAGTGCGGTCCGAGAGATTCCGTTTACGCTCACAGGGGTACTGCTGTTCGTTTCGCCGATCATGCAGCTTTTGGCCGGAGTACTCTTCTACCACGAGCCTTTCGGACGCCCGCAAATGGTCGGCTTTACCGCCGTTTGGATGGGCCTTGCCATCTTTTCGGTCGATGGCTGGACGGCGCGAAGAGACTAGTTCCGGGCCGCCTGAACCTTCGGAGCGGACAGGTAGCCGACGATCATGTCCTTACGAACTTCGTTTACAACCAACTCGTAGGGCAGCGCCGCTTTCGGCATGATGAACTGGACAGGTTCATTCGCAGTCTTGTCTTTCTTTTCGATCAACTTGTCGTCCACCATGACTTCCACCGTGTATTTGTTCTTTTTTGGATCGGCCTTGGTCAGGCGGATCTGGAAATCGCCAACCTTCTGAGTGGTCTTGGCTTTGGCCAGCCGGAACTCGGTGTAGGTGCGCTCGCCGCGTTCCCGCAGAGCCGCCAGTTCGCGAGCATTGGTCGCAATCAAGCCGCTTTGCACTCCGAGGTCGCCCTTGGTGGAGGTAAGCGCCGAGATCGTCTTCTCGAGTTCGGACTTGGTCGCGTCGGCTTGCGTCTTTACGGCGGTCACTTCGGTGGACACGGCAGCAACACTTGCTTTGTTGGCGTTGGTATCTTCCTTGACGGCGGAAACTTCGGTGCTTACAGCGGCAACACTCTGGGCGACTTTGGCGGTTTCAGCGGCTTGCGCTTCCTGCACCAGGTTCAATCTCGCGGCTAGGACATCGGCGTGTTTGTCGGCCTCTACCTTGGCCTGTCCCGCGAGTTGTGTCGCCTGGCGGCGAGCTTCATCTAACTCTGTCTTCAGTGCATCTACCGAGGCGCGGGTGCTCTTCGTGCCCGTCGCCGAACTCTCATTGACCTTGCCAATCTCGCCGGCCAGGATTTCGCGCGTTTCGGCAAGTTCTGTCTTGAGCTGCTTAATCTCGTAAAAGCTGTAAATGGACGCTCCGACGAGCGCGAGAACAGCACCAAACAAGATGGGAACCTTGGCTCCGCCCGATGGGGCTTCCATGTTAGTTTCGCTCACAATGTTCTCCTTGCGTTCGCCTAATTACTGACTGCCGCAGTGGAATTAAGATGCACGACAGTTTCGTACCGTTACTACTAAAAACATTTTACCAAGAAATGATTTGTGCTCGTCGACAGGTCGCCCCTCACCTGAGCCCTTCGGAAAAGTCGGGAGCGTGTATAATCAACGCTGGGAGGACAATGAGCAAAGAAGATTGCATTGAAGTTACGGGCACGGTGGTTGAAAAATTCCCCAGTGGACTTTTCAGCGTACAGTTAGACCAGGAAAAGACAGTGTTGGCGCATTTGGCGGGCAAGCTACGCCGCAACCGCATTCGCGTGTTGGCCGGTGATCGCGTGACGCTAGAGATGTCGCCTTACGATTTGACCAAAGGGCGCATTACGTACCGTCACAAGTAGCGCCACCCCCACCCATTTTGCAGCGCGTACTCTTCGTGTTTGGCACGCGGCCCGAGGCAATTAAGCTCGCGCCAGTGATTCGCCGGTTGCGCGAATCGCCAGACCACTTTGATTGCCGGGTCGCCGTCACAGGCCAGCACCGCGGTCTGCTTGATCAGGTTCTCGACGTCTTCTACATTCGGCCGGATCACGATCTCAATGTCATGCAAGCTGGGCAAAGCCTGCATGGCCTGACCTCGCGTATTGTGTCCGCGCTGGAACCGGTGTTCGAGGCCGAGAAGCCGGACTGGGTTCTGGTGCATGGCGACACCACTACGACGTTGTGCGGCGCTCTTGCCGCATTTTACAGCGGCATTCGCGTCGGCCACGTGGAAGCGGGCTTGCGCACGTTCGATTTGCAGGCGCCATTCCCGGAGGAGATGAACCGCGTGGTTGTGGGTCGGCTCGCGGCGTTACACTTTGCGCCGACCGAAGGTGCCGCCACGAACCTGCGCGCCGAAGGCATCGCCGCAACGAATATCCGCGTCACAGGGAACACCGCGATCGATGCTGTCCTGGAAATCCGCGATGGCTTGGAGACCGGCCGCCTGCGTCCCGAAGGGCTGCCACCTCTCGACTCCTCGAAGAAGTTAATCGCGGTAACCGGCCACCGGCGCGAGAGTTTCGGAGATGGCTTCGAACGGATCTGCAAGGCGCTCGCGCGTTTAGCCGACCGCGACGACGTGGAGATTGTGTACGCCGTGCATCCGAATCCGAATGTCACGGGTCCGGTTCATCGAATTCTGGGCTCTCGCCCTAACGTGCACCTGATCGATCCGCTGCCCTATGTCCCTTTTGTGGAATTGATGAGGCGGGCTCACATCCTGCTCACGGATTCGGGCGGCATTCAGGAAGAAGCTCCTTCGTTGGGAAAGCCAGTCCTGGTGATGCGCGAGAAGACCGAACGGCCCGAGGCCGTGGAAGCCGGAACCGCGCGTCTGGTTGGAACCGACATCGAGCGCATCGTGCAGGAATGCGGGTTGCTGCTCGAAAATGACGCGGAGTACCAACGTCGCGCCCACATTCATAATCCCTATGGCGACGGCTTGGCGGCCTTACGCATCCGCGCCGCGCTGATCCAGTCAAGCTGCGTGCCTGCACAAAGTTAGCGATTCAGTGGGCCTGCAAACTCCCGGCGCGCCGCATAATCGGTCGCTAGGAGGCACCCAACAAGTGCGCACACCCCCGATTCCGATTCGCCCACGCGGCCATGGTAGACATGGCGGCGGTGCTGGCGGAGGGGATCTTTTAGATCAGTTGCAGTCGCGCGTCATCGGCCAGCCGCAAGCCATGACGGAGATCGTTCCGTACGTGCGAATGCATCGCGCGGGTCTCGCTCCCGAAGGCCGCCCGGTCGGCGTATTTTTGCTGCTCGGACCAACCGGCACCGGAAAGACACGCACGGTGGAAGCGCTCGCGGACGCGTTGCATGGGAATGAGCGGCACATGCTCAAGATCGACTGCGGCGAGTTTCAGATGGAGCATGAAGTCGCTAAGCTCATCGGCGCACCCCCGGGCTACCTGGGACACCGCGAAACTCAGCCGCTGATCACGCAGCAGAAATTGAATGCGGTGACCAGCGAGTGTTCGAACCTTTCGCTGTTGCTGTTCGACGAAATTGAAAAGGCCGCACCCAGCATGAATCGCATGTTGCTCAGCGTGCTGGACAAAGCCACGCTGCGCCTGGGCGACAATACCAGCGTCAATTTTGAGCGGACCATGATCTTCCTCACCAGCAACCTGGGGGCGGAGTCCATGCGGCAGCAACTGCTGCCGGATTTCGGCTTTGAAGGGATGTCGCCACGGGCCGCGGAGCGGGCGAGTTTGAGCAAACTGCAAAATATTGGCTGGGGTGCCGTAAAGCGAAGGTTCTCGCCTGAATTTATAAATCGCATCGATGCGGTGATCACCTATCAGCCGCTGGACGACGCTGCCATGGAGGTGATTCTTGATCAGCAGTTGTCGGCCTTGGAGCGCCACATCAACGATCGCCTGGACGATGCGGCGTTTGATGTCGAACTCACTCGCCATGCCAGGACTCTCCTGCTGACGCGCGGCACAAGTCTTGAATACGGCGCTCGCGAACTCAAGCGGACCATCTTGCGCCTGATTACACAGCCGCTGGCCGCAATGGTGGAGCAGAATCGTGTTCCACCTGGATGCACGGTGTTGGTTGACCGTTCCGGAGACACGCTTACATTAGAGGTCGACGACTAGCGGTCTACAATAGAGGCTTGCTGCACGTTCAAAACGTCTCGAAATCGTATCGCCTTTACAAGCGGCCCGTGGACCGTTTGCTAGAGGCGTTACCCTTCGGCGGATCGCGCGCCGGCGAGGAATTCTGGGCGTTGCGCGATGTGAACTTGTCGGTGGAGCGCGGTGAGATCCTCGGCGTCATTGGACCCAACGGTAGCGGCAAGAGCACGTTGCTCCAGATCGTCAGTGGCATCTTGCAGCCCACTCGCGGCCGCGTATTGACCAAGGGCCGGATCGCGGCATTACTGGAACTGGGCGCAGGGTTCAATCCGGAGTTCAGCGGGCGAGAGAACGTTTTTCTCAACGGGGAGATTCTTGGCCTGTCCCGGCAGCAGATGGAAAAGGCGTTTCCGTCTGTAGAGAAATTCGCCGAGATCGGCAACTTCATGGATCGGCCCGTGAAGGAATACTCGAGCGGTATGTATGTCAGACTCGCCTTTGCAACAGCGATCCACGTTGAACCTGAGATCCTCATCGTCGACGAAGCCTTGGCCGTGGGTGATGCGATCTTCGCGAATCGCTGCATCAAAAAGTTCGAGGAGTTGAAGGAGCGCAAGGTCACGGTGCTGTTTGTCTCGCACGACCTCGGTCTGGTGAAGAAGCTGTCCGACCGAGCAGCCTTCATGTTGAACGGGCGCGTTGCGGCATACGGTAGTCCCAGCGAAGTGGTCAACCGCTACGTGGGCCACGTGTTGGAGCGCGAGAGTTCCTCTCCACGCGAAGTCTCCAGCAATTCACGTCATGGCGACGGTGCGAGCCGGGTCACCGAAGTCGCATTGCTCGATGCGCAACGCGAACGTGCTGCCAGCGTCGAACCCGGCGACCCTTTGACCATCCGCGTCCGCGCACGCGCTGAGAAGAATCTGGAGAATCCCGTCGTCGGCGTCCTAATCCGCAATCGACTCGGGATCGACGTGTGGGGTACGAACACCCGCATCGAAGGCGTGGACCTGGGATCGGTTGAAGCCGGCGAATCGTTTGAAGTCGAATTTGGCTTTGACTGCGGCCTCACTCGTCAGGACTACACGCTTACCGTTGCAACCCAATATCCCGAAGGCTACAGCCAGGACTGGCTGGACGACGCGCTGGCGTTCAGCGTGGTCGACACCCGCGAGGTTGCGGGCCTCGCGAATTTCAAAACGAAAGTGGAGTGGCGCCGCCTATGAGATTGGTAGAAATCCAAGCAGCATTGAAAGCCGAAGGCCTGGACGGCTGGCTGTTCTTCGACCACCACCGCCGCGACGAGTTGTCGTATCGCGTGCTGCAATTTGTTCCCGGATCTATGGTGACGCGCCGTTGGTTCTACTACGTCCCGGCCGAGGGCGAGCCACGAGGGATGGCTCACAAAATCGAGCCAGACACGTTGAAGCCCCTGCCGGGCAAGGTGAAACTCTACGCGGGCTGGACCGAACTGGTCGATGGGTTGCGAGATTTGCTGGGGGACGCGAAGCGAGTCGCCATGCAGTATTCGCCGAACTGTGCGGTTCCTTATGTGGCGATGGTGGATGCCGGAACAGTGGAACTTATCCGAGGTATGGGAGTCGAAGTCGCGACATCTGCGAACCTCATTCAGTTCTTCGAATCGCGATGGAATGCTGCACAACTTGCGAATCACCTGGAGGCGGGCAAGCTCGTCGACCGGATTCGAGGCGAAGCCTTCGCCCGGATCTCCGCCAAGCAGCAAGCCAAAGAGCGCGTCACCGAATGGGAGATGCAGCAATTCATCCTTGGGCGCTTCAAGGACGAGGGACTTTTCACCGACCACGGCCCTGACGTGGCGGTCAACGCCAACGCCTCCAACCCCCACTACAATCCCACGCAGGAAGCCTGCTCCGAAATCAAACGCGGCGATCTGGTGCTGATCGACATGTGGGCCAAGCTCGACCGCTCCGAGGGCGTCTACTACGACATCACGTGGGTCGGGTTCTGTGGGGCGCAAGCGCCCGAAGCCATGCGCAACATCTTCACCATCGTGCGCGATGCTCGCGACGCTGCGATCCAACGTGTGGTCACCGCCGTCGCCACGAAGGAATCCCTGTGCGGCTATCAGGTGGACGACGCCGCGCGCGCCCTCATTCGTTCCGCTGGCTACGCCGAGTACTTTTTCCATCGCACCGGCCATTCCATCGGAGCCGAGGTTCACGGCACGGGAGCCAACATGGACAACCTGGAAACACACGACGAGCGCCGGGTGATCCCTTGGACCTGCTTCTCCGTGGAACCGGGAATCTATCTGCCGGAGTTCGGCATCCGTAGTGAAGTCAACGTATTTGTTGATGAGACCAGCGCCCGCGTTACGGGAGAAATCCAGCGCGAACTGGTCGTCGTTTAAGCGGCGTGCTGCACCAGAACCACCGTCACGTTGTCCGGAGCCCCATGCGCCCGCGCCGTGTCGATAAGTAGTTTGGTGCGCCGCTCCAGCGACCCGCCGCTGTTCAGCACTTGGGCGATTTCGGGATCTGTGACCACGTTGTACAGGCCGTCACTGCAGATCAACATCAACGCGCCCACGGCAATCGTAACGGTGTAGAGGTTTACCTTTAATTGTTCGGAAACACCCAGCGCCATGGTCAGGACGTGTCGCATCGGATGCGTTTTCAAGGTGTCTTCCGGCAGCCCCAGACGGCGTCCGATTTCATTCACCCAACTCTGATCTTCGGTAATCTGCGAGATCGCACCGTTCTCATAGTTATACGCCCGGCTATCGCCCACGCTTGCAACCAACATTTGGTCGCCGAACTTTACTGCGGTGACCAACGTTGTGCCCATACCCTCTAACTTGGAATCCTGAAGCGCCGCGGCCTTGATCCGCCGGTTGGCCTCATGAAACGCGGTGACCAGCTTGGTGGGATTCATCCCCTCATCCGCTTCTTCTTCTAAAATTTCCTGCAGAGTGTCTGTGGCGATTCGCGACGCGGTTTCGCCCGCGGCTGCTCCTCCCATTCCATCGGCCACCAGATAGAGGCCGGTGTCGGGCACCACCAGGTAGGAATCTTCGTTATTGGTACGGACACAACCGGGGTCCGATGCTCCGAAAGCCTCTAGCATGAACTTCCGATTATAGCGTTCACTCGGGCTCCCCTTCGGGTGCGGGTGCCAAGGCGGCGCGAAATATGGGTTCGTCGTAGGTGTCTTTGAAGCGTTCGGAGGCCTCAAAACGGGCGTCGGAAGCGTTACCCTTGCGCAAACCTTCCCCCTTGAGCGATCGCCCCAACAGGATGGTCGCGGCCTGATCACCAGGGTTCCGATCGAGCACGGCACGGAAGCGATCGGCCGCCGCTTCGTACTGTCCCGTCTTGAACAACATGAATCCCATGTTGAAGTGATAGTCAGGATGGCTTGGGTTCACATCCAGAGCTTCACGGAAGCTGGACAGCGCATGCAGTTGTCCCCTGCGGCTTTCCGCCACCCCGAGATTATTGAACACCTCGGGTGCGGGAAGTGTCTTCACGATGCGCTCGAACGCGGCTTGCGCGGCAACGTAATCGTTCTGGTGGAACTTGGCCACGCCCAGGTAAAAGCTGGCTTCGGGATAGTGCACATCGTTTGCGTTCACCTTTAGCAACCATTCCGCGGCCGCTTTATAGTTCTTCCGGCCAAGTTCGATCTTGCCCAGTTCCAATACCGGCCGGGAAAAGCGGACGTCCGCACGAACGGCCTGCTGGTAAAAGGATTCCCTCTGCTCTGGCGCGAGGGCGATCCAGCCCCGAATGAAACTCTCCTCGGCAGCCAGGCGCACCGGTGGCCGTAAGGATCGAAACTCTGTTTCCGCTCCCGCCAGATCCGGAGCAACGATGGAAAGTGCCTTCCAATTCAGGTGTGCCTCCAGCCGATCCAATTCTGCCAACGGACCAGCTTCGTCGATCGGTGTACTCAATAATGCTCGTGCTCGATCGGAAACGACGGCTTGGATCGTTAGCGTGCCAGCGGCCGGATCCACGCGGAAGGTTCCATAGATCACGTCGTCCGCGTTTAAAGCCTGCCCAAGTTTCAGCACGGAAGCCTGCGTCAATTCCGCCGTAGGCCGCAAACGCAGATCCTTGTACGCCTCCATCACATCCATGCGCGGAATCACAGGTGAACCTCTTGCGACGAGCGATTCTCTGAGCGCCTCCGCGATGCTTTCGCCGATCCACTCACTGCTCGCCGCAGGAGCACTGGAAACATTGGTGAAAGGCAGCACAGCCGCGCTACCGGCCAGGACACTATCGGCGCGCAGTTGCACAGCGCTTAGCAGCGCCGCGATCAGCAGGATGCAGAGGGATTGCATCGGTTTCTACACAGTTTAACAGCCTCGGCTTGGATGCCTGGGTCGGTTCCGAAGCCTGCCAGCCAGTGAATTCGCGCGTCGCGCCGAAACCAGGTACGCTGTCGCTTGGCGTATTGCCGGGTCCCGATCTCCGTGGATTCGATGGCCGCTTCCCATTCCAACTCGCCCCGTAGATGCGCGACGGCCTGCTTATAGCCAAGCGACTCAAACGGCTTTTCATCCCCCGTGAGTCCTGAGGCCAGCAATCCTCGGACTTCGTCCAGTAATCCGGCGGCGAAGATTTCTTTCGTCCGAACGGTGATCGCCTGCACCAATGCTTCCCTGGGAGGGTCGAGACCCAGTTGCAGTACATCAAAGCCGGTTAGCGGATCGCCGGAACCTGCTGGAGGTAGCGGAGCCTTCGTTAACAGCCGAATTTCCAAAGCGCGAATTAATTTTTGCGTGTCTTCGGGCTGGATTCGGGAGGCTGCCGCCGGTTCCAGACGTGATAGCAAGCGATGCAGCGAACCAGGTTCGCGCGCCGTAAGCCGCTCCCGAACGGCTTCGTTGCGGGCGGGCAGGGCAGGGAGGCCGTCTAACAAGGCGCGGATGTAGAAGCCCGTGCCTCCCACCACGATGGGGAGGCGGCTTCGCCCGCTGATCTCCTCTACCACCTTGCGGGCCGCGCGCCCGTAGTCTCCCGCCGAGGGAACCGTTTTCGCATCCTGAGCGTCAAACAAGTGATGAGGAATGCCCCGCCGCTCAGCCATCGGAGTCTTGGCGCTACCGATATCGAAACCGCGATAGAGCTGCACCGAATCGGCATTCACCAACTCTCCGCCAAACTGTTCCGCCAAGTGGAGTGCCAGGCTGGATTTGCCGGTTCCGGTGGGACCCACCACTATGAGTAAAGGACGCTGCACTTCTAGCTATCGTAGCGTTCGTGCCAACGACTATACTAATGTTGAGAGTTGCGCCGGAGCGATATGCGAACCCACAAGCTAGCAGGACTGATACTTTCGGTAAGTGCGATCGGCTGGGCCCAGGGGTCCGCGGCCGAGCCGGATCGCAGCACTGCCTATTACAACTACACGATGGCCCACCTGTTCGCCAATCTGGCGGCAGAGGGCATCGAGAGTACCGACAACATCAACGCGGCGATCGCTTCTTATAAAGCAGCCATCGAAGCTGATCCCCGGTCGCCGATGCTGACCGAAGAACTCTCGGACTTCTACATGCAGTTCAACCGCGTGAATCAAGCGCGGAGCGAAGCCGAAGCGGCGGTTCAAAAAAATCCCAACGATGTTGCCGCTCACCGCATGCTGGCCAGGATCTTCGTCCGCATGATCTCGGATCCGAATAGCCAGCGGGTCGATGCCACGATGCTGCGCCGGGCCACGGAAGAATATCAGAAGGTGGTCGAACTTGACCCTACGGACGTCGGCTCATGGGTATTTCTGGGCCGCCTGCAGCGCGCCGCGCAGAATCAGGATGGGGCTGCGAAATCCTTCGATAAAGCGCTTGCAATCGAGCCTGACAACGAAGACGCGCTGGTGGGCCGAGCGGCGGTCTATGCCGATAAGGGCGACACCGAAGCGGCGTCAGCAATGTTCGAACGGGCGGCACAAAAGAATCCATCCGCTGAGAGTTGGCAGCGCTTAGCCGCGTCGTATGAGCAGCTGAAAGAGTACAAGCTGGCTGCGGATACGATCAGGAAGGGCTTGGCGCTCAATCCTGAAAATGCGGCGGAGTTGCGCAAGGCTCTCGCTCAGGATCTTCTCAACGCCGGCGAATTTGAAGAAGCCATCACCGCCTTTGAAGCTGTCGCCGCGGATGATACCGAAGATGCCGAAGCGTGGCTGCGGATTTCTCAACTGCGCATGCAGCTGGGGGATCTGCCCAAAGCCCGTGAGGCGGCGAGCAAAGCCGGCGCCATTGAACCGGACAACATCGAAATCGCGTTCAACGAAGTGAGTTTGTTGCAGGCCGAAGGCAAGCCGCGTGAGGCAATCAAACAGTTGCGCGGCATTGTGGACGATACGGCGCGCAAGACCTACACTGCCCAGCAGACAGCCAGTCGTATCGGCCTGCTGGAGCGTTTGGCTGTAATGTATCGAATGATGGATCAGCCGGTGGAAGCCGTAGCGATCTATCGCGAGATCCTCGATCTGGACAAAACCGCAGAGGCGCGCGTCAGCGCCGAGATCATCGACACCTATCGCGGCGGCAAGAAATTTGTCGAAGCCCAGCAGGAATCCGATGCCGCAATCAAGAAGTTCGCCACCGATCGCGGAGTCCGTTTAGCCAAGGCTGGCCTCGATGCCGACATGGGTCGTGTGGACATCGCTTCGGCCGACGTCAAGAAGTTACTCGACGGCACCGACGATCGCGCAATCTACATGGCCCTCGCGGAAGTTTACGAAAAGGGAAAGAAATTCGACGACGCCCGTAAATCGCTTGACGAGGCGGAAAAGCGATCCTCCGAACCCGGCGACAAGATCGGGGTCTGGTTTATGCGCGGCGCGATGTACGAGAAGATGAAGAACCTTCCCCTGGCCGAAGCGGAGTTCCGCAAGGTCCTGGGCCTGGCGCCGGATCACATCCCTACCTTGAACTACCTGGGCTACATGCTGACGGATCGCAATGTCCGGGTAAATGAAGCTCTGGGTATGATCGAAAAAGTGATCGCCCGCGAGCCCAACAATGGCGCTTACCTGGACAGCCTCGGCTGGGCCTACTATCGCTTAGGCCGCTTTGCGCAAGCCGAAGAGCAAATCCGCCGCGCGGTGGAACTGGCTCCCGGCGATGCGACCATGAACGATCACTACGCCGACGCGCTCATGCAGCAGAAAAAGGTCAAGGAAGCCGTCGCCGCTTGGGAAGAAGCACTCAAGCAGTGGCAGGCCAGTGCTCCGGCCGACAAGGATCAGTCCGAAATCGACAAAGTACGCAACAAACTGGACCAGGCTCGTAAACAGCTAGCCAGATAGTAAAGATTGCTAAGATAAGAATCAACGTCTCTCTAAGGAGTTTTGCAAAATGCGTTTCGTTTTCCCGGTGCTTGCCACCTGTGTGATGGGGTTCATGTCGGTTGCGCCTGCGATGGCGCAGAGCAAGATTGGGGTCATTGATTTCCAACGGGCCGCGGTGGATACCGCTGAATTCAAGAAGGCCTTCGCCGATCTGGAAACCAAGTACAAGCCCAAGCAGGATCAGCTTGTGAAGGCGCAACAAACCCTTCAGGACATCGAAGCCCAAGTTCGCGCGACGCAAGGCCAATTGAGCCAGGCCGGTGCCGCTGAACTCGAAGCCAAAGGCAAACGTACCCAGTTACAGGTAGATCGCCTGACGGAAGACCTGCAGGAAGGCTTTGAAGGCGAGCGCGATGCCTCCCTTCGCGTCATCAGCACACGGCTCACCGAACTGCTCAAGAAGTTCGCTACCGACAAGGGACTCGATATGATCATCGACAAGCAGGCCATTCCGTACTCTACAGCCTCCTTCGACGTCACCGACGCCGCGGTGGCTGCCTATAACGCCGCACACCCTGTTAAGTAGGAGGTTTTTCCGTCATGGCTGCTAGCTACATGGAAGGCTACGGCGCCGGCGAGGAAAAACGCTGGCTGTGGATCAAGCGGGTACTCTTCATCGGGTTACCCGCTATTCTTTTGCTAACCGGCGCATTCTTCTATTTCCGCACCTGGAGTGAAGAACGCGCGGTCAGTTCCTTTCTCGCAACACTCGAGCAGAAAGACTACGACGCTGCCTACAAGATGTGGTGCACCCCCGAGAAGCCCTGTCGCTATTACCCCCTCGAAAAGTTCAAAGAGGATTGGGGTCCCAGCGGCCAGTATGCCAACCTGTCCTCCCTCAAATTCGAGAGCGTAGACTACTGCGACACAGGCGTCGTTTTCGAGACCACTTACCCCAACGCTCAGCCATTCGGCTTATGGGTGGAGCGGTCCAGTAACATGATCAGTTTTGCTCCCTGGCAGAGATGCCCGGGTAAACATATCCAATTCGGACCATTCCTGAAAAGGATCTTCGGTTAGCCCGCGTGGTGTAAACGTTTCTCCTCAAATACCCGTTCTGCTGTCTTAGATCTTGCTCAGCCATGGCTCATACATTTAAACATTCTTGGATCGGATTGTTTCTGCTGTTCGCCCTGCCTGCGATGCCGCAGCTGGTCAGCACCGAGTCTATTGCAACCAAGTTGAAACTGGAAAGTGGCGAGGAAATTTTCCAAGCCGCCTGCGTGGGTTGCCACGGCCCCGATGGCAAGGGCCAGGAACAACACATTCTCGGTTTTGATCCTCCCGCGACCTTTCCCGATTTCACCGATTGCAGTGGGTCCACGCGTGAATCGAACACGCAGTGGTCCGCCGTGATCCACCAGGGCGGCACGGCGCGATCGTTTTCAACCATCATGCCTTCCTTCGGCCCGAAGGAAAGCCCGGCGCTGGACGATGACCAGATCCGCAAGGTGATCGGCTACCTCCGAACCTTCTGCACTGAGGATCCGAAGTGGCCTTCCGGCGATTTCAATACGCCGCGCCCCATGTTCACGGAAAAGGCTTTTCCGGAAGACGAACTGGTGTCGTACAACACTGTCAATCTGACCGGCAACCGTGGCTACAACAACAACCTGATTATCGAAAAGCGTCTGGGAGCCATCACCAACCTCGAAATCCGCTTTCGCGGGAATTTCGCCAAGCAGGCCTCCGGCTCGTGGTTTGGCGACGTCGGCGATACCAGCTTTGAGTTCAAGCGTTCCCTGTTGGTGAACAACAAGCGAGGAACTCTCCTCGGTTGGGGTAACGAAGTTTCCTTCGCCACCGGCAATCCCAAGCTTGGTGGAAATGGGGTTCATCGATACGAGCAATTTCTCACACTCACCCAACTCCTGCCCAAGCGAATGTATTATCTGCAACAGGTGGGTGGCGAAGTCTCTATCTTTCACCGTCATCAATCTCCCGCTGAAGTCTACACAAGAACCGCATTCGGCAAGACATTCCTTGCCGACAAGAGTATGGGTCGTGCGTTCTCTCTCACCAACGAACTCATCGCCATCCGAAAGTTTGGACCCGGACAGGCATGGACCTTGGACGTTGTCCCGCAAGCCCAGATCACGGTGAGTAAACGTCAGCACATGCGGCTGGGCGTAGGCGTCAACATACCAGCGGTGAACGTTCAGTCACGCAGCAACCAGTT
This sequence comes from Bryobacteraceae bacterium, assembly GCA_039926185.1. Lineage (GTDB taxonomy): Bacteria > Acidobacteriota > Terriglobia > Bryobacterales > Bryobacteraceae > Palsa-187. The sequence goes on along the minus strand of JBDSXJ010000012.1, from coordinate 384,909 downwards.
GGTGTTTTATTGGTTGTGGGATACATTCGACGGCGGATTCTTCGAGGGGTGGCACTAATGCGAACTCTACTGGCATCGTTTGGAGTCTTCGTGGCGCTGTCCACCGTGGGCAGCGGATTGCTCCAGAGCGCGAATAAAGAGAAGACCGAGCACTTCCAAACCTCCGACCGTTGCTTCGCCTGCCACAACAATCTCTACACGCCCCAAGGCCAGGATGTTTCCATCGGCCTAAACTGGCGCACCACCATGATGGCGAATGCCGGTCGCGATCCCTACTGGATGGCCGGAGTGCGTCGCGAAGTTACCGACCATCCTGAATCGAGCAAAGCCATCGAAGACGAGTGCACCATCTGCCACATGCCGATGATGCGCTACCAGGCGCACAGTGAGGGCAGGGAAGGCACTGCTTTCGAACACATGCCCCCGGTCGGCGATCGCTACGAAGACCGCCTCGCGGCGGATGGTGTGTCGTGTTCCCTCTGCCACCAGATCACACCCGAACGGCTTGGCACGCGCGAAAGCCTCGTGGGACGCTTTGTTGTGGACACTACCAAGCCCAAGGGTCAGAAAGTGGTCTACGGTCCCTACAAGGTTGAAAGCGGCCATCAGACCATCATGAAAAGCTCCTCCGACGGCTGGAAGCCCACCGAAGGCGAGCATATCCGTAAGTCCGAGCTGTGCGCCACCTGCCACACGTTAATCACCCAGGCACTTGGTCCCGACGGCAAAGTCATCGGATCGTTGCCTGAACAGATGCCCTATCAGGAATGGCTGCACAGCGACTACAAGGAACAGAAGAGCTGCCAGAACTGCCACATGCCGGTAGTGAAGGATACCCCGATTACCCGCGTACTTGGATCACCGCGTGAAGAACTCGGCCAGCACATCTTCATCGGCGGGAACTTCTTCATGCAGCGTGTCCTCAGCAAATATCGCGTGCAGATGGGCGTCCCCGCGATGCCCTCGGAAATGGAAGCCGCAGCGGACCGCACGGTGCGCCACCTTCAATCCGAAACCGCGAAAGTCACCGTCGCAGCTCCGGAAGTTCGGAATGGACGGGTCGAAACGGAAATCGCTATCGAAAACCTGAGTGGCCACAAATTCCCGACCGCCTATCCGTCTCGCCGCAGTTGGCTCCATGTCACGGTGAAAGATCGCAGCGGTACGACGGTATTCGAATCCGGCGCCATCGAACCCAGCGGCTTAATCAAAGGTAACGATAACGACGCCGATGCGCTGAAGTACGAGCCTCACTACACCCAGGTCACGGCGCCCGACCAGGTGCAAATTTACGAAGGCATCATGGTGGATTCTACAGGCAAGCCCACCACGGGCCTTCTCAATGCTGTCCGTTATGAGAAGGACAACCGCATGTTGCCGAAAGGCTTCAACAAACAGACAGCGGACGACGAAATTGCGGTACGTGGCACTGCGGCGACCGATGCGAACTTCAACGGTGGCGGCGATCGCGTTGCGTATTCCGTATCCGTCGGCAACGCGCAAGGCCCGTTCACGGTCGAGGCGGAACTCTACTTCCAACCGATCTCCTACCGCTGGGCGGAGAATCTGCGTAAGTACAATTCCATGGAACCGAAGCGCATGGTCAGCTACTACGAATCCATGTCCTCGGGTTCCGCGGTTGTCATCGCCAAGGCTACGGCTGTGCGCTAGCATGGTGCATGGCCGCACGCATTTTCCTCGCAATCCTGTTTACCGTCTTAAGCGCGCTCTCTGGCTCCGCCCAGACCCTGTCGGTCAAGCCGCATTTTACGGTTGGTGACACCTTTACTGTCGAAATCTCGCACGTCCGTTCCAACTCTACGCGCCCTGAAAGCAACGCCAAGGCGCGCAATCTCAATCAAGTCCGCGTCGTAGAAACCGGACCCACCGGCTCGCTCCTCGAATGGGTGGAAGGTCCCGTCGACTATGACGATCCTGCCCAGGTCGGAAACCCCGTGGTGGCCGGTGCGAGCAAGGCGCTCGACAATCTCCGTCTCATGGTCAAGCTGAATGCCAGAGGCGAGTTTACCGAACTCCAAAACGAAGCTGTGGTCAGCAAGCAGTTGCTCGACGTCGCTGAGAAAGTCGTGAAATCCGTGACTGCTGAAGCACCCGCCGACCAACGCGCTGGACTTGAGGTCGTGGTGCGGCAAATGATGCAGCCCGCCGCTCTGCTGAGTTCCGCGACGCGTGATATCCAGATGTATTTCAGCCTTCACGGTGTCGAGATCGAAGCCGCCAAGCCGGTCGAGACCACAGTGCATCTGCCCAATCCTATCTCGGGAACGCCGATTCAGGCGAAGCTGCGCATCCGTTTGGAGAGCGCGAACAACCTTACGGTGCAAACCATCTTCAACGCATCCGAAGTGCAAGCGGCGATGACAGAGCTGATCTCGAAGGCCGCTCCCGGCAGTCCGGTTCCCACAGTCGAGGTTCAGGATGGTGGAAAGTATGTGTACGCGCCCGCTCCCGGCCTGATGCAATCGGTAACCTACACCAGAAAAGTGAAGGCTGGTCCGCAGATTCGAACCGACGAGTGGCAGATGACGTTAGTTAAGTCTTCCAACCTCTAAGCGCGCTGCGCACACGATCCATCACCGCAGGAAGTTCATCTTCGGTGACCACGGGCCCATGGCCGCACACGATAGCCGTGGGCTTCAGCTTTTCGATGCGATCCAGCGATTCGAGCCACGCGGGCTGATCCGCCGTGTCGAGGTTCGGCGCGTAAAGATTCGTCAGGCAATCGCCGCAGTACAACACTCCCTCGTCTCGAACGAAGAGCGAGACGTTGGTCGGCGTGTGTCCCGGAGTTTCGATTACTTCAACGCGGCAATTTCCAAGCTCAAAGAAATCGGGCAACAAGTGGTTGGGGTTGACGAGTCCGGCAGCAAAGTGAAACGCAGGATGAAACGGCGCGCGTTCCTCGGCAAATTCAGCGACCGTCCGAGCAATACCCGCGTGCCCGTGAATTGGAATCTCTAACTCATGGAAAAAGCCGTTGCCACCAATGTGATCGAAGTGCTTCTCGGTGTTGACCACCCGCAAGCGATTGTCCGGCCGCACGGCCGACGCATACCCATGAATCGTCGCAGCGGCCAGCGCATTCGCTCCTGTGTCGATGACTAACGTTTCTTCATCTCCCACGACGAAGCCCGCGTTCACCACCCACGGCAGCGTGTACGCAAGACCCGTCACCGCATAACACCGCTCCGACAATCTCATGGAAGTGTTTCCAGCACTCGCAATTGTCCGTCTTCGAATGCAAAGTGGATGCTGCCTTGCGGCTCCATCCCGATCAACGCCGCGGGCGTCGTGGTCGCCATCGCGACCGCTTGTTCCAGTTCGAGCCCAGCTGTTCGCATCACATTCGAGATCGCGTGGTCCATCCGCAAACTCGAGCCCGCCAGCCGCGTTCCGCCACGCAGAACTACGCGCTGATCGGACTTCAACTCCACGGCAACTTCACCGAGCATGTAGTCTCCGGGCGCACACATCGCCGGCGCGACCGCGTCTGTCACGAGAATACTGCGAGCCAACGTCTTAGCCCGCAATGCCACGCGCAGAAAAGATTCCGGCAGATGCAGTCCATCCACGATAAAGCTCGCGCTCAACCGATCTTCGGCCAGCTGCTCCCAGATGTAGTTCGGATGCCGAGGCAGGGAAGCGTGCGCCCCGTTGCCAAGGTGCGTCGAAAGCCTCGCCCCTGCACTCACCGCATCCGTAATCTGTGCAGCGGTCGCCCCTGTATGCCCGATGCTGACCCGGACCCCATCCCGCATCAGTGCCTCAATATACTGCGGAGCCTCCGGCCACTCCGGCGCAAGCGTGACTAGCTTGATCAGTCCCCCCGTCGCGTCCTGCCAGCGCCGATACTCATTCACATCGGGCGAGCGAACCCATCGCCACGGATGCGCGCCGCGCGGACCGTCGTCAGGCGAAATATGCGGACCCTCCACATGAAACCCGGCGATCGCACGTCCCTCCGCCAACTGCTGCTTCGCTTGTGTGAGATTTCGCAGCGCCCCCAGCATGTTGTCCGGCGATCCCGTAATGACCGTAGGCAGACACATCGTGACGCCCGTGGAGAACATGGCGCGAAGAGAACCTGCGATCGAGTCCAGCGGAGTTGTCGGCGAGTTATAGTCAGCGCCCGCGAATCCGTTCACCTGCAAGTCGGTGAAGCCCGGACTTAGCCATGTTCCGTCTGAACATTTTGTGAGCAACATGTTTTATTCACAGTTTACTAACAGAGCATGGTCTATAAGCACGCGAAAGCAAAGAAGATCGAGTTCGTGAAAAAGGGTGAATTCCGCTTCCCACACAACCCACATCCTGGTAAAACTGTTGAAGAGTTTCGCGCGGGCCGGATCAAGTGTGTCAGTCTCGGGGGAGGTGGCCACGGGGTTTGGCTCCCGCGCGGAGCTTGAATATTTCCCGCCCCCGAGTTTCCTGCCTACTTAACCGGAACCAGCCAGCCGCGCTTGTCCGTAACACGCCCCTCGACAATATCGAAGAACGCTTTTTGCAGTTTCTCTGTGATCGGTCCGCGTCGCCCAGTACCCACCGGAATCTTATCCACCGAACGAACCGGCGAAACTTCGGCAGCCGTTCCCGTAAAGAACACTTCGTCCGCGATGTAGAGCAGTTCGCGCGGCACCAGCGCCTCCGTCACGACGTAGCCCAGTTCCCGAGCCAACGTCATCACCGAATCGCGCGTGATGCCTGGCAGCACGCTCGCGCCCAGCGGAGGCGTCACAATCTTCCCATCACGAATGACGAAAATGTTCTCGCCCGAGCCTTCGCTAATGTAGCCCGACGCATCCAGCGCGATGCCTTCGGCGTACCCGTTCGCATTCGCTTCCATGCGGATCAACTGCGAGTTCATGTAGTTGCCGGCCGCCTTGCTCAGTGCCGGAAGCGTGTTCGGAGCAATGCGCGTCCAACTGGAAATGCACACGTCGACGCCTTCTTCCATGGCCTCAGCACCCAGATACTTGCCCCATTCCCAGCAGGCCATGTAGCTTTCAATCGGAGTATCGCGCGTCGGCAACACACCCAGATCGCCATAGCCACGGAACACCAACGGGCGCACGTAGCAGGATTCCATCTTGTTCGCGGCGACAACCTGATGCATCCCGGTGACGAACTCGTCCGCCGTATAGGGCACCGTCATCCGATAGATTTTGGCCGAATCGAGTAGCCGACGCATGTGTTCCGGCCCGCGGAAAATCGCCGGACCAGCAGGAGTTTTATAGCAGCGAATGCCTTCAAAAACAGAGCTGCCGTAATGCAGCACATGGGATAGGACGTGGATCTTGGCTTCGTTCCACGGAATGAGGTTTCCGTTATGCCAGATCTTCTCGGTGGCCTTAAGCATGCACCATTATAGCGTGATAAGGCGCGTTTATCATGCTCGGGTGGCTACGAAACAAAATCGGCTGTGAGAGAATCATAGCCATGAGGCCCCTCATGCGAATTTTACTGATCGTCACCCTGGCTGCGAGCGCGTTCGCTGCCGACAAGCTCAAGGAATACAAGCCGGGTTGGCTGAATATGTTCTCCCAGGAACAAGACGTGCAACTGGGGAAAGAGTCCGCTGACGAAGTTCGCAAGACGATGCCCGTGGTCAACAACGCCGAACTCACCGGCTACGTCAATCGCATCGGAGCCCGCCTCGCCAAATCCAAGCGCGCTGGCGGCTACCCATACACGTTCGAAGTGATCAACGATCCCAGCATCAACGCCTTCGCGCTCCCAGGCGGACCCATGTTCGTCCACACAGGTCTGCTCGCCTCACTCGACAACGAATCGCAACTCGCTGGCGTCCTCGCGCACGAAATGTCGCATGTCTCTCTGCGCCACGGAACCAGCAACGTATCCAAAGCGAACCTCGTCCAGCTTCCCGCGATGCTCGCAGGCACTGCGCTCGGTAATAAGGGCGGTATCTGGGGCACGCTTGGCCAACTCGGCATCGGCCTCGGAGCGCAGTCCATGCTCCTCAAATACTCCCGCAACGCGGAGACCGAAGCCGACCTCAACGGCGCGCAGATCATGAATGACGCCGGGTACGATCCCACGCAGATGGCGCTCTTCTTCCAGAAACTCGACGGCGGCGCGGGTGGCGGTGGCGGCGACAATAGTAAGCTCGCGAACTTCATGTCCGACCATCCGACGCCCGGCAATCGCGTGAAGTACGTGAATGACCAGAACAAGCTGCTCCCCAAGAAGTCTTACTCCGAGCCTGAGGCCTCCGCTCTGCCGCGCGTCAAGCAGATCGTCGCCGGGCTGCCGCCGCCTCCCAAGCCCGTTCAGCCGGCCGCCGGTGCCGCTGCCCCAGGCGGTCAAGGCGGGGCCACACCCGACCCACGCCCCTCCGGCAAGTACCGGGCGCATCAAGGCTCCGGCTTCCAGCTGAATTATCCCGACAACTGGGAAGTCTTCGGCGACCCCAATTCGCCCTCCGTCACCATCGCCCCCCGGTCCACGCTGGTCCAGGGCCAGAACGGTCAGGTTGAGATCGCTTACGGAATGCTGACCTCCTACTATTTCCCGTCGGACAATAAAGGCAACCTCCAGCGCGACACCGCGGCCTTGGTCAAGCAGATGGGTGATAGCCAGGTGAAGGCGACCGGCAACGCCAAGACCGTGAAGGTCGCCGGCCAGAACGCCCTGTTGACCCCCATGGAGTCCCAGTCGCCCTACCAGGGCCAGCGTGAGATCGACATGCTGCTCACCGTGGCTCGGCCAGAGGCGCTGTTCTACATCGTATTCATCGCGCCGGAATCCGAGTGGGCCGGTACCCAGAAAGCGTTCGACGCCGTGGTCGCGAGCCTCCAGTTCACCAAATGATCGAACCCCGGAGCAGAAAAGAGCAGGGAAGTCCCGATGCCCTGCTGTTCGATTTTGATGGAGTGCTGGCGGATACCGAGAAGGTCCACCATAGGAGCTGGAATACAGTCCTGGAACCATTTGGTATTAGTTTCACTTGGGAAGAATATCTAAAGCAATGCGTTGGTATTGCCGATCCCATGGTGGCGGAGCGCCTGAAGCTCCCAGATCCCGCCGCCGCCGTAGCGCAAAAACAGCAATTGTTTCGCGAAGGACTTGAACAAGAGCCTCCGTTCTTACCAGAAACACTAGACTTACTTCGCGAGCTATCCGGGCGCTACCGCATGGCCGTGGTCTCATCGAGCTTCCGAACCGAGATCCTGCCACCCATCGAGCGCGCTGGATTACTGCCATTGTTTGAGACGCTTGTGTTCGGAAATGACGTGCAACGCTTGAAGCCAGCGCCCGATCCTTACCTGTTGGCCGTCGAGCGCCTCGGCGTTCGGAACCCCCTAGTCATCGAAGACTCCGATGCCGGCATCGCCTCAGGTATCGCCGCAGGCTTCGAGGTGCTTCGCATCACGGCGGTCGAGAGGATGGCGGAGCAATTGAGGGCTCGGCTGGGCTAGCGTGCGTAACTTCTGATAACGTATATTATGTTGCGTTATTGGGGAGCAATTTACGCTACGCGCCGAACTTCAGTCCAATAGTATACCCACCCCGATCCCCCTTCGTGCAATAGCGCACCACTCCCCGCAGCGGATCGTTGTTTACCATCAACTCCACCGACGTCCCGATCCTCACCGGCCTGTCCAGCATCAACTTGGCCCCCTCCGGTGAATGGTCGACTAGGTCCACTGCCACCTCCGCACCCTCCGAGGTTATCAACGTCAGCTTATCCTGCACCCGAGCCCGGTCACCCATTCGTCGATCGATCATGCTGGATAGTGCGCCCAGCCTTGAAACCTCTCACTTCACGCCTTGGCCGCCTTCGCCCTCCGCGCCGCCCACGCCCGCACCGGACCCACGATGTGCAGGAAGTTCGGCTGCTTGGCGTTGTGGCGCTCCATATCCCACTCGCTGCCGTCCTTGCCGTCGAGGATCACGCGCACCATCGAGTCATCAGGGACACGAATCTGCAGCCGAGCCTCGTGGGCTTGTAGCGCGTTCCATACAGCCTCGAACGAGCTGTCCGCGGAGACCGGATAATAGTGGCTCCCCTTGCTGGGTGGGGCCGAAGGAATGAGGACAAGGCAGAATCGGGTGGGCACTCACGCAAGGTAACATATTCGCCTTGTGTTCGCCATCGGCTAGTGCAGACACGGAACGCGACTTTGAACCTCCCCCGAGGACCTCGCCACCGCGTTCCGTATCTTCGCTCCTGAGAGCTACGTCTAGAAGAGTCGCTTCGGGCTGCGAATGTTTCGCTCTAGTTGGCTGGCTCCACCCGCAACACCGCTCCGTCATTCTCATCCGTGATCATGTAGATAAAGCCGTCCGGTCCCTGGCGCACATCGCGGACCCGTTGGTGCAGTTCCGTGAACATCGACTCGCGCCGCAATTCCTGCAGTTTGTCGTTGAACACCACGCGCTCCAGATGGCCGGTGCCCGGAATCTCGCCCTCGCGATTGCTGCCGACGAACAAGTTCCCTTTCCACGCCGGAAACTTGTCGCCGGAATACACCAGCAGCCCGCTCGGCGCGATCGACGGAATCCACAACACCACCGGATCGGTAATGCCATCGCGCGTGGGCTTGTCGGCCACCTTCGATCCATCGTATTGCCGACCGTAGCTCACCAGCGGCCAACCGTAGTTTTTGCCCGCTTCAATCAGATTCAGTTCGTCGCCGCCGTTCGGCCCATGCTCCACCGCCAGCACCTGCCCCGTCACGGGATGAATCGTCAGCCCCAACTGATCGCGATGGCCCATGCTGAACACCTCGGGCCGATAGCCAGCCTTGCCCACAAACGGATTGTCCGGCGGAGCTTTGCCGTCCATCGTGACGCGCAGGACCTTGCCGTAAATGCTCCCCGGCTCCTGCGAATCGTTATCGAACGGACCGCCGGTGGTCATATAGACCATGCCATCACGGCCAAATGCGATGCGAGCGCCGCTGCTGCGCGGCTTCACGCTCCCCGTGACCAGTTCCTCGATGCCGACCAGCGCGTCGCCTTCCCACTTCGCCCGAGCTAACACTGTGATCGCGTCATTACCTTCACCAACGGGTTTGCTGAACGTGAAGTACAGCCGCTTGTTCTCGGCGAACTTCGGATCGGGAACGATGTCGAGCAGTCCCCCGCCCGCCGCGCGCACTGCGGGCACGCCCTTCACTGGTTCAGGCATCAGCAATCCATTGCGGATCAGCCGCAGCTTGCCAGCCCGTTCGGTAACCAGCATGTCGCCACCCGGCAAAAACGCGAACCCGAATGGATGCGCAATCCCGCGCGCGACGATGCTGATGCGGACCTTGTGCTGCTCCGCCGTGTCGATGAGGAAGGGTCCGTTGCCCAGCGGTGCGACCGGAATGCCAGGTGCCGGTGCCTGCTGCGCACGGACCATGGAAGTGACGAGAAGAAACGAAAAAGCGAGGCGGCTGGCAGTCATGCAATGACGCTACCACGCACCGCCTCGCGTCGCAAACCAAACGTTAGCGGCGACGTCCGCCTCCACCATTACCGCCAGCGTTTCCACCACCACCGCCGCCCCCGCGATTGCCACCAGCGTTCCCGCCGCCGGGGTTGCCACCACCACCGCCACGAACTGAGGGTGCCGGAGCTGCTCCACGTTCCACTCCGCCTCCGCCGTTCCCGCGGATCGCGCCACCGCCTCCGCCACTGGGGGCGCTCTGCGGAGCCGAAGGAGCCGCTCGCCCACGATCATTGCTACCGAACGGCGCCGAGTAGTTCGGCGTCGCTCGCGGAGCCGATTGCTGCACGCTGCCACGATCCCGCACAATCGGCGGATTGATCTGCACCGGCTGGCTGGAACTTCGTCGGCTGCCATTATCGAAGGACGAATTATTCTGCGGCTGCTGCGGCTGCTGAGAACGGGGCGCAAACTCCGCCCCACTCCGCGACCGCGAATCGACCTGCGGGCTCGGCGAATTGTTCTGCACCGGCTGGCTGGAACCTCGTCGGCTGCCATTATCGGAGGACGAATTGGTCTGCGGCTGCTGCGGCTGCTGCGGCTGCTGAGAACGGGGCGCGAACTCCACCCCTCGGCGCGACCGCGTATCGACTTGCGGGTTCTGCGAACCATTCTGGACCGCGGGATTCCCTGAGTTCCGCCCGCCGCCAATCTCGCGAACATCCGCGCCCCGATTCACTCCATTGCCGCGGCCGGCATTTACCACACCGCCCATAGTGCCCTGATCAAACCGACGCGATCCACCGTTCGGGATGGTCGGCGTGGTGCCACGATTCCCACCCGCGCGATCCACCGCATTCCCACCACGGTTACCCGGATCGGGCGTCTGTCCCCTGGTGTTATTGGGAGCGTTGCCCGGACCACCGTTCACGACTCCGCCCACATTCGCCCCACGTCGCGACCGATCCGCATTCGTCGCCACCGAAGCGAACTGCCGATCCCGACTCTGATTCGCGCGCGTCGCCACATCCGGCGTCGGCGTCCGATCCGAATACCGCCGACTGTCCCGATCCTGCGAGAAGCCCATCGGCCCCTGCACTCGGCCCGCCCGCGTTAGATCGTTATTCGTCGCCCGCACAAAGTTCCCATTGTCCACACGCCCACGCCCGAAGTTCCCAGCCTGAACGCTCGTGATCCCGTCCCGCCCGTTGTACTGCCGCGCGTTGCGATAGTTGTTCACGATGTTCGTGTTGTTGATGATGGTGATGTTGTTGTAGCCACCGCGATATCGAGGTCCATACCAAGGGTTGTAGCGTTCATAGGGAGCGAGCGGCACCCAGCCCACGTTGCCGTATCCGAACGTCCCGCCACCGAAGCCCACTCCCAGATTAAAGCTGCCGTTGCCCCATCCAAAGAAGCTCACCAGCGCCGGCCGCCAATAATAGCGATACCCGACGGTGCCCGGATACCAGGCCCACCCGTAAGAGCTCGAATACCACGATCCATAATGATACGGAGCCCAGCCCCACGGATCGCCGCTGACCCAGGTCCAGCCGTAGTAATTCACCCAGCTCCACCGCCCCACGCGATACGGAGCCCACGTCGTCGCCACGTTCGGGACCCACACCCAACCGTAGGGCGAATCGTAAACCCAGCGCCCGTTGTTGTCCAGATCCTGCGCGCCCGGAATGTTGTTACTCACATATTGATAGCTCTTGCTCTGCTGCAGATCCCGGTCCCGATTCTCATTCCAGTTATCCCAGTCATCGCGGGAAATCGCCGAAAGAATCATGAACTCCGGATCCTGCGCCGTCCCACGAGCCTGCATCGTCTTCCCTGCCCGCAGAATTTCCACACCGCGAGGCGTAGAAATCTCCGCCTGTCCGCTGCGCACCGTAACTTCAGTCGCCCCGTCCGGACGCACCGTAACGCGATAGATGCCGATCTCAGTAGGCCGAATGGACACGGTCGGCGTGCTGATCTCCACCCGGGCATTCGTATCGTGCAATACGCGGAAGGTAGTCGTTCCCTCGGCGACCTGAATAAAGTAATCGTTGTCCTTCAACTCCCCCATGCGCACTTCGCTCACCGGACCCAGCCGGATCATGTTGGAGTAGTCGAACTGCACCTCAGCCCGCGAGTTCGCGCCCGTAAGCACGTGGTCGAGCGCCACCAACGGAGCATTCAGCTCCGCCGCCACAACCTCGCCCGAATCCCCGCGCTGCACGTTCACATCGCCCTGCAGCACGCTGATGCGCGCCACTCCGTGATCCGGATCGTCCCCTTCATCCACATTCTGCGCCCACGCAGGAACCACCAGAGCCCCCGCCACCAGCACAGCCAACAGAATTTTCGTCATTGGAAGCCTACCTCCCTGCCCGGTTTGAAGCACGCCGGGGGCCAAAGGTAAACCATAGAAACAATTGACAATCTCCATGCCAGAGTTGGTTGAAAACCACCAGTCTGATTCAGATCAGCTATTATTTAAAATCCTTCGTTGCCCTCGCGGCATCGAAGCGCTTGTCGAGGGCCGGACCGATCTCGGTCGAATTGGTCGGAGAGAAGGTGGCTCTCTTCCCCGCGAACCCATTCTCCCCGAAGGCCTGCGGCGTGATAACCTCGCCCGCGCCTACCTGGTCGAGGAATGGAACGCGCACTGGACGCGAGCCATGGAAAACATACTCGACTCACCGCACCTTCCCTTCGTGCACCGCCGGACGATCGGCCGCGCCATGCGCGCACAACTCAAGCCTGACTCTAAAATGCACGTTGTCTGGGAAGACACCGACTTCGGTGGGCGGACCCAGTCCTAAGCTCTCTCTGCTCGATGTGTTCTTCCGCAGAGCAAACCAGAAAATCGTCAACGAGGATCGCGCGGTCGTCGAGTCTTCGTCCCTTTCCGAAGTCCCTCCCGTGGCGGACGAACGCAGCGTTGAAACCGATCGCGCCAAACTTCAGTTCCGCCGCTACTACCACCACACGCTCCGTCAGCCCGAAGCTCAGTCCGATTCAGCGCACCAGTTACACTAGAGCTATGTCCGCCCACGCGCAGCCCCGGCTCTCCGAACAGGAGTATCTCGAGGCCGAGCGCAAAGCCGAATTTCGGCATCAGTTCTACGACGGCATCGTGTACGCGATGTCGGGCGGATCGCCCTCACATGCCTTCATCATCGCGTCGCTGTCCCGCGAGTTGGGGAACGCCCTCAAGAAACGTCCATGTCAAGTCGCGAGCAGCGACCTTCGAATTCGCGTGTCCGAAAGCGGCCTCTACACATATCCTGATGTGGTGGTCGTGTGCGGTGATCTGAAATTTGCCGACGACCAGCGAGACACGGTGATTAATCCCGCGCTTCTGATAGAAGTTCTGTCACCCTCTACAGAAGCCTATGATCGTGGTTTCAAGTCTGAACAATATCGCAAGCTTGAGTCGCTGCAGGAATACGCCTTGGTCTCCCAGGCATATCCTCATATTGAAATCTTTCGGCGCCAGGCCACGAATGAATGGCTGCTCTCGGAATTTAACAATCTGGATCAAACCTGCCACGTCGAGTCCGTTGGCTGCTCCATCCCTCTCGCTGAGATTTACGACAAGATTAAATTCGAAGAAACTCCATTCCTCTAACCCATGGCCTTTGCCTCTATCCCCGAAGCTATAGAAGAAATCCGCGCCGGCCGCATGTTGGTCGTTGTAGACGACGAAGACCGAGAAAATGAAGGCGACCTCACCATGGCCGCCAGCGCCATCACGCCCGAGGCCATCAACTTCATGGCGAAGCACGGCCGAGGCCTGATCTGCCTCGCCCTTTCGCCCGACCTCTGCGATCAGCTCCACCTGCCGTTGGTCTCGCAAATGAACACCTCGCGCTTCGGCACGAACTTCTGCGAGTCTTTCGATGCCGTGGAAGGCACCACCACCGGTATCTCCGCTGCCGACCGAGCGCGCTCGATTCTCACCGCCATTCGCCCCGGAGCACGACCCCAGGAACTCGCGCGCCCCGGCCACATGTTCCCGCTGCGAGCCCGCGAAGGCGGAGTACTCGTGCGCGCCGGACAAACCGAAGCCGCTGTCGACCTCTCACGCCTGGCTGGCCTCGAACCCGGCGGCGTCATCTGCGAAATCATGAAGGAAGACGGCACCATGGCCCGCGTGCCCGACCTCTTCGACTTCTGCACCCAACACGGAATCAAGATGATCTCCGTCGCCGCGCTGATCCGCCACCGCAGCGCTACCGAAAACCTGGTCGTCCGCCGCGCCGAAGGCACCCTCGAGACCGAACACGGCCAATTCCGCACGCTGACTTACGAGAGCACCATCAACGGCGAAGCCCATCTGGTCCTGCTGCACGGCGACGTGCGCAATAAGAAGGATGTCCTGGTCCGCATGCACTCCCGCTGCGTCCTGGGCGACGTCTTCGGCTCCACCACTTGCCACTGTGGAGCCATGCTGCGCGAATCCATGCGCCGCATCTCCACCGAACCCGCCGGCGTCGTCGTCTATCTACACCAGTCAGGCTGGGGCGAAAAGAAACACACTCCCATGCCTGACGGTTCGCCGCGCCCCCTGCACGAATTCGGCATCGGCGCGCAAATCCTCAACGACCTCGGCCTCTCCACCATCCGCCTGCTGACCAACAAAGTCCGCAAACTCCCCGGGCTGGATGCATTCGGCATCACCATCACCGGTCAGGTCCCGCTCATCGAGGAATAGAGGCGAGGGCCCGGAACTAGAAATCCGACGAAGCGCCCGCGCCCCCGGACGTCCCGCCATCCCCGAAATGCGTCTCCGAGCCCGTTGAGTGCTGAGGCGCGTGCTGCGACGCGACGCCCGCCGCCGCGGAGACAATACTCATCCAAGCCTTGTCCTGGCCCGATAAACGCTGCGCCGTATACCCGTTGCGAACACCCTTGCCAAGCCACCGCTGTAAGCACAGCGCGACCCCGACAAGCAGTGCGCCTAGCAACATCGGGTCCCAAGTGTGCCGCTCCCATCCGAGATACGACTTATTGGTCGCGAGCGTCAGGATAACCGTGAGCCCACCCACCCAAATCACAAACCGATCTTTCTGCTTCAACCCGCGAAACAACACTACCGGAGGAATGCACCAGATGAGAACCCATGAAGTCCAAAATAGGACCCGCGAAACACCAGCGGGTCCGCTCGAGTAACCCAACCACGACCCCAGTTCAAGGTTTAACGCAACGTAGACACCTAGCCACAGCATCGCCTCCGCGATGGAAAATCGCTCGTTCAGAAATGTGAGGCTGTAGCGAACTCGAACCGATGCGACGGTCATCAATCCGACCAGGTAGACGCCGGCAACCATCCAATGTTGCGAATCCCGACCTGGCGCCGCATGACTCGCGAACCAGAAGCTGAAAATCATCGCGCCGAAGAACGCGTATGCCAGTCCGAATCGATGCCAGATCCACAATGACGCGATCGCTCCGATAGCCCCAACCAGAAACTCTCCGCGCATCAGCGATTCCACCCCGACACACAGCAACCCAACTGAGCATACGAGGAAGGCCTCCTCGAATCCATAACGATAGAATCCCTTGGAGGCAGCGACCTCGGCGGCAAAATAGGCGATGCCCGCGAAGAGGATGAGAACTCCTCCTGATCCGGAGCCCGCAAAGAACAGTCCAACCACGGCCCCCACGATGATCACCGTAAAGAAGAACATGACGACCCGCAGGAAAATGTTCGTCCGGCGCAGGTCGCAGACAGTTTCCTGCTGCATCTGATCGTATTGCGCCTTGCTAAGGAACCCTTCCCCCGCCCAATCCTTCAAAAGTGCGCGAGCCTGTAGGGCCTCTTCATTGGCCGCACTGTAAGCCCTCATGCCTTCCTCCCGAAGTGGCGAGCCGTCGTCACCAGCAGCACCAACATCCCGATGCCCGTCACGACGAAATAACTGAGAGCAGCCTCGAAGCTATTCACATTCCGCAGCAGTAGTGAAGTCACGCCCACATACCCGTAGACGGCAGCGTACGCTACAAACGAAAACTCGCGACGCGGCAACCCCCACGCAAGACACGCTCCACACACGGCAACCAGAGCAAGGAACCACAGCGCGGTGTTGTCTCGTTCAAACACCCCGGAGAGAATCGCCCAAAACAATACGTTGGCAGCGATGTTCAGATAGGTCCCGAAGAAATGCGCTTTCACTCCCCACCGCCGTGTCGCTAACCCGATCGCGACCAGCACAAAGCTGTAAAGAATCGCGTACAGCCGATACTCCGAATCCTGGTGTCTCGGCCAGTGCGAGATCGTGAGCCCGAACCACCCCGCGAGCGAAGTGAATCCCAGGGACAGCACAAAGCGATTGTCGAGGCGGTACGCAAGAGAAAAGTACAGCGCCGCGCTCGCAAGCAGATAGACGTCCCACTCCCCACCGAACAAATGCATCCTCGTCTCGAGATAAGTGAGTTCCAAGGACCATACCAGCGCTCCCAGATACAGCACGTAGTCAAAAATCAAACTCGGCGAACGCACTTCCGCAGCCGACCACGCCTCCGCACGCGAGAAGCAATACCACAGGCACGCGCCGAAGATCGCGGATAGCACTGCAACCACCACCACATCTCCCAATTGTTGCGACCACGTGCTGACCGTCCAGCCCAGCCCGCCGACAAACGCCAGGATCCCCGCGTACAGAAGTAGGTTTAGCTCTAAGAAAATAGAAACGGGTTCCTGTCGCGCGAGGCCTTCCAGCCACGCGTACTGCGCCGCCGAAATCGTCCCGCTTTCGCTCCAGTGCTTCAATCGGGCATGGATGGTCATCGTGTTGTTTGGTGCGTCGACTCAACCTAATCTACAGCGGCGTCCCGCGCCCCGCAACGCGACCTTAATGCCGGTAAAGTACGACGGTCCCCGGCGGGATTGCCGACTCTCGGATCTTGTCGCCTTGTCGAAGCGAAAGATCGGGAAGCCGATAGAAAGTGCTCGGGTAGTTCCAAGCAGCGCCCGCGATGTCGATGGCGTGTGCGCGACGCGTGACTTCTCCGCCAATAACATAGCCGACCAGAATCTTCAGTCCTGCAGGGGGCTTAGTGAGTAGTGCGCTGCCCCGCAGTCGGTCGCCTGGACGGATGCGACCATCCGGCAGGATATAAATCGTCGACCGGCTCAGCGCCTCGCGTCCCACCAGTTCCTCAATCGTGTCGCCGTTGACGCCGACTTCGAGGAACCCTTCAAAGGTCTCCGGGTCTTCGGAGTTTTCCACAACAGGATCGGGCTCCGGTTCGGACGTATCCGGAACCAGAGCCGTAATCGAGGGCTTGAGCGCGAGGCGGGCCGCGTTCGCAATGCTAGCGGCAACCAGCGTTGGAGCGGGCCGATAAAGGTTGTCGTGCAGCCAGCGTCCCTCCGCATAGTCCTGGAAAGAAACGCGGCCCGCGCGTTCGTCCGGATCGTACGCCCACCGGTCCGTAAGGCCGATGCGAGCTCGCATGATCGGGTCAGCGAACTTCACCGCGTCCTTACGACGGCCGCGCACCAAACCCTCGCGCGGGCGGAACGAATAGGCGACCTGGGAGTGCGTCAGGACGTTCTTATCCGGAATGTCGTAATGGCGCTGCAACTGATCGAGCAGTTCCCGAAGTGCACCGAGCTGCGCCTCACGAGGCGTGGCCTTATATGTCCCGACAATCTCGATGCCAATCGAACGCGTGCTCAGGTTACCCGCACCGTTCCACATACTGCGGCCCGCATGGTTCGCGATCTTGTCTCGATCAATAATCCGTCGTACCTGGCCGTCGGTCTGAATCAGGTAGTGGCAGCTGCCGTAGCGTTGCACGGAGTTCAAGGAACTGGAATCGTCCGCCTCGGTGGTATGCAGAATGATGTAGTCCGTGCGAGGTCGCTTCGCGCGCGAGGAGTTCCGGGAACTGAGTGCAGCCTCCGTGTGGGACTCGCCACTGGCCGCACCAGCGGGCTTGGCCAGCACTGCGTGTCCCAGAGCTGCCAAACTGGCCAAAAACAATCTTCGGTCGTTATGTTTCATCCCGGCGTTATGTACCAGCATAACGCAAGCCCGCTCGGTCTACTTCCCCGGCTGCCACAACAAGATGTAACCGCCCACATCCGAATCGCGAATCATCACCGCCTTGCCCTTGTGAAAGTCGACGATTCCGCCATCCGAAACCGTGATCGCCCCGTTCGCCTTGGCTTTCGCGTACGCGGTCTGTATGTTGCTCACCTGGAACCCCGCGTAGTTCGCGTTGATATCCTGCATCTTTACCGGCGGAGCCACCTTGCCTTTATTCATCTGGAAATAGATCAGCTCCACGCGCAGATTTTCATTCGTCGTTGCTTGCCGAAACCACCCGTGCAGCATCACCTGCGCCGCACTCAGATCCTCGATAGGCGGATAGTCGCCCGCCAGCACCTTGGTATAAAAATCCTGCGCCTTCCGGGCATCAATTATGTTCGTCGCATAATGATTGAAGCCCGCCTGCTTGCCGAGCCGCTCAATATTCGTCGCCGAGGCCGTCGAATTCGAAACCGTCTTCGCCGGAGGAGGATCACCCGCCTTCGGAATCGGCTTGCTGAAATATTCGATCACCAACCCATCTGGATCCTGAATGAACGCGAACCGCCGAAACCCCGCCTGCTGGCGAGGATTCGGCAACCCCTGCACCACAGGCATCGTCAGCATCTTCAGTCCCTCAAGCTTGTCGAGCAACACACTCACGCTGCCATCCACCGTGAGATCGATGTGGCTCGAAAGCAGATCCCAGGACTTGAGCTTGCTCCAGTCCTGCACCGGCACCCCGCGATACTGCCGCAGCACCAAATGAAATGGGGTGTCTGACACCGAACTCTGCACCTGCATCGTTACCGTCCGCGTCTCCGCCCCCGGCGTGTTGCCCAGCTTGTTCAGTTCTTTATCCAGGACCCACTTGCCCGGCCCCTCGACCACCTTGAAGTCGATGGCCTCGTAGAATTTGATGGATCGCTCCAGATCCGCAACATTGTGTCCCACCGAAGCCAGTCCCAACACGTCCGTCACCGGAGCCAACGGTTGCGCGATCGCCAGGACCCCGACGATCAACAAAAGTACAAACTTCATTGATTAGCCTCTGCCGGTGCGCCCTTGCCCTTTGGTGCCGGGGCATTGCTCGGCAACCGGAACGCCATGAACTGCGCCTGATTCTTGCCGTTGATGTTCCCGCCTACCGCGATCGCGATGTACTGCACACCGTTGACCGTGTACGTCATCGGACCACCCGTCGCCTGTGCAGGCATGTAAACCCCGCCGACATCTTTGCCCGTGGCCTTATCGTAAGCCTTCAACATCGCTCCCACGCGACCATCCGCCAGTTTCACGGTGCCCTTCTCGCCCGCGATCAGCAGCGTCTTCGTCACCAGCGTAATCGCCGCGCCGCCGCGCCCCGTCTTCGGAATCGTAACGCCCTTCAACGCTGGATTCTCTTTGATGTTGTCCGGCGTGTCCCCATGCGGAGCCTGCCACAAGATGGTCCCCGTCTTCAAATCCAGTGCCGAAATCTGCGAGTACGGCGGCTTCATCAACGGCAGCCCCTTCACCGTCAGCGCCCCTTGCGCCCCTGGCGCTCGCCCCGAAATATACCCGACGTCCGACTTAGTCCCCGACGGCACCACAGAGATCCCGATCACCCCGCGGCTCGATCCGACGTACACCACGCCCGTCTCCGGATCCATCGACCCGCCCATCCAGTTTGATCCCGATAGCGACGACACCAGCGTCGCCCACGGACCCTCCGCCTTGCTCTCCACTGGAGGCGTGAAAATCGGACCCATCTTGTAATGCTTCACAATCTCCAGCGCTTCCTTGCGCAGCTCTGGCGTGTAATCGATCAGCCCACTCTCATCCACACCCTGAACTTCGTACGCAGGCGGAGCCGTCGGGAACGGCTGCGTCGGCGAATAATATTCACCCGGCACAGTCCCCTTCTCCACCGGACGCTCCACAATCGGCCACACAGGCTCCCCAGTCTGCCGATTCAATACATACAGGAATGCCTGCTTGCTCGGCTGAGCCACCACCGGAACGCGCTTCCCCTTGATCTCCACATCCGCCAGGATCGGAGGCGACGGATTGTCGTGATCCCAAATCCCGTGATGCACAAACTGGTAGTGCCACTTGCGCACACCGGTCTCGAGGTCCAGAGCAACTAAGCTCTCTCCAAACAGATTGTTCCCCGGTCGCGGCCCACCATAGAAATCCCCGGTCGGCGCTTCCACGCCGACATACGCGACGCCTTGCGGCTCATCGATAGAGATCTCACCCCACGCGCCCGTATTGCCAGTGTAAGACCATGAATCATTCAGCCACGTGTCCAACCCAAACTCGCCCGGCTTTGGGATCGTGTGGAAGATCCACTTCCGCTTCCCCGTGCGCACATCGTAGCCGCGGACATAACCCTTGACGTTGGTCTTGCTCGTCGGATTGCCCCCCGGCTTGTGCGCCGCGCCCACCACGATCGTGTTCCGCCCGATCGCCGGGGTCGAATGAATCCCAATCTCGCTGCTCATCAGATCGATCGTCTGATCGTCATCCGTCTTCAAATCGACCATCCCATCGGTGCCGAACGTCGGAATCCGCAGCCCCGTGCGGGCGTTCAACTCGATCATCCGGTAGCCCTGTGTGAAATAGACGATGCGCTTGTCCTCGCCATCCGCCCAGTACGAAAGCCCGCGACCCGAGAGCCGCCGAGGCGAAACCTGCGCCCGCTGCCCCTCATCCTCGCGATGCGTCCACAATACCTCGCCCGTAGCTGCGTCGAGCGCCACCACATCACGCCGATCCCCGACTGTCGAATACAACGCCCCATCGATCACCAGCGGCGTCGATTCCAGATTCGCCTCCGCCGTCGGCCCGAAATTGGCGGTGCTGAACGTCCACGCGAGTTGCATCTTAGAGAAGTTCGAAGCATCAATCTGGCTGAGCGGCGAGTAGCGAGTGTTCGTAATCTCGCCTCCGTACGTGCGCCAGTTCTGATTGGGAACCCCTTGCTGGGTCGCTCCCCGCGGCGCAATCAACGCCAGCAGCGCCCCCGCCGCACACACCGTCTGCGCAACCTTCATCGCAACTGTGATCCTGCTTCGTGACATCGTGGCACCCCTCTTCAACACGGAATGAACAGCGAGGATTATATCCCATTCGCATCTTCAACAAATAAGGTAAGCTGTTCCTGATACGCAAAGGAGAAGTCTCTTATGATTCGCAACTTCGCAAAGTGCTTCGCTGTCACGGCCGCGCTGCTCGCACCATCCGCCTACGCCCAAGTCAGCTGCACCCGCGCCGGCCTGCAAGCCGCAGCCGACCTCTACGTCGCTGCGCAAAAGTCCGGCGACACATCCAAAATGCCGCTCGCGATGGGCCTCGGCTATTGGGAAAACCACCAGGTGACACCCATCGCCAACGGCTTAATTAAGAAGGCCATGAAGGTCGACCACGTTCGCAGCCTGATCGATACCTCCACCTGCCAGACCTTCACCGAGGTCATCGTCACCGACAAAGCCGCGCCGTATGTTTTAGGAACACGCATGCGGGTGAATCACGGCCTCATTGCCGAAATCGAAACCCTGTGGACCACCACCGGCTACTGGCTCTTCAACGCGGACGACTACTTGAAATGGTCGTCCACCGAAAAATGGGACACCATTTCCGCCGCCCAACGCGATACGCGGGGTACGCTCGAAGCCGCCGCCAGTGCCTACCTCGATGCCTTCCTCGAAGGCAAGATGGATCTGGTTCCGTGGGGGCAGCCGTGTAACCGCACCGAAGGAGGTGGTATGCACACCGGTAAAGGCGCACCCGACGATAGCTGCCAGGTCGGCGTTCCCATGGGTGTCAACATCAGCGACCGCCGCTACGTGGTTGATGAAACCATCGGATCGGTCGTCGTCTACTGCCGCTTCGGCGTCAACGGCTCGCCCGACACCCATCTCTTCCGCGTGGAAAACGGCAAGCTCCGCTACGTCCACACGTTGACTCACCTGCTGCAAAGCAACTTCCAGGGCAACGCCAAGGGCAAAGGCAAACAGTAGTCATCACCCACATCAGACCAGCCCCGTGCGGTAGCGCGGGGTTACGCGGGTGCGACAAACCCCGAATGAATCCGCGGCCCCGGTTCCTGCACCGCAAGAATCTCGGCCTCTGACCGCAACAATTGCTGCCAGCGCACACTTGCGTCCCGACGTCCCGCGACCTTCACCGCAAGCTTCAGGAAAACTTTGTAATGCCCCATCTCTGAGGAGTACAGCGCCTTATAAAACTTCGCTAGCTCCGCATCCTCCGAAGCGGCCTCGGACAATACCGAAAACCTCTCGCACGACCGGGCCTCAATCAGCGCCGACACCAGTAGCCGATCGACCAACTCCCCCTGCACACCCTTCCGAACCAGAGCCCGCAACTGCGCCGCGTAGGGACACGCATGAAACCGCACCATCCGCCCCCCGCGCTTCACCAGCATCCGAGTGACCTGCGCCAGATGCGCCGCCTCGTCGCGAGCCACGCTGGTCATCAACTCCACCCACCCAGGAGTCCAGTCCCCCGGCCAGCGAGTCAACAACTCCATCGCATTCCCCGCCGCCTTCCGCTCCAGGAACGCATGGTCCACCAGCAGCTTTAGCGGTTCTTTCAAAACCTCATGCCCCCACGCAAGAGGCGTTTTAGAATGTAGCGGTAGTTCTTCCATTACAGCAGCGTCTTAACCCCGCACTTCTTTGCAGCTTTTTTTAACGCTCCGTCGCGCGAGGCGAGCGGCAATCCTCGGCGCTTCGCTAACTCCAAATAGGTGGCGTCGTACACCGTCAATCCACTGCTCATGGCCAGATCGAGTATCGCTGTGAATGCCCGCGTGTGCGCCTCTTCGTCTACCGTGAAGTTCATTTGAGCGCTCAGCCGAACAGCCTCCGCCCAACCTGAAGGAACTACACGTCCCCGACGTACGAGCATGAGCAGGCCATTGCTCACCTCAAGAGCCCAAAGCGCGGGAACGATTACGGGTACGCCTTTGATCGCCTCGTCCCGTAACCGCTCTGTATGCCCATCCGCCTGCGACTTTACGCTCCATGCGAGCCCTAGTGACGCGTCCGCCACGAAGCCATGAGTCACTTACGTCCCTCGTTAATGGCGGTACGAATTTCCCGTTGGGTAAGTGGCTTGAATCCTTGATTGGACATGGATTCGCCCAACGCCCGCAGCCCAAGCAATGCTGCTCGAGTTTGCGCAACTTTGTCGTTGCCTTGCGGTATCAGGCGGGCCACAGGCTTGTCGTAGCGAGTAATAACGATCTCTTCGCCATTCGCCGCACGTTCCAGAATTTCCCCAAACCGGGTTTTCGCTTCAAATGCCGTTACAGTTGCCATAAAAAGTTTAGGATAGACCAGTCATTGACTAGTCTATCCTATCTTCCATTACGCGGCCTTATCCGTCGACGGCTTGGCCCGATTCTTGTCGATCAAGTCCCGTAGCACCACCGCGAGCAGCCCATCACTCGACGAACCGCCCTGCCCGCCCGAGCCTTGCACCAGCACATCCGGAGTCAATCGAATATCGTTCTCCGCCAGCGCCTGGAAGATCTGCAGCAACGCGTAATTGCCGCCCATCGCCTCGACGCCCAGTTTGTACGCATCCGCCCGAGCGGTACCCACCGAGCGAATCGCTTCGCCCTCGGTCCGACCCTTCATCGCGACAACGTCCGCCTCGGCCTCGCCCAAGCGCCGTTTTGCCAATGCCTCGCCCTCGGCCCTGCGAGCCACCGCCTGCGATTCGCCGCTCGCCTGCTGGATCGCCGCATTCGCCCGCATCTCCGCCACGCGCACGTCCTGTTCGATGTTCACCAGCTCACGCTGCTTGTCCGACATAGCCTTCTGCCGTTCCAAATCCTGCCGTGTCCGCTGCGTTTTCTCTTCCGTAACGTACGTCTTCTCCTGCTCCTCCGCTATCTTGCGAGCCGTCAACGTCGCCATCAACTCCTGCGGCGGCGTGATGTCCCCGATCAACGTATCGACGCTCTGCACGTCGTATTCCTTGATCGCCTCCGTGATGTGCATCCGAGCGTCCTTCTGCCGCTCCGCGCGATTCGACAGGAAGTCCAACACCGTGAACCGTTGCGCGCTATTGCGGAAGTAGTTGCCGACGATCGGCTCCAGCACCTGATTCACCAGGTTCTGCACGCTCCCCATACGCGAAATCACCCACGGAGCCTTCGTCGCCCCGATGTTGATGATCTGCGAGACATCCAGATTAAACGTGAAGCCGTCCATCGACCGCACCGTGATCGTAGACAGCGCAGCGTCAAGCTTGTGAGCCTCGGTTCGCGCCGCCGCCCAGTTCAACACGATGTTCGTCGTCGGAACCAGTTCCACTTTCATCACGCGCATGTTCACCGGATGTTTGCCGGGATACAACGGCTCATCCCATACACCCTTGCCACCGCGCCGCACGATATTGCCATGCGTAAACTCGCTGCCCGAAATGTCCCGCGAATCGTCGCCGACGAAGCTCACCACCACGCCGACATATCCAATCGGAACTTCAAACAACGCGTGCTCTTCAATCTCACAAAACCAAGGGTTGATGTTGTACGTACCCGCGAGGATAATCTGCTCCTGCAAACCGCGCGCACCACCGCTCTTGATGAACGCCTCCGGATTCTGGAAGTCGTCATGCCCTGCCACCGCAGGCGCCGCCATCTGCCCAAGTGGCATCGGAGCGCCGTCCAGCACCGTTACAATGCCGATCTTATCCGACCCGATGCTGGTGATCTTCACATTCGGAATCACCTTGAACAGCACCGGATTGATGCGATAGTAGCCAGCCGTCAGGATCGCCGTCTGCCGCCCCTTCTGCCCGCCTGAACGCAGGAACTTCGCTCCGTCCTGGAAGAAGTCGCAGTCGACCACATTCGACAACACCCGATCCACCGGCGTGGGCGAACCATCGTTGGCGATCACCAACCCGATGTGTCCCTGTTCGATGATCGTCAGCGCATACTTTGAAATCTTGTACTGCCACGGCCAGTAGCCAAAGTGAATCCCGGGAGGCAAGGTCGCGGCTTGATAGCCAGCCTCGCCGTTCAAGGCGACCACGCGCCCCTCGGCCAAAGAACCCGCCCGCGAGAATCGCTTCACCAGCACGCCCACTTGGGTTTCGTGAATGGAAACAAAGCTCGCCAAAAATACGATGAACGCGACCACGGCCAAAATCGTCTCAACCGGGTGGTCCACAAGAAACGTCAATACTCCGAGCCAACTCATAGTTCCTCCTTTAGGAACAACAGACACACGACTGCTCAAAATCAACTACGAATGTTTTGGGAAAAGGTTCGTCTAAATCCCGGTATCCGGGATCGACAAGTGGAAGGCACTACGCAAACGCCGATTCATGGTGCTCACGATTAGCGAGTATACGCCGAATGCAGCGCAAATCAAGCGAAATCGGAAGCGCCCGCCGGGATGTTGTTGAATCGCGGGACAATCAAGTCCGGCGGAATTCACTCACTCGCGTGCGGTAGTCCGGCTTTCCTGAATTCGTCGCCTTTGGCGAGCAGGGGTTGTCCGGTTGTTACGGCCAGCGCATAGGCGAAGCAGTCGCCAAAATTCAGTTTCGCCGGATGTCCACTTCCGCGGCCGAAATTCCGGTATGCCTCTCGCGCCAAATGCGCCTGCTCGGAAGTTACCGGAGCGATCTGGAGCGCCGCGCGCAACATCAGGTCGTCTAGCCGACGGCTCGCGATCGGATTCTTCTCCGCATCGATCACAATCCCGGCCTCTACATAGTTGGGCGCGGATATCTGCAGTTCGCGAGCCCCTTCCATGCATTGCGCGAAAGTCCGTGCTTCTGGCTCCTGGCGCAAAATGGCGATTATGGCCGAAGCATCCACGATCATTTCGGCATTCCCCGTTCGTCGTACAGCAGTTTCGCGTGATCCAATCGCTTCGTCTTGGCGCTCAAGCGCTTTGCGCAATCGGCCCCAATTGCCATCAAATCGTCCGTCAGCGATGCGCCGGTTCCTTTCGATTCGAGGCGTCGGAGTCGCTCCTCGAGCGCAACGGTAACGGCCTGCGTCATGTTCTCCCCTGTTACGTGAGCCACACGGCTGGCCAACCGGTACGTGTCAGGATTCTTAAGGTTAAGAGATCGATCTGCCATTTCTACCACCCTATCGACCATTCTACCGTAAGGTTCAGCGCAGCAAATTCTTCGCCAGGAACCACACATTTGCCGGACGCTCAGCCAGCCTTCGCATGAAATAGCGATACCATTGCGCCCCGTACGGCACGTACACTCGCACGTGGAATCCGCGCTTCACCAAGTCGTGTTGCAGGTCGCGCCGCACACCGTGCAGCATCTCCCACTCGAAACGATCCGCTCGCACCTTGCGCTCTTGAATGTACGCAAGAAGAGGTTCGATCATCTTCTCATCGTGCGTCGCGAGTGCCGGATACGTTCCCTCGTCGAGTAACTTCTTTGCCAAGGTCAAGTAAGCAGCGTCCACATCAGACTTCTTGGGCATCGCGGCCGAAGGCGGTTCGATGTATGCGCCTTTGCACAGACGAATCATCACCTGAGCACGATTCAATCGCTCAATGTCCGCCGGAGTCCGATGCAAATAGGCCTGAATCGCCACCCGTATCACTCCGGTTTCGCGACCCACCATCTCGACAATTCGAATCGTCGTCTCCGTGTAGCGCGAATCTTCCATGTCGACTTCCACGCGACTGCCGATCTCTTTCGCCCGCGCCGCGAGTGTCCGCAAGTGCCCGACCGCAGCCTCTTCCGATAAGTCCAGCCCCAGCGCAGTCAACTTCAATGCGATGGTCGACGGCAGCTTCTTGGTCGCAATCGCGTCCAGCGCCTCCATGTAGGCATCCCGAGCCGCGACTCCATCCGCCAGCGAAGTTACGTTCTCGCCCAAGTGGTCCATCGTCGTCCAGATACCCTCGCGGGCCAGTTCCGAACACGCAGCGAGTTCTTCATCCAGCGTCACACCAGCAATGAAGCGCCGGTTCAGCTTGCGAGCAACAGAACTGCTCTCCATGAACTCGCGCATCGCCGTGCTTTGCGCCATGGCAAGGAAGAATTTGCGCGTCATACGATAGGATGTTCGCTCCCCGAATCTTCAATCGGTTTCGGCACTCGCAGCACGATGTCGGTCTGCACGGGCTGCGGTGGCTCCGCTCCCACGCCCAATTCCTTCATCCGTTTCAGCGATGGCACCAGCCGCGCATCCCACGATGCGACCGACTTGTTATACGCTTCCATGGCCCGTTGCAGGTGTCGGCCCGATTCGATATAGACATCGCCAAACGTCCGCACGCGTTCATGAAACTCTCCCGCGATGCGCCGCAATTCCTCAGCGTTTTTCGCCAGTTTCTCCTGTCGCCATCCATACGCGACACCTTTCAGCACGCTGACCAACGTCACCGGCGTCGCGATCAAAACCTTCTTTGAGAGAGCCGCGTCTAGCAGGTCCTGCCTGCGCTCCAAGGCCGCGCTTAAGAAATGTTCGCCGGGCAGGAACAGTACCACCATCTCCGGAGCGCTCTCAAACTGCCCCCAATACTCGCGCGCGGCGAGATCGTTCACGTGCCGCCACAATTGTTGCGCGTGCCGATCGAGCGCCGCCCCGCGTCCCGCCGCGTCCGTCGCGCCCTCTGCATCCAGGTACGCCGACAGCGGAGCCTTCGCATCCACGGGCAACTCCCGACCGCCCGGCAACTTCACAATCATGTCCGGCCGCCGCCCGTCGCCGCTCACCTGCTCAAAGAAGTCGCAGTACGGAGCCATACCCGCCAGTTCGGCGACGCGCTTCAGCGTCAGCTCACCCCACCGCCCTCGGGAATTCGGACCGCGCAAGGCCTGCGACAGGGCCACCGTATCTTTACTTAAAGCTGACAAGTGGGCATCGATGCCACCCATGACGTGCTGCCGCTGCGCCTCAAACTCGCGCATCTGCCCTTCGATCCGCGCCAAGGTGTCGGAGAGCGGTTTGGTGGCCTCTGACACCGCGGTCTTTTGAGCCCGTGTCCACAACAAGATAGCTGCCCCCGCCAGTGCAGCAACGGCCAGCGCTAAAACAAACCCCAACCAAAATGTTGTGAGGGCCATGGTCACTATTAGTGTGCCATAGCCCATACCCGCCGATGGGGCTAAAGCTTCCCCCAGGGAGCGCCGATGAATGCATGGGACTTTGTGTGCCAACGGTCCAGTCATGTTGGCCCAATCGACCGCGTCTGGAATGAGGAAAGTGAGCGTCATGAAACGATTGAACCGATTGCTAATGTTGGGTTTTCTGGGACTGTTTGGCGCCCTTGCGGCCAGCGGACAGGCCCTGATCAACATGCGCATTGGCCTGAACGAAGAGGCAGCAAAGTTCGTGGTCGACGGCCAGAGCTACCTCTATCGAGCGACGTTCGTATGGCCCGAGGGCAGCACTCACGTGGTGGAATTTCCCATGTCCGCAATTGGCGGAGACCCTCAGCCGTACCAATACCACCCCAGCGGCAATGCGCGCTATGACTTTAAGGGCTGGTCTTACGTTGCTCCAGCCACGTTCCAGTTGCCGACTGGACCGGCGGTATACATCACAGTAAATCGAAATCTTACCGAATTGAATGGCGTCGTCGAGAAGCAATTTCCGATCGATTTTGAATTTCCGAATGGAAATGGGAACCCACTCCTGCAAGGGTGCAGCCCTGTCGTGGATGTCGATCAAATCGATCGCCACGGGGTCATGCTCGTTACCGGCAGGACAATATTTCCCCCTGGGAGCACCAGTCCCTGCGTTCCAAAAAATTTGACAGTTTGGGCTGTGGCCGGAACCTTCGCCTTTCAGGCATTCGCCTATCCTGGATACACGCCAACGGTCGTCGTGCAGGGTCAAAACTACTTCAAACCTGAGTATTTCACGGTGCCCTTGCAAGACGCGACGGTTGTTCAAACGTATTTTGAACCGGCCAAGCGGGTTCGATTTTCAACTTCGCCAAGCGGCCTAAAGGTTCTGGTGGACCGGACTACCGTGACGCCGCAGGTGATGGATTACCTCGCTCCGCGGCTGGTCGACTACTGCACGGACGTGGCGTTGAATGTAAAGACTCCGCTGGGCATCAAACCCTTGTGCACTGGAGACTACGACTTCGCTCGTGGTAGCACACACCTGATCGGGGCCGAGCCGGTGCAGACCGATCCGAACGGCGACTTCTGGATCTTCGACCGTTTCAGCAATGGCATGGGCCAGAATTCTGTTTACGTGACGCCTTCGGATATCTATAACCGGGAAGACATTCAGGCCCTTTTCATCCACGGAGTTCGCAGCAGCATCGATTCCAACGTTCCGGGCCTCAAGATATCCATCGACGGCAGTGATGCCGCGCCGAATCCTTACTATGGCTTCATTTGGGCCGAAGGCTCCACGCATCGCCTGAAGCCACCGGCGTTCCAGCGCGACACCAAGGGCCGCATGTGGAAGTTCGTCGGCTGGTCCGATGGCGGTGAGGCGGAGCACGACATCACGGTTCCCGTCGGCGGCAAGGACTTCCGCGTGACCGCGACGTTTGAAGTATTGGGCCAGGTCCAGATTACGACCACGCCCCCGGGTCTCACGATCAATGTCGACGGCGCAGAGTGCACCACGCCATGCAGCTTCGACAAAGAAGCCGGCGCGGCGCTCAGTGTGACGGCAGCGAAGAACGTTCCCCTCGGAGAAAGTTCCCGCTACGATTTCCAGACCTGGGCGGGTCGCACGGATGCTCTGGTGCAGACAACCACCTTCGACAAGAACGTACAGGTTCTCACCGCGCAGTATCACGGCTCGCATCGCTTCCTGGCTTACTCCGATCCGGAAGACGGCGCGAAATTCAAATTCAGCCCCGAATCGGCTGACGGGTTCTATCCCGAGGGCGCGAACGTGCAGGTGACAGTTGTGCCGAACACCGGTTTCAAGTTCATCATCTGGGGTGAAGACCTGCAATCCAAAACCGCGACAGAGAGCCTGGCAATTGCTGGACCCAGCGTTGCGGTCGCGCATATGGAAAAGGTCCCGCAGATTGCTCCCGCAGGAATTCGCAACGCCGCTGGCGATACGCCGGATGGTACGGTGGCTCCCGGCTCGATCATCTCGATCTACGGCGCGGGCTTGACCGAAGAATTGCAGATCGGCCCGTCCAATCCCCTGGCGCAGGCCATCGGGGACGTGTACGTCACGGTGAACGACAGCTTGTTGCCGTTGATCTTTGTCTCTCCCACGCAAATCAATGCGCAGTTGCTGTCCAGCTTGGGCGAAGGCGATTACACGCTGAAAGTCCACAACGCGACCGGGAAAGATATTACGGGCACGTTCAAAGTGAAGCGCAACGCGCCGGGTGTGTTCTACAACGTGACGGAAAGCGGTATGCCGCTGATCGCCGCTCTGCATCAGGACGGGTCCCCGATCACGCAAGACTCCCCGGCCCAGAAGGGCGAGACCATTTCCTTCTATGGAACCGGCCTGGGTGCCTATGATCGCCCGATTATCGATGGCTTCCTCTTGCCGTCCACCGACATTTACAAACTGACCGACCCTGTGAAGGTAGTCGCCGGCGTACCCACGTCGGGCGCACTCGCCGACACCAACGCAGCGGCGGTTCAGCCTGCCCTCCGCGATCCCTCTTTCGCCGGCGGAGCGCCGGGAATGGTCGGTACCAGCTTGGTAAAGGTCACGATCGACAAGGACCTGCCAACGGGAAACGTTCTGGAAATCTCAATCCTGGTGAACGGCTCGCAAAGCAACAAGGTCCAGCTGCCCGTGCAGTAACGCGCGCACTCGTGCGTGCCGCGTCGAGACTCATCTCGACGCCTGCTTGATGGTGAGGAGCGCCTGCGCTACCTCACAAAATACGTTTCCTTATCCAGGTCGGCGTCTATCGCGATGTCGAAGAAGCCGACCATCATCTCGTCCCAGCCTTGGAACCCATAACTCACGACCGCCTTCGGGTCCGGGTTATTCGGATTCCCTCGGGAATTGTCGTAGGTTGCGATGAAGTTCAAGCGCGATCCCTTCCTCAATAACCGCGGCTCTGCGAGACGATACGACAACTGCCAATAGAAGTCGTACGCAGGCACCTTCAACAGCGTCTCCACGGCGCCGTTCTCCGCCACCAGCGTATATTCGAACGACTTGCCACGCAGGTGCATGTGCGGGAAGAAGCCGATCAACAACGCATCGTTGGGCAGCGTTCCCCACACCGCGACCCGGTAATCCTTGGCCCCTGGAGGAATGCGGAAATCCGTGCTCGCCATCTGCAGAGTGATGACGCGCTTCGCCGGTCGTTCCGGCGCCAGCATCAGGCCAACCTCAATCCGGTCCTCAGTCTCGACACCCTTCGGCGTGTAGTGAACCTCCAGCACCAGATCCGAGCCTGCTGGAATAAGCTTCGCCATGTCCTCGCGAAACACATCCGGCGAACTCCCCGGAGCGTAGACCGTCAAGATGTCTGCAGTGGTCGGTCCGTGTGTCCACGTGTCACCCGCTTTGCGAACGTACACCACCGCGTGATGCACCACGCTGCGATCGGTCGGGCGAAGCTCCACCCCGCGGACCCACTTGTCTTCGGCGAAAGCGCTGGCGATCACCATGTACTGGTATTCAACCGCCTCCTGCGCAGGAACCTTGAAAGGTTCGCTCATGGCGACCACTTGGTCCACGCGAGGCAGATTCCAGCCATCCTTCCAAACGCGCGGTGGCGGGGCTTCAGCTGCCCTGCCCTCCTCCGCACCGGTCTCCGCCCACGTCGAAAGCGTGCGAATCTCGGCCTCGCTCAAGCGCCGATCGTGTTCAAACTTGCCGCAACAGGGGTCAGCGAACCAAGGCGGCATCGTCCGCGTGACCACCGCCTGCTCGATCGCCTTCGCCCAAGGACGCGTCTCGGCATACGTGGTAAGCGGCATCGGAGCCATCTGCCCTGCCCGATGGCACTCCTGGCAGCGAGCCTGCAAGATAGGGAGAACGTCGCGATGAAACGTCGCATCCTGCGCCGCAAGCAACAGGGCACTGGCGAAAAACACCGCTAAGGGGAGCATCAGACCCACTATAGGCCAGATTCGCATCCCGGCAGGATAGGGGGCTACCCGGCCGGGACTCAGCGAATCGCTACGCGATACCGGTCTTGGAGGGAACCGACATCACGAGGACCTTCCGCGGCATTCCCTCGATTGCTCGAGGGGAGAGGAGAGCCGCTTGGGGTGTCTTTGATTGTATACCATATGCCCTTCGGCAGGTGTCAAAGTTCAGTCAAAGTTTTCGGGCCCGGCACGGAAAGTTCCAATGTTATAAGATATCGGGCAGAGTGACCACCGACCATAAAGCCGTTTTCGGGCCTTTTACGCTCAATCTGGCCTCGGATTGCCTGTTCCGGGACGGGGCCGAAGTGCCACTGCGCCCCCAGGCTCTGCGGGTGCTGCGTGCGCTTGTGGTGCAGGGTGGACTCTACCTGGACCACCCGCAAATGATCCGGCAGGCGTGGGACGGTACGCAGGTATCCAAGCATACAATCACGGTTACGATCAGCGAAGTCAAACGTGCACTCGGTCAATACAGCTCATGGATCACCTGCCATCCGAAGCTTGGATACTGCCTGGAGGTCCCGGATTCCGAGGAGATGCTGCGGTTCGGATGGCACCACATGAATCGGCGCACGCGGGAGGGTCTGGAAAAAGCCGTGCGGATCTTTGAGCAAGCGGCGCTGGCCGGAGCACAAGGGCGAGCTCTGGAAGGAGCTTCGAGGGCCTATCTGATGCTGGGTACCTTCGGCATGTGGTCGCCCGAAGCCAGCTACCCGAAGTTCTTAACCGCGCACGAACGCGTGGTCGAGTTGCGAGGCTACAACCCGGAGATGCGAGTGGATCGCGGCCTCGGGTATTGCGTATTCGAACGCCGCTTTGACGCCGCTGAGGAGCAGATGCTGTTGGCCCTGGCAGAGCAGCCAAAGCTGGGTTCTGCGTACACGCATCTGTCCGTGCTGTACCTCGCTTGGAGACGGCCAGAGAAAGCTCTGGAAATGTTGCAGGCCGCTCGGGCTGCGGATGCGCTACAAGCGGAACTGGCGCTGGCGGAAATCATGGTGCGCTTCTGCGGTCGCGATTATGTCGGCGCGCAACAGTACGGTAGCAAGATGTTGGAATTACATCCACACTTTCCAGCGGCCATCATTTTTTACGCGGCGACGCTGGAGGCCTTGGGTAGGTTCGAAGAGGCCCTGGAGCAGTACCACATGGTGTGCATGCTGGCTCCGGACATGCCGTGGTATCGGGCTTTGGAGGCCGCTTGTTTTGCAAAGGCGGGGCAAACGAATAGGGCCCGCACGATTCTCATGTATCTCGAAAAGGTGCGCGAGACGGACTACGTGGATGGGTTCCACATGTCGCTATTGATGCACGCGCTGGGGCGGACCGATGATGCGTTCGCCGAGTTGGAACGGGCGTATCGCGAGGGCTGCACCACGCTGAGCCTGATGGATGTGGACCCCAAAGTCGACGCGCTGCGCGGGGACCCGCGGTTCACGATCCTGCGCAACAAGCTTTTCCCGCATGATTCCGCGGTCGCGAGCTGATTACATGGCCTCGGGGAAATGCAGTTGGGCTTTGGCCAGCGCCTTTTCCAGGACTTCAGCCGCTTCCCTATCGCTCATCGCGCGCGACGTGGACAGCTCCGTCATCAGCATATGCCTCGCGCGGTCCAGCATCTTCTTTTCGCGGAAGCTCAGGACCTTGGTGGCTTGCTGTTCGAGCAGGCTTTTCAGTACTTCCGCCACGGCGAGCAAACTGCCGTCGGCCATCCGGTCGGTGTTTTCCTTGAACCGATCCTTCCAATCGCCATAGCGACGGCAACGGCCTTCGGAAAGGTACTGCACGACCTTCGCCATCTCGCCATTTCGCGTGACTTTGCGCAGGCGCAATCCACCGACGTGCGAGAACGGGACCATCACAGTCATGCTGTTCGCGTGGAGCTTGAGCAGGTAAAACCGCTCCTGCTGTCCCGCAAAGGCCCGGCTACTGATATTCTCTACAACCGCTACCCCGTGATTGGGGTATACAACTCTCTCTCCCACCTGGAAAGTCATTCGATAGAACCCTCATAGCGAAATCTGGCAGAATTACGCGTTTATCGACAGAGCAAGCCATGTTAGCCCGAAGGCTCGCATGTGTCAATAGAAAAAGGGTTTGGCCGACTTTTGACCGGACGGGACTAGCCTACCCCCACCAGGTCTCGCCTTCGAGCATCTGCTTCATGGCGACGTCCTTAACAACGTCCAACCCGAGCCCCGGCTTGTCCGAAAGGTGGATGAAGCCGTCCTTAATCAGCTCCTGGTCGTAGGTGATGAGGGCTTCTTCCCCAGCGCGGTTTCCATTCTTGAAGTCGAAGGATTCGTGGCCCAGGAAGTCGTCGAACGTCGCCGCGCAATTCGCCGACGCGATGGTCGCAATCGGACCCATCACGTTGTGCGTGGTGACCGGCAGGTAATAGAGGTTCGCCAGGTCGGCGATCCGCTTGGCCTCCAGCAGCCCGCCTGCCATCGAAATATCAATCATGATCATATCGACGGCTTGATTCGTGATGAAGGGCAGGAAATCGTTGCGCGTGTAGAGGTTCTCTCCGGTCAGAATCGGCACCGGAGATTCGGCGCGCAGCTTGGCCCAACTGTCCACATACTCGATGGGCATCGGGTCTTCCAACCACCACGGCCGCATCGGCTCCAGGGCCTTGGCAAATTCCAGAGCGCTCGGGTAGTTGAATTCCCAGTGGCAGTGCACTACGAGTTCGAAGTCGTCTCCGACCGCTTCGCGCAGGTTCGTGAACCCCTGCACCATGCGTTTGATTTCAGTGTGGCTCAGCTGCCGGTTCAGCGCCTCCCCGCCCGGCCGCTGCAGTTGCCGGAACGGCTTCGCCGCAGTCCATTTCTGCACCGATCCGTTGATGTAATCGACCCACTCCTTGCAGGAGGCCTTGTCCATCATGTTCCTCGGCTGGCTGGTCCAGTACGCGCGCACCTTGTTCGCATAAGCGCCGCCCGCGAGGATCTTACGCACCGGCATACCGAGCAGCTTGCCCGTCAGGTCCCACAGCGCGACCTCCGTGCCGGTCACCGCGTGGACGCCGACGCCTGCGTTGCCGCTTAGATACGAGACGCGGAACATCATCTGCCGCGTCAGCGACTGGATATCGAAGGGGTCCTGCCCCACCAGAATCTGCTTGAAGGCGTTGAGCACCGTATCCTTGGCCCCAAGCCCGGTCACGTCGTGATGGCATTCGCCGATGCCGTAAACTCCCGCGTCCGTCTCAATTTTCACCAGGGGCATTACGTGATTGCGGCCAAACTGCACGCGCATCACTTTCACGTCGGTGATCTTCACCCGCCCGCGCTCCTGCGCGCTGGCCACGTTCAGAAAGGGAGCGGCGGTCATCCCGATTCCCAAAGTTTTCATGAACGTCCGGCGGTCCATCATCTTCTTGGTCTTGTGTCTGTTCGAGGTCAGCATGAGAATCCTGACTTTAGAATGTACCACTCGCCGCTCCTGTTAGCGCCCAATCGCGCGGATCGGGTAGCATTATAGAAATACCCCTCCATGTCAGAAACACCGCAAGTATTGGACCTCAAGAAGACCGTCCACCTCCCGAAAACCGACTTTTCCATGAAGGCGAATTTGAGCCAGATGGAGCCCAAGATGCTCGCGCGCTGGGACGAGACGGGGCTTTATAAGCGCATTCGCGAAGCTCGCAAGGGGCGGCCTACGTACATTCTGCATGACGGGCCTCCGTACGCGAATGGCAACATCCACCTGGGGCATGCGCTCAACAAAATCCTGAAGGATTTCATCGTCAAGCTGAAGACGATGGAGGGTTTTGATTCTCCCTACGTTCCTGGCTGGGATTGCCACGGGCTGCCGATCGAGTTCAAGGTCGATAGCGAACTGGGCGGCAAGAAGGCCGGAATGTCGGCTGCGGAGATTCGCGCGGCCTGCCGGAAATACGCCGCGAAATACGTGGATTTGCAGCGCAAGGATTTCATCCGTCTCGGCGTGTTGGGGCGCTGGGAAGATCCGTATCTGACGATGAGCGCGGAGTACGAAGCGGTCATCGCGCAGGCCTTCGTCGACTTTTTGGACAAGGGCTCGGTCTACAAGGGACTGAAGCCGGTCAATTGGTGCATCTATGATCGGACGGCGTTGGCCGAGGCGGAGACCGAGTACGAGAATCACTCGAGTCCCTCGGTGTACGTGCGTTTCGCGCTCACCTCGGACCCGGCGGCGATCGATGCGAGGCTAGCAGGAAAGAACGTTTTCGGACTGATCTGGACGACGACGCCGTGGACGATTCCGGCGAACTTGGGGATTTGCTACAACCCGCGCTTCCCGTATGTCGCGGTCGATGTCGAAGGAAGTGTCTACATCGTTGCGCGTGGTTTGCTCGCGGCGACGGCGGAGGCTTGCGGCTGGGCAAATCCTGTGGAGATCGCGGAGTTCGACGGCGCGAAGCTCAACGGCACCGTCTATCGGCATCCTTATATCGAGCGCGATTCGAAGGGGATCATCGGCGATCACGTGACGCTTGAGCAAGGCACGGGTGCGGTCCACACGGCTCCGGGGCATGGCCAGGATGACTACGTCATCGGCCTGCAGAACGGGCTTCCTGTGTACTGCCCTGTCGATGGAGCGGGCCGGTTCTTCCAAGCGGAAGGCGCGGCGGGCAAGGTGCCGGAGGCGCTGATCGGCAAGACTGTGTGGGAAGGCAATGCCATCTCCATCGAGCTGATGAAGGCAGCCGGAGCGCTGCTGGCCGAGAAGAATATCGAGCACAGTTATCCGCATTGTTGGCGCTGTCACAAACCAACCATTTTCCGCGCGACGGAACAGTGGTTCATCGGCATGGACAAGAATCGTCTGCGCGAGAAAGCTCTCGACGCGATCAAGGGCGTGAAGTGGAAGCCGAGCTGGGGCGAAGATCGCATCTCCAATATGGTGGCGACGCGGCCGGATTGGTGCATCTCGCGGCAACGTGTGTGGGGCGTGCCCATCACGGTGTTCTATTGCGAGGGCTGTAATGAGCCGTTGTGCGATCGCAAGATTCTCAATGGGGTCGTCGAAAAGTTCCGCGAGCACACCTCCGACATTTGGTACACGCAGACGGCTGCGGAGCTGGCGGGTCCCGATGCGAAGTGCGGGAAGTGCGGCGGGACTTCGTTCCGCAAAGAGAATGACATTCTCGATGTCTGGTTCGATTCGGGAGCATCGCATCTGGCGGTGTTGACGGAGAAGAACGAACTTCCCTGGCCCGCGGATATGTACCTCGAAGGCGGCGATCAGTATCGCGGGTGGTTCCATAGCTCGCTACTGGTGGCGGTCGGGCTGAAGGGTGCGGCTCCGTATCGCGCGAGCGCGACCAATGGCTGGACGCTCGACGGTGAGGGCCACGCGCTATCGAAATCGAAGGGCGCCGAAGCCGTCGAGAAGATGGTCAACAAGTACGGAGCGGAGTTGATCCGCCTGTGGGTTGCTTCCATCGACTTTACCGAGGACGTGCGCTTCTCCGACACAATTCTGGAGCGGCTGATCGAAGCCTATCGCAAGCTGCGCAACACGTTCCGCTATGCGCTGGGCAACCTTGCGGACTTCGATCCGGCGAAGGACGCGGTAGCGACCTCCGATATGTTGGAGATTGACCGCTGGATTCTCGGTCGTGCGCAGGATCTTGTGCGGCGTTGCATCACGCACTATGACGCGTTCGAGTTCCACAAGGTGTATCGAGCGATCTACGATTTCGCGACGACCGATCTGAGTGCGGTCTACTTTGACGTGCTGAAAGATCGCCTGTACACGTCGGCCACGAACAGCCGCGCTCGGCGGAGTGGGCAGAGTGCGCTCTATAAGGTTCACTTCGCGCTGACCCGTCTGGTCGCTCCGCTGATGTCGTTCACGGCGGAGGAAATCTGGACGCATACGCCGAAGCCGGCGGGGTCGCCTGAGAGTGTCCACATGGCGATGTTCCCCGATCCTGAGGAGCTGAACTGCTCGCTATCGACAGAACAACTCGCTGAGTGGGACGAACTCATGGAGGTTCGCGAGCCGGTGCTGAAGGCATTGGAAGAAGCTCGTGCGGCGAAATTGATTGGGGCTCCCTTGGAGGCCCGGTTGCGTATTTCGATCGGCAATCACAAGGTGCTGGAAGCCCACGCGAAGGAATTGCCGGGACTCTTCATCGTTTCGCAAGTGATTTTGGAAGCGGGCGACTTCAAGGTGACTGTCGAAAAAGCCGACGGTGTGAAATGCGAACGCTGCTGGAAATACTCGACGGCGGTTGGTGAGGACGCTGCCTATCCGACAGTGTGCGATTCGTGCAGTAGCGCATTGCACGAAATGTTCCCATGAAGCGGAACTTGGCGATCATCGGCGTAATCGTACTGCTGGACCAGCTGACGAAACTCTATATCCAGATCAATTTCACGGAGCTCGATACGGTGCCCGTGATTCCGGGCGTGTTCAACATCGTCCACGCAGAGAATCCGGGAGCCGCCTTCAGCATGCTCGCCGATGCTCCAGTAGCCGTGCGGCGCGCCGTCCTCATCGGGTTGTCCGGCGTGGTGATGGCCATCGTCGCGTACTTGTTGTTCCGTCCGCAGAAGAATGGCGAGACGCCGATGACGCAAATCGGCCTGGCGATGGTGCTCGGCGGGGCGCTGGGGAATTTTTGGGACCGCGCGGTCATCGGCACGGTCACGGATTTCCTGCAGGTATTTCTTGGGTCGTACGAATACCCGTCGTTTAACATCGCGGATTCGGCGATCTTTTGCGGGGCCGGATTGTTGTTGTTCGATTTGTGGAAGAGCCGGAAATCCAACCCAGCGTAGCGGCTCGTATACTTTTGTAGTGAGCTTGAAACGCATCCTTGTCTTCACAACGGTACTGTTTATTCTGGTGCCCGTCGGGATCACGGCCTTCTCCGCGAACGCTCTCCTCGGGATGCTGCAGCTGCCTCGCACTGTGATGACCGATTGGCCCGGGGCTCAGGTCATTCAGATCGAAGCTCAAGATCACGTGATGTTGAAGGCAGCTTGGGTGGAGTCACCTTCATTCGCGGGAAGCTGTGTCCTCAGCTTGCACGGAGCAGGAGGCTGGCGGGCTCGCAGTCATCGGTTCCTGCCTTGGTTGTTACCGGCCGGATATTCAGTGCTCGCGCCGGACTTGCGGGCACAGGGGGAATCGGGCGGGGAGACGATCACTTACGGATTGCTCGAACAACACGACACACTCGCGTGGGCGACTTGGTTGCGCGGGCATGGGTGCACGAAGATCTATGGCATGGGCGAATCGCTGGGAGCTTCAGTGCTGATCATGGCGGCGGGAATCGAGCCGGACAGGTTTACTGCGATCGTGGCGGAGTGTCCGTTTGCCAATTTACTCGAGTCAGCGGAGGAACGCGGGGCTTCGCTATTTCCCTTCCCGGAGGCTATCAAGGCACCGATCGCGAAAATGGCGGTGCTCGGCGGGAGCCTTTATGTGCGGGCAACCAAGGGTCTCGATTTTGATCAGGTGTCGCCGGTGGAGAGTATCGCGAAGCTGAAGATGCCGATTCTATTGATTCACGGGTTGGCGGATACGCGGACGCCGGCGGAGCATTCAAAAGAACTGCTCGCGGCGAACCCGCAGCATGCGCAGTTATGGTTGGTCCCAGGGGCGAAGCACGTGGGCGCGTTCACAATGGCTCCCGAGGAGTTTAAGGCTCGGGTGTTGGGATTGTTTGCGGGGACGCGCTAATTCCGGAAGAATTTGCCGCGCATGACGACTGCCCAGATCTTGCGAGTGTTGCGGATATCCTCAAGCGGGTTCGCATCAAGGATCACCAGATCCGCCGATTTGCCTTCTTCAACAGTTCCCATCAGCGTCAGAATGCCGAAGTAAAACGCGGGATTGCGGGTGGCCGTTTGCAGCGCTTGCATGGGCGTGAGGCCCGATCGCACGAAGAGTTCGAGTTCCTCGTGTAGGCTGATCCCTAGAGGGACGCCGGTGGCGGGCCCTGCGTCCGATCCCGCGAGGAATTGCACGCCGGCTGTGTGCATGTCGCTCACTAGCTGCTGATAGCGCATCCAGACATTGCGGACATGGGCGTGGAACGCGGGATACGTCTCGTCACGGAGACCCTCCATCATCATCAGGCCCTTGGATTCAGCGTGGTATTTCGAGACGACCAGTGTTGGGACCTGCCACACGCCGTGGTCAACGAATGTTTCAAACAGGCGGGCGGCTTTTTGTGGATCGTAGGTGTCGAACAAGCCTGCCTCCTGCGGCCAGCCGAAGCGCCGGGCTCGGTCCATTACGGAGAGTGTGGCGTCGGTGAGAAGCTTCACCCGTTCCGCACGAAGTTCGTCTTCGCGCGACGAGCAAGAGAGCAGGATGTTGATCAAATGTTCTTGGCTGAGTTGTCCTGCCTCGGCGGCCTCGGCAGGAGGGACGGACTCGGGAACGTGACCGGCGAAGGCGATGCCGATGCGCCGCGCTTCGTCCGCCAAACCAAAGTATGCTTCGCGCGAGAGGCTACTGTAAACCTTGATGAACTCCGCTCGATTCGCAGCCAGCAGGCGCACGGCGTAGCGCGCTTCTTCTTCGGTCTGGACGGCGATGGCACCCGGCGACGGCGGACGAACCGGAGCATCGATCATTCCTGCGGCGACGATACGCGGCGTCTCCGGACGCGTGCGCCAGGGCGAGTAAACATCGGGTGCGAAGCCGGAGTACATGTCCCGAACCCCGGTGATGCCGTACTTCAACAGCGTACGGAAGTCGGGACCCAGGTCCGTGAGGTGGACGTGCATGTCCCACAAACCGGGGATCATAAACTTGCCGGTGGCGTCGATGACGGTGGCGCCTTCGGGCGGAGTGATACCGGACTCGATGCGATCAATGAGTCCGCCGCGAAGGACGACGGAGACGTTGGGGATGGCCGGACCGCCGGTGGCGTCAATGACGGTTACGTGTTCAAAGACGAGCGGCTGAGCCAAGAGCCCAGCCGAGATACAGCAAAGCAGGGAGAGGCAGCGCGACAGCTTACTTCTCCAATTGCAGGTTGACGGTCACGGTCTTACGGGACTCAAACGAAGAAACCCGTTTGGTGGCGCTATTCTTCTCCCCGAGCGTCGCCTTGAGTTCGTAGTCATTATCCAGGCGCAGACCCGCAAAGTGGTATTCACCTTCGGCCGTGGAAACGAACGAACGGATCGACAGGGTCCGCATGTCCTTCAACTGAACGATGGCTTTCGGCACCAGATTCTTGTCGGCATCCTGCACCACGCCTTCGATGGAGCGTAGATTTGCGTCTTCCTTGTTCGTGCCCTTGGGGGGCATCGAGACGGTACCTTTGTTTTGGCTCGGAGGTTGGCCTTGACCCTGTGCCAACAGGGAGAGGACCCCAACCATGCCAAGCAGGACGGATGCGGTCAGCAGCTTACGGAAGGTCATGGAAGTACTCCTCATTTCTTAGATGCGGGAATCAGCGTAAAGGTTCTGTTTATCTGTTCCTGACCGACAACTTCAACCTCTTTCGAGAGAGGATCAAAGCCCTTCATGGAGGCGGTCACGATGTAATAGGAAGGTCCGGGCGGAACGCGGAAGGCGAATTCGCCCTGTGGGCTGGATACCTGCTCCTGCAACTTCTTGGAAGGCTTCTCTTTGGCGCTCAGCACGACCTTGGCCCCTGGCAGGGTGAAGCCGGACTCAAGAAAAACGGAGCCGCGCACGATGGCATACGGCTCCTGTTTTTTCTGCCCTTGAGCGCTAAGGGCGAAAACAAGACACGTCAGTAGCGCGAAGCTACTCTTCGTCGTCCTCGTCTTCATCCTCTTCATCGTCGTCATCATCATCGTCGTCGAAGTCTTCGTCGAAATCATCGTCGTCTTCGTCGTCGTCCTCGTCTTCATCATCGCCCACCGATAACTCCAGCGGGGAAACACCGGTGACGTTCAGATTGGCGGCGCAATCTTCGCAGATCAGCGAATCGCCTTCGTCCAATTCTTCTTCATCCACGTCAATTCCGGAATTGCACTTTGGACAGCTCACCATAACAGACACCCTCCACTTAGTGTTACGCGTCACCCTTTCGTAACGTGACGGTCCACTCGCTATAAACTCTTGAATAATTGTTTTACCACTTCGTGAGGCGTTTTGGAACGCACAATTTGTTACGCCGGTTGCAGCAAACCAGCGGCCCGACGTAGGGCCGGAAGCGGCGCATTGATGAGGGTCTTTTCGATGTCTTCACCAGACTCGTAACAATACGCAAGATGCCGAGCCGCCAACCGCGTGCACCACGGGTCGGTCAGGGCGTGGCCGGACTCCTCGCTGAGCACCAAAAGATCAGGATGCTTCATAGCGACAATGCGTTCCGCCTGCTCTTCCTTGGCGCCATCTACACCGTTCATCCACACGATGAACTTGACGTCTACCGTATCGGCATGACGAATGGAAATACCGGTTTGCAGCCAGCGGAATTCGGCTTCCCAAGTGCGCCCAAAAGGATCGGGACCGGCCTGGAAGCGACGGAAATTATCGAGCATAAATCACAGAGTAGCAGGTTACTCGCTTAACACGCACACGTCGGGCAGGTGGCGATAATCCTGAGCGAAGTCGAGGCCGTAGCCGACAACGAATTCGTCGGGAATCTGGAAGCCGACGTAATCCGCCTGAACCCTTTTCGTACGGCGCGACGGCTTGTCCAGGATGGCGGCCACGCGCAGGGATTTGGGTTTGCGCAGCGCCAACATCTCCAGCAGATAGGCCAGAGTGCTGCCTGTGTCGACGATGTCTTCCACGATGATGACGTCACAGCCTTCGATGGAAGCGTCCAGATCCTTAGTGATGCGAACATCGCCCGAGGAGTAGGAACCTGCCCCGTAGCTGGACGCGCCAATAAAGTCGATACGGACCTGGGAGTGGATGGCGCGGGCCAGATCGGCGAGGAACATGCATGAACCTTTGAGCGTTCCGATGAGGTAGATGGGGCCGGGGCCGGATTCGCGTTCGATTTGCGCGCCCATGGCTTGGACACGTTCGGCAATCTGGGCGGCGGAGATGAGTACGCGTAGAGACGGCATTTGTAGATGGTACGATACCAACAGGAGCTTCACTCACACTGGCACGCGCAACCAAGACGGAATTAAAACCCGCAACCAAGAAAAAGACTGCAGTTAAGAAAGTTGCTGTTGGCAAAACAGCAGCAGCCAAGGCAGCAGCAAAAGCCACGGCCAAGTCAGCGGCTGTCGCGGTCCCCGAACCGGTAGAAGAAGAGGTTTTTGAACCCAGCTGGCGCGAAGCAGTGGCAGCCGCCGAAGAGAAGCAAGCCCGGGACATCAAGGTCCTCGATCTGCGCGACCTGACCTCGTTTGCCGACTTCTTCGTGATCTGCAACGGCACCAACATCCGCCAGAACCAGGCGATCTCGGATGAAATCGAGATCAGCTTGAAGCATCAGGGCCGCTATCCGTTGAGCATTGAAGGCTACGACAACGCGGATTGGATTCTGATTGACTACGGCGATTTTCTAGTGCACGTGTTCACCGAGAAGGCCCGCGCGTATTACGACCTCGAGCGCCTGTGGCGCGACGCGAAGATCGCCACGCCGTAGCTGACTCCTCCCAGGAACCTGCAACCGCAACGCCTACAAAGGCTTGCTAGCTTGACGCGACGCGTAACCAAATGCTACTTTATGTCGACTTTATAGTTGGCAGCAAGTCCCTGCAACAGGAGGCAGTGTGAGTCTATTGAAGTGGGTCGCCATGGCCGCGATTCTCAGCGTTGCCCCCGCCTCCGCGCAAGTGGATTTGACCGGCATCTGGAACCCGCAGTATCTCGAGGATCAGCCGGAGCGCATCCCAGGGCCGGAACTGATCGACTTCGGTGGCATCCCCCTCAATGACTTTGCCCGTAAATGGGCGCTTGCCTGGGCTCCGGATCGGTTGGGGTTACAGGAGCATCAATGCCAGGTGCACACAGCGGCCTACATTTACCGCGGTCCGCTATCGCTGCGCATTTGGGAAGAACGCGATCCGCAGACGCAGAACGTGGTGGCGATTCGCCAATACACCAGCACCTACGAACAGAACCGCACGATCTATATGGATGGCCGCCCGCATCCCCCCGAATATGCGGCGCACACCTGGATGGGATTTTCGACCGGCAAGTGGGATGGCAACATCCTCACGGTCTACACGACCCACCTCAAGCAGGGCTGGCATCGGCGTAACGGCATTCCGTCGAGCGACAAGATTGAGTTAACGGACCACTTTATTCTCCACGG
This sequence comes from Bryobacteraceae bacterium, assembly GCA_039926185.1. GTDB lineage: Bacteria > Acidobacteriota > Terriglobia > Bryobacterales > Bryobacteraceae > Palsa-187. The sequence continues at coordinate 341,180 of JBDSXJ010000012.1, read as the reverse complement.
CGACCAATTGACGCACATCAGCGTGGTGACCGATCCGATCTACTTGTCCGAGCCGCTGATCAAGAGCGAAGACTACGTGAAGAGTTCGAACCCGAATGGCAATTGGTTGTGGCCGTGCGAGTACGTGAATGAGTTGCCGGGTTCAGATCGCACCAAGGTCCCGAGCTACCTGCCCGGCGAGAATCCGTTCCTGGACGAATTCCGCACCAAGTACAAGCTTCCGCTGGACGCCGTATTAGGCGGGCCGGAAACAATGTATCCGGAATATATTGAAAAGATCAAGGCGGCGAAATAGTCATGAAAACTCTCTTCCAGACTTTGCCCGTTTTGTCGCTGGCAGCCGCGGCGGGATTCTTCGCGTTTGGACCTGCCCCGCTCGCGCAAGCGCAACAGGGCAAGGGTAAGCAGACCAAGGCGGCGGCGAAACAGGAAGTCGGCACGCTCAAGGTGCAAGGCAACGTGTATATGATCGTGGCTCCCGGCGGCAACGTGGTGGTGCAGACCGGCAGCTGGGGCGTTCTAGTCGTCGACACGCCGGCCGAGGGCGCGAGCGACGCGGTGATCGCCGAGATCCGCAAGCTGTCCAGCGAACCGATTCGCTACCTGATCAACACGAGTATCGATCACACCGCTACCAATGCTCCGATTTCCCGCGCAGGCGCGCCGATCACAGGCGGCAATCTGGGCGCCGTGGCGTTCGACAACGGCGCGACCATCGTGGCGCATGAAAATGTCTTGGGCCGCATGAGCAATGTTCCCGAGGGACAGAAGGTCCCCAACGCGGACGCTCTCCCGACAACCACCTACAACGAAGGCCAGAAAGAAATCTTCTTTAACGATGAGCCGGTGCTGGCGATATTCCAGCCCAAGGCGCACACCGACGGGGACAGCATCGTCTTCTTCCGCCGTTCGGATGTGATCGCAGCGGGGGATGTTCTGGACATGACCTCGTATCCAAAAATCGACTTGGCCAGGGGCGGCAACGTGGAAGGCGTCTTGAAGGCGCTGAATCTGATCCTGGACCTGTGCATTCCGCGCCACGAGCAAGAAGGCGGCACCTATGTAATTCCGGGCAAGGGCCGTCTGACGGACGAACACGACGTGCTGGAATATCGCGATATGGTGACCATCATCCGCGACCGGGTCAAAGCCGGTATCGCCAAGGGGCAGACCTTGGCACAGGTGAAGGCCGCCAAACCGACCTACGAATACGACGCGCGGTGGGGTTCGACTACCGGCCCGTGGACGACGGATATGTTTATCGAAGCCGTCTATAGAAGCCTCGGTGGCAAGTAAACTGCTTGTAGATTTGGGTGTTAGGATCAATTAGATCTGGAGGTTGAAGAATGAAAACGAAACTTGCACTGCTCGCCGCTGCGTTCGGCATGCTCGCCGGAGTGACGCCGATCGCGGCGCACCACTCGTTTGCCGGCACCTATTTGGAAGATGCTCCGCCGCTGACAATCGAAGGCGAGCTCAAGGCGTTCCTGGTGCGTAACCCCCACTCGTTCGTTCACGTGGAAGACCCCAAGTTGAAGGATAAAGACGGCAATCCGGTACGCTGGTCCATCGAATGGGGCGCGGCCGGTCAACTCGCGCAGCAGGGCGTGCGCACCGGCACGTTGAAGGTCGGCGACAAGGTTGTCGTAGTCGGCAGCCCGGGCCGCAATCCTGAAGATCATCGCCTGCGCATGCGCAGCATCACCCGTCCGTCGGATAAGTGGACGTGGCCGGTCGGAAACCAAACGTTTAACTAACGGTAGAACTCCACGAAGAGGAACTGAACAAATGACGCGATTCGGGCGCAATGTCTTCACGCTTACAGCTGCCATGGCTGTCGCTGTATCCCTATTGGTGGCGCAAGGTCCCGCTGGCGGGGGTGGAGGCAAGGGCGGCGCGAAGGGTCCGGCAGGACCGCCGCCGACGCCGAAGGCGCAGGCTCCGATCGACCTCACGGGCACCTGGGTTTCGCTGGTAACCGAAGACTGGCTGTATCGCATGGTGACTCCGGCCAAGGGCGATGTGGCCAGCGTTCCGCTGACGCCCGCGGGTCGTGGGGCGGCGAACGCTTGGGACCCCGCGAAGGACGAAGCCGCCGGTCAGCAATGCAAGGCTTACGGCGCGGCTGGCTTGATGCGGCTGCCCACACGGCTGAATATCGACTGGGCGGATGACAATACGCTGCGCATCCAGACCGACACAGGCACGCAGACGCGCTTGATGCACTTCACCGGCGATCCGTCCGGTCCGGCGAGCTTGCAGGGCTTCTCAAAGGCTTCCTGGGATGGCATCGCGCGCGGTCGCGGAACGTTTGGCGTACCTGCCGGTGCGACCGGCGATGGCACGGCTGCTGGTGGACGCGCGGCACCAGCCCCCATCCGTCCCGGCTCAATGAAGGTGCTCACCACGAATCTGCTCGCCGGTTATCTGCGCAAGAATGGCGTGCCTTACAGCGCCAACACCACGCTGTCTGAGTTCTACGACATCCTGCACGAACCGAATGGCGATCAGTACCTGATCATCACCACGGTGGTGGACGATCCGACGAATCTCACCCAGCCCTTCCGCACCAGCACGCATTTCAAGAAGGAAGCCAACGGCGCGAAGTTCAAACCTTCGCCCTGTTCTGCCCGGTAATCCTTTCTCGGCAAGCGGCCTCCTCATGAATCTCGCACATCTGCATCTGCTGCTGAACCACTTCCCCACCGTGGGAATGATCATCGGCCTGGGGCTGTTCCTCGCGGCCCTGCTTTGGAATAGTGACCACCTGAAGCGCGCCTCTTTGGGCGTGTTCCTGGCGATCGGCCTGATCGCCATGCCCACCTATATGACGGGCAACGCAGCGCAGGAGATTCTGGCCCAGCATCCCTCATCGGCTGCGCTGCATCTGACCGCGCTGATCGAAGCCCACCAAAGTTGGGCGTTACTCGCCTTCATCCTGATTTCGCTGAACGGACTCCTCGCGTGGACCGGATTGTGGCAGTATCGCCGCCATTCGCGACCCGCAGCGTGGATCCTGCCGGCTGTTTTGGTCTGCTCTGCGGCCAGTTTTGGAACGATGGGCATCGCCGCGAATTTGGGCGGCGACATCATGCATCCGGAAGTTCGCGATGTGGCCGACGGGCGAGCATCGTGGATGATCTCCGCATTCTCCCAGTCCGTCATCAAGGCGGCAGTCACCGACAGCACCAAGATCTGGGCAGCGTGTGAAGCGATCCACTTCATGGGTCTGGCGATTCTCTTCGGCATGGTGCTGTTGATCGACCTTCGCATCCTGGGATTCCTGAAGGGCGTCTCGTTCGAGAGTATTCACAAACTGCTGCCCTATGCTGTCGCCGCCTACGCGGTGAATCTGGCCACGGGCATGACGTTCTTCATCGCGGCCTCGGACCAGTACACAGGAAATCCGGTGTTTTATTGGAAAGTAGGCCTGTTGTTGCTGGCTTCAGCGAACCTCGCGTACTTCACTGTCATGGATGATAGTTGGCTCCTCAAAGCAGGCGAGAATGCTCCGGGACGCACGAAATTCGCGGCTGTGACCGCACTCGTTCTGTGGATCGGTGTGATGTACGCGGGACGCATGTTGCCGTTCATCGGGAACGCGTTCTAGGAGCTGATGCCATGATGGACTTTCTCAAATCAATCGAGCAGCTCAGTATCAGCACGTGGATTCGCGAAGGCGGCGCAATCTACGGCTACGCACTGATCCTGTTCATGCACACCATCGGACTGGGCCTGGTCGCGGGCATCACCTGCATGATGAACCTGCGTCTGCTGGGCCTCACCAGCATGCCTGTGAAGCCGTTGACGAAGCTCTATCCGCTGATCTGGTATGGCTTCTATTTAAACCTGATCACGGGCGTCCTCCTGATCATGGCGGACGCAAGCACCAAGCTGATGAACTGGGATTTTTGGGTCAAGATGGGCCTGATCGCCGTGGGCCTGGTGATCCAAACAATGATCCAGAAAAAGATGCTCAACGAGCCCTCGAACGAAGCCATTCCGACCGGCGTTCGCGGCTTGGCGATCCTCTCCCTGGTTTGCTGGTTCGGCGCGATCCTTGCAGGCCGCTTGCTGGCGTATGTGGGTCCTGTGGCGGGACTGGCCTAGAAACTTTGCGCGAAATCGCGCAGTAGAGTCCATCGCTCGCAGGTTTTCACGGCAGTCCAATTGCTCCACCATGCCAGATGGAAATTCTGACATGGGTAGAACAGCTCCCCTTCAGCACCTGGGTTCGAGAATCAGGGTCGATGTATGGCTACCCTCTGATCCTCACCATGCACACGATCGGGCTGGCACTTCTGATGGGAATCAGCTTCGCTCTCGATCTTCGGCTGCTGGGTTTCGGCAGCGCATCTCCCGTCGCGCCCTTTGAACGCTTCTATCCATTTCTGTGGTTCGGCTTCTGGCTCAACGCGCTCTCCGGCGTCGTGCTGCTAATGGCGGATGCGACCACCAAGATGCTCAACCCGGTCTTCTACGTAAAGATGTCGCTGATTTCGCTGGCTGTGTGGAATGTCACCATCATTCACAAACGGATGTTTTGTGGCCCGCTGCCGTCGAATGCAAAGTCGCTGGCATGGACCTCAATCGTGTTGTGGGTAGGCGCGACGACCGCTGGCCGACTCATGGCCTACCTGGGGCCGGTAGCGGGGTTGCAATGATCAAGTTCATCGATTCATTTGCGCTGTGGATGCAAACCACGCATCTCGCATTCCTGATGAAGGACAACCAATGGCTGTGGGCTTTCTGCGAGACCATCCACTTTTTGGGCCTTGCGATGATGGTCGGCGCCATCGGGACCCTCGATCTGCGAATGTTGGGCGTAGCCAAGCAGATGCCCATGCGTCCGCTGCATCGTCTTGTCCCCTGGGGCATCGCCGGCTTCGTCGCGAACCTGATCACCGGGATCATGTTCTACTCCGCCGATGCGATGCAGTACACCCACAACGTAGCGTTCCAGTTCAAGATGCTATTCGTGTTGCTCGCGGGCGTGAACGTCTTGTACTTCTATGGAGCTAAGGTTTCGCAGCGAGTTGAAACTTTGGGTCCCGGCGCCGACGCGCCCACATCAGCCAAGGTGGTGGCTGCGTCGTCGCTGTTTCTTTGGTTCGGGGTGATGTACTGGGGGCGAATGCTGCCGTTTATCGGGACCGCGTTCTAGCGGCGTCGGATCACCACGATCGTCGTGTCATCGCGAGCCGCGGGATCGTGCGCCCAGGCGTCTACGGAATCCGTAACCGTCTTGACGATTTCGTCCAGGGGCTCCGTCGCATTTTTCACCAGCAACTCGGCCAAGCGGGATTCACCGTATTCCTGTGCTTCCGCGTTCTCAGCTTCAGGAATGCCGTCGGAGAAGATCGCCACCAAATCACCCGGGAGCAGTTGTATCTCCTGCTGCTCATACGTGACATTTGGCATCAAGCCTACGACCATGCCATCCCCTTCCAGTGCCGACCACTTCCCTTCCCGCACCAGAATGGGTTTCAGATGCCCCGCATTGGTGTAGCGTAGGATGCCAGCTTCGTCATCATAGACCGAGCAAAAGAACGTCGCGTACTTTTCAGCGGGCGTGCTTTCGTAGAGTTGCTGCCCGATCAGCGCCATCAAGGTCGCCGTGGAGAGGATGGGAGCGTGAGCGGTTCGAGAAAAGCCGAGCTGTGCGTGCAGCGAGGCCTGAATACTCGCCATGAGCAGCGCGGCGGACACGCCCTTGCCTGAAACGTCGCCAAGCGCGATGGCCGTGTATCGGTCGTCTAACTTTACGAAGTCGTAATAGTCACCGCTGATAAAGCGTCCCGGGATGCAGGTACCCCACATCTCGAGCGTCCTCAATTCGGGGATCGTGCGCGGGAATAGGCGGGACTGGACTTGGCGGGCGATTTCAAGTTCCGCTTCCAGCTTCTCCTTCTTTTTCACCTCACCGATCAGCTGCTGGATCTTCGCCGTCATGCCGTTGAACGATGACGCCAGATCGCTGAGCTGATGGTGGCCGCGGACGGGAATCTGATACGCAAAATCTCCGTCGGCGACCTTGAGAGTGCCTTGATAGAGGTCGTGGACCGACCGCGTAATGGTGCGGGTATGCCAAAGACTGAGAACTAGCGACACCAATTCAACGACCAATAGGAGGCCACCCGCAATTGCCAGGAGAATCATAGTGACCGAGAAGATTTGGCTCCCGGCGAAAGAGGCAAGTAGTAGCGAAGGCCGCGACAGCACGACAATGGCACTGGATCGAACTGCGCCGTCGGCGAGTTCGATCGTGCGCGAGAGGATACCCGCAATCGGGACGTCCCAGAAGCCTTTGGCCTGGGGTAGTCGTTTAATTTCGAAGCTACCGTCGGGGGCGTCGTCCACCTCTAAGAACACGCGGGGGCGCTTGCTCTTGTTTACCGACACGGAGGAACCATCAGGCCCAACGTGCTGGCTGACGTCCTCGTTGCCACCGAGGACCGCTGCGATTTCGACGATGCCTCGTCCCAGCTGCGTGCGCGTTTCGTCGTCGAAAGGCACGTAGACCAGAACGTCGGCGATGGAGGATGGATCGTGTGCTCGAGCGGCGAGATAGTATTTCCCGTCGAGTTGCATCAAACCCTGAAACTCAGTCTTCAACTGAGCGGGTGCGGCTTGGATCACCGCGTCCATTGGCTCAACTTTGGTGGCTCCCCCGGCACGGGTGATGATCGAGATTTGAGGAACACGCTGGCGGAGGGCGTCCAGGGACTCAGTGGGAACGGAACGAGCGGTGGCGGACGATAGACTCTGCGCGACGGCTGCGAGCGTCGCTGTGCGCACTTCGAGGTCAACTTCCGCTCGCTCGGCGGCGATCTGGCCCAGGAAAGGAATGCCGCTGAAGACCAGCATTACTCCGATGAGAAAAATAGGTACGACACCGAAGAGGAAGAACGTGAGAAGAAGCCGGTTCCGCACGCGCCAGAGAAGTTGCTTGCGGAAGGCGTGCAGAGCGAGCAGCGACGTCCACAACATCCACCACCACGAGGTAACCTGCGTAGCGAAGCCGATGATCGCGAGGACGAGCAGACTCAGCGTGATCGTCTGATACCGCGAAAGCCTGTTCACTTGAGCATTGTAGCCCAGTGGCCCTTTAGTTGCTCATAATGAAGCATGCGTATCACACTCTCGCTAACTGCATTGCTGATCACCAGCGCGCTTTTCGCGCAAGTTGCAACCAAAGGAAGCACTGCCACGACGAAGCAGATCATGATCGACCAGGCCATTCCCGATTCCAATGCGCTATTTGACGCAGGCGGCAAAGAAAAGCCAACCGATCAGGAGTGGGCGGAGTTCCGCAAACACGCGCTTTCTCTGGAGGAAGCCGGCAAGCTCCTCATGGTTCCAGGCCAGATGGCCACAGGCAAAACGAAGGTCGCCGCCAAAGCCAAGGGCGCGAACGCCGCCGCCTGGAACGCCGCAGCAAAGTTGATGGCCGACGCCGGCAAAGCCGCCGTGGTCGCCATCGACAAAAAGGACCTGAACGCCTTAGGCGGTGACGTGGGTGAGAAGATCTTAAATTCCTGCTCCTCCTGCCACGACAAATACATGATCAAGTAGCGCACGCGCCTACGCGTGCCGTGTCGAGACTTTCTCGACACCTGGTTGCAAACCTAGCGCGATTTCCAGCGGCTCGTAAGAGCCGCCAAACTATCTTCCATCGTCGGTTTCGCCTTCTCCTGCTTCGGTGCGGTCTTCGGCTTCGGGCCAGCCGCTTTCGCAGTCAACGCCTTGATCGAGAGCGCAATGCGCTTCGCCTTCGCGTCCGCAGTGAGAACCTGCACCTTCACAATCTGCCCCACCTTCACAGCCTCGCTCGGCTCCTTGATGAAGCGATCCGAGAGTTCGCTGATGTGGACCAGCCCATCCTGATGCACGCCAATGTCGACGAAGGCTCCGAACTTAGTAACGTTCGTCACCACACCTTCCAGCACCATCCCCGTAACCAGATCCCCAATTTCGCGAATGCCTTCATCGAATTTGGGAGCCAAGAACTTCTCGCGAGGGTCACGCCCTGGCTTGCGAAGCTCTTCCAAAATGTCCTGCAGCGTATACGTCCCCGCCGTCACGGACGCCGCCTCGACCTTCTGCACAAGCTCCGGTTTCTCAATCAGCTGGCGAACGTCTACGCCCAAGTTAGTCGCGATTTGTTCGACCACAGAATACGATTCCGGATGCACGGCAGTGATGTCGAGCGGGTTGTCCCCGCCCCGGATGCGCAGAAATCCTGCTGCCTGTTCGAATGTCTTCGGGCCTATACCCGGGACAGCGTTCAATTGCACGCGCGAACGAAAGCGCCCGTTATCATTGCGGTATTCGACGATCTTCTGCGCCGTCCGCTCGTTGATGCCAGCCACGTACCGGAGCAGCGCCCAGGACGCCGTGTTGAGGTCGACGCCTACGCGATTGACGCAGCTTTCGATGACCGTTTGCAAAGCACGCTGGAGATTGGATTGATCGACGTCATGTTGATACTGGCCGACCCCGATCGACTTGGGATCGATCTTCACCAGTTCAGCCAGAGGGTCCTGCAACCGGCGGGCAATCGATATGGCCCCCCGAACGGTTAAGTCGAGGTCCGGGAATTCCTGTCGCGCGATGTCGGACGCCGAATAGATCGATGCTCCCGATTCGTTAACGGTTACGCTGAAGAGCGACAGCAGACCCTTCTCACGCAGAAAGTCCCGGACCAGAGCCTCTGTTTCCCGCGAGGCTGTACCGTTGCCGATCGCGATCGCCTTGACGTTAAACTTTTCAATCAACGATGCGAGGATGCGGTGCGATCCCGCCACGTCGAACTTCGGCGCGTGCGGGTAAATAACATCCTGTGCGAGGAATTTGCCCGTGTCATCGACGACAGCGATTTTGCAGCCAGTGCGAATACCGGGGTCAAGGCCCAACACAGAGAGTTGGCCTGCAGGTGGTGCCAGCAGCAAGTTTTCCAGATTGTCGCGGAACACTTTGATGGCTTCGGCATCGGCATTAGTCTTGAGTTCTAAACGAATCTCGCCCGTGATGGAGCTACTAAGCAATCGCTTCCATGAGTCTTCGGCAGCGAGGTCGAGTTGCGGAGTCCAATCGCCCTGCGCCTTATGGATGTGGCTACGAATGATCGCCACGGGACGCAGCGCGTCGAGTTCAACCAGAAAGTACAGAACCTTCTCGGCTTCTCCGCGACGAATCGCGAGCATGCGGTGCGATGGGATCGTGCGCACTGGCTCGCGATAGTCGTAGTACATCTTGAACTTCTCCTGCTCGTCAGGATTCGGGTCGGCGTCGATCTTGCGACTGACGATAACCCCTTCGTCGAACATCACCTTGCGAAGTTGCTTGCGGATGTCGGCGTGGTCGCTGATCATTTCCGCGATGATGTGGCGAGCGCCTTCGAGGGCCTCATCCACCGTGGGTACATCGGCGGTGATGAACGTTTCGGCAAATACGGAGAGTGGCTGATCGGTTGCTTGTTGCTCCCACAAATACACCGCGAGCGGCTCCAGGCCCTTCTCGCGCGCGATGGTCGCTTTGGTGCGGCGCTTCGGCTTGTAAGGCAGATAGAGATCTTCCAACTCGCTCTTATCGAGTGTCTTCTCGATCCTCGCCTTTAACTCGTCCGTGAGCTTGCCCTGCTCCTGAATCGAAGCAAGGATCGTTTCACGGCGCGATTCCAGTTCGCGGAAGTAGAGGAGCTTTTCTTCAATGCCTCGGATCTGGACTTCATCCAAGTTGCCCGTCACCTCTTTGCGATAACGAGCGATGAAAGGGACCGTGGCCCCTTCGTCTAACAGTTCCACTGTTGCTAACAGGCCCTTCATGGGCACATTGAGCAACTTGGCAATGTGAATCAGAATTTCTGGGGAAAGAGCTTTGAGGTCGGACATGCGGAATGAACTTCCATCATAGCGATGGAAGCCGCCTCCGCACCACCGGTATTTTGCTCGCGTCGTCACAATGACGCGTTACACTGCTGGCATGCGGCTCCTGCTCCTCTTGCTGGCTCCGGCGCTGTTCGCGGCCGATTTTACGACAACGATCCTTCACGTCAATGACACGCATGATCGTATTGAACCCACGGTCATCCAGGGCAAACCGTATGGCGGCATGCCGCGCTTAGGGACGCTCATCAAAGAGCACCGCAAAAGCGACCCGAATGCGATCGTCCTACACGCCGGCGACGCATTTCAGGGGACGTTCTACTTTACTGTTTACGAGGGCTTGGCGGACCTGGCGTTCCTGAATGCGATCGGCTTGGACGCGATGGCGGTCGGCAATCATGAGTTTGATCGGGGTCCGACAGCGCTCGGAACCTTCGCCGCGAACGCGCAGTTTCCATTGTTGTCCGTCAATCTCGATGTGGACGCGGAACCCGCGCTCAAAGGTAAGTTTCGCAATTCAACAATCCTTACGCGCGGCAAGGAACGAATCGGCGTGGTGGGCGCGATCACACCGGAATTGCCAACAATCAGCAACCCCGGACCCAATGTTCACCTGCGCGACCTTGTGACTTCGATCCAAGCGGAGGTCGACTCACTGACCAAGTCCGGTATCAACAAGATCATTTTGCTGGCACACGTCGGGTATGTCGAGGAACAAGTGCTTGCGCGCACGCTACACGGCGTGGACGTGATTGTGGGCGGGCATAGCCACACACTGCTCGGTACGACGACTGCGCCCGGTTGGCGAGAACCAAGCGGCCCGTATCCAACGGTAATCGATAACCCGGATCATGGAAAGACGCTCGTAGTGCAGGCGTGGGAGGGCGAGAAAGTGCTCGGAAGGCTGCAGGTGACCTTCGATAGGAAGGGGCGCGTGAAGAAGTGGAGCGATTCCCAACCGATTCGCGTTGATGAATCGATCGCCGAAGATCCGACGTTGAAAGCACTGGTGGCGGCATTCCAGAAACCCATCGCGCAGCAGCGGGATCGGAAGATCGGAACGGCAGAGGGCGCGTTAGGACAGAATACCGTCATGGGAGAGATCATCGCCGATGCGATGCTGGCGGCGACCGCCCCACAGAAAACCGTTGCGGCGTTGATGAATACGGGCGGTGTGCGTGCATCGCTGGAGCCTGGCGACATTACATTTGGAAGTGCGATTGCCGTTCAACCCTTTAACAACACGCTTGTCGTCATGGATCTTAACGGCGTGCAACTGAAGCAGACGTTGGAGGTACGGCCGGTTTGGGTGTCCAAAGGGGTCCGCTACACTTTCGATGCGACCAAGCCGCAGGGGAGCAGGGTTTCAGAGCTTACGCTCAATGCGCAACCGGTGAGTGACAGCGCAACCTACCGCGTCGTGGTGAACAACTTCATGGCCGACGGGGGCGACGGATTCATCGCCTTGAAGAACTCAACCGGCTACCGTTACGACACCGGCCTTCTCGACATAGACACGCTCGTAAACTATCTAGGCGAGCATTCGCCCATCGGCGCGACTCCTGAGAATCGCGTTCGGCGAATCGGGAATTAGTCGGTACTGTAATTGATTTCAAGCCGACGGGCCTGGCGTCCTGCGATGAACAGCACCGCAGCTGTGACCCCGAACAAACCCAGTAGCGCTACGGGGACCGAAACCGGTTCCGCCGCGTTCACCAACATCTTGAGGAAGCGATTCATGTCCTTGTCTGGACTCGCAACCACCGGACAGAGCGACAGCAGGTAATAAATCACACTGATCTTCTTCAGTGCCGCGGGCAGGAAGATATTGAGGCTCTCCCACACCTCGATCAGCGCCGCGGGAATGATCGGGTTCTTAAAGAACAACCCAGCTGCAAGAAAGACGCTTCCATAACCAAGGCACGCAGCGGCTGCTACCCCGAGATAGGAGAACACATGTCCCCAACCGCCACCATTCAAATAGTCAGAAATCTCAGCGCCAGTGAAATGCCAGGACATCGTCCACATTTGCAGCGCTGCACTGGTTACAAAAATCACCGTCGTCGCGATCAGGCCGGCGAGATACTTGCCGACCACCAAAACCTCCCGGCGCAACGGCGTAAGAAGGTAGTAATGTAAGCTGCGGTCGAGCAATTCTCCACGGAATAGGTTCGTGAATACGCCAACGCAACCAAAGAAAATCGCGAGTCGCAAGAAAAAGAATTGGAACATACTGGCATAGATCGCACTGTCCGCCGCCAGCGTATCTCGAGTCTCCACGCCAATATTGCGAATCTCACCATTCGCGAAGTTGAAGGTGTACAGGTCGACGCCGTCGGTGTATTGATAAGAGCCAAATTCCCGGTTCCGTTGACGGAATTGCCAGCGGTTGTGCGGTTCTCCGAGCCGTTCTCCAACCTCGATTTGCGACATGCCGGGTTGGATCGCTTGCAGGAGCGCGGTATCCACCGGTCGAGCAGCGGCCATCGCCTGGCGGGCCTCCCCTTGCGACAACTCCACCAACGAGTGAATCGTGGTGATCGCCACCGGTGCCAAGGCCAGCAGATAAACCCAAAGCCCGCGCTTGGAGAGGAACGTCTTCTTCATCTCCAGCCGGATCACAGCGGCAATTTGCCCCAGCCACATGCTCATCATCGCGTGGGCTCCTCTCCACCGATCAAATACTCATAGAGCGAGTTCACATTATCGTCTGCGGGAGCAACACTCTCCACGATGAAACCGGCGAGGGCAATGTGATTCAGCATGCGATAGAACTTGTCAGCATCTTTCGTTTTCACCAGCAAGCCGCCCCCGTCTGAGTGCAGGCGCACCTCAACCACGTGGTCCGTCCCGAAGACGCGAGCCGCCATTTCGTTGGCCCGATTGCAGCGGATCAGCACCTGCATCGGATGCTCGCGCATTTCGTCGCGAACCCCGCGGATCTGGCCCTCGGCGACAACGTAGCCATTCGCGAGCAGGATGACCTGGTCAGAAATCGTGTCGACTTCATGCAGAATATGGCTCGACACGATGACATGGCGACCCTCGGACGCCCATGTTCGGAAGAGCGCGATGGTCTCCGCGCGGACGAGCGGATCCAGGCCGTTGAGCGGCTCATCGAGCACCAGCACCTGCGGGTCGTGCGCGATGGCCTGCGCCAAGCGAATACGTTGTCGCATCCCTTTGCTATAGCCCGCGATCTTGCGATGCGCGGCGTCACCAAGGTTCACCCGTTCGATAACTTTGATCGCAGCCGCCGCAGCATCAGCCGCAGACTGCCCGAAGAGCCGCAGGTAAGACTGGATGAACTGGAACCCCGTAAGGCCTCGCGGGTAAGAATCGAACTGCGTCGAGTAGCCACACAGGCGGAACAGCTTCTCAGGATCCTGCGGACTAACGCCGAGCACGCTGATCTCGCCCCGCGTGGGACGAACCAGTCCGGTCATCAGATTCATCAGCGTCGTTTTGCCCGACCCATTCGGCCCGACGAGGCTGGTGATTCCCGGCGGGATCGTGAGGGTGACGCGATTGACGCCCAGCACGTCACCATAAAAGCGCGAGACGTTATCGAATACGATCTCGCTCACTTAACCACCTCAAACGCGCGAACCTTCTTCGCCAGCAGCCAGACGCATCCAGCGCAGACAACAGTCACCACGCCCCACGCTTCGACCACAGTGAGACCAGTGTCGGGCGCCAGGCCGAATAGGTCCGACCAGATCGTGTACATCACTTGCGTCAGGTTGAGTAGCGATCCATACTCTGTACGCACGATCGCGTTGAGCGCGGACCCGAATCCAGCGCCCGCGACGAAGATTCCCAGTAACAGTGCGCCCGCAGCGATTTTCCATTTCACGAACGCCGAGATGGCCAACGCGATAAGCGACAGCAGCAAGACCCACAAGAAGAGGCTAATGAACAGCGAAAGACCGATCCACGCGTTTGCCACGGTCCAATCCCAGCCAGCGAGACTGCATTGCACCGCGAAGATCGCCAGCCCCGGCACCCAAGTGGTCAGCGACAGCAAGCTTCCCAGCACGCTCATCTTTCCGATCACATATTCGGCGCGTGAGAACGGACGGCAGAGGTACAGAGGCAAAGCGTTATTGACCAGATCAGGCGAGACCAGGCTGGGACCCACCAGCGCCGTCATGATATACGCGAACGCCCCTTGGATCCAGCAGAAGTACAAAAACATCGTGCGGTCCACGGTAATGTATTGCGCTGCCGGAATCCCTAAATCGGTGAGGACGGAAAGATTGTTCGCGAGATACACATATAGGATGCATCCCAGCGGATAGATCAGCGACGCCATGCGCAGGATCATCAGCAGCTTCGATTGCCCGAACTTGGCATAACTCGCCCGTGGGATGACCATAAAGCGCGACCATTCGGGCGTGAGTTCGCCTTCGTAAGCGGTATAAGTACGCTTGTAAACCGCCATCTATTTCGTCTCCATGGCTTTGAGGAAAATATCCTCAAGCGTGTCGCGGCGATAGTTCAGGCGGCGCAGCTGCAAGTCACGCTCAGCGGCCAGCACGTAGATCTCTCGCATCTCAAATTCAACCGGGACCACCATCTTCAGCTTGCCGGGAGCAACCGGTACGCATTCGCAGCCCCGCACAGTCAGCGCTTCCGCGAAGCCCGTATCGTCACCGAGCGTCTCCAATTCCACGAAGCGCTTGTTCGCCTTGCGCTCTTCCTCCAGATTCGAATAATGTACGATCCGCCCGGCCTTCAGGATCAGAACCTCTTCGCAGGTCTCTTCCACATCGCGCAACAAGTGCGAACACACCACAAGATGCATCTTGCCTGTGTCCCGCATTTCTTTGATCAGTCGAATCATGCGGGCGCGAGCCGGTGGATCGAGACCATTGGTCGGCTCGTCAAGAATAACCAGACGAGGTCCGTGCACGATCGCCTGCGCGAGCTTCGCCAGCTGCTTCATGCCCAGCGAATAAGTCCCCAGCGGTCGATAACGCGCTTCGCCCAGGCCCACATAGAAGAGAACTTCGTGCGCTCGCTCCAATGCCGCTTCCGACGGCAGGCCGCTCAGTTCGCCCATCATCCGCACGAACGCAACCGCTGTCATGTGCGCGATGAACGAATCATTCTCCGGCATGTACCCGATCATGGATCGCAACGCGCGTGTGTCCTTGCGGATATCGCGACCAAGGATAGTCGCCGAACCCGCCGTCGGATCGATGAAGCCGAGCAGAGTTTGAATCAGCGTCGACTTCCCCGCTCCGTTGGGACCCAGCAGGCCGATCGTACGGCCTCCCAGAGTGCCCTTGAGGTCGTGCAGGATTTCCCGTTTGCCTAAGCGGACCGTCAGCCCGTTCAATTGGATAACTGCGTCCGCCATCAGTCTATTGTGCCCCGCCCATGCCCGACATGGGAACTCCAGTGAGTGGATTGCCGGAAATCAAAGCTTGCAGCGCCATCTGGAACAAGTTGCTGCGGCTCCCGACTTGGATGCGGTCGGGCTCGCCGTAAACATACACCAGGCCCGGTGTGCGATTCGTCATCAAGGTGTTCACTTGCGATTGCAGCTCCGGTGTCAGCATGCCGGCGGCTTTCAACTGGTCCGCAATGGGGCCGACCGTCACGCCCAGGTTGTAATACATCAGGCCAGAGAAGTAGGTCTGGCCGTCAGGCGGGATTTGCGAACGGAACTCCACCGATCGCGGCAGTGTTTGTGAAGCCGCCCGATTCGAGATCGCTCGCATCACCTGCGCTCGGCTCGATCCGAGAAGCCAATAGCCGTCCACGAACGTGTAGTGCAGCGGCATCGGAGTTGCCGTGACGGAATAGTAGGTGCGCCCGTCGACGACTTCTTTAGTGACACTAAGCGCCTTCTCAATCGCACCCTGAAGGCGAATGGCATCGTCCAATTCCACCGCGACTTCCCAAGCCGGAGTCGGCAAGATCGCTCCGTCGAAGGCGATCGTTACTTCTCCACCGAGGGCACCTGCCACCTCGTCCAGTCCCGACAAGTCCAACTTGGTGCGATCCACGGCCGCCATCGTCAACACCTCGTCCAACAATTGCCGAGGATCGCGCGCCAGGAACGAAGCCGCGAAGGTCGCGTCTTTGGAAACAAATTCCAGCGATCCCATCGGACCCGGCGAAGCCAGCCAACTCGCGATCCCTTTGCGCGCTCCATTGAAGGAAAGCGTGGCGGAATGGACCGGCGCAGCAAGCGGGCCTTTCTGTTCCGCAATCAGAAATCTCATGTTGTCGAGACCGGCCACAGAATCTCTTACGGGAGCTGCTCCAATTTGTTCCAAGTTTGCCGAAAAAAGTAATCCGGCTCCCAAGCGATAGCGGTCGGCGATCTGCGCACCGAACGGTGTGGAGACAAATGTCCCTACAGGGGGCACGCTCGCTGAGCCTACGGCAACTACAGAACCGTCGAATGAAACCGCCCCAGGGTAGCCGAGGCGTTGCAGCTCAGCTGCCAGCCCTGCCCGTCGAACTTCCGCGAGCAGAATCGGACTCCCTTCTCGCTTGATCGCGATGATGATTTCGTCGCCCAGGTAGTCACTGATCGCCTTGGCTTCGTCGATGGCCTTGCGCAGTTCGGTGGCGCCGGAGGCGGTCCACCATTCGCGCATCGCCGCGCTCTCGCGAGCCTTATCGTCAAAGATGCGCGTCGCTTCGGCCACCACAGGCCCCAAATTGGGGATCGCCGCGACCAGCACGCTGTCCACCGGGACCCGATCCAGCAGGCGCGAGGAGTAGCGCAGACCCGGCATCGGGATGCGCGAGATGCGTTCACTGACATCCTTCATGTCCGCGAGAAGTGCGATGTATTTGGCAGCATTGGCGCTCCACGCGAGGTCCTCGGTAACAGCCGTGCGCTCCATCGAAGCGCTAGTGGTCTTCTGATCTCCGCGATGCAGCAGAGCGGTCGTGCCGCCTTCATCCACACGGACCTCGCCTTCGACCACAGAGACTCGCGAGCCTCCCAGCCCCTGGCTGACTCCGAAGATCGTGCCTTTCACCGAGACCATCGCGTCGGACGTAGCCACCTGCAAGTAACCGTTGCGCTGCTTAGCCGCTTCCACAATTACGTTGCCGCGAGCCAGGCGAACAGTCTTGCCGCGCCAGCGTTCGGAGAGCGTGATCGAACTGCGCTCATCCATTTCGACCAGCGAGCCATCCCGCAGGCGAACAACGGCGTGCGATTCTTTCCCTGTGCGAATTTCCTGGCCCTCCGCCACCTCTGCACCCACACGCAACGGACTCGCGCCTCCAGCAGAGATGGCCGTCAGCGTTCCAGAAATAGAGGCGACGGTCCCGCGAGCCCCTCCCGGTGCGAGCACTCGATCCAGCACCGACGGCGCAGCCCACACCGCTCCCACCATCAGCGCCGCCGCGACCGCCCCCATAGCCCACCGACCAACGAATCCCCGCTTCGGCATCGTAACAACGTTGGAGGTAAGTCCAAGATGCTCCCGGCGGCAATCCGAGCAAGTCACCACATGGTCGCGCAGCAACATCTTGCGCTCCGGCGTAAGCTCCCCCCGGAAAGAAGCGCACAGACTCGTCTGTGCCGCGTCGAGACCCGTCTCGACGCCCAGCCGCCCGCGCACCCGCTCCGCAGCGTCCGAAGAATCCGGCACGTCCCGCCGAACACCATCCACAAGCCGATCAAATTCCCGGTTGTTCATGATCTCACCCCCGCCTTCCGCAACTCTTCCTGGAGCTTCTTCCGAGCACGATGTAGCGTCACAGCCACCCCGATTTGCGTCATCCCCAGCATCCGCGCGATTTGCGGATTCGGGTGTCCTTCAAAATGCCTCAAAACAAAAATCTCAGCGGCGCGCTCCGGCAATGTCGCCAGCGCATCCCTCAACTGCCCCCGGAGTTCCGCGTCCTTGACCGCATCCAGTCCATCCCGTCCCCGAGAAGCCATGCGGTCCATGTCGACATCCGCACTCCGCCGCGCCCGCACTACGTCGAGCGCCGCGTTAACCGCCGCCCGCCGCAGATAGCCCTCGGCATTTTCGATGGCCCCTGGTTTCTTCAGCAGCCGCAAAAAGACGGTATGCAGCACATCTTCGGCATCCGCAGCGCTTCCCGTGACCCGGTAGGCAGCCGCGAACACGGTCCGGTGGTGCGCCGTATAGAGTTGATCGAGCTCGGGCGACATGACGGTTTGGTCTAGCGTACCTTGCATCTCACCCCGTAAGACAGAGCGAGGCCTGAATAATTACAAAAGGAGGCGAGTTTACTTCGCGGCGGGAGGCGGAGCCGGGGTAAGCCCATGACGGAGCATGATTTCCATCATCTTGGCTTTGTCCGGCGGACCACCAGCCGCTGCCTTCAGCACGTCGGCCATCTCGCGGAAATACTCCGGACCGATCTCGGCCGGTGTGATCACGCAGAGCGCCTTTGCATCCTGCGTCCCGTTGTTGTCGAACCGATGCACGGCTCCCCGCGGAATACACAGCGACTGCCCGGGACCTACGTCGATGGGCGCACCAACTACGGTCCAGGTCATCACGCCGTCGATGCCGTAAATCGTCTCTTCATAGTGGTCGTGACTGTGCGCAGGAGCCATCAACCGCTGCCCGCTCGGGACGAGCAGCTCAAACGAGGCGACACTACCGTTGGAGTTTTCTCCCGTGATAAGGAAACGGACGGTAAGCTGATCGAGATGGATGGTTTCGGCGGCAGGATTGATGCGGATAGTCATGGGGAGGCCTCTTGTTAATGAAGTTTACCGTTTCCCGGATTCGCAAGGTTGACCCCTGAAATCCTCACCTATTCCTCAGGTAAAAATCTACACGCGATGGTCGTACTGTCGCATGACATTTCGCCCATCCCCCCTAACCCTGGTGCTCGCTGTTTTGGTCCCAGTGCTCCGCTATTGGACCATCAATATTCTCAAGACCGACGGCAACCAAGTCGGCACCATCCAAGCCGAGGGACCCATCGGTCAGCCGCCCCCTCCCGGAGTTCCCATGGCCGTAACCGCCGGAAGCTAAGCAATCCTGGGAGGCACCGGAGCATTCCTCGGAGTCCGAGGCCAATTCGGCCAAGCCCGCACTCCGCAGACGGTAAACGCCCGACAGCCGCTCGGGCTCAAAACTCTCAGCCCCGAACAACAATCGTTGCTAGCCGATACCGTGGACGATCCTTACATCGACTGATTTATGCGGGGAGTCAAGGGGACAAAACCTTGCAGTACCCAACATATAGCGGCACTTCACGATTACCCCCAACCCACGGTATCCAGCCCGCTTTACTTTGCCCCCGATTCGGTCTAAGATAGTCCGTACCTTCCCCCGAGGTTGTTCGATCCGATCCCCCTAAAGAGGCACCTTCATGCTTAAGCTGAAACGCGTTGATATCCAAGGCTTTAAATCATTCTACGACCGCACCGACATGAAGTTCCACGGGTCGGGAATCGCCGCCATTGTCGGGCCGAACGGGTGCGGGAAATCGAATATCAGCGACGCGATCAGCTGGGTGCTCGGGGAGCAGTCGGCGAAGAGCCTCCGCGGCGTCCGCATGGAAGACGTAATTTTCGCCGGAACCCGCGAGCGCAAGCCCCTCGGCATGGCGCAGGTCACACTAACAATGATGGGCGTCGACCCGCTGGCGCATTCCCTGCTCCAGGGCGAACCGCTCGGCGATACCGCGCCCAGCGATGCCAAGCCGGCCGTCTCGGAAGACGTAACGATCACCCGCCGCCTCTACCGCTCGGGCGAGAGCGAATACCTGGTCAACGGCAAGTCCGCCCGCCTGCGCGACATTCAGGACCTCTTCAGCGGCACCGGCCTCGGCCCGGAAAGTTACGCCATCATCGAGCAGGGCCGCATCGGCCAGATTCTTTCCAATAAGCCCGCCGACCGCCGCGCCATCATCGAAGAAGCCGCCGGCATCGGCAAGTACAAAACCCGCAAGCGCCTCTCCGAAGCTAAGCTCGAATCCAGCCGCCAGAACCTGGCTCGCGTCTTCGACATCCTCGAAGAAGTCGGCCGCCAGGTAAACTCGCTCAAGCGCCAAGCCTCCAAGGCAAAGCGCTACGAAGAACTGCGCGGAGAAATGATCGGGCACCTCCGCCGAGCCGTCTCCGGCCGCTTCGTCATGTTGCAGCGTGAAGCCACGACGTTGGTCTCGGACCTCGCCCAGGCACAAACGACTTTTCAGGAATTATCCGCGAAGTTGATGGAACAGGAGCGGGACCACACACAAGTCAAAGAGACGTGTTACCGCACCGAAGCCGAGCTCACCACTGCTCGGGCGCGCGTTGCCGAACTCAACCTGGAATCGGAACGCACGCGAGGTCGCTTGGAATTGCAGGCCAAGCAAATCGGAGGAATCGACGAACGCCTGGCAGCGGGCGAGACCGAATCACTGGATCTCGACGCACGCCGCCAACGCGAACAAGCCGAGCTCGATGCACACGCACAACGCGTGGCAGAACTGGAAGCCGGAATCGCGTCGATGCGCGAACGCCTGCTGGCCAAGACCTCAGAGCGCGACGCCTTACAAGCCGAACTTCGCCAGCGCGAACGTTCGATCGATGAGGCTCGCGCCGTTGTATTGCGTTTGGTGGGCGAAGCGTCCACGCTGCGTAATCAAGTTGTGCAGATTGATGAATACCTCGCCGGGATTGAGCGCGATACCGCTCGCAACAAACGCGATGAAGATGCTGCGGTGATGGACTTGGCCCGCTTGGACCAGGTCAAGGAAGAGTTATCGCTCAGGCTCTCCGCGCGGCAGATGGAACTCGAATCGCTAGCGGATCGTCGCAAACGTCTCGATGAAGAATTGCAGAGCAGCCGCGCGCAGATTCAGGCGTCGCGTGCGCAGTTAGAATTGACCCGGGCGAATCTGGCCCGCCAGAGGGCCCGCCGCGATTCTCTCGATGAGATCCTGTCGCACCGCGCCTACACCACCGAATCCGTCAAGCGCCTCTTCACCGCGATCGAACGCGGCCAGGTCGGCGGCTTCAAGCCGATGGGCGTGCTCGCCGACTTCGTCGAAATGACGGACCCCACGTGGGAAAAGGCGTCGGAAACATTCCTGCATGAGGAACTCGAATTCGTCGTGGTTCGTGATTGGACAGAAGCCAACACAGGCATCAGCGTGATGAGCGCCGAGGCCGATGGTCGTGCGACGTTCCTGGTCCATCACAGCGATCAGCAGGTCGCGGCCGCCTCGCAACGTCCCGACGACGCGAGCATCGCAGGCCGCTTGAGTGATTCGCTCCGCCTGACGAATGGTTTCGCGCAGGCCCCGCAGGGTTTGCTGCCTCGCCTGGCGAATTGCTTCCTGGTTCACGAACACAGCGACGCACAGCGTCTCGCTGGTCAACATCCGGAATCGCACTTCCTGTTGCCCGACGGAACCAGCTATCACGGCGCAGCGGTTACCGGTGGTCGCAAGACCGGCGGCGGCCCGCTCGCATTGAAGCGCGAATTGCGTGAGCTGAACGGACACGTCGAAAATCATCAGCGTGAACTCGACGCATTGACTGGTTCCCTCGAGGAGTTGGAACAGGGTTCCGCCTTGCTGGCGGAAGAACTCGAACACGTCCGCACGCAGCAACAGACCCAGGAAAAGGACGCGCTGGCTCTGGACCATGAGCAGCGCAAGCTCGCGGAAGAAAGCGCTCGCGCCGGATCTCGCTTGTCGACAGCCCGTTTGGAATTAGAGCGCCTGACGCGCGCCGAAGAACAGTCTCGGACGAAGCGCGAAGAGAGTTACGGCCTGGTCGCCGCTCGCGAAGAGCAGCGCTTCGAACAGGAGAAGATCCTGGAAGCAATGCGCGCGGAAATCGAAGGACTTCAATCTCGCGTGCATGGCCTCAACGAAGAGCACTCGTCTCTCCGTTCAGAATTGGCCAGTGTCGAAGAGCGCCAACGCGCCGAGAAGGGCGCGACGAATCGAGTCCAGGAACAGATCCGCCAGATCGAATACCGGCGCGAAGAGCTCACCCGCAATCTGGAACGTATGGGAGTAGAACGCGCCCGCTTGCTCGGCGATAACGTCGGACTCGATCAACGGGCTGCGCAACTCGGCGAAGAAACCGGCATCGCAGTGGCAGCCGTCGAAGTACTGCACGCAGCGGAGACCGAAGGTCGCGCAGCCCTGATGGCGCTCGACGAATCGCTCCGCAACCTGCGCAACGAATCGCAGTCAGCGCAGGAAAAGCGCGGTGCAATCGAACTCGAGTTGGTCAAGAAGCAAAGCGACCTCAAGTATCTCGACGAAACCAGCCGCAAAGAATTGAACGTGGCTGCATCGGAGATTGAGAGCGCGGAAGAGCTCGACGAAGCAGGGGTATTGGAAGCAGAGGAGCTTTCAACCACCGTGCGCAATCGGATTGAAGCCCTGGGCGCGGTGAACCCGCAGGCGCTCGAGGAATTCGAAGAGGCCAGCACGCGCTACGAATTCTTGAACACGCAGCGGCAGGATTTGCTCGACTCGATTCGCGATACCGAAAAAGCGATTCAGGAACTCGACACCGAGTCTCGTCGCCGCTTCAAGGAATCCTTCGACATCATCAACGAAAACTTCCGCGGCATGTTCAAGACCCTGTTCGGCGGTGGCGAAGGCGAAATGCGCCTCACCGACGAACAGAACCTGAACGACAGCGGCATCGATATTCTAGCCTCGCCTCCCGGCAAGAAGCTCCAGAACGTCGCGCTGCTCTCCGGCGGAGAAAAATCCCTCACGGCGATGGCTCTCCTGATGGCCATCTTCCGCTACACCCCGAGCCCGTTCTGTATCCTCGACGAAGTCGACGCCCCGCTCGATGAATCCAACATCCAACGCCTCGCCCGTTTGATCAAAGAGATGTCGACCGAGACTCAGTTCATCGTCATCACCCACGCCAAGCGCACCATGGAAATGGCGCAGTCGCTCTACGGCGTGACCATGCAGGAACCCGGCTTGTCGACGCTCGTAAGCGTCCGGTTTGATGCTCCGTTGCCGGTGGCGGAGGCGGCGCCTCAGTTGGCGGCCGTCTAAGCTCGGACCAGCTGTGGAATCCGATCGAAGTGCTTATCGCGAGAGATAAGTGCAAGGTTGTGTTGCACGCATAGCGCCGCGATCCAGAGATCGTTGTCCGGGATTGGTTTGCCTGTTCGCCTCAGTTGCGCGAAAAGCTGGGCGTAGTGGCTCGCCGTGTCTTGATCGGGCAGAAGAACTCCCGCCGTCGACCTCTGTAGGAAGGCCGAAAGCATCCGATGATTTCGATGTGAGTGGCTGCCGCTTTGAAATCCAGCCTGCACTTCGCCCAGGACGATAAGCGGTAGCCAAACTTCATCACAGAGTCCGAGCTGATCCGCCATTTCGGCATCCCCTCGAAATAGGTCGGAGAGCCGATTCGTGTCGAGGGCGACCCTTATTTCCACTTGGCCCAGTCGATTTTTCTCATGGACGCGATAGCCGCAGCAAACTCAGGATCTGGCTCCCAAGTGCCGACCAAATCGGAGAAGTCAGCCTTCTTTCGCTGTCCATTGGCCTTCGAGAGCTCATCCACAATAACTTGGTTAAGACTCTTCTTCTGCTTCTTGGCTTTAGAGCGCAGGTCGGCATCGACTTCCTGAGGAACCCCACGAACCGTGTACTTAATAAGTGCCTGCGCTTTCATGCCATCATGATAGCAAACAGTGCAGGCACCCCAGCTCTAGAAGTCCGCGTTCTCAATCAGCGTATTGAGTTCCGCCTGCAACGTCTGCCCCGAGCGGTCCAGCTGCGCTTCCTGATCCCGAGCCGCCGTGAAGCGAGCTTCCGCCTCCGACAACTGCCGGGCGTACTGCTGAACCAAGGCTTCCTGTCCAGCAACATTGCGCAAGCTATCGATATTCTGACGGAAGCGCTGCTGATCATTCGTCAGATTCGTCTGCGTCGCGCGCGTCGCCTGAAGCTGCGTCGCGTTCGTCGCGATCTCGCGTTTCTTGGCGATGATGCGGTCCAACTGTGTCCGGCCTGCCGCGCTCAGCGGACGGTTCTGCGTCATCACAACGAGTACATCGGGCGTGATGCTGCTGACGTTGGTTGCCTGGTCGTAAACGCGTTCTTCGCGAACAACAAACGTCTCCGTCGCTTTGCCACCCACCGCAACTTCAAAGCGCTGAGCAGTCGAAGTCACTTCCTTCGGCTTCACGTCCGACAGCAGAGTGTAGCCCTGGCGCAGCGGATGCTCGATGATGACCGTCTTACGATTCGCGTCCACGTTGTTGATCGAGTACGTCTTGGTCTCCTGGATCGCGTTACGCGTGGTCAGCACGCCTCGGCGCATATGGATCTCGCGAACGTTGGCGACCGACGAATCAATCTTGGTGGTGATGCGAGTGCCAAGATCGACACCGTAGCTGATCAGTCGCTTGTCACCAGCCTTGAGCGTTTCAACGAGCGCTTCACCCGCGTAAGCATTCGCGTCATAGACAGTGATCGGACCGCCATCGAGCGTCTTGCCGGTGGAGTTGGTGAGCTCCGCCGCATTCATCGGATTGAGGCCGTAGGATTCGGAGTAAATGAGAAGCTTGCGCGCTCCGAGCTTCTGCTGCAGAAACGGGAACATCGCGGATTCGCCCTGCTTCACGGTGACCGGTGTTGCGAACCGATACTCAAACAGGTCGCCGAGTTCGCCGGCAACTGTATTCACAGCTACCGTGGAATTTACGATCGCTCCACCAACCGCTCCAAACGATTTCGCCATGTTCTGTGCTTCCAATCGGACCGCCGGTGCTGCGGCCGCGGCAAATCTATCCGCCCGAATATCGCCCTCGAACACTTGCGGCCCAACTGGACGATTCTCCGCCAATTCGGCCACCTGCCGATTCACGTAACGCGGCTCATAGAGCTGCGAGATAAACGATATCGGCCGCCCTGACACCACAGATAAATTCACATTCGTCCAATCCTCGCCCGAGGTATTATCGACAATCGCCCAGCCCTCCAGCGTCGGATCACCCGCCGCACCGAAGATCAGCCGATAGCTAGACTTCCACACCGCCGACGGTGTCATGTAGCTCGCAGTCACCTTGCGCGTTCCCTGCTTCGACGCATCAATATAAACGTTGCGGCGATCACGCGAGCGCGCTCCATTCACGATCGTCAGGTAATCGCGCAACATCGCTTGCAGCTTCGGATCGGTTAGCCTCACCGCAGGCACCGTGCTCAGATCGAAAGACCGCAGGTCGCCCGTGTCCGTCAACAGCACGACGAATTCATGCTCCGTCCCACTCACCATCTGCGCCCGTCCGCTGACGATCGCTCCCGCAACCGGCCCCAGTTCCAACCGAGCACCCTTCATCTGGTCCAGAAACGCCGCGAGCGTCGCGTTCTCTTTCACCTGGAACGGAAAGTTCGCCAGCCGCTGTTCAATCGGCTCGCTGGCATCGTAACGTATACCCGAAATCGGCAGCCCGCTGGCATCGGTGATCGTGAGCGACTTCAACACGTCGTTCATGTCCGACGCCTTGAAAGCCAGCTGCGCGGTCTCGCCCGCAGGCAAATCCCCCGCCCTCGAAAAATACCCGACGCCGTGCTTATAAAGGATGACCTCGCGAATCGGCAAATCAGCGGCGAACAAATTCGCGGCTAACGGGATGAACAGCGGTAAACGTTTGAGCATGTGTAGAAACCTTCCACTGAGGGAATGCTACCATCTCGCGATTCCTTGCAGCGTTTACCAGTACAATCTTTTGGGCCATTCTGAGACCGGCAGCTTGCGGCGCAAGGCGATACTCCTGGAGTCGAAGAGTAGGCAAAAGAAGGCGATGTAGGCAGCCCCCATCCAGGGTGCTTTAGCTCCGTACAACACCGGCAGCACGCCCGCGACAACGGCCGTCGCCCATTTCGCGATGCGGAACCAGCGGCTGCGTTCCTCGGTGTAGATCGGCAGAGTTCGACGGGCGATAAATGCGAGGACCATCCACGCAGTCATGGGCGCGCATGTCGCAGGCTGCCACACCGTACCTGCGCCAAGCATCGTGAAGATGATCACAATTGAAATGGTTTCGCCTCGGAACGCCCCCTTACGAAGATTGCTTAGCCCAACAGCGTCATTGTGAGTGAGTTGCGGTTCGCCCGGTAGTGGACTCACGGACTGCCCGGAGGCAAGCTTGCGAAAGAACAGAAATCGTTGGTAGTTGAGCGCGTATTCAAGTCCGAAACTGATTGCACCGAGCGTCAACGCCGAAATCCAGCCCTGAAACCACCACGCCAGGCCCACCACCACACAATCTTTCACCGCCGCCACGTAGAGATGGAGGCGGGATCGTTCCAGTGTGTTTCCGGCAAAGAACCAGGAAAACGGCAGCGTGCTGAAGATCGCAAGTGCAATCAGTCGCGAGCCAAACGTAAGATTCTTACCCGTCAGTTGTATCCAGATGGCCGGGGCCAGAAAAACCAGGCCCACCAACAGGTTCGAGAAACTCCGCGGCTTCGCCTGCGTAAGCGCAGGTGCCATCGCCTGTTCGTACTCCGTGATCAGCACTGAGCGATACCCTCGATTCGCCGCCTTCGGATCTCCCAAGGCGGTAATCGGATCATCGCCAGCCTCAACCGCTGAATCGTAATGCTGCTGAATCTCGCCACGCACGCGCGCCGCAGATTCCGGAGAGAGCCCTTGCGTTGCCGCACACAACCACTGTTCCAGAGGCTTCACGTTAGGCCTGCTTCAGAATCTGCGAAACCGCTTGGGAAATCTTCAGCCACTCCTTACGACCCTTGGCCAGTTCCGTTCGCCCCGCCTTGGTCAAGCGATAGTAGCGCCGCGCCCGTCCCTTTTCCGCGCCTTCGTAGGATTCGACTGTCGACTCCTGCTCCAACTTATGGAGCGCCGGATACAACGTGCCCTCCTTGAAATCGAGCACGCCCTTCGATCGCTCTTTAATGCGCTGCGCGATCGAATAACCGTGATCGGGCTCGTGTTCGATGGCTTCCAGGATAAGCGTGGGCAGGGTGCCTCGCAGATTCATCAATACCTCGTATTCCTATGCATAGGATATGCGTGAGCTTGATGCTTGTCAAGCGTAATTAAAAACCACGACTGCTCTTTGGAAAAGTTGGCGTCCCGCCGCCGCGAAGTGTCGCCGCCCATTCATCCACGCGGTCTGCGCCCGCCGGCCACCACCCACGGACCAGCGTTAGGTACTCCGCCACAACCGACCTCTCGCCACGCGCTAGTAGACTCCGCGCGAGTTCAAAGTCTGGCCCTCGAGTTCCCAGCATGGTCTTCGCCTCCGTTGCCGTAAATCGCGCCGCGTCTAATAAAGCTGCTTTCGCCGTGTTCACATCCCCACCGCGAAGAGCGACGGCTCCTAATACGAGCCGCGCGTCGTGCAGGCCATCCGCAGCCAACCCCGCAACTTGCCCAGCCAATTCTCGAACCGCCTCATCCGCAAGCTGGCGCGCCCGATTGAGGTCACCGCTCTGCGAGAGTAGCCTTCAAAGGTGCGCCCATAGGGCGAGGGTACTTCGCGATCATCGCTTCCAGGTCGCGGGTTCGATCTTGCGTCGATTTTAGTTCCGGGCGGAAAAGCTCACCGACTCCGAGTGAAATATTCGGTGCCAGCCTTCTCGCCGCAGCCTGATCCCCCGATTTGAGCGCTTCCTGGAGTTGTCCGGTCATCGCGATCAATTGCTCGATCGTGTACGTTTGCTTTGTTTGGGCGACCGCGGAAGCAGCCATTAAGAATAGAGCGGCGTAAAAGTTCATCGAATCCCTTCTCCTAAATGTCACTCCACCGGAGCCTCACACAGCATATCCAAAAACGCCTGCTGTGCCGGATGAAACTGCTTCTTCTTCCGATGGATAATTCCCAACGGACGATACAGCGCGACCCCCGCCAACCGAATGGCGGTGAGCCGTTTCTGCCGAAGATCGTCGCGCATCACCCGATGCGGCAGGATGCTGACGCCAGCCTTCTGCGCCACGGCCTCCTTCACCATTTCGATATTGTCGAAGTGGAGCGTCTGGTTCACCTCGATGCCCTTCTCCTTGAAGAAGCGCTCGACGTGATGGCGAATCGGGAGCTCTTCATCGAAGCCCACAAAGTCCGCGCCGTTCAGAATCGACGGAGACACAGGGCCTTGCATCACCGCCGCGAGCTTCGCAATAGGATGGTCTGGCGCGGCGGCGACCACCATCTCTTCACGTCGCCAGGGAATAATCGTAAGTTCGCGGGACGGCTCGGGGTAACTGACCAAGCCAAGGTCGGCCTCGTCGTCCAGGACCGCCGCGTAGACCTTCGCGGGCTGCCGATAGGTCACCGAAACCTCGGCGTTCGGGTGAGCCTGCGCGAAGCGGCGTTCCAGTTGGATAAGTTCGCTGAGGCCCACCGAATAGATGGACGCGACCCGGATCACGCCTTCCACGTTGTCGCTGAGATGCTTGAGGGCCTCCTCTAAATCCTTGTGCCGGCGCAGCACGTCGCGGCAGTATTCCGCGTAAATTTCTCCCGCTGGCGTGACGACTAAGGGTCGGCGAGTGCGGTCTAAGAGATTCACCTGAAGGGTGCGTTCTAGCTCTTGAACTTGTTGACTCGCAGCACTTTGACTTACATCATTCATCGCCGCTGCTCGGCTAAAGCTGCGCGTTTGGGCGATGTCCCTGAATAGCTTGAGGTTCTCGTGGGCCACGGCCTCATATTACATTAGAGAAACTAATAATACAAGATCCTTATTGTACTTGCGGCAATAGTATGCGTGCGCTATCCTGATCAACATGCAGTCCCCTCTCTTTAAACAAGGGCTCTACGACCCTCAGTACGAACACGACAACTGCGGCATGGGTTTCATCGTCAACCTGGACGGTGCCAAGACCCATGACGTCATCAAGAAGGGCATCGAAATTCTGATCAACCTGACCCATCGCGGCGCTTGCGGCTGCGATCCGGAGACGGGTGACGGCGCGGGCATCCTGATTGAAATCCCGCACGACTTCTTCGCCAAGGAATGTGCGAAAGAAGGCTTCAGTTTGCCGGAGCCCGGTCAGTATGGCGTCGGCATGGTGTTCCTGCCGGTCGAGCCTAAGCAAATGTTGGTCTGTCAGGGGATCATTGAACGCATCGCGACCGACGAGGGGCTGACGGTGCTCGGCTGGCGAGACACGCCGGTGGATTCGAATGCGATCGGTCGGCACGCGCGCGCGTCGCAACCTTATATCCAGCAAGTGTTCATTCGCGGCGCTGCGGGCATGACGCAGGATGAGTTGGAACGCAAGCTGTTCCTGGTGCGCAGGCAGTCGGAATCTGAGATCGCCGAAACCGAACTTAAAGAGAAGGACTTCTTCTACATTCCGTCGATGTCCTCGCGGACTATCATCTACAAGGGCCTGCTGCTGGCTCCGCAGATCTCGCAATTCTATAAGGATCTGAAAGACGGCGAGACGCGCAGTTCCCTGTGCATGGTGCACCAGCGCTTCTCCACCAATACATTCCCCACGTGGCCCCTGGCGCATCCGTTCCGCTACATATGCCACAACGGCGAAATCAACACGGTTCGCGGCAACGTGAACTGGATGCATGCTCGGCAAAGCGTGCTGAAATCGGACCTCTTCGGCGCGGATCTGCCCAAAGCGTTCCCCGTGATTCGTCCCGGATTGAGCGATACCGGTTCGCTGGACAACGCGGTTGAAATGTTGTCGATGGCGGGACGCGAGTTGCCGCACGTGATGGCGATGCTGATGCCCGAGGCCTGGGATGCGGATACAACGATGGCTCCCGAGAAGCGCGCGTTCTACGAATATCACGCGACGCTGATGGAGCCGTGGGACGGCCCTGCGGCGGTGGCGTTCACCGATGGTAAGTGGTTGGGCGCAACGCTCGATCGCAATGGTCTGCGGCCCGCGCGCTACCTGGTCACCAAAGACAACCAAATGATCATGGCATCGGAAACCGGTGTGCTGCCGGTGAAGCCGGAGAACATCGCCTACCGCGGCCGCTTGCAACCCGGTAAGATGCTGCTGGTGAACTTGCAGGAGCACCGCATTGTTCCCGACGAAGAGATGAAGGCGTTGCTTAGCGCTCGTCAACCGTATGGAGAATGGCTGAAGCAGAACCAGATCTCGCTGGATGCCCTGCCCGAACCCGCGCGTGTGCACGGTTTCGACGCGGATAGCCTGCTCATGCGGCAGCGCGCGTTTGGATATAGCGAAGAAGAACTCAAGATGATCCTCGCGCCCATGGCCGAAGATGGCATGGAGCCGATCGGCTCGATGGGCACCGATACGCCGCTGGCGTGTTTGTCGAATCGACCGCAATCGCTTTACAACTATTTCAAGCAACTGTTCGCACAGGTGACCAATCCTCCTATCGATCCGATTCGTGAAGAGTTGGTCATGTCGCTCACCAGCTACGTGGGCACGGAACGCAACATTTTTGATGAGACGCCGGAGCAATGCCACTTGCTGAAGCTGCCGCATCCCATCCTGACGAATTACGATTTGGAAAAACTGCGCCGAGTCAGCCAGGGCGATCTGCTCGCCACTACGTTGCGCGCGATGTATCCGGTGGCGGACGGCGGCGACGGGCTCGCACGGGCGCTCGAAGGCTTATGCAAACGAGCCGTACTGGCGGTCGACGACGGATACAACGTGGTGATCCTGTCGGACCGCGGCATTGATCCTGCGCTGGCTCCCATTCCGAGCTTGCTCGCATTAAGCGCGGTCCACAATTATCTGGTGCGCGAGAAGAAGCGCACGCAGGTCGCGCTGATTATCGAATCCGGAGAGCCGCGGGAAGTGCATCACTTTGCCGTGTTAATCGGTTATGGCGCGAGCGCGGTGAATCCGTATCTCGCGATCGAGACCTTGGAAGACATGGTCAACAAAGGTCGCTTGAAGGTCGACTTCCCGACGGCGCTGAAGAACTTCAAGAAGTCCGTCAACAAGGGACTGCTCAAAGTCTTTTCGAAGATGGGCATCTCGACACTACAGAGCTATCGAGGCGCACAGATTTTTGAAGCGATTGGCCTGGATGACGCGGTGATCGAGCAATACTTCACCGGCACCGCCTCGCGCATCAGCGGCGTGGGCCTGGATGTTCTGGCCAAGGAAGCGGCGATGAAACATGCGCACGCGTTCGAACCGGCGACCGAGTCGTATACGGAACTGAAAGTCGGCGGAACGTATCATTACCGCAAAGACGGCGAGTTCCACATCATCAATCCGGCCACCGTCTCGGCCTTGCAGCACGCTGTGCGGCAAGAGAAGTACGAAACGTTCAAAGAATTCACGGAGATGATCGATAACCAGAACAAAGAACTGGCGACGCTTCGTGGCTTGATGAATTTCAAGGAAAGCAAGAAGCCGGTGAAGCTCGAAGAGGTCGAACCTGCCAGCGAAATCGTCAAACGTTTCGCGACGGGCGCGATGTCGTTCGGGTCCATCAGCAAGGAAGCGCACGAGACGCTGGCGATCGCGATGAACCGTATGGGCGGGCGTTCGAACACCGGTGAAGGCGGCGAGGATTCGGCTCGTTTTGAGCCGGACGCGAATGGCGACTTGCGGCGCAGTTCGGTGAAGCAGGTGGCCTCCGGACGTTTCGGCGTCACAGCGCATTATCTGGTGAATGCGGACGAATTGCAGATCAAGATCGCGCAGGGTGCGAAGCCGGGTGAAGGCGGGCAGTTGCCGGGTCACAAGGTGGATGAAGTCATCGCTCGGGTGCGTTATTCGGTGCCCGGTGTCGGCTTGATTTCGCCGCCGCCCCATCACGACATTTACTCGATCGAAGATCTCGCACAGTTGATCTACGACTTAAAGAACGCGAATCCTCGGGCGCGCGTGTCGGTGAAGCTCGTCGCTGAAGCTGGAGTCGGAACGGTTGCGGCAGGTGTCGCGAAGGCGCATGCCGATGTGATCCTGATCAGCGGCTATGACGGCGGCACGGGTGCTTCGCCGCTCACATCGCTGAAGCATGCGGGTGGTCCTTGGGAACTGGGGCTCGCTGAAACACAGCAGACGCTGGTGATGAACGACCTGCGTAGCCGCGTGATTCTGCAAACGGACGGCAAGCTGCAAACCGGTCGTGACGTGGCCATCGCCGCGTTACTGGGTGCGGAAGAGTTCGGCTTCTCGACGGCACCTCTGGTGTCGCTCGGCTGCATCATGATGCGCAAGTGCCACCTCAACACTTGCCCCGTCGGGATCGCGACACAGGATCCTGTGTTGCGCGCCAAGTTCACCGGCAAGCCGGAGCACGTCATTAACTACTTCTTCTTCGTGGCCGAACAGCTGCGCGAGATCATGGCGAAGCTCGGCTTCCGCAAGGTCGACGACATGGTGGGCCGCACGGATCGCCTGGAAATGAAGGCGGGCGTGGAGCATTGGAAGGCCAAGGGCCTCGACTTCTCACAACTGCTGCATCATCCGCAGGTGCCTTCGAGCGTGGGTCGGCGCTGCACGATGGCGCAGGATCATGGCCTCGAAGTAGCGCTCGACGCCAAGATGATCGATCACGCGAAGCCGGCGCTGGAAGACAAGACTCCGGTGGAGTTCGTGTTGCCAATTCGCAACGTGGATCGCACGGTAGGCGCGATGCTATCGGGCGAGATTGCTCGCAAGTATGGCGCTGAGGGGCTCGATCCTGGAACGGTGCATTTCCGTTTCAACGGCTCGGCTGGTCAGAGTTTCGGCGCGTTCCTGGCTCGCGGCGTGACGCTGGAACTGGAAGGTGATTCGAACGACTATGTGGGTAAGGGGCTTTCGGGCGGCAAAATCATTGTGTATCCTCCGCGCGAATCGACGTTCAAGCCGGATCAAAATATCCTCGTCGGGAACGTGGTGTTGTATGGAGCCACGTCGGGTGAGGCGTTCTTCAACGGTCGCGCAGGTGAGCGGTTTGCGGTTCGCAACTCGGGCGCGACGGCGGTTGTCGAAGGCGTCGGCGATCATGGCTGCGAGTACATGACCAAGGGCCTCATCATCTGTTTGAGCGATACGGGCAGGAACTTCGCGGCAGGTATGTCGGGCGGGCTGGCCTTTGTGCTCGACGAAACCGGCGAGTTCAAGAAGAGTAAGTGTAACATGGCCGGCGTCGATCTGGAGAAGGTGGACGATGCGCAGGATATCGAGACCCTGCGGTATTGGATCGCGCGGCATGCTGAGGAAACCGGCAGTGTCCGCGGGAATTGGATCCTGGATAACTTCGACGCGTTACTGCCGAAGTTCGTCAAGGTTTTCCCGCACGAATACAAAAGAGTGATGGGCGTGGCCCGGCAGGAGGCATCATCCCGTGGGTAAGAATACTGGCTTTATCGAATATCAACGCGAAGTGCCGCAACGGCGCGATGTAGCTGAGCGGGTGAATGACTGGTTTGAGATTTACAAACCGTTCCCTGCGGAGAGCGTGCGCACGCAGGGAGCTCGCTGCATGGACTGCGGCGTGCCGTTCTGCCATACGGGTTGCCCGCTGAATAATATCATTCCGGATTGGAATGATCTGGTGTATCGCGACCGCTGGCGCGACGCAATTCGTGTGTTGCATGCGACGAATAACTTCCCGGAATTCACGGGTCGCATTTGCCCGGCTCCGTGCGAGTCGGCGTGTGTGCTGGGGATCAACGAGCCTCCGGTGACGATCAAGGTAATCGAACGCAGCATCATCGATCATGCGTGGGAGCAAGGTTGGATTCTCCCGGAACCGCCTGCGGTGAAGAGCGGCAAGCGTGTGGCGGTGGTGGGTTCGGGGCCAGCGGGCATGGCCGCTGCGCAACAGCTTGCGCGTGCGGGGCATGCGGTGACGTTGTTTGAGAAGGCGGATCGCATCGGTGGATTGATGCGCTACGGCATTCCGGATTTCAAGATGGAGAAGCAAGGCATCGATCGGCGTATGTCGCAGATGGAAGCCGAAGGCGTCGATTTCGTGACCAACTTCGCGGTTACGGATCTGGAAGCTCTGCGCAAAGAATATAGCGCAGTAGTGCTCGCGATGGGCGCAGAAGCTCCCCGCGATTTGCCCATTCCCGGTCGTGAGTTTAAGGGCATCCATTACGCGATGGACTTCCTGACGCAGCAAAACAAGCGTGGTGCTGGCGATAGTGAGGATGCGTCGAAGGCGATTATGGCGACGGGCAAACACGTCATCATCATCGGCGGCGGTGACACGGGTGCGGATTGTTTGGGTACGTCGCATCGGCACAAGTGCGCGAGCGTGCATCAGTTTGAGATCATGCCGATGCCACCGGCGGAGCGGTCGCCGTCAACTCCGTGGCCTCTGTGGCCTTTGATGCTGCGGACGGAGAGCGCGCATGAAGAGGGCGGTAAGCGCGAATTCGCGGTGAACACGACGCACTTTGAAGGTGACGCTTCGGGGAATGTGACCAAATTGCACGCCGTTCGTGTGGGTCCTGCTCCAAAGTTCGAGAAGATCAAGGGCAGCGAGTTTACGCTGGACGCGGATCTGGTGCTGCTCGCGATGGGCTTCACGGGTACGACGCAGCCGGGGCTGATCAACAACTCGGGGCTGGCGATGACTACGCGCGGGAATATCGAGACGGACAATTACCAGACATCGATGCCGGGAGTATTCGCGGCGGGGGATGCTCGGCGGGGGCAGTCGCTGGTGGTGTGGGCGATTGCTGAGGGTCGGCAGGCGGCCGCCGCGGTCAATGAGTATTTGAAGGCGTAGTCCGTGCGGCGCTACATATCGTCAGGATCTCCGTTCGAGTTGGAAATCGGGTACTCGCGGGCGGTTGTGGATGGCGAGTGGATCTTTGTGTCGGGCACGACGGGTTTCGACTACGCAACCATGTCGATCTCCGAGCACGTGGTGGATCAAACGCAGCAGGCACTGCGGAACATAGACTGGGCACTTGCCGAAGCGGGTGGCTCGCGCGACGATATCGTTCGCGTGCGCTATGTGCTTCCAAATTCCAGCGACTTCAAGGAGTGTTGGCCAACACTCCGAGCGTACTTCGGCAAAGCGAAGCCAGCAGCGACGATGATCTCGGCGAGCTTGATTGATGTTCGGGTGAAGATTGAAATCGAAGTCACGGCGAGAAGGCCCCGCGATTAGGCGAGGCTCTTCGGTGCCGCGGCAAAGTAGTATCTGCGGGCGTAGAACATCCGCAGGAAGGGTGGCGACTTCCTTATCCGCTCCCTCACGGTCGCGGTTCAGTTGCTTTCAGAGAGCTCTCTGTTTTGATGGAGGGTTATCGACGTCCACCAGCCGGGCATCCTTTCGATGATGCCACCCGACTTGAATCTTCCAGTGCCTCGGTGCCCCGAGACTTTTACCGTGCTGGCGCCGGTTGCCTAGGACCGGGTTGCTTTGGCGAGTCGGTACTCTGCAAGACGAACACCCGACTTCTTGGTTGAAACTTAGCATGGGGTTTGTGGATCGCAGGTGGATGAAAGTGGCATGTCGTTGAAAAGCGGGGCGAAAGACATTTTGGCCACAGATGAATGGGATGAATCGGATTGGAAGAGGATCTTTATCGCTGGAACCTCTAACCGCGACGATTCGTAACCTTTAGCAGCAATGAAGTCGCAATTCACTGGACAGGCGTCGAATATCTCGGTCGACGAATTCTTCGGAAAAATGCTATTGCACGTGCTGATGGAAGTCGTCGGGCTTCTATTCGAGGGAATCTTGTCCGCGCTGTTTTGAGATTACTGGATAGTTAACGTCGTGTTGGTCACAGTGACCCTCGGTCGCTGGCCTTCGGTGCACTCCGGGAGTGGGCTATTTGCGTAGTAGTTCAGGCCGTAAAGTTGATCCCTCGTCAGGCCGGAGGCGCATGCGGTACGCAGGTCGTGGGAGCGGGCGAAGGCTCGGACGGAGACCTTCTGATCCAGCTGCGGGAAGGCCGTGGACTTCAGGTAGGCGACGGAGATGACGGCGGCGATGGCTACTACCAGGGCGGCCCAGCGGCGGCGGTCGCTCCATTCCTGGTCGGCGTCATCGCGGGCTAGGGACCACGAGGCGATGGCGGCGATTAGGGGGACTAGCAACATCCAACTGAAGCCGGCGGTCCACGATACGTGCGTCAGACCGGAAATGAGCGCGTCAGGCAGGATGGCGGCGACCATCGGGATTAGGCAGAGCAGCAGCGAACACGCTACCAGCCACAGGGCCGAGGATTTGGTTTTCTCTAGCGCCACTCCCATCACGATGGCCATTGCCGGAAGTAAGGGCAGCACGTAGGCGGGGAGTTTGTTGGTCGAAGCGGAAAAGAAGACTAGGCCGAACACTAGGAATACGAGCAGAAAGCGCACGCGTTCGTCGTCCAGCGAGCGCGGGCGAAGTAGCAACGCTACTAGAGGGGTCCACGGGAAGAGGCCTGCGAGTAGTACGGGCAGGTAATACCAGAAGGGTTGCGCGTGGCCCAGGTCGGAACTGAGAAAGCGGCCTACCTGATGCTGCCAGAAGTACACATCCCAGTAGGCGTCGCCGTTGCGCAGGTAACACAGGATATGCCACGGAGCGGCGGTGAGGAGGCACGCGGCGATCATTTGCAATCGCTTGCCTCGCGCGATCAGGAAGACTGGGGTGATGAGGATCAAGGGGACGAAGGCTTTCGCCAGGACAGCGATCCCGAGAAGAAATCCGGCCAGGTAACCTTGGGCAGTGTACCTGGATTCCCTGCCTCCTGTACTGCGCGCGCCTAAGGCTTGTGGGCCGAACAGGGCGATCAACAGGGCTGCGTTGAGGGCGGCGGACATGGGCAAGTCGGTGACGGCGACGAAGCTGAGGGATGCCCAGCCGGCGGAGGTCCCGAGAATGGCAGTTGAGGTCAGAGCGACCTTGCGATTGAATTCGCGTTCCAGGGTTCGATAGAAGAACAGCAGGAAGGCAAACCCGATGATGGCGATGGGCAGGCGCGCGGCCCATTCGTCGGTAAGACCAAACCAGTTTCCGGTGGCGGTCGTCCAATACAGCAGAGGGGGTTTCTCAAACCACGGTTGGCCGTCGAGGACCGGGGTGATCCAGTCGCCTGAGCGAGCCATCTCACGACCGATGGAGGCGTAGCGCGGTTCATCGGGTCCGAGGAAGCCGACGCTGCCCAGGTTAGTGAAGTAGAGGAACGCCAGAGCGGCTATGAGACAGAGTTTTTGCAATCCTTAAGTCTATAATGAGGGACAGGTTCCACACCATGAAAACACTTTGTGCGCTTGCACTTTTCGCCGCCGCGGCATTTGCGCAGGCTCCCACCCGGCAGAATCTCCTCGACAAGGCCAACTTGGAAGCGTATTTGCGGCGCTTGGAATTGTGGATCCCACAAGTCGCGGTGCAAATTGACGATCCGAAGCCGTCGCCCTATTTAAAGGGCTTCTCGGAGGTTGTGGTTCACCTTTCCTACAACGGCAACGGCAAGGAAGAGCACTATCTGGTTTCGGCCGATGGCACGGGGATGGTCAAGGGTGAGGTATTCGACCTGACCAAGAGCCCCTTCCAGGCGACTTTGGACAAGATCAAGACGGAGAATCAGCCGAGCTTCGGGGGTTCTGCGACGGCTCCCGTGACGCTGGTGGTGTACGGCGATTTTCAGTGTCCGTATTGCAAGGCCGAGGCGGATGTGATGCGTAAGAACGTGACGCAGACGTTCGGCGATAAAGTTCGCGTGGTGTTCAAAGACTTTCCGCTGGAGCAGATTCATCCGTGGGCACGTGCGGGGTCGATTGCGGGGCGGTGCGTCTATAAACAGGACGCGAAGAAGTTTTGGGATTTCCACGATTGGATTTACGCGGGGCAAGCCGAAGTGGATGCCGCTAACCTGAGCGAGAAGGTCAACAAGTGGGCGGCGGACAACGGACTGAACGCGGCGGAGTTCGGGACGTGCGTGAGCACCAAGGCGACCGATGCGGAGGTCCAGAGTAATTTGGCGGAAGGCCGGTCGCTGGGGATTAATGCGACGCCGACGTCGTATCTCAACGGGTTTAAGCTGGAAGGTACCGTGCAGTGGGAAGTTCTGCAACAGGTGATCAACATGGAGTTGACTCGCCAAGGGATTCCCGCTGTGGGAGGCAAATAGAATGCGTTACGCGGCACTTTTCGCACTGGCTGGAATCGGACTCCTTGGAGCCGATGTGGACCCGGTCGCGTATCAGGCGCATGTGCGCTACCTGGCCTCAGACCAACTGAAGGGACGCGCTACGGGCACGCCGGAGTTGGAGAAGGCTGCGCATTACATCGAGCAGCAGTTTGCCTCGTTTGGCGTGAAGCCGATTCCGGGGAGCGGCTATCAGCAGGAATTTCAGGCTGCGATCGGGACGCGGCTGAATCGCAATAATCACCTGCACGCGACGCTCAACGGGAAGATGACGAGTCTGGCGGTCAGCAAGGGGTTCATCCCGTTTGCGTTCTCGAACACGGGCGAGGGAGCCCAGGCCGAGGTCGTATTCGCGGGTTACGGGATCACGTCGGCGGAGCACAAGTATGACGACTACGCCGGACTCGACGTCAAGGACAAATATGTCCTGATTCTGCGCCACGAGCCGCAGGAGAACGATCCGAAGAGCGTGTTCAGTGGCCGGGAGACGACGCAACATTCGACCTTTGCCAACAAGGCAGTGAACGCCAAGATGCACGGGGCGCGTGGAGTGATCCTGATCAATGACACGTTCAATCATCCGGGCGAGCGGGATGCGCTGTCGGCATTTGGGCAGTCCAGCGGGCCGGCGAATGCTGGTGTGTTCTTCGTGCAGGTGAGCGCGGCGACGGCGGAATCATGGCTGAAGGCGAACGGGTCGGATTTGAAGACGCTAGTTTCTTCGATCGATAACGAGCTTAAGCCTCAGTCATTTGTGATTCGGAATCTCAAGGTCAGCATGACAGTGGATATCCTGCATGAGAGCAAAGCCGTCCACAATGTGATGGCCTATCTGCCGGGCAAGACCGACGAGTACGTGATTGTCGGCGCCCACTACGATCACCTGGGGCTGGGCGACGAGCATTCGCTGGCGCCTTCGCAGATTGGGCAGATCCATCATGGGGCGGACGATAACGCTTCGGGGACGGCGGGGGTGATTGAACTGGCTCGGTGGTTCGCGAAGCAGCCGCAGCAGCAGCGCGGGATTCTCTTCATGACGTACGCAGGGGAGGAGTTGGGTTTGCTCGGGAGCGCGTACTATGCCAGCCATCCGATTCTGCCGCTGGAGAAGGCGGTGGCCATGCTGAACATGGACATGATTGGACGCGTTCGCCAGGACGGCAAGATCTCGGTCAACGGCACGGGAACGGGTTCCACGCTGGATGCTCTGGTGCAAAAGGTGAAAGTTCCAGCGTCGTTGAAGCTCGACTTATCGGAATCGACCGGTTATGGCGGCAGCGATCACATTTCGTTCTCAGCCAAGGAAGTTCCGGTGCTCTTCTTCTTCTCGGGACTGCATGGCGACTATCACAAGCCCACGGATACTGCGGACAAGATCAATCAGCGGGCGGCAGCCGACCTGGTCGATTATGTGGCCGATATTGCGACGTCCCTGATGACGGCGCCGGATCGGCCGGTTTTCCAGAGGGTGGCGGAGAAGTCCAACCCGCATGGAGACGGGAGCGTTCCGGTGACCAGCGGGTATGGGCCGAACTTCGGCAGCGTACCAGACTTTGACGAGCCTCCCAAGGGAGTTCGCTTCGCGGACGTACGCCAGGGTACTCCTGCGGACAAGGCAGGATTAAAGCGCGGGGACATCCTGATTGCCTTTGATGGTAAAGAAATCAGCAACTTATACGATTTCACGTACGCACTCCAGGCCCATAAGCCCGGAGATGAGGTACTGGTGAAGATTCTTCGGGGGACCCAAACAATTGAGGCAAAAGTACTACTCACGGAACGGCGTTAATTTGGCATACTTGCCTTGCCGATGAGGCAACAAGAGAAGTAAACACGCAGTTCGCC
This sequence comes from Bryobacteraceae bacterium, assembly GCA_039926185.1. Classification (GTDB taxonomy): domain Bacteria; phylum Acidobacteriota; class Terriglobia; order Bryobacterales; family Bryobacteraceae; genus Palsa-187. The sequence goes on along the minus strand of JBDSXJ010000012.1, from coordinate 301,476 downwards.
AACCTATGACCAACGCCAGCGCCACCGAAAACCTGATTCCGAGCCAGAGTCGCCACAAGCTGCCGCCGCTGATCCTGCATCCGTTCGCCGATGCAAATGGTCCGGGCAAATTGGTGGAGAGTTCACGAGCGAGCCTGATGATCCAGGGATTGCTACCGAATGGGGATCGCAATCCGGTGGATCTCGATCGGGCGCTGCTTGATGGACGTTTTCAGGAAATCCGCATGTTGTTCTATGTGGGTCGCGATCTGGTGCGCTGGATCGACCAGTGCATGGAATTCGTGAATCGCCAGCCGGGGTTGCAGAACTGCGGCATCAAGGAACAGAGCTTCGCGGCGCACTTGATTCAGCAGCCTCCGGCGGATGTGGAAGCCAAGCTGCGCAAGTGGGGCGTGCTGGATTACCGGTCGATTTTTGGACGGGCGCTGGGGCTGAATGCGATCTTTGCGGATATTCCGCAGCGGGAGCAGTTGGCGGACGATTTTGTGAGGAACTACTATCGGTTTGCGGACCAGATGTTCCTGTGCAAGCAGTCGGCAGTGACGTTTGCGGAGATTAAGGATCTCGGGTTTGATTACGAGATTTTTGCTTCGGGGGAGTATTCGCGGATGCTTGAGCGGGAGTGGGCGTAGGAGCAGGCATCGAGATGAGTCTCGATGCGGCACGCACGAGTGCGTGCGCTACGGGATTGTGATTTCGCCCCAGGTGAGCTGGAACGCTTCTAGCTGGCCTTCTAGGTTGCGCGAGGCTTCCACGGATAGGCGCTGATTTACGGAGACGTCTCGCAATTCCATTTTCAGGCCGTTGCCGAAATAGCGGGTGTCTGTTCGCAGGACGAAAGTCTTCTCCTCAGTGCGCGAGCGAACCGTTAGCGATGTGTCGTTGATTTTCGTCACGACGCCGGCGAAGTTCTGGTTGCCGTGGCGCACAGCGGCGGGGCGGATGGTCTTGGACGGCGTCACGTCAATCCTGCGATTCGGGCGCACGACTTTGGGTGGCGGCAAGACTTGCAGGGATAGGGCGTAGCACGTGGTTTCCCCGGCACGGCGGTAAGCCAGCACTTCCAAGGGGTCACCTTCACGGAGTTGATCGACCTTGACGTGGCGCTTTTCGAGTTCCATGTAGGTCTTGGCGTCGAAGGCGCAGGTGAAGACGTCACCGGCGGGACTCTTGGCTCGCAGCACGCCGCTGGCGACCGTTCCATCCCAACCTTGCATCGCGCCGAGGAAATAGCCACTGGGCATCTCTGCCCCGGAGGCCAGGAACGCGCACAAAGCTGCCAGGGAAAATATCTTCATGGCTGACCCAATTGTACTGCGTCACGCTACAATCAATCACTTGGGCAAGCAATTGGGTTTTCTCGATCAGGCTGGCGAATGGTTTCTCCATTCCGGCATCCAAGAACCAAGCGGTGGGGTGGCTCGCTATTTCTGCGCCGAGCCGGGGACAAATCTCCCCGTGTCGAGCGAGATTACCGGCTACGCGGCCAGCGCCTTGGCGTATTTTTACGAGCGCACCCGAAAGCAGGAATACCTGGACGCGGCGGTGCGGTGTGCGCGGTTCCTGGCGGGGCCGGCTTGGGACGTGGCCAACAACACGTATCCGTTTGAACCGGGATCGGACAGGGCATATTTCTTCGATATCGGAATTATTGCTCGGGGATTGATGGCCGTGGCTCGGATCACGGGAGACAAAGCGTTTGAGCAGAGGGCGCAGGATGCAGCGCTGTCGTTGGCGTTCGATTTTCTGGGGGACAGCACGTTTTACCCGGTGATCTCGCTGCCGATGAAAGAGGCACTTCCGGAAGAGCCCCGATGGTCGCGCATGCCAGGGTGTTATCAGTTGAAGTCGGCGCTGATTTGGCGAGAGATCGGTGATGAGCACGCGGACCGGATGTTCAACGTCGCGCTGGCGATGGCGTTGGCGACGCATGAAACGTTTTTGTCAGACGAGCCGAATCAGGAAAAGGTGATGGATCGGCTCCACGCCTACTGCTATTTCCTGGAGGCATCGCTGGCGGCGACGGAGCATCCGCAGGTGCGAGAGGCGCTGGCGTGGGGTATCGCTCGGGCAGGATCGCTGTTGCGCGAGATCGGACCGGTATTCGAACGGTCGGATGTGAACGCGCAGTTGTTGCGGGTCCGCTTGATCGCGCACCACAACGGAATTGTTCCGCTGGACGAAGCGGCCGCGTCTCAAGAAGCGGAACACATCGCGTCGTTTCAGGACTCATCGATGCAGTCGCGGTTATCAGGGGGATTCTGGTTTGGGCGCAAAGGAGACGTGATGCTGCCCTACTCGAATCCCGTTTCGACGGCGTTCTGCACGCAAGCTCTCGCGCTATGGGACGACCACAATGAAGGCCGGTGGAATTTCGCGCTCGCGCAACTGATTTGACGCAACACACCACAGACGTCGTTGTTCTAATCGGTTCCGCATCGCGGCTGATTGTCGCGGGAATCTCGGTGTGGTTGCATGACCAGACCAAAGAACCGCTAGTCGTCGTATCAGAGTTCCCGCCCAGCAAAGGTGAATGGATTCCGTATCACATTCATCGCAGCATCGAAGAGAATCGCGCCTTCATTCAGGCAAAACTAGGGAGCCGGAAGATCTCGCGCGCCTTCATTCTTGTCGAGCCTAGAACTCCCTATGAACAGATGCGAGCTCTTGGTAAGCTTCTGGCCCCGGGGCGCTATTCGCTGTTAAACGAAGTCGGCATGACTTCATGGACTCAGCGGCTGCGGTATCGAGGTGGCAATTACTATCGCTGGTATTTCCGCCCCGATGGACCGGTGCGCCGCCTCATGCGGGGTGAGTTCCGGCTACCGGCGCTCTACAGATTGGCGCTGGCTCGCGGACGCCAGATTGCCAGCGGTCGGACAACAGCCGCGCTACGGCCGGCGTCAGGCCAACGTCCCAAAGGGATCTCCGTGGCGATTCCATCGCGCAATGGACGCGAGTTGCTGGAGTTGGGCTTGCCAGGGATTCAGGATGCGAGCGAGATTATTGTTGTCGACAATGGCTCGCAGGATGGGACCGCAGAGTGGTTGGCGAAGGCCTACCCGGGCGTAATTGTGGAAGCTAGCGAAACACCACTAGCATTTGCCAATGCGATGAATCGCGGGATTGCCCGCACCCGCTATTCGCATGTGTGCGCGCTGAACAATGACATGGTGGTGGAGCCGGGCTTCCTGAGCTCGCTCATGGCTGCCTTCGATGCTGTGCCGGATCTATTCTGCGCTTCCGCGCAAATATTCCTGCCGGAAGGGCAGCGTCGCGAGGAGACCGGAAAGACCGTCCTGGTCGCCGACCCCGCTCCGACGGACCTGCCGATTCGCTGCGATATTCCGCTGGAGGGCGAGGATCACAGCTACGTGCTGTACGGGAGCGGCGGCTGTTCGCTGTACGACGCTCGCAAACTCGACGCGTTAGGCGGGTTCGATGAAGTCTATCAACCAGCGTATGTTGAGGACCTCGACCTTGGGGTTCGCGCCTGGATTTACGGTTGGCCGTCGGTCTATTGCGCGGGTGCGCGGGTGCTGCATCAACATCGCACCACCACGTCGCGTTACTACAGCCAGGAACAACTGGATTTGGCGCTCGACGCGAACTACACGCGCTTTTTGGCTCGGGCTATTGGCAATCGAGATTTGTTTCAGAAGATGTGGGACCACAACGCGCTTCGCTTGAAGGCGCTGGGCAAGGGGGAGGCGCTGCGAATCGCGTCGCGCGTGGAGCCTGGGTCGGCACCGGAAGGCGACGCGTCATTCTTTGACTTAGTCAACGGGCAGGTTTCGGTCTTCCCGGGCCGTGCGCGGTCGGGCAGGCCGGTGGTTCTGATTGCGAGTCCGTATCTTCCCTTCCCTCTCTCGCATGGTGCGGCCGTGCGCATCTTCAATCTGCTGCGCGAGACGGCTGGGGATTTCGATTTGGTGTTGGTCGCGTTCCTGGAAGAGGCTCGCTCCGTGCCGCGTGAGTTGCTGGAGATTTGCGTGGAAGTGGTGACGGTGTTACGGCCGGGGTCGCATGCTCCGCCATCGCGAGGTAGACCGGATACGGTGGAGGAATTCGATACCCCTGCGTTCCATGCGGCGTTACGGCAGACGATGCGTAAGTGGCAGCCGGCCATCGCGCAGTTGGAGTTTACGCAGATGGCGATTTACGCCCCGGACTGCGCTCCGGCCAAGACGATTCTGGTGGAGCACGACATCACTTACGATCTTTATGCGCAGATGTTGGCTCGGCCGGAGACCAAGGATTGGGAGACGGAACGCCAGCATCCATTGTGGGTGAGGTTCGAGACGGAAGCGTGGCGAAACGTGGACCGCGTGGTGACGATGTCGGAGAAGGATCGCGCAGTGGTGGGAGCAAACGCAGTCGCAATCGGCAACGGTGTGGATCTGGAGCGCTTTCAGCCAGGCAGTGATCCACCCGAAGCGCGACGGCTGTTGTTCATCGGTTCCTTCGCACATCGGCCCAACGTGCTGGCGCTGGAGTTCTTTCTACGCGAAGTGTTCCCGATGTTGAAGGACGTTACGCTGCACGTGATCGCGGGACAGAATCATGAGCGCTTCTGGGATCTGCGGGAAGACGGCGTGGAGCTTGAAGGATTCGTCACGGACGTTCGGCCGGCCTATCGGCGGGCTGCGGTGGTGATCGCGCCGCTGGTGGCGTCCGCGGGGACAAACATCAAGATCGTGGAAGCGATGGCGATGGGTAAAGCGATCGTGTCCACGGATGCAGGTGTTCACGGGTTGGAACTGGCGGATGTCGTGATCGCCAATGCGGCGGAGGATTTTGCTGCGGCGATCACGCTGTTGCTCGATTCGCCGGAGCGACGCGTGGCCCTGGAGCAGCACGCTCGTGCGACGGCGGAACGCGTCTACGGATGGAAGGCCATGGCGGCAGAACAAATGCGGCTGTATCGCGAGTTGCTAGTGTAGTAAGTCACACGGATTGCACTTTATTCAGACGTTGTAGCGCACGCACTTTTGCGTGCCGAAGCCTGCCGTTTGCCGTCAGGCCACCAGGTGTCGAGACGAGTCTCGACACGGCACGCATGAGTGCGCGCGCCACATTACCTGCGACGCAGACTATTAGAGCTTGCGGCCAAAGATCGAGTAATCTAAGCCGCCGAAGAATCGATTGCGGATTCCGGTTGGTAACTCCGCGAGTTCCGGTATCGAATCCACCGCTGGCTCCAGGTACTCCACTTCGATTGTTCCGAAGCCCGCTTCCTTCAAATAGTAGGCGAGCAGTGTCGCGGGGACCGGGCGTGTGTGCGTAGGATCAATGTAGAAATGCGTCGCGAAGATGGCGAGGCATTCGGGGTTGGGTGTTTCGAAGGCGGCGAGCGCTCCGGTGCGAAGCTTGCGGCCCAGCAGGTCGATGAAACGGGCGACCGCCGGTGGCGTTAGGTGTTCGACCACTTGCGAGCAGTAGAGGCCAGCGACGGAACGGTCGGGCAAAGCTTCGATATAAGCGAAGAGGTCTGCGCGATCGGCGTCCAGTCCTTTGGCGCGGCAGACATTAACGGATTCCTGACTCAGATCGATGCCTCGCGCGAGCAGGCCTGCGGCGCGTGCTGCTTCTAGAAATTCGCCGCGACCGCAACCGATGTCGAGAATTTCGCCGACGGTGCCCGCGAAGCGTTCGATGTAGCGGCCTTGCTGGGAACGAATGCGTTCTTCTGAGCCCCGGAAACGGTCACCGAAGGCCAACCAATCCACGGGGATTTCGTCGGAGCTACTGGCGACTGCTGCGGGGGCCGCCGTTAAGGGTCGCTGCCGCATGACGCGCAGTTCGTTGTGGATCACGCGTTCGAACTCTTCGCGTACCTTGGCGAGGTCTTCCCACAGTGTCTTCTGGATCTCAATGGCTCTGCGATCAATGGACGCTTCAAAGCCCTTGTGCTGAGCTCGCATTGATTCGTGGAACGATCCCTCGACTACCGTCAAGCGGTGCGAATAGGCAGCCTGCAATTCAGAGATGGTTCGCAACACGCGAATTTCGCCAGCGACAAAACGATTTTCAAATTCGGCGCGGCTATCGCTCATCAGCTGCGCTTGTTCTTTGACGGCATCGAACTCACGCCGTAGTTCTTCGTGACGGGCGGAGAGAGCCGCCATGCTGCGATTGACGCTATTGAAGGCCTCGATCGACGCCTGCACGCACTCCATAGCACCGCGATTGAACTCCACTTGCTCGCGCACGTGCCAATCGAGAGCGCGGGAGATCATGCGCTTCGCACTTTGCGCGAGTGAGTTCAGCACACCACCGGGGCGCGGGTTCACGGTGCCGATGGCAGCGACCTTCGCGTCCGCTGCATCGCGAGCATGCACTAAGGGCATGAGATTCGTGGCCGCGACACCTTCGGGGCCCAAGGCACCTTGGGGCGCGTTTGCTCGAGCGCGATCACGGACCAGGTGGATCGCGGCGGTCAATTCCTGATCGGTCACTTACGCGGGCTCCTCGCTTTGGAGGATTCGTGGGTTGCTGTGATGTATGTGGATACGCCACCGCGCGGTGCGAAGTCGCCGACGAGTGTCGCGCGGACGGGTTTGCAGGCGCGCACGATGTCGGCCAGCATGCGATTCACTACGTTCTCCTGGAAGATGCCGAGGTTGCGGTATTCGATGGTGTACATCTTCAGAGACTTCAATTCAAGGCAGGTCTTGCCGGGAACATAGGTGAGCGTGAGCGTTCCGGTATCCGGCAGGCCGGTTTTCGGACAGATGGAGGTGAACTCCGGCATCACTATCTCAATTTCGTAGCCGGTGGGGTATTGGTTCGGCCACACTTCGATTTCTGGCAAGGGCGCCTTTGTGCCTGCCTCGGCGTGCTTGTCGCTATATTGGCGCTTCATTTCGAATTCTCCTCTAACGCGGTCGCGAGCGACCCTAGAAACTGTCCCACATCGGTTACGACGCCGATGGCCTGGCCTGTGCCCCGATCGCTTACCTTGGTCGCGACGGCGGGGTTGATATCGACACACACGATCTTCACCCAACTGGGCAGCATGTTACCGGTGGCGATCGAGTGCAGCATCGAGCCGAGACACAAGACGACTCCGGCACCTTTGAGTTGCTCGGCGTAGGCGTCCTGGGCCTGGTTCATGTCGGTGATGGTGTCGGGCAACGGACCATCGTCGCGCAGGCTGCCTGCAAGCACGTAGGGTACACCGGCCTTGACGCATTCGTACATCACGCCTTTGGTGAGTTTGCCGGACGCGACGGCTTGCTGAATACCGCCTGCGTGGTAGATGGCGTTGATGGCGCGCATGTGGTTGCGGTGGCCGTGCTCTTCCTGGCGACCATCGGTCAAGCGGACACCGAGCGAGGTGCCAAGGAGCGCGCCTTCGATGTCGTGGACGGCGACGGCGTTGCCTCCGAGCAGAGCTTGCACCCAGCCGCCCTGGATCAATTTCGCGAGCGCGGGAACGCCGCCGGTGTGGATGATGACGGGTCCACCGACGATAATGATACGCTTGCCCTCGGCGCGAGCTTCGCGCATCAAGGTTGCGATCTGGCGCACGGCGGTTTTCAGTTGGCGCTCGGAGGAAATTTCGTTACTCATGAACGCGAACGAATCGCGATCCCGTTCTTTTGCCTCAGGTACGACGCGGATGCCGCGCATTCCGACAACGACGGCGTCGCCCGTGCGGAGATCTCGCAAACGGCGGCAGAGAGCGGTGCCATCCTTGACCACCAGCATTCCGTCCATACGCTGATTCTGTACTTCCAACCATTCGCCCTCATGGCGCACCAGCGTTTTGTGATTGGTGGTGGAGTAGAACTCTTCCGGAGCGCAACGGTCGCGTTCCACGATCTGCAAGGCCGCGTCGCCCGTATCGGCGGGCGTACAACCCAGGTCGAGCAGATTGGTGAGTACGTCTTCCATCTCCGCGACGGTCGGGGTTTCCACTTTTAGACGCAGATAGGAAGGATCGGCGTTCGTTCGGCCGATGCGAAACTCTTCCACTTCAAATTTTCCGTGATATTCGACCACCGTGTCGAAGATTCGCTCCATCAGATGCGAATCGATCAGGTGGCCTTGGGTCTCTACAACTTCCTGGCGCATGTTTGTCTCTTTAGGATAGCGTGGGCTAAGGTGGACACGGTCTTTCGCGACTGTTAGTCTAGCAATCAGAGTCCCGATGTTGAAAAAATCCCTATTTCTCTTGCTGTCCATGCTCTGTCCGCTTGCGTTTGCCCAGAGTTTTGGAGGTCCAGGAGTTCTTTCCGGTAACAATGGATCGATCGGGCAGCGTTCTGGTCAAGACGTCGATCTAAAGTTCTTCGTAAATGCGAACTCGATCTACGACACGGGTCTCACACCCTACGCCGTGACCCAACAAGGAACCCTCGTCAGGCCCGGAGCGCTGAAGGGGATCGAGGCCGGTTTAGGAGCCTACGGGAAGCACACGTTCCGGCGTAGTTCGTTTGGCTTGGACTACTCGGGCAATTTTCGTCATTATCCCAGCGCTAGCCGCTATGACGGCAGCAATCAACAATTACGCCTTGCCTACATCTATCAGAAGTCCCGAAAGCTTCTGCTCGATTTTTCGGCATCTGCTGGAACGCAAAGCTTTGGTACCGCCTTCGGATCTGTACCTGGGCAGACGGATGCTATCGTGAGCGGAAGTTCACTGATCTTTGACAACCGCACCAGTTACCTTCAAACTTCGGTGAACGCGCGTTACGCGCTTTCTGGCCGCACGACAATGGTTGTGGGCGGAGACTACTACACGATCCACCGGCAGTCCTCAGGGCTGGTGGGTGTGAATGGCTACAGCCTGAACGGCGCGATCAACCACCGTCTTTCGCGGAATACGATCGTTGGCGTGAGCTACCAGCATTCGCACTACGACTTCCCGCGAGCCTTCGGCGAGGCGGACATCAACACGTATTCTGGCGATTGGTCCACGACGCTGGGACGTTCCCTCGTGCTGGCGGTTTCGGGTGGTGTATTTCTGTCCGACGTGCAAGGGGTTCAGTCCACGGCGCTGGATCCGAGTATCGCCGCGTTGCTGGGAATCGGGTCGGTGCAGACCATCTTTTACCAAAAAAACGTCATGCCGGTGGGGAGAGCGAGTATCACAAAGCTTTTCCGCCATTCGAGCCTCTCTGGTCAAGTCTCACGCAGTGTCATGAACGGAAATGGGATCTATCTTACCTCGCGCCAGGAACAAATCAGCGTGGGGTACTCGTATACCGGATTTCGCAAGTGGAGCTTGTCCGTCGGAGGCACAACGGTCAAACTCGATTCGCTCGGTCAGAACCTGCTGCCCTACCGCCAGTATTCCGCCTCCTCTAACTTGGGCTACAACATCCGTGGCGGCTTTCAGGTAGTCGCCACGTACAATCGCCGTTATCAGGATGTTCTGGCGAATAGCTTCCTGCGCGACAGTGCCCGGGTGAGCTTCGGTATTTACTGGAGTCCGGGGTCGATCCCAATTTCGTTCCACTAGCCATCCACATGAGACGGTTGCTGATCGTCGATGACGAACCTACGCTGCTCCAATTATTGAAGCGCTACCTGGAACGTCAGGGCTATGAAGTGGTGACCTCCGCTACGGCTGAGCAGGCACTCACGGTGTTCGAGGTCGATCCACAAAGGTTCGACATGGTGATTACGGATCTCACGCTCCCTGGCATGAACGGTGCTGCCTTGCTGGAGAAAATGCGGGAGAAGAATGCGACCATTCCGGCGCTAATCTCCAGCGGGTATCCGTACGAGCCGCAACTCAAAGGGGTTGGCTTCTTACTGAAACCGTTCCTGCCACAGATGCTTTTAGAACAAATCGCAGCGACGTTGAAGCCTTAGTTGTCGCGGCCGCACATTCCAGGGGTCCCGCACATGCCTGCGGGGCATCCGCCCATCGAAGGCTGGGCCGCGTAGCCGTCACCACTGGTTGAGCGTGCGGCGAACGTCGACATTTCCTGCTTCACGTGATCCTGTCCGCACGACGGGCAGGCGATTTCGGTGGCATTGGAACGGCGCACTAATTTCTCGAACCCGGTTCCGCAGTCTTCGCAGGTGAACTCAAAAATCGGCATGCTTCTACTCCACCAGTGCAGTGGCCAGTCTGTCAACCCAGGCACGAACGTCGGCGGCGGAGCCAGCGAAGTTATTCACCAGGATCGAGAACGCAAGGTGGCCGTTGGAGGGGCTGTCGGCATAGCCGGAGAGCGCAATCGCGCGGGAGAGCGAACCGGTCTTGGCGCGGATCGCCACCGTTTCGACCACACAGCAAAGGCGGTTGCTCAACGTACCGTCTTGTCCCCCCACGGGCAGCAACGCTCGCCATAGATCGCGCTGCTCGCTGGCAGCCATCATCGTGAGTAGTTGCGTGACCGCTCGCGGCGTGACTTCGTCATTGCGCGCCAACCCCGAGCCGTCTTCGGTCACCAGCGCGGCGGGCGCAATCCGAAATTCGGTCAGCATGGGACGCATTTCCCGCAGGCCCGCCTCGACGGTGCCCTGAGATTGTTTGACGAAACCTACTTCGCGGAGAAGCATTTCGATGTGGAGGTTTTGGCTGACTTTGACGGCTGTGCGCAAGATCTCCGACAGCGGTGGTGACTGGCGCGTGGCGAGGATCGTGCCCGGTTCCTGGGAGTTCGTCTGTCCGAGTTGATGGCGAGCGGTAGGACGGCCGCGGATAGAGACGCCGCGTCGCAGGAGGGCGTCGTACAGAGCGTGCGCGACGAACAATGCGGGGTCGTCGACGGCGATGGTTTCACGGAGCGCGGCCGTGCGGGTGTTGATCGTGCCTGTGAGTAAGACCTGGCGCGAACCGGGCACCCGAGTGACTCGCAGCGCGCCCGTGCCGTTTCCGTTAACAGTGGTAACTCGGTTGTCGATGCGGAAGTATTCGACGGGAGGGTCCAGCTCAATGCGGGCGAGCGCGCCGACGGCACCCGGCCGGACAGTGATTGTGACCGTATTGTCGTTCAGAGCCAGCGCGCTCACCGGAGCACCGTATTCGTGCTGCACGTCGTCCTCGGTCCAGCTTTCGGGATAGGGGGACCAGAAGTATTTGCGGTCATCACCGATGATGTCGCCATCGACGCGCTTCAAACCGGAGGCGACTGCGCGGTCGGCTAATTCATCAATGGCGTGGAGTGTGGCGAGCGGTTTTGCCTGAACGTCGTAGGGATAGGCGCGGCCAGACATCGTCGGATCGCCTGAGCCGATGATCGCGAGCGAGCCGGATGCTTCACGCACCAGCCGGGTTTCGAAGCGGTAGTCGGCGCCTAAGCGTGAAAGCGCCAGGGCAGCGGTGAACAGCTTCATGTTTGATGCGGGCAGCAGAAGCTGATTCTCGTTCAAGCCGTAAATCGGCATTCCGGTGGCCAAATCCACGACATGGATTCCGGTGACGCCGCGGAAGGTAGCCGGTACGGTATCGATCCACGCCGACAGCTTCTGCGCGAGGTCTGCAGCCGAGGCCGTGGCGATCGAGAGCAACCCCATCGCGATCGCGCGTCGCATGTTAAACCTTCGCCGCCGGGCGCGCGTGCGCACTGAGGCGAGCCTCCAGCCAGATCAAGACCAGCAGCAGGAATACGACGATCGCGCCAGCCAAGGGCAACGTCATCACCATCCCGACGCCCCACTGCGAGGCCACCAGGCCTAGGATGCAAGGCGCGAGCAAGCCACCGGCGAGGGCGAACGAGAAGAGGCCGTTGTAGAAACCGGGATGATAGTAAGGAAAGCTGCGTCCGATCTTTTCTACGACCAGCGGGTAGATGGGCGCGAAGGAGCATCCGAGCATCAGGATCGCGGAAATGGCTCCGAACTGGTTGTTGGTGGCGGAGAGAATTATGCTACCGAATATCGACAGGACAACGCAGCCGAGCAATAGACGGGAATGCCGCACGCGCGGCAGAACCCACTGTGCGAGGATGCGGCCGACCAGGAGTGCGACCCAATAGAGGCCCAGCATCCATAGCGCGTTGGGAGGGCTGATGCCGAGGCGTTGGCTGAGGAAGAGCGCGAGCCATCCGGCGACGGCCCACTCATTGCCGAACTGGAAGAAGAGCAGGAGGCTTAATAACACTGCTCCAGGATTCCGTAATGTGACCAGGAACGCCGCAGGGGCCGGTTGATGCGGGACGGGTTCCGAGCTGAACGCACTGCGCCGATACATCCAACCGAAGGCTGCCGGGATCACGGCCATCCAGACTTGGATCGCAGGGGCCGAATAGAAATAGTAGGCACCCGATATCAGCAGCGCGTCGGCGAGGCAGCCGAGTCCGAACAACATACCTGCAAGATTCACGGTCGCCGCCGGGTCGTGGCGGTACATGGGCGAGACGGCGTGGAAGATCGCCGTGTGCAGGATGCCGGCGGAGCATCCGACCAACGCCATACCGGCTACGCGGAACCACGGAGAAAGCGGCGGGGACACAAACGCGAGGTATAGAAACGCAGTGCCAGCGAGAGCGCAGGCGAGCGATAACGTCCAGCCCACACCTTTGGTTTCGAGCAACCGAGGCGAGGCCCACACGGAAGCCACCAAGCCCACGATCAGGCCCAGGAAGTAAAGCGAGACAGTTTCGTAGCGCGCCGAAAGGTGTTGTTCCCAGGCGAGTAGGATCGCTCCCAGGAAACCCATGAGGGAGCCGGACACGAAGAAGCCGGCCAAAGCCCTGCGCGAACCGGACCAGCCGAGCGTACCTTCGCCTGAGAAGGAGTTGGTTGGCAGCTCGGGCGCTTGCACCATGGTCTATACGACGTTATCCAGGGGCGCGAGGGTGACGCTGATTTTCTGGCTACGGCCTGCGCGGTAGATGGTGAGTTCGATGGTCTCCCCGGCATGCTTGCGCGTGACGATGCGAACGATTTCGTCTTCGCCCTTCACCGGCTTGCCATCCACATGGGTGATGAAATCGCCGCCGAAGGGGATCGCATAGTTACCCACCCGGACGCGGCGATCCGCGCCTTTCAGACCGGCGCGTGCGGCCGGGCTGCGCGGGTCAACATTCAGAATTAAGAGGCCGCCTTCTTCGGGCAGGTCCAAGGCGCGGGCCCAATCTCCGGAGAGTAATTGCGTGGTGATTCCGATGGCAGGTTGCGCGGTTCGCAGGCCGGATTTCAGATCGTCGAGCAAGCGCTTGGCGCGATTGATCGGCATGGCGAAGCCGATGCCGACGCTGCCTCCGTTGGGTCCGTAGATCGCGGTGTTGATACCGATCACGTTGCCCTGGGAATCGAGCAGAGGCCCACCGCTGTTGCCGGAATTAATGGCTGCGTCGGTCTGAATCATGCCGTCTAGGTCTTTGTCTTCGCCACGGATGGTTCGGCCCAGTGCGCTGACGACGCCGGTGGTCAGCGTACCGGACAACCCGAACGGATTGCCGATGGCGAGGACTTTCTGACCGACTTGTAGAGAGTCGGAATCGCCGAGTTTGAGCAGCGGGAGCCTCTTCCCTTTAGGGTCGATCTTAATTAAGGCGAGATCGTCGCTGGGATTGCGCGTGATGATCTGGGCCTTGAAGCGGCTCTTGTCGGGAAGCGTGACTTCGAGTTCGGAGCTTCCACTCACGACATGATTGTTGGTTAGAATCTGGCCGTCTGCGCTGATGATGAAACCGGAACCAATGCCTTGTGACTTTTGGGGACCGAAGAAGAAATCTTCCTGATACACCGTGCTCGTAATGTAGACCACGCTGAGGTCGGCGGCTTTGTAAATGTCGATGTTGTTCTGTTCATCCGCGCTCAGGCCTGCGGAATGAGCGACAGTGGGAGCGGTCCAGGAGACAGCGGTAGGGGTGTCCGCATCAGGCTGCCAGCCGGAACGGTTCGAATACACAACGAAGGCCCCGACGAGTAGGGCGGCGATAACCAGCGTCCTCAATTTCATAGGCGTTTAGTGGGTTAACTTTTGCAGCACCTCATACACGGCGCGCGTCTGTTCCAGGGTGCTTTCTTTGGTTCCAGACGTATCGATGACGTAGTTGGCGAACTTCCTTTTGTCCTCGAGCGGCATTTGCCGGCTGATGCGATTCATGACCTCTTCGCGGGTCAGTCCGTCGCGTTCCATGGCGCGTTCGATTTGTTGCTCGGAACGGCAGTGCGCCAGGACCAAACGGTCGCACTCTTTGTGGCTGCCCGTCTCTATCAGTATGGCAGCTTCGGTGACGATGATCCCTTGCGGATTCTCTTTGGCGTAAGCTTCGCGGATGACTTTGGCGCGCTCACGGATGGCGGGATGCGTCAGGTCGTTGAGACGCTTGAGGCGCGCCGGGTCGGCGAAGACTTTTTCGCCTAACGCGCGGCGATTGATGGTGCCGTCGGGGTCCACGATTTCCGGGCCGAACTCGGCGACGACGGCGGCGTATGCCTCGCCTTCCGGTTCCAGGACCTTGTGGCCCAGGTCGTCCAAGCGGATCAGGAACCCGCCTAGTTTCTCAAGTTCCTCACCCACCACGCTTTTGCCGGTCGCGAGGCCGCCGGTTAGGCCAATGTTTAACATTAGGCCACACCCTGACGGCGTTCGGACAGCTCAACGGTATTCGCCATCAGCATGGCGATGGTCAGAGGACCCACGCCACCGGGGACAGGAGTAAAGGCTCCTGCCACGCGGTCCGCATCCAAAGGATGAACATCGCCCACAAGCACGCTCCCTGCTTTCGCAAATCCCGCTGCCTTGCCGAAACGCGCGGCCTCCGCGGCGTCAGTGACGCGATTGATGCCCACATCGATGACCGTGGCTCCCGGTGCAATGAAGTCGGCAGTAACGAAGCCGGCTTTACCGATCGCGGCGACCAGGATGTCGGCGCGGCGGCATTCTTCCGCCAGGTTCGCGGTGCGCGAGTGGCAGATGGTGACGGTGGCATTTTCGTGCAGCAGCATCAGAGCTTGCGGCTTGCCGACAATGTCGCTGCGGCCAAGCACGACGGCTCGTTTGCCGGCGACGGGGATCTTATAGTGACGGAGCAGTTCCATCACGCCTGCGGGGGTGCAGGCTCTGGGACCGGGGCGACCGGCGACCAGGTGGCCGACGTTCATGGGATGGAAACCGTCGGCGTCTTTTTCCGGAGCGATCGCTTCCAGCACGCGGCGCGCGTCGATCTGCTTGGGCAGCGGCATCTGGACCAGAATGCCATCGATGTCATCGCGATGGTTCAGGTCGTCGATGATTTTGAGCAAGCCTTCGGTCGAGATATCGGCGGGAGGCGTGAGCTTGTCGCTGTAAAACTCCAGCTCGGCGCAAGCCTTCACTTTGTTCCGAACGTACACTTCGGAGGCCGGATCGTGGCCAACCAGCACCACGGCGAGGCCCGGAGGACGCCCCAGTTTTGCGATGCGCGGTTTCAGGCGCGCGAGGATGTCGTTGCGGACGGCGACCCCGTCCAATAGATTTGCCATGCTCGCCAAAGTTTAGCAGAGCTACTGGCTTAGGCGGAGGATCTGGGACGAGAGTTCCAGGAACTTAGCCTTCAGAACGTTGGAGTTCGAGGAGTAGATGTAGGTTCCCTGAGGCTGCGCAGAGTAATTGACGCAGGAGGCGTTGGAAGCGCAAGCCACGTAAGGAACCGAAGAGTCGCCGCGAGGGTCGTTGGCGATGCGCTGGAGGAGCGTGTGGTCGGTTGGGTCAGACCCTTGGCCGCCTAAGCCGATGACGAACACGGTCGCAGGAATATTGGCGTTGGTGCGTGCCCGGTAACCCGCGTGGTCAGTTGCATTCAGAGCTGCATCGTGATAATTCTGCCACATTTGCGTAATCGTCATTGCCGTGTTGTTGGTAGTGCCTGTGACTGCGGTGGAATTAAATTTGATGCGGCCTGTTCCGTTGAGGATCACGCTATTTTTGTAGGGGTTGAGCGCGGGTTTCATCGAATTTCCCGTGACGTCCGCTGCCGGCAACCACAAGAAGTCTTCCATCTCGGCGACTGTGTCGGCTTGCGAGGTACCCCACAAGCAATTGAGAGTTGTGCTCGTGGAGATCTGGTCCAGCCCGGAGTTGCCACTGGTGTCGATGTACTGTCCCACCAGGTTGAAGTACTTGGGCGATGTCGCGGGATCCGGGCTATAAATGGTACCGATGGAACCTGACGGGATATTCGAGATGAAGCCGACGTGAGGCGTGTTCGTCGTAATCGTGTTCATTGAAAAGCCCGATGTCCAAACTCGCGCATCGGCTATCGTGCTATTTCTCCAGCCCCCGTCATATTTGTTCTTTGAGCTGTTGTCCTTGCATCCTCTGCTTGTAGTCACCGGATTCTTGCCCGTAGTCGTCGTACTCCTGCTCGCCATGCCGAATGCGGTTCCATCCCACATATTCACGGTCAGCGTATTCGGCAAACCGTCGGTTTCCAGCACCAAGACGTTGAATGCGCCCGGTAAATAGCGCTGATAGAGTGCGTTGTAACCCATGGACATCGCTTGCGCGGTATTGGTGCCGCCCGCGCACTGAATGGTGTCGATCGCGCCACTTCCACTGGTGGTTCCGTCTGTGTACCCCAAAGTCGTGCGGAAGGATTGCACCGGCGGAGAATGAATAAACGTAGCATCGCTGAAGGAAACCAAACCGATATAGTCGCGACCCGCTGCAAACTGTCCGGTGAATATCTTGGCAGCGGATTTCATGGACGCGCAGGCCCCGCCAGTGCAGGGTTGCGAGGCACCGCTGCACATCGAACCAGATCGATCCAAGACCAGCATCACAACAGCATCGCGGCGGCTGGCAAAGCCCAGAGCGGAAATGGTCGTCGAATTGAAGTGCAGCCACTTCATGAAATACGTGGGCACACGGGTGGTCGCCGTAACGTCCACATGGCGCAGGTTGGGATTGATCGTATCGTCATACACCTGCACGTTGCTCGTGGTCATCACGGTGTTCGAGGTGGCCCAATTTCCCGGCGGAAAATTGGAATAGAACCAGTTCACGGCGTTCTGCTTGGCACTGGTTGCCTGGGCGCTGGTGGAGGTGCCCAAGTTCAGGGCGCGAGCCGCTGCCAGCGATGCTCCGTCCACGGCGGCCTGCAAGCGCGCTTTGGAGGCGTACAAGTAGCCGACATCCACCGAGACTCCCACCATCGGGATAATCATCGCGAGAGACAGAACGCCCAGAAAGAGTACGATGCCGCGTTCGCCGCGGCGCTGAACCGCTTGTTTCATCATCTTCATAGCAACACCTTCTAATTAGTAGAACCAGCGTGCGTACACGCCATTGCCGCGGAGCGCGCCGAGACTCAAGTCCGGCGATTTAAAATAGACCTCCACCATGTACACGATTTGCTGATCCGCCAGCGCCGTGCGATTGGTGGTGGTGTTGGTGACCTGCCACAACTGATTGAACGTGGTCTGGTAGGGTTCGGGTACTGCAGCGTTTGCCGTGAGAACCTTGTCGACCGTGACCGCACCATAGATATCGCGGGCAGCGCCCGGGTGACCAACCGACGAATCGCGATCCGTTGTCCTCAGGGTTCCGTTGCCGAATTGAATCTGTTCCAGGAAAACAAACTTATTGGCGTTGGTGCAGGCTGCCGGAGATACCGCCACGCAACTGGCCGACGCGCTATTGCCGATCCATTGCAACTTGCTGACCCACACAATGCCCCGTCCCGAGTTGGAAAGGTTGTCCGCCATGTTCGTAGTCTGAGAACCCACTTCCAGTCCCAGGCCGGCCGCAAGGCGCTTCGCCAAACGTTGCATTGCAGGATCGCTGAACTCAGCTCCATGGATGTACATATTGGCCAGATCGGCCGCAGTGTGGTTCGCCTGAATCGATCGGATCACGTTCATGCCGGTGACAAAGGTCCCCATAAACATAGGGATAAACAGAATCGCGACCAACCCGAATTCCATGATCTGGGTCCCGCGTTGTCCGACAAGCCGACGAGTACCGGCCGCGCGCATTCTCATAGGAGTCCTCATTCCGGCACCGAGGTCTGGCCCACCGGATAGCCGCCCAGAATACTGTAGGCATAGACCTTCAAATTGAGCGGATTGCGGTTACGGAAGTAGGGAATGCTACCGCCGTAACTACCGCTTAGGGGTGCAATCCAGGAGTAAGAGACGTTCTGTACCGAGACCTCCACGATGTTCCCTGGAACGTTCCCGCCGGTCGCGACAGGGACATCCGGGGCGGCCGTGGTGAAGAACTTCACGAAGATATGTTGTGGCGAGTCCGAGGACCGCACCAAGCGCATGGAATTTCGCTCGACGACGGCCTTAATGGAAGCCGTTTGGCCCAGCGAGGGGCTGGTCTGCCGCTGGAAGGTGATCGCATAGCGCACGCCCTCCCGTACCGCATTCTGTAACGAACTCCACCGATACAACATCAAACCGAAGTCCAGAAACGCGAAAATCAGAGCGAAGGTTGGAATCAGAGTGAAGGCGCTCTCGATCATGGCGTTCCCGCCGGAACGGCGCTTTCGTAACGAAGATGAGGGTCTTTTGGCTATCATGCAGTACTACCTGCCCCAAGAGTACGGCTGGATTGCCTTGGCGTCGATTGGGGAAGCCCTCGGAATCCCCCAATCCTTTCGCGTAGTACCGTAAGCCGAACACCCTAGTAAACTCGGCCTACTTGCGCGGTTTGGTGCTGGAATTGTTGGATTTACTCCTGCGAAAGAGATCCGGGCCTATGTTAGAATCACACTAGATCTGCATGCGGCTCGGACGTATTATTCTGCTCGCCAGCTTGGCCCAACTCCTGGGCCTGTCGGCGCTTGCCGCAGCGCTTTCCGAACTTCCGGCCTTCACAAACGATCTGCATTCGACCGACGACGTACAGGCTTGGCATGCACTGGCGCCGGTGATCAACGCGGAAGTCACGCTGAACCTTTCGCATGTCCGGGCTTCTTCGCAGGCCGTGCTGGCAGTCACCGCATTGTCCGAGACCAGCTTCAAACACTCGGTTTGGATGGTGGCTCCAGCGATTCGCACCGTTGCCGTTCCCCGCCCCCGCCAGCACATGCTGCTGCGCTGCTAACAACTCCACCCAACGCTCCCTTTCGCCGTCCATCGCAACTGACTGAACATTTCCGGAGAGTAGAACTATGGGTGTGGATACCGTTCTCGCCAAGATTTTTGGCACCAAGCACGAACGTGAAGTAAAGGCCATGCGGCCGATGATCGCGGCGATTAATGACATGGAGCCGCGGATGCAGGAGCTATCCGATCAGGAACTGGCCGCGCAGACAATCTCATTTAAGGAACAGATCGCGCAAGGCGCAAAGACGGATGACCTACTCATCCCGGCGTTCGCCACCGTGCGCGAAGCCGGACGCCGCATTCTCAACATGCGGCACTTCGATGTGCAGCTGATCGGCGGCATCGTGCTGCATCGCGGCAAAGTTGCCGAAATGAAGACCGGTGAAGGCAAGACGCTGGTCGCGACGTTGCCTGTGTACCTGAATGCGCTGGAGGGCAAAGGCGTTCATCAAGTCACGGTCAACGACTACCTGGCCCATCGCGACTCGGATTGGATGGGGCGCATTTACAAGGGCCTTGGTTTGAGCGTCGGCGTGATCGTACATGATCTGAGCGACCACGAACGCCGTGAGAGCTACGCGGCGGACATCACCTACGGCACGAATAACGAATACGGATTCGACTATCTGCGCGACAACATGAAGTTCCGCATCTCGGACTGCGTGCAGCGCGGGCACAACTTCGCCATCGTGGACGAAGTTGACTCGATCCTGATCGACGAAGCGCGCACACCGCTGATTATTTCCGGCCCCAGTGAAGAGTCGACGGACAAGTACTACAAGATCAACCGCATCATCCCGCAGCTGATTCGCGGCGAGGTCATCGACGGCAAGGAACCCGGTCAGAAGTGGACCACGGGCGATTACACGATCGACGAGAAGACCAAGAGCGTTGCGCTGACCGAAGAGGGTGTTCTGAAGATGGAACGCCTGCTCGGGTTGGGCAACTTGTACGAAGCCGTCAACATGGAAATCAACCATCACGTGCAGCAGGCGCTGCGCGCGTTGGTCATGTATCACCGTGATCGCGACTACGTGGTGAAGGACGACGAGATCATCATCGTCGACGAGTTTACGGGCCGCCTGATGCCGGGTCGCCGTTGGTCGGATGGACTGCACCAGGCGATCGAAGCGAAAGAAGGCGTGAAGATCCAGCGCGAGAATCAGACGCTGGCGACGATCACCTTCCAGAACTACTTCCGTATGTATAAGAAGCTGGCCGGCATGACCGGCACGGCGGATACGGAAGCAGCGGAGCTCAACAAGATTTACAACCTGGACGTCACGATTATCCCGACGAACAAGCCGCTGCGCCGCAAGGATTTTGAGGACGTCGTTTATCGTACGGAAGAAGAAAAGTTCCGTAATGCCGCGAAGGAACTCCAAGAGCTCAACCTGAAGGGCCAGCCGGTGCTGGTGGGTACGGTGTCGGTTGAGAAGTCGGAAAAGCTGTCGGGCATCCTGAAGAAGATGGGCGTGCCGCACGAAGTGCTGAACGCAAAAAATCACGAGAATGAAGCCTTCATCGTGGCGCAGGCGGGTCGCAAGGGCGCGGTTACCGTTTCGACGAACATGGCCGGTCGCGGTACGGACATTCTGTTGGGCGGCAATCCGGACTTCATGACGCGCGCTCGTCTGCGTAAGGAAAACAAGGACCCCGACCAAATCACCAAGGAAGAATGGGACGCCGTTTTCTCGCAAGTGAAGGCGCAGACGGACAAGGAACACGACGAAGTGGTGGAGATGGGCGGCCTGCACATTTTGGGCACCGAACGTCACGAATCCCGGCGTATCGACAACCAGTTGCGCGGTCGTTCCGGTCGCCAGGGCGATCCTGGAACCGCGCGCTTCTATCTCTCATTGCAAGACGACCTGATGCGCATTTTCGGCGGACAACGCATGCAGGGCTTGATGTTGAAGCTCGGCATGGAAGAAGATGTGCCGATCGAGAGCGGACTCATCAGCAAGCGCATCGCCGCGGCGCAGAAGGCTGTGGAAGCGCAGAACTTCGCCTCGCGCAAACACGTTCTGGAATACGACGACGTTATGAATAAGCAGCGCCAGGCAGTCTACGGCATGCGCCGCGCGTTGCTCGAAGGCAAGGATCAGAAAGAACGCATCGAAGAGATCGTGGGCGGCATTGTGGCGACGTTCATCGATATGCGCCTCCCGGACAAGGGCGAGCAGGATTGGACCGGCCTGGAGACGGACATCCTGACGCAGTTCGGCGTCGGCATCAACACCGAAGCGCTCGCCACGATGAGCAAGCAGGAAGCGGAAGACGCGATTCTGGATCTGCTCAAAACGAAGTACGCCGAGAAAGAAGTGATGCTCGGCACCGAGCTACTGCGCGACACCGAGCGCATGCTGATGCTCAACGTCATCGACAACCAGTGGAAAGATCACCTGCTCTCGATGGACCACCTGAAGGAAGGCATCGGGATGCGCAGCTATGCGCAGAAAGACCCGCTGGTCGAATACAAAAAGGAATCGTGGGAGCTGTTCAAGTCGGTGATGGATCGTATCGAAGACGAAACAATTCGTTACCTGTACTTCATGCAGCGCGTCGATCAGGCTCAGGAACAAGCCACGGATGTGGATTGGTCTGAGGTGGCGGATCCCGAAGAGGCGGATCAGCAAGCCCAGATCGAAGCCGCGGAGCGCGAGCAGGAAGCATTGGCTGCGCAGAGCTCGGTGATGGACTTCACTCGCAACATCCAGCGCAAGAAGGAGCGCGAGCTGGAGGCATTACAGTTCGTCGGCGGTGGCGAGGCATCGAAGCCGAGTCAGCCGGTGCTGGCGAAGAAGATGCCGGGTCGCAATGATCTGTGCCATTGCGGGTCGGGCAAGAAGTACAAGAAGTGCCACGGGGCGTAGGGCGCCTAACGCGCTTTCTCTGAAGGCTTTGGTCTTACCGTGAGCGAAAGGGACTCCGATGGCGAATCCTTTCGCCGCAGGATCAAGACCACTATCACGCTGCAGCCAAACATTGCCAGCAGCAGTATTCCGATTCGCAGATCGCTAGATCCGGCAAGCACGAAAGGCAAAACTAGGATCGGCCAAAATTGCCTTTTATATCTGTTCGCGCGGAACCAACGCTGAATCTTGCGTATCAAAGCTAGGCCTCCCCTAGTATCTAGCTGCGTGCAAACCAGTGCAACTGCTCGATGAAGGATTCGAGGCGCTCGAATGCCCGCTCGGGTGAGGCGGTCCGGTGCCACTGCTTCGTCTCTTCGTGCGTGTCAACGTAGCGGATTCCAGTTCACCGGACTCCAGGGGCGTGATCTGCAAGAACGGCCCATAGTAGGGATACTCCACAGGATTCTGCACGACGCATAGTCGGGCGTGCGAAGTCCACGCGAATAGACCAGAGGCATACCGCGAGGCTTCAATCGCCTCAACTAGCGCGAGCATCCTGTCAGCGCGCGGGTTATTGAAGTTACTGTAACTTTGTCGAATTTCCGCCCAGGTTCTGACCATCGCAGTAAGCTGTATTTTGCCACGGCAAACTATTCTCACGCAAAGGCGCAAAGGTCGCCAAGAAACCCTTTGCGATACTTTGCGACTTCGCGTGAGGCTTCTGTAAACAGTGAGAGAATTAAAGCAACTATGCAGCTGCTTCGCGGACTCGCGTTTCTATCCGTCCTTCCATTGAGCGCGGCCATCTTCCCTGAACAGATCAGCGACTTCGAGCGGGGCAAGGTGACCGAACTCAAGGCTCCTGACGCCGAGCTTTATGACGAGTACGGATTCCAAGGGGCCGAGCAGGCTGAGTTCGCCGGGCCCTCGGGCAAGTTCACGGTCGACGGCTGGCGGTTTCGCGACTCCACCGGGGCGATGGCCGCGTTCCAGTTGCGCCGGCCGCCGGACGCCACTCGGTACGACATCGCGCCGCTGGGGGTAAAAACCTCCAAGGGAGCCATCTTCGGCTACGGCAGCTTCGTCTTCGAGTTCACGGGCCTGACCCCGACCAAGGATCAATTGGAGCTCCTGCTCGTCCAGCTGAAACAGGTCGAACGGTCCCCGCTGCCGACCCTGCCTACCCACCTGCCGACCGAGGGGCTGGTGCCCAACTCAGAACGCTACATCCTGGGTCCGGTTTCCCTGTCCCGGTTCGCGCCCCAGATCTCGCCCTCGCTGGCCGCTTTCCACCTATCGGCCGAGGGACAGCTGGCCCGGTATACAGGCGACATGGTCCTGACCATCTTCGAATACCCCACCCCGAACATGGGCCGGGAAAGGCAAGAAGCATTCCTGAAACTGCCTGGAGCGCTCCCTAAGCGGTCGGGTCCCCTGGTCGCGGTGGTTCTGCCTCCTGCGGACCCCGACGCCGCAGAACGCGTCCTGGCGAAAGTCTTCTGGGACCCCAAGCTCACCAACCAAAATATTGGTCAGGCACCCGCCCAGGGAATCGCAAATATTGTGCTGACTGGATTTCTACTAGCAGGTGTACTTATCGCCGCTAGCTTGTTCGCAGGATTCGGGTTAGGCGGATTCAAAGCGATCCTCAAGCGGCGCGGCTGGTATAAAGAACACGATGCCATCACCGTGCTGCGGATCAAAGAGTAGTAACCCTCGCCGATCTAGCCGTTTAGACCGAAACATGCGTCCTGAATAACGGTTTTCCAACAGTTTTTCCACAAGGCGGGTCCGAGCGGGTGCGGACTCTAAGTCCCTGTAGGGGGGAGTGTTAAGGCGGGTCGGAAACGGGCGGGATTTTTGCTTGACTTAATCGCCAGGAAAATCTAAGATCCAATCACAACTCAGATTTTGGTGGTTGCGATACCAGCGAATCTGATTCTCCCATGTACATCGCCTTGCGAAAGCAAGGTAGCAACGGAGGCCCACCGCAAAGTGGGCCTTTTTGCTTTTGGAATCAATCGGTTACTGGAATACGATGCCGGCGATCACCAGTTGGGGCATCTGGTTGTTCCAACCGACGGGGATGGCGTCAAACGGTAGGCGGAAGGGCTTGGTTTCGCCCGGTTTCAGGCCTCCCATCTTCACGCTGACGATGGCCGAGCGCTGCCGGGAGAGGATCTTACCCGCGTAGTCGCGGAAGACGCAGCTGACCTCTACGACGCCCAGATTCCGGTCGCCTTTGTTGCCGATGTTCCCAGAGATTTCCACAACCTTCTGGCCGAAGTAGTCCAGCTTGGCCTGTATCCCGACGTCCTCCAGAGCTAAGTTGGCGATATAGCCCTTGGCCTCGGCTGTCAGGGGGATTTCCTGGGGGGCGGCGGGCTTAGAAAACTCCAGGTACAGTAGCAAGGCGCTCACCACCGCCACGCAGATCCCGATCAGATACATCTGGGTCCGATTCTGCGTTTGCGGCTGTAGGAGCGTGTTACTGGCCACTGATGGTCATCTCCGGCAAGAGAAGTGAGGGCGCGGCGATCGAGCTGCGGAATTCCAGGTTCGAGGCTGGCTGTTCCAGGTCGAGCAGCATCTGTTTGAGGTTTCCGGCCACGGTGATCTCCGAAACAGGATACGCCAATTCGCCGTTCTCAATCCAGAGGCCGGCGGCACCGGACGAATAGTCGCCGGTGGCGTTGTTGGCGGAAGCACCTATCAGCTCTGTAATATACAAGCCTTGTTTGACGCCAGCGATTAACTGCTGCTCGGTGCGCTGACCGGCTTCGATATAGAAGTTCCCTGGCCCGACCCCTGCGGCTCCCGACAATCCGCGCGAGGCGTTGCCGGTGGTTTGGAGACCCAGCTTGCGGGCGGTGTAGGTGTTCAAGAGGTAACTCTTCAGGACGCCGCGTTCGATCACGACGGTGCGGCGCGAGGGGACGCCCTCGTCGTCGAAGGGCGAGGTTCCGAACAGGCCGGGGATGGTCGCGTCGTCGATGACGGTCAGGTGCTCCGAGGCGATCTTTTCGCCGAGCTTGCCCGCGAGGAACGAGGCGTGGCGGTAGATGGCTCCACCGTTGACGGCGTCGAAAATGTCGCCGAGTAAGGACCGTGCGGTGCGGGGTTCGAAGATGACCGGGATCTTTTGCGTGGGGATCTTACGAGCGTTGAGGCGGCGGATCGCTCGTTCAGCGGCTTTGCGTCCGACGGATTCGGCGCTTTCCAGGCCGGCGGCCGAGCGGGCGGAACTGGACCAATAGTCCCGCTCCATCGAGCCGTTCTCCTTGGCGACGGGGACCGCGCTGAGTCCGCAGGTCGAGGTGCGGTAGCCACCGGCGAAGCCCCGGGAGTTGACGAAGACGCGTCCACCTAAGTAGGTATCGAAGCCTGCGCCTTCAGAATTCTCAATGCGCTTGTCGTAGTCGAAGGCAGCCTGTTCGGCTCGGATGGCCTGGGCGATCTTCCACTCCGTCTCCATCTTGGCGATGGATTCGTCGAACAGCTTCAGGTCGGTGGTGACTTGTCCGAACTCTTTGGCGTCCGGGAGACCGGCGTGAGGATCGACGCTCGACATCGGAGCGAGATTCATGGCCGACTGCACCATGCGAGCGATGCCTTCGGGCGATAGGTCCGAGGTTTTCGACGATCCGGCCTTTTGCCCGATCAATACGCGAATGCCAGCACCACGTGATCCTGCTTGCGTCAGCTTCTCGACTTCTTTCATGCGCACGCCGACGGAGAATTCTTCACCCTCCGACAACGTGCATTCGACGTCCGTGGCGCCGGATTTTAGTGCAAGCTCGACGGCAGACTGAGCGATCTCTAACTGGGTCAAGCGGCGGTGCCTCCGACGGTCATCTTGTCGATCTTGATGGTGGGGATACCGACGCCCACCGGAACGCTCTGGCCTTCCTTGCCGCAGGTCCCAATGCCTTCGTCGAGCCGCAGATCGTTCCCGACCATGCTGACGTATTTAAGGGCTTCGGGTCCGTTGCCGATCAGCGTCGCGCCCTTCACGGGTCGGGTCAGCTTGCCGTTTTCAATGAGGTAACTTTCGGTGGCCTGGAAGACGAAGTTGCCGCTGGTGATGTCCACCTGGCCGCCGCCGAAGGTGGTGCAGTAGATTCCCTTCTGGACGCTCTTAATGATTTCTTCGGGATCGCTTTGCCCGGCGAGCATGAAGGTATTCGTCATGCGCGGCATCGGAATACTTTGATAATTCTCGCGCCGGCCGCTACCAGTGGACTTCGACTTCATGAGCGAGGACGACAGCTTGTCTTGCAAGTAGCCTCGCAGGATGCCGTTCTCAATAAGGACGTTCTGCTGCGTCGGCGTACCTTCGTCGTCGACATTGAGGGAGCCTCGACGGCTGCCGATGGTTCCGTCGTCGATGACTGTGCAGAGTGGGCTCGCGACTTGTTCACCGATGCGACCACTGAATGCGGACACGCCCTTACGATTGAAGTCGGCTTCGAGTCCATGGCCTACGGCTTCGTGTAACAGAATTCCCGGCCAACCGGGTCCGAGAACAACGACCGATTCGCCAGCCGGTGCGTCCACGGCATCGAGTTGCACAATCGCTTGTCGAGCAGCCTCACCCGCAAAATACTCAGGAGTCTTGTCGTTAAGGAAGAAATCGAATTCAACGCGACCGCCGCCGCCGGAGTATCCCTGCTGCGGCACGCCGTCGCCCTTGCGAGCCAGCACCGCGACATTGAGGCTCGCCATCGGACGCCGGTCAAAGGTCAACGCGCCGTCGCTCGAAGCGACCATCACCTCGCGCACGCCGTCGCCGTAATTGGCCTGAACTTGAAACACGCGCGAGTCGTAGGCCCGAGCCGCGGCGTCCGCGCGCTTGATCAGGTCGACGCGTGCCGACAGTTCCATGTCATTCGGCGACACCACCATCGGATAGAGGTTGTGCTTCTTGGTTTCCTCAAAGCCGGTAGTCATGATGGTCGCCGGACCCTTGGCAATCAACGCCGCGACGCGTGCCGCGTGCTTGATCTTTTCAGGACTCAGATCATCGCTGTACGCATAGCCGGTGCGTTCGCCCGAGAGCACGCGTACGCCCACGCCGAGCGATACAGACTCGCTGGCGCTCTTGACGATGCCTTCATCGATGCCGAGTGAGGTACTCGTGATGTATTCGAAATAGAGGTCGGCATAGTCGCCGCCCGCGGAGAGAGCTTCACTCAAGTACGTCTGGAGGTCGTGCTCGGTGATGGCGAATTTCGTGCCGAAGAATGATTGGGAGAGACCCATACCTCGATTATGGCGTATGGGCGAAGGGCTTGGTGCTTCAAATTGTCGGCTTCCAAACGAACTCGCCCGTCTTGTCGATGTAGCCCCGCGCTTTGCCTATCGAGACTTCTGCCAGACCTCCGGAGAATGAACGAGCAGCGTCGAACTTCGCTGGGATGGCGAAACGCCCGGAGGTATCGATGAAGCCCCATTTGAGGGCCATCTGGACCGCCGCCAAGCCTTCTGAGAACATCTGTGCATCGCGAAACCTGGGGGAGATCACCAGAATACCGGACTTATGAATGTAGCCATACACGCTGCCATTCTTACGACCTCCGTCCTCATCGTTCCGGGCCACGAGAAGCTCCCCTCCCGGCGGGGCGGGCCGATATGCGACCATCACAGCGACTTGTACTCTTGCGAGATCCGAATGGAAGGACCCGGCGGTGGCAAACTGAGGCAGGATTTGGAAGCGCCCGAAATGGTCGACGTAACCCCATTTCCCTCCGCAACCAAACTGGGCTGCCGCATAGTCCTCGGAGAACTCCAACTCTCCGTCAAGTAACGGCTTACAGATTTCAAATGGTGCTCCGAGCAACGTGCCGGATTTGTCGACAAACGCCGCGCGGCTCGGCTGCTCGGAGAGAAACACCTGGGCACGTCCGCCTTGAAAACTGAATGCGTTGGCGAACCTGGGTTCTATCGCGATCTTTCCGTCGATGTTGATGTACCCCGCCCGCAGTGGCGAACCAATCTCGTCGATTATGAACGGTGCGAGGCCCTCTTGAAATGCGTGGGTGAAGCGCGCTGCGACTCCATCAACAGACACCTGCTGCGGCGTGATCGCGACACTTCCCTTTCGATCGATGTAGGCCGCGACTTCGGTGGAAAGATTCACCAGCGCCAAACCGTTTGAAAACGCACCCGCCCCTCCAAAGCGAGGTTCGATTTCCAAGTGGCCCACTGAGTCGATGTAGCCCCACTTGCCGGTCGACACGTCCCCGATGCGCACTGCAGCCAGGCCTTCAGAAAATGGCGACGCCTCGTCAAAGTGGGGCTGAATCACTAACTGGCCTCGACCGTCGATGTATCCGGCTTTTCCATCGACATGAACGATGAACAGTTCAGGATTCTGGCTAGACACACCGGTGCGGGCGGGTGAATTGCAGGAGGGAAGAACCATCACGAGCAGGAGAAGAAGAAGTTGAATTCGCATGGAAACCGACTGCTAGTCTACATCACAAACAGAGCACGACTACAATATACGAGGGAGGATTCAGAATGAATCGACGTCATGCAATCGCTGGAATGGCCGCTGCGGCTGCGGCTGTGCCGCTGTTGAAGGGTCAGGGGGACGAGGTGACTGATTGGGTGGGCTGGTGGGAACGCTCCAAAACATACACGATGGCCATTGCCGAAGCCATGCCCGCCGACGGTTACGACTACGTGCCGTTCAAAAACGGCGAAGGCGACGCGGGCCGTTCGTTCGGCGCGCTGATGATCCACATCGGGCAGGCGGAAGGTTTCTATCTAGGGCGTCTCGGCAAGGGCAATGCTCCGCAAGTGCCGACCCTCGCGGGCGCTGTGGCGACCAAGGGCAAGGGCGCTCCGCAGGACACCAGCAAGGCCGCGGTTGTGAAGTATCTCAACGAAGTTATGGACTGGTCGATCGGCGTGGTGAAGCAGTTGACTCCGGCGGACCTGACCAGGAAGTTCGGCCAGGGCAAGCAGGAAATGACCGGTCTCTCGTTGCTGCTGAACGCGATGGTCCATACCGGCCACACGCGCGGCTATAGCGATATGTATCTGCGCAACAAGGGCGTGAAGCCGCCGACTTACGTGGTTTAGTTTGCGCTGAACTTCGTAATCAGGAAAATCACAAGCGCGACCGTGATCGCTCCGACGACGACCAGGATCACCATCTTTCCTGGGCCGCTGGCGGGCGCTCCGGTCGCGTTTTGACTTGCTGCCAACGTGGACGGGTCGGGCGGAGGTGGCATGGCCAGACGGACTTGGGACGGCGGGCGCTGCGCGGAGGGCGAGAGTAATCCCGGTGTAGCCGCGGGTTCGACCGGACGAGGCGCAGGATTTCCCGCAGCCGCGCTCTGCAACTCTTCCACCACGGGAGCAAGCGTCGCAGGGCGTTCGATCAACTTCTTCGCCGTGCACTGCTGGATCAGAGGAATGACGCGAGCCGGGGTTCCCGAATCGATGAGCAACTGCGTATCGACGGGATTACGGAGAATTTGTTCAAAAATCTCTTCTACTTTCGCACCCTGGAACGGCTTCTTCCCGGTAAACAACTCATACAGCACGATCCCGAAAGCGTAGATATCGGCCTGGATCGTAACGTCGACTCCGAGCACCTGTTCGGGAGCCATGTAAAACGGCGTTCCGGACGTACGGCCTTCCTGTGCGATTCCAGCGCCCGCAGCGCTCGCAATGCCGAAATCCATCAGCCGGACCTTGCCCATGCGGTCGATGTGGATGTTTTCCGGCTTGATGTCGCGGTGGATTACCTTGCGGGTGTGAATGTGTTCCAACGCCTTAGCGGCTTGGCGAGCGATCCGGAGGCGTTCGGAGGTGTCTCCCACACGGCCCGCTTCAATCGCGGCGCGGAGGCTTTCGCCCTCGACGAACTCCATCACCATATACGGGCGGACCTGGCCGCCTTCTATGATGTCTTCGCCAAAATCATAAATCGCAATAATGTTTTCGTGCTGGATGTTGGAGGCTAAACGCGCCTCTAGCAGGAACCGATCCCGCGCATCCGGATCAGCCATCGCTTCTTCGGTCAGCAACTTAATCGCGACCCGTCGGCCAAGGACGGTATCCGTGGCCCGATAGACGTGCGACATCCCGCCGCCGAGGAACTCCTCGACCTGGTACTTCCCGATCTTGCTCGGATGCTGCGCCACTTGCTGCATGTAGAAGGTGCATACAGTGTATCGGAGGGTTTGTTTTCAACCATTAGGAGGAAAACCCTAACACGCGCACCCGATCTTACGCAGAATTACGGCGAACAGCGCTTTTCTTGGCTCGGGTCTTGGCTCGGGGAGGGCGATCCGGAACCAAAATCACCTGCTGTGCCGCGTCGTGGATAAAGCGGCGGATGAAGGGTCTTGCCAATTCCTGTTCGCTCGCGAACCTGATGAATCGAGAAGTCTTAGCAGTACCCTGCAACACGCGCCCAGGATCCGGCAGCGCCGCGCCGTAGGGAAACCCGAGATTGACGTGGTGGGTGTGCGCTGTAATGTAGCAGAACCAAACGTCCTTCATCGCTACGCGCACGCCGAACCACATCTCGATCCCGTGCGCGGTGTAAATGGATTCCAAGGCCTCGGGCGCTTCTTCGAGCACCGCCTCGCGCAAGCCGAGTGCGAGATCGGAGATCAGCGCGCCGTGGGTCGCCAGGGACCGGACGAGTTGGGGATCGGCAGGTCGTTCCACTTTGCCTCCGTATCTCCCTCAGCGCTTATATCCGATTTTGCGCAGCAAACCGTGCCGCCATTCTGCGCCGGATTGGTCTTCGACGCCCTTGGGAGAACTGCCGTCGATCACGCCCAGGATGCCCCGCCCTTGCTCGGACTCGGCGACAATCACCTCCACCGGATTTGCTGTCGCGCAGAAAATCCCGCAGACTTCGGGGACAGCTTTGATCCGGCCCAAGATATTGATCGGGAATCCGTCGCGCATTACGATAATGAAAATGTGTCCAGCGGCAATCGACTGCGCGTTCTGGACGGCGCTGGCTTTCAAGTCCTCATCATTGCCATCCACGCGGATCAGGCACGCGCCGGAGGCTTCACTGAAGGCCACACCGAATTTCATCTGCGGCACGGTGGTCACGATGGCTTCGTAGATGTCTTCCACCGTCTTGATGAAGTGGCTCTGACCCAGGATGATATTCGCGTTTTCGGGAATGTCGAGGCGAACGGATTTCAGTTCCATAAGTGTCGTCTCTCTATAATAGGTCGTGGCCCAGCCCTTAATTCTGTATATCCGCAAGTTGCCGCACGGGCGCGCGAACTTGAAGCAACTCGTTCGCGAACGCGCGCGCACAGGCGAAACGAAGCTCGCCATCGAGGGCGAAATCGCCGGTCTGATTGAGAAGGGCGAACTGGTCGAGACGCGCCCGGGGCACTATACGGCTGTCGGCGTCGGTCGCGAATACGCTACCGGACGCCTGCACGCCCATCGCGATGGCTACGCATTCGTCACGCCCGACATTCCGATATCCAATCTCAAGGGCGATATTTTTATCCCTAAGGAAGCCGCGACACACGCCATGCACGGCGACCGCGTGGTCGTGCGCCTGAACCGCATCGAGTCTGACGGCAAAGGCGATGGCGTCATCATCAAGGTACTGCGCCGGGCACACACCGAGGTCGTGGGCGAGTTCAAGGTCTCACGCAGAGGCTACTTCGTGGTCCCTCACGACAACCGCCTGCAACAGTGGATCGAGATCCCATCGTTCATGGCAATCCCGAAAGCCAAGGCCAATCCCGATCGCGTGGGCACGGAAGTGAAGACGGTAACCAAGCCGGAAGAGATGGATGGACTGATCGTCACGGCCGAAATCCTGGACTTCGGCGAACCCGGAGAACGCCCTGCTGGTCGCGTCATCGAGATCCTGGGCCACCCCGACGATTTCGGCATTGACGTGGAG
The DNA here is from genome assembly GCA_039926185.1 of Bryobacteraceae bacterium. Lineage (GTDB taxonomy): Bacteria > Acidobacteriota > Terriglobia > Bryobacterales > Bryobacteraceae > Palsa-187. The sequence goes on along the minus strand of JBDSXJ010000012.1, from coordinate 269,757 downwards.
ATCCTGATCCGCTCGCATCACATTCCGCATCAATTCCCTGAGGATGTGCTGGAGCAGGCTCGCTCGATCTCCAAGGAAATCCCGGCGGAGGAAATCGCCAGGCGCGAAGACTTCCGCACGCTCGACATCGTGACGATTGACGGCGAAACGGCGCGCGATTTCGACGACGCCGTGTGGGTGGAGAAGCTCCCCAACGGTCATTGGGAGTTGCAGGTACACATCGCCGACGTGAGTTACTACGTACGCCCTGGTTCGCCCATTGATCGCGAGGCGTACTTGCGCGGCACCAGCGTCTACTTCCCCGACCGCGCGATTCCGATGCTGCCGCTGGAGCTATCGACGGACCAATGCTCGCTGCGTCCGCGTGAGGATCGGCTGGTGATGTCTGCGCTGCTCGAACTCGATGCGCAGGGCGACGTGATCAAACAGCGATTCACGCGTGGTGTGATTCGCAGTGCGGAACGCATGACGTACACGGCGGTCCACGCGTTGCTCGAAGGGGATGCGGCCTTGCGCGAACGGTATGCCCCACTGGTGCATCGTTTTGAATGGATGCAAGAGTTGGCGCTGGTCTTGAATCGGAAACGCGTCAAGCGCGGGTCCATCGACTTCGACCTGCCCGAAGCGCAACTGGAGTTCAACGCTGAGGGCGAGATGAGCGGCGTCACACGAGCCGCCCGCAACATCGCGCATCGTTTGATCGAGGAATTCATGCTCGCCGCAAATGAAGCTGTGGCGTCCCATCTGGAATCGCTCGAAGTACCCACGCTGTATCGCATCCACGAACGCCCCGATCCTAAACGCGTCGCGGATTTCGAAGAACTCGCGGCCCAGTTCGGTTACTCGCTGGCGGGCGGTGCGATGCCGGTGAAGAAGTTCCACGATACGCGACATGCGAAGGGCGGCGGTCGCGGCGCAACGACGACGGTTGCGCTCGATAACCCTCGCCTTACCTCGCGCAGCTATCAGAAGCTGGTCGCAAAGCTCGAAGGCAAACCCGAGGAACGCATCTTGAGCTATATGATGCTCCGTTCGCTGCGCCAAGCCCGGTACAGCGATTCGAATGAGGGCCACTTCGCCCTGGCGGCTACCAGCTACACCCACTTCACCAGTCCCATCCGCCGCTATCCCGACCTCGTGATTCACCGAGCCCTGGGCGCGTGGCTCGACGGAACCGTCTACCAAGCCGACATGCACGCCATCGGCGACGCGACGTCGGACACCGAGCGCCGAGCCGCCGCGGCAGAGCGCGAATTGGTCGAGTGGAAAAAGGTGAAGTTCATGCTCGACAAAGTCGGCGACGAATTCGCCGGGATGATTATCTCCACCCAACGCTTCGGATTCTTCGTGGAGTTGGAGGAACTGTTCATCGAAGGGGTGGTGCCGGTCGACACGCTGCCGGGGGATCGCTATATGTATAACGAGAGCACCCGGAAGATCATAGGACAAAAGAACCGTCGCCAGTTTTCGATTGGAGATAAAGTGAAGGTCCGTCTCGATCGGGCGGATGGGGTGGAGCGGAAGCTACAGTTTTCGCTGGTCGAGGAGAAGCGGCGCGGACGCAAGGAGTAGACAACTACCCCTGTCAAAATGAGCCAGCTTCGGTTGCCGTTGCGGCGAGACCAATGTAATTTCGATACAATTCATAATTATCTTTGGCCTATGCTATGTTTTTTGATCCTACAACACACGAAAAACGAATCAGAGAGATCATTGGTTGGCACGAGGACAAACCTGTCCAGGACATCGAGATAGGCGGCCTAGCACTACATATCGAACATGGAATATTTAACCCTATTTATGGAACCTTCGCTTCTCGCCTTCGCGAAGTAGCGCTCGGCTATTTAGTGCCTGGGATGAGATGCCTAGACTTAGGCACAGGATCCGGGTACTTAGCGTGTGCCCTTGCTAAGGCAGGCGGGCAGGTTCATGCTTGCGACCTTGAATACCAGTCGTGTGACTTGGCCGCGCGGAATGCGAGCCATAATAAGGTTCGAATTGAAGTCTTCCAATCGGAAGGCTTTAATGCGATTCCTCAAACTGCGCGCTACGATTTGATACTCGCTAATTTGCCTTTTTGCCGCGCACCGTTAATGGAAGTATTCAGTCACTCCCCTTACTACCGATGCTTCGCTGCAGAGCAGGGACTGCTGTCGCAAATTGCGGTCGGCGCATTGGATCGGCTCGTTCCCGGAGGGAGATTTTTGTACTGTTACGCCACTTCCGGCTGGCTAGAAGAACTCGATGAACTCACTGGCAAGAGTTCGACGCATTCCGTACACCTGGAAGAGCGCAGTACGTGTGAAATTCGTTGGGTCCTTGGGGTCACGAAGACATAAATGAGGCTGTAGACAATGCATATTGAGACACAAGAATCCTACGCCGAGCCGAGCGCGGAAAAGGTATTGGCCAACGAACCCCTAGCAATCCACCGGAGGAGTTCCCCGTCTTCAAACCATGATCTAGTCATTTTTGTTCACGGGTTGGGTGGAAGACGGTATGGGGCGAATTCGACTTGGCGCTCATTTCCAAAATTGGTGTACGAGGCGTTTGGTCAGCTAGATATCGGGATGTATTCCTACCGAACGCTCTTGACACGGATTTTTCACAAAAGTATCGATCTGCAAACGGAAGCAGCTGTCTTTTGCGACGCGCTCAGCTTGCTCAAGGAGTATAGGGGGTTCGTACTCGTTGGCCACAGTATGGGCGGCCTTTTGTGTCAAGCTGCCGTTGTGAACATGATTGAGCAAAACGATCTAGAGTTGGCATCAAAGATTCGCGGCATGATTCTCCTTGGAGTGCCTCAAGCAGGTTCTATGTGGGTGAGTGGCCTTAAAGGTAGCTTGTCGCGTTACTCAAGCGACGCATACGCATTGAAAGCACATGGCTCCTTCGTTACCCGAATACAAAACGTGCTCGGTGCTGAATTGTGCACGGACATCTCAATTCCCCAGCCGAACCGCCTCTTCGTACCGACATTCGCTATTCGCGGCACGGATGACGTGTGGGTCGACGAATTTAGCGCAGGCTTGAATATCCCGATGGCGCAAAAAAGAGTGATACCCGCCACCCACACAGAACTGGCAAAGCCTCTTTCCGCAACCTCGCCAATTTTCCAGCAATTTTCCTCCTTTCTCCGCGAGAGTCTTGAGTTAACTCAGGTTCGAGGCGGATTTGTCGGATACAACGGTAGCACCAATATTGCAGGAACTTGGCTAACTGAGTGGTCATACCGGGACGGACGACAGAAAGTAACGATAAAGGATAGGATTCACTTAAGACAGCGCGTCTGCGCCATCAGCGGTGAGGCCAAGAGCTATCACATTATCGGCCCGTATCCCTTCGCTGTTGCCGAGTACGTTTTGACCGCTCGCCTTGAGAACAATAACTTGGTTCTTGGAGAGTTCGTGAACTTAAACTCGCGGGGAGGGTTCAAGGGTTTCATGATTGGTCAACTACACCCCGATGGCCAGTCTATCCGCGCGAGATGGATTGCGACTGGTAGAACCGAACCCGGGTTTGGAGAATGGGACTGGACAAGGGAGGCATGATTGAGATGCCTCCGATTGAAACTCGGAGCACCTTTTTCTGTCACGTTGTCTCGCCCGACAACCGCTTCGCTAGCGAATATCCTTTTCGAGATGTAGCGTCGGGATTGTTATTGAGTGTTAGCTACTTCATCACTGACAAAAACTCCGCCCACGGCCCGACCTCCTGCTTATATCGTTTCGCCATCACCCGGCTGATCTGCAAAATATGCGCCAAGTCATGCGCCGTCCAGGTCGCGAGGAGTTGGCGCACGGTCACGGTCCCAAGTTCGGGATGCGTTCCCTGCAGGTCTAGTTGCTCTTCAGTCAGTTGGAGCGAGAGCAGATTCTGACGGCGCAGGCTGGCGAACTCGTCCAGTAGGGCGGGAAGTGGTTGTCGCTCCGCGTGCGGCTTCCCTTCCCGATCGAACGTATCAAACGGCCGCCCCGTCCCGTACTTCAGAATGATCTCCAGCCGAGGCATCCAATCCGTCCGCTCGGCATGGATCAGGTGGCCGATCACCACGTAGGGACTCCACGTACCGGGGCCCTCGGTCGCCTCGGTCCAACACTCTGGCAATCCCCTTAAAAGTGCGTCGAGCGTCGCGGGGGTGCGGGCCAGGACTGCCCTGCTCTCTTCGAGAAACGAAACGGCCATAAAATTATCATAAAGGGAGGGTCAACAATACTCGGCAGAGCCGTTTCTGCCGATAGCCCTAAGGAGACTTCCATGCGAACACTAGCCATCATTGCGACACTTGCCACAGCCAGCGCCACCTTGCGCGCCGATTTCACCTATCAGGACAGCGCCCAGATGACGGGGGGCATTGCGTACAACGCGCTCAAGCTGGGCGGACCGCTGACGCGCGCGGCTCGGGAGCCGCAGCTTTCGACCGTATCGGTCAAGGGCGACCGCATGGTCACCACGCGTAAAGATTCGGCGACCGTGATCGATCTGGAGAAGGAAACCATCACCGAGATCAACCTCGCCAAGAAGCAGTACAGCGTGACGACGTTCGCGCAGATGAAGGCCGCGATGGAAAAGGCGCTCGCGGAAGCCGCCAAGCGCGAGAAGAAGGACGCTCCGAACGGCGAGGTCAAATTCAAGATCTCGGCCAAGGCCACCGGAAAAACGAAGGCCGTTTCGGGGCTGAATGCCAAGGAACTGGAGATCGCGATGGAGCTGGAAGGCAAGGATAAGGACTCGGGCCAGACGGGAGCAATGAATATCCTGACGAATGCCTGGATGGCGCCGGTGCCCGGTTACCAGGAAGTGAAGGCGTTCGAGCTCAAGATGGGCCAGAAAATGGGCGCGATCTTCCGCCCCGGCATGGAGCAGCAGGCGATGGTGCAGCCCGATATGGTTCAGGGCATGGCGCAGGCGGCTCGCGAAATGGCGAAGGTCGATGGCGTGCCGGTGCTGAACATCGTGCGTATGGGCGGATCGATTGCGGATTTGAAGGCAGTCTCGGTTGCGCCTCCCGCGGAGGAGAAGCCCAAAGAATCCACGGGTGCAAAAATCGGCGGCATCGCAGGCCGTCTTGGCGGCTTCGGGTCGAAGAAGGACGATGACAGTGGCAAGAAAGCCGAACCCGGGTCCAGCATGCTGATGGAGATGACGTCTGAGCGCAGTCAGTTTTCCACGGCCGCGGTGGATGGCTCCAAGTTTGAAGTTCCGGCGGGCTTCAAGGAAGTCCAGTCGGACATGGCGAAGAAAGCCAAGTAGGGTCCTGGCAGGCGGAAACGCCTGCCCTACCTTTTTTGGATCACTAGGAATGACGTTGGCGTGTCGCGCAACGTCAATCGAGCCTCGGACGGACAGTTTAGACACCGATCGCCGCGTATTTTGAACCACAGATAGAGTTCGTGATTGGACAGCGATGTGGTAGCGTCGCTATCGCCCTCCCAGTAGTGCTCGTAATTCGCGTCCAAGTGAATGAAGTGCAACCTCGCTTTCGGAAAACGGAATCAGCGCCTTCCGCGTCTTTCCCCACCAATCCAGGTCGCCATACTCCCGCACGTGCAACCCGTCGGCCGTGAAGCGGCTCACATCGAGCGCCGGATACAGGAACATATATCCGCCCGGCTTGGTAACGCGCCGCATCTCGTTCAAGGCTAGTTCCGGATTGGGAATGTGCTCCAAGACCCAAATCGACCAGAGGCCATCGAAGGTGCCATCCGGAAACGGCATCTCGGTCGCTGACGCCTCGACGAACGGCTTGTGAAAGAACCGCCGCGCGGTCGCCGATATATCCAGCCCGGTGTAGTCCGCAACCTGATCCTGCAACAATCCGCTGCCGGCACCGACTTCCAAGACCTTCTTGTCGGCCAGCTTCTGCTTCTGCACAAAGGTCCGTATCAGGTCGGGGACGTGATAGAAATCGGCCATGTAGCGGGCGCTATCGACGTAGATCTGCTCCTTCTCCGATAGGGGCGCAAACTCCGCAGGCTGCGCTCCTTTTGAGACCGCCTCCGCGTAGGCTTTCCCGTAAAACTCGCGTGACTTTTGCGTCTGATCCTGAGCCGGGTCGACGGAATACGGGAACATCAAGGCCGTCGCCAACGCACTGCACAGGAAGGCCGCAAGCACAGCGAACTTAGCAATACGGAGCGGGCGAAGAGGCCTTGCCATGTCGAAATAGGCGTATCACCACTCTTCGCTTGACATCTTTAAACGCGTGTTTGATACTGCTGTTTAATGTCACCCGCCAAACCCGCGCCCCCGCCGCAATTCAAGGGACCGCCCCCGGCCTCGAAACTCTTCGCCCTGCTAGGACCCTACCGGCCCCTGGTAGGTCTGCTGGTCACCCTCACCCTGCTGGCGAATGGCCTGAACCTCGTCGTTCCGAAGCTCATGTCCCGAGCCATCGACTCCTTCACCGCAGGCCGCTTCGACGTGACCGCTGTTATGCAGGAGTTCCTGATCACCGGGTTCCTGATCTTCCTGCTCTCCTACGGCCAAAGCATCACGCAGACCCTCGCCGCCGAAAAAGTCGCCCGCGACCTGCGCAACCGGCTCGCCGGGAAGATCTCATTGCAATCCTACGCCTACGTCGAGCGCGTGACACCCGCGAAGATGCTCACGAACCTCACCTCGGACGTGGATTCCATCAAGCTCTTCGTATCGCAAGCCATCGCGACCATCATCTCCTCGGTCTTTCTGATTATCGGTGCGAGCATCCTCCTTCTCAGCATCAACTGGCGCTTGGGCTTGGCGGTCCTCGGCATCGTACCCTTCATCGCCGTGACCTTCGGGTTCGTTCTGGGCCGAGTCCGCAAGATGTTCATGAAGGCGCAGGAATCGATCGACGTGCTGAATCGCGTCATCAATGAAAGCATCTTGGGCTCGGCGCTGATCCGCATCCTGAACGCGCAACATCTCGAATACGAAAAGTTCATGACCGCGAATGGGACAGCCCGCGACATCGGCCTGGAAATTCTGCGCCTGTTCGCTGGCCTCATTCCGGCTATCACCCTGGCGATGAACCTGGCCACGGTGACGATCCTGTGGCTGGGTGGAACCTACGTGATCGCAGGCACCATGAGCCTGGGCGACTTCACGGCCTTCACCACGTATCTCGGCATTTTAGTGTTCCCGATCATGATGATCGGCTTCATGAGCAACGTGATCGCGCAGGCCACTGCGTCTTTCGCACGACTCAGTATGGTGCTCAATGCACCGGATCAAGAGAAGCCTGCCGGAGCCACCAACCCACTGCAAGGCGAGGTCCGCTTCGAAAACGTGACCCTTGAATACGGCGAGAAGAAGGCCCTTAAGGACGTCTCTTTCCTCGTTCGCCCCGGCACCAAGACCGCGATCATCGGACCGACCGCAGCGGGCAAGACTCAACTCCTGAACCTACTGATTGGCTTGGTCCAGCCGAATTCTGGCATAGTCTCCTACGACGGCCGCCCGGTCGACGAGTACGACGCCCAATCGCTCCACAAACAAGTGGGCCTGGTGTTCCAGGACAGCGTGCTCTTCAATCTGACCTTGCGTGAGAACATCGCCTTCAGCAACACCGTGGCCGACCAGGGCCTCGAGAAGGCCATCCGCACCGCGGAATTGCAGGACTTCATCGACACGCTGCCGCAAAAGCTCGACACGATTGTCTCCGAACGCGGCACCAGCCTTTCGGGAGGCCAGAAGCAGCGCATCATGCTGGCTCGCGCGCTCGCGCTGGACCCCAAGGTTCTCCTACTCGACGACTTCACAGCCCGCGTCGACTCGAACACTGAGAAGTCGATTCTCGACAACCTCGACAAGAACTACCCCGGCATCACCTTGATCTCCGTGACGCAGAAGATCGGTTCGGTGGAACACTACGACCAGATCGTGCTGCTGATGGAAGGCGAAGTCCTCGCCATCGGAACGCATGAGCAGTTGCTCGCGACTTCACCCGAATACGTCCAGATTTACGATTCCCAACGGAGCACCCATGAACTACACGCTTAGCACCGGCACGGGACCGCAAATCAAGCGGACGCTCACCTCGGGCCTGAAGAAACTCGCGCCGCTAATGGCGCAGGAAAAACACGGCGTGGTCGGCGCGCTGATCGCGATCCTGATCAGCTCCGCGTCCGGTCTGCTCGGACCCGTGATGATCACCCGAGCCATCGACACCGCAGTCCGTCTGCGCAGTGCGGAAACGTTGCGAACCGACGCTCTGCTCGTCGTCGGCCTCTATCTAGTCGGAGTCACCGCGAGCTACTTCCAAGTGGTCATGATCGGCGGAGCGGGCCGCCGCATTCTGTACAATCTGCGCAACGCGCTCTTCGCCAAACTGCAGGAACTTCCCGTCGCCTTCTTCAACCAGAACAAAGCCGGGGACCTGATCTCGCGCTTGAACAATGACACCGATAAGCTCAACCAATTCGTCGGTCAAGCCATGATGCAGTTCGTCGGCAGCGTCGTGTTAATGGCCGGGGTCGTCGTCTTCATGATGTCGCTCGACGTCCGCCTGGGAGCAGCGGCTCTGCTTCCCGCTGTTGTCGTGATGGTGATTACCAAGGCCACGGGAAAGTGGGTCCAGGCCAAGAATCTGGGCAGCATGCAGTCCCTGGGCGGCATGAGCGCGGAGATTCAGGAAGGCTTGCAGAACTTCAAGGTGATCGTGGCGTTCCACCGCACCGACTATTTCCGCACCAAGTTCAACGCCGCGAACGATCGCAACTACAACGCATCGGTGGCTGCCGGATACGCCAACAACCTCTATATGCCCCTATACGGCTTCGCTGAGATCATCGCGCAGATGATCGTGATCGGCTATGGCATTTCGCTGATCCAAGCAGGCCAGGCGACGGTTGGGCTGCTCATCGGCTTCCTGCTGTACGTCAGTCACTTCTATCGCCCGCTTCGCCAGGTCGCGACGGTGTGGGCACAATTCCAGATGGCCGTCGCGGGACTGGATCGAATCTCTGAAGTACTCGCTCTCGAATCCGATATGCCTGTACAACCCGCGGCACCCACCGAATCGAAAGCAGTCCTCGAATTCCAGACCGTGGGCTTTCGCTATCCCAACAGCCAGGACATTCTGCGCGACGTGAGTTTTGAATTGGAAGCCGGCAAGTCCTACGCGCTGGTCGGCCCTACCGGTGGGGGCAAAACGACCACCGCGTTGCTGATGGCGCGCCTCTACGACCCGTCCGCGGGCAACGTCCTCTTCCATGGCCGCGATATTCGCTCGTATACGCAGGAGGAACGCTCTCGCAAGATCGGTTTCATCCTGCAAGAGCCCTTCCTAACCAGCGGCACGGTGGGCGACAACATCTTTTACGGCAATCCGGATTTCGTCGGCAAAACGCCCGAACAACTTGCAGCAGTGCTGGACGAGGCCAATTTCTCAAAGCTGCTCACTCGCTTCCCGAACGGCCTCGACACGCCCGTCACGGTTGGCGGCAATAGCATCAGCCTCGGTCAGAAGCAGCTGATCGCCTTCATGCGAGCGGTCCTCCGCAAGCCCGAGGTTCTGATTCTAGACGAGGCCACCGCCAACATCGATACAGTCACCGAGCAGCTTCTGGAAGAAGTCCTGCAGAGCCTGCCGAAGTCGACCACGAAGGTGATCATCGCGCATCGCCTGAACACCATCGACAACGTCGACCAAATCTTCTTCGTGAACTCCGGCGAGATCGGAGTCGCTGGTTCCATGGAGCACGCCCTCGAACTTCTGATGCACGGCAAGCGAGCAAGCTAAGTGGACGACACACGGCAACGCCTGCTGCAAGCCGCGACGGAGGTCTTCGGCGAAAAAGGCTACGACGCGGCGACCATCCGCGACATCTGCGGTCGCGCCAACGCCAACGTCGCGCTGGTGAACTATCATTTTGGCGACAAGATGGAGCTTTACACCGAAGTCCTGGTCAACGCGTTCCGCCCGCCCGAGGGCGCACCGCCTCCGCCACCCTCCGCGACTCCGGAAGAGAGCATCCGCAAAATCATCCGAGCCATGCTCGACAAGGCGCTCGACCAAAGTGACCAGGCAAGCCTTCGCTATCGCTTAATGCTCCACGAGTACGCGCATCCCTCCGCAGCGACTCCACGCGTGATCGACCTCACGCTGCGCCCGGTTTACGACCTGCTACGCAAACAAATCGGAACGATCGCGGGCGTCGATCCGGACAGTGATCAAGCGCGTCTGCACGTGCATAGCATCCTCGGCCAGGTGATCCACTACACTCGCTCCAGCACAGTCGTTGCCGCTCTGTGGCCCGACTTGAAGATGACGCCGGAACAACGTGAAATGATCGCCGAGCATATTGCCGGCATAACGCTCAGCCACCTTTACGCGATCGCCAGGTAGCCGTTTTCTCCTGCTAGACTTGCACCATATGCGCGCTCTCTTGCACCTGGCCACCCTTGCAATCATTGCAGGATTGGGTTTCGCGCAAGCCCCGCCGAAGGCTTCAGAACTAGTCGAGCGAGCGCTCGACTTCTACAGCAAGGTGACAACCGCAAGTTTCACCCAGACCATCACGAGCGGCACCGTGAAAATGAAATTCGCTGTCTCCGGAGAATTGCCGGACAAGATGAGATTAGAGATGGATGATACGACGGCGCGACTAACAGATTTCGGAGAGAATACCGGGGGCGTGATCGTAATCGGGAATGGGACAAAGCAATTCACTCGCTTTCTAGGACCGAATACGTATAGAGTGTTGCAGCTGGAAACCGAGGCCTCTCGAATGCGGGACATGCTGCCGCCCTTCGGGCTCGCCTTCGACATCGAGAAGTCAAGATATTTGCCGGACGAGGTAATAGATGCGGCACCGTGCTACGTTCTTGAACTCGTGGAACGCAAGCCACCAGGTGAGCCGCAGACCTACCGCTGGTGGATTGAACAATCGACGGAGAAGGTCATTCGGGCAGAGCGCTTAGGTGGTAACTCCACATCATTGGTCACTTTCGAAAACCTACATCTCAATGAACAGCTTCCGCCGGAAACGTTCGTATTTAAGCCATCCCCGGGCAGCCGACAAATCGAGTGAGCGTCTACTGGACCGGCTGCGTCTTCCACCGTCGGTGAATCCATAACCACTGATCCGGGTGCTCACGAATCACCGCCTCAAGCAAGGAATGCACCGCCTGCGTATCGACTTGAACATCCCCTGTCATGGGGATCTCCGGATAGAAACGTAGAACGCATTTCTTCTGCGCCTCGCTCCACAACGCGAAACCTGGCACCACCGCCGCTCCCGTCCGATGTGCAAACTTCACGAACGCGGCATTCGCGCAGGCCTTGCGGCCAAAGAAGTCGACAAACACGCCCTCTTCGCGCGACGAGTTTTGATCGATCAAAATGCCGACCGATTCTCCCGCGTGCAGCGCGCGAAAGATACTGCGAGCCGCGTCTTTCTTGGTGATGATCGGGTTCCCCGAAAGCGCTCGGCGGTGCTCCACAAACGTATCGATACGAGGATTGTCGAGCGGGCGCACCACAATATTCATCGGCCCCGTCATGTACGCGTGCGTGAACGCGCTTAGTTCCCAGTTGCCCAGATGCCCCGTCGCCACCAGCACGCCTTTGCCTCGCGACATGGGACCAGTGAAGTTCTCCAGCCCGTCATAGTGGATCCAGTCAGAAACATTCTTTGGCGAAATGTTTGGGAACTGCCCGAAGGCCGATATCACCCGGGCGATGGAACGAAAGACACCATCGATGATCGGCTCGGGGTTCGTGTAGCCGGCTTGGGTCAGATTCTCGCGAGCGATCCTGCGATATCTCGGCACCGCCTTATCGAGCAACTTCGCGACCAGCGGAGCAGGAAGCAACAAGATCGCCCGCACCAGCAGGTACGCGAACATTACTCGATCCAGCCGCCGCCCAATACGAGTTCGCCTCGATAGAACACTGCGCCTTGACCTGGCGTAACCGCGCGCTGCGGCTCGTCGAACGTAACTTCATTGCCGACGATGGTCGCCGGAGCCGCATTGTGCCGATTGCGAATCTTGACTTCAGCCCGAATCGGCTCCGTCGGTTCAGCAATCGAAATCCAGTTGATGTCCGCCACGCGCATCGTCGAACGCAGCAGCTCATCGTTGCGACCGATCGTCACCCGCTGCGTCGCCGTATCGGTGGAGATCACGTACAGCGGCTCGCCAGCCGCGATCCCCAAGCCTCGGCGCTGCCCGACAGTGAACCGATGCACGCCCTCGTGCTCGCCCACCACCTGGCCATCGGGAGTCACAAACTCGCCTGTCATCTCCGGCGGAGCAATCCCCTGTTCCTTTGAATACGCCGCAATGAACGCCGCGTAGTCGCCATTCGGAACAAAGCAAATTTCCTGACTATCGGGCTTCTGCGCCGTCGGAATCCCAAGCTGCGCCGCCAGTTCCCGCACCACCGTCTTCTGCATGGCCCCCAACGGAAACAGCGTCCGCGAGAGCTGTTCCTGCGTCAGCCCAAACAGGAAATACGTTTGATCTTTGCTGTGATCGACGCCGCGCAACAGCTCCCAGCGACCCGACTCCGCGTTCTGCCGAATCTGCGCGTAGTGTCCCGTGGCAATCTGCTCCGCGCCCACGCCCGCAGCCATGTCCAGGAACTGATCGAACTTGATGAAGTTGTTACACAGCGTGCAAGGGATCGGTGTGCGCCCCGCGAGGTACTCACTCACGAACGGCTTGACCACCTGCTCCTCGAAGCGGTCTTCAAAGTTCAGCACGTAGTACGGAATCTTCAACAGCTGCGCCACACCGCGAGCATCGTACACGTCGTCCAGTGAACAGCATCTCCCGGTCGCCTTGTCCGTCTGGATCTCCGGTAGCCGCCGTTGATTCCACAACTGCATCGTGAGCCCGATGACGTTCTCGCCCTGCGATTGCAGCAAGCCCGCAACCACCGAGCTGTCCACTCCACCCGACATCGCAACCGCAATTGGCTTAGACATACGCTGGCGACAACTTTCTCAAATGCGCAACACTCGCCGCGATCGCTTCCACTAACATATCCACCTGTTCCACCGTATTGGTGCGCCCCAATGAAAACCGAATACTCGACCGAGCCTGCTCCCTCGTCAGCCCAATCGCGAGCAACACATGCGACGGCTCCGGAGCACCACTCGAACAAGCCGCTCCACTCGAGACCGCGAAGCCTCGCAAGTCGAGCGCAATCAGCAGAGCATCGCTATCGATCCCATCAAACCGAATGTTGGTTGTATTCGGAATTCGCGCCGACCCCGCACCATTCACGTGCGTCCCCGGAATCTCCCGCAACACCGCCTGCTCCAACCGATCCCGCATCGCGCGCGTCTCAAAATGCATCTGCATCGCACGCGCCAGCGCCACCGCTCCCGGAACATTCTCCGTCCCCGCGCGCCGCTCCCGCTCATGCCGACCACCGAACTGCCGAGCATGCAGCTTCGTTCCCTTGCGAACGTACAGCACCCCGATCCCCTTCGGCGCGCCGACCTTATGCCCGCTGATCGAATACATCGCCACGCCAAGTTCGCGGACGTTGACAGGCATCTTCCCGAACGCCTGCACTCCATCCGAATGGACCGGCACCCCGAGCCTCACGATCTCCTCAATCGGCTGGATCGTCCCGAGTTCGTTATTCGCGTGCATGACGCTAATCAGCGACGTATTCGGTTTCATCGCCTTCCGAACATCGTCCGGATCGACAACCCCGCTCGCACCGACCGACACACAACCCCATCCATTCAACCGACCCGCGGACTGCAACACGGCGGGATGCTCAATCGTAGTCGTCACCAAATGCCCGCCGACCGACCCGCCCAGCACCGCGATATTGTCCGACTCCGTCCCGCCGCTGGTAAATACGATTTCTTCCGGACTCGCGCCCAAGCAATCCGCGACCTGCTTGCGAGCATTGTCCAGTAACTCGCGCGCTGCCTGCCCGAAATGATGAATGCTCGACGCGTTCCCGTATGTCTCCATGAACGCGGGCAGCATGGCCTCCAAAGCCTCGAGCGAGACTGGGGTCGTAGCGTTATGGTCGAAGTAATAGCGATTCACGGGGCTACTACGAGTTTACCGTTTCGCAAGCGACTGATCGATAAACGCCTGCCAAACCGCATCCGGTTCCCACAGTCCGCGCACCAGATCGAACGCCGCCTCGCGCTCCCAGCCCAATCGAATCACGCGATACAGCCCGAGGAACACCGTCACGCGCTTGTTGGCCGCGCAGTGGACGAACTTCTTTCGCCCTACGTTCGCGTCCATTGCATCGCAAAACCGAATCAAGTCCGCCTCCGTTGGAGCCTTGAAGTCCACTGGAATATGAACATACGCAAGCCCCAGCTCGCGCACGATCACCGCCTCTCCCGCTAGCGAATACGGAGGATTGTCATCCACCGCCAGGTTGATCACCACCTCAAACCCGTTCTCCGCAACAGACCGCAACTGCTCTTCTGTGGGCAAGCCAGCCGTCGCTAAGGTCGAATCCACGGTGCGAAAGTTGTATGTCTCGGTCATAAATCACCTACTCCTGAAACATATCAGCCTCGATGCGTCTCTTGCATTCGAGGAAGATGTCCATGCCGATCCGGAGAAGTGTTTTCCCCCTGATGTTGCTGGGGGTAACCGCTGCATTTGCCCAACCCAAAGTGGGAACCTGCCCTGTGTTCCCCGCCAATGACGCATGGAACGTTCCGGTCGACCAGCTTCCGGTCGCTGCCAATTCCGCGACCCTTGTGACCACCATCGGCGCCGCCACGCGCGTCCACGCTGACTTCGGTTCCGGCCTCTGGGACGGGGGACCCATCGGTATCCCTTTCATTACGGTCAGCGGCTCGCAGACCAAGTACCCAGCGACGTTTCTTTATGCCGATGAAAGCGACACCGGCCCCTACGCAGTGCCGCTCACTGCGCCCATCGAAGGCGGCAGCGCCAGCACCGGAGACCGCCATAGCATCGCCATCGACACGGACAACTGTATTCTCTACGAACTCTACCGAGCCTTCCCTCAATCCGGCCGCTGGCAAGCGGATTCAGGAACCGTCTACAACTTGCGTTCGTCCGTGCTCCGCACCGCCGGTTGGACCTCCGCCGATGCCGCTGGCTTGCCGATCTTTCCGGGTCTGGTGCGGTACGACGAAGTCGCGTCCGGCGAAATCAAGCATGCGATTCGACTGACCGTTCCGCGGACTCGCAACACCTATGTATGGCCGGCGCGCCATCAGGCATCCAGCCAGACCGGCACGCAGTATCCGCCAATGGGCCAGCGCTTCCGTCTCCGAGCCAACTTCAACGTGTCCGGCTTCCCGGCCGAAGCCCAAGTGATCCTGCGAGCCATGCAGAAGTACGGCCTGATCCTCGCCGACAACGGCTCGGCTTGGTACATCTCCGGCGCGCCTGACGAGCGATGGAACAACGATAACCTTGCAAGACTCAGTGCAGTGGTTGGCTCGGATTTTGAAGCGGTGGATGGAACGATCTTCGCGATTGATCAAAACTCCGGTCGAGCGCGCTCCTGCGACGTGAACGGCGACGGCGCGGCCAACGTGGTCGACGTGCAACTTACAGTAAATGCGGTGCTGGGAACCAGCGCGTGCAGCTATCAGGACCTCGACGCGAACGGGAGTTGCAACGTGGTGGATGTGAATCGCTTGGTCGCCGCTGTGCTCGGCTCAGCCTGCCGGGTCGGACCGTGACTTATACTAAAGCTAAATGGCGACAGTCGTTGACATAGGATCGTTGATTGGCAGGTCCTCCGAGATCCGTAATGGTCGGCCGTGCATCGCGGGTACTGGCGTCTCAGTCCGCCGCATCGTCAGCTGGCACAATTTGGGCTTGTCTCCGGAAGAGATCGCGGCGCGAATGGAACACCTTTCCCTCGCTCAAATACACGCAGCTTTGGCCTATTATCACGCCAACCGCATGGAGATTGACGACGACCTGGCCGACGACGATGCGGCAGCAGCGGAACTCTTCGGCGCTCAGGCAGAATAGTCGTGAGCCGCATTCGGCTGTACATCGACGAGGACGCGATGGACGGTGACTTCGTGCGCGGCCTTCGTTCACGCGGCATTGATGTCGTAACGGCATTTGACGCCGGCATGGTTTGCCAGTCCGACGAATCCCATCTTCGAGCCGCGATCGAACAAGACCGCACTCTCTATTCGTTCAACATCCGCGACTTCCATCAAATCCATTCGATGTGGTTGGCCAAGGGCTGGACCCATGCCGGAGTCATTCTAAGCCAACAGAAGCGATATTCAACCGGCGAGCAGATCCGTCGGATGTTGCGATTGATTGGTTCTGTCAGCGCGGAATCGATGACCAACCGGGAAGAATTCCTCGGCGGCTGGTAGCCGGACTCAGAAGAACACTTTCGCCGCATCCACCGTCGCCTGAATATCCGCCTCGCTATGCGCCGCCGACACGAAGCCCGCCTCAAACTGGCTCGGGGCAATGTAGATCCCCGCCTCTAGCAAGTGATGGAAGAATTTCCCAAACCGAGCCGTATCCGACGCCTTCGCCGAATCCCAATCCGTCACCGGCTTCTCCGTAAAGAAGAACGTGAACATCGAGCCCACGCGATTGATCGTTACTCCTGGAGGTGTCCACGCTGTCAGCTGCGCCGCCCGAGCTTCCAGCGTGTCGTAGATTTCCGGATGCGCAATCAACTCCCGCAACATCGCTAATCCCGCAGAGACAGCCAGCGGATTCCCTGACAACGTCCCCGCCTGATACACAGGACCCAGCGGAGCCACCTTATGCATGATGTCCGTCCGACCGCCATACGCAGCCAACGGCAATCCGCCACCGATTATTTTGCCGAAGGTGCTCAAGTCCGGATGGATCCCAAACCGAGCCTGCGCCCCACCCAATGCCACGCGGAACCCGGTCATCACCTCATCGAAGATCAACAGCGCGCCATGCTTGGCCGTCAGTTCCCGCATCGCTTCCAGGAATCCGGGCGCAGGAGGCACACAGCCCATGTTGCCGACCACCGGCTCCACGATCACCGCTGCGATCTTGTCACCACGTTCCTGGAACGCTGCTTCTAACGCCGAGATCGAGTTGTAAGGCAACACGATCGTCGTCTCCGCGAACGCCTTCGGTACTCCGGCTGCATCCGCGATCCCGAGCGTCGCCATCCCCGAACCCGCCTTGACCAACAGCGAATCCACGTGCCCGTGGTAGCAGCCTTCGAACTTGATCGTCAGATCGCGACCGGTGAATCCCCGAGCCAGGCGCAGCGCGCTCATCGTCGCTTCGGTGCCGGAGTTCACCAGCCGCACCATCTCCATCGACGGCACCGCTTGTCGGATCAACTCCGCTAGTTCCGCCTCGCGCTCAGTCGGCGCACCGAAGCTAGTGCCCGATTCGAGGACTGCGCGCAACGCCTCAATTACCTTTGGTGCACGATGCCCCAACAGCAGAGGACCCCACGAGCCCACGTAGTCGATATACGAATTCCCATCGACATCAAAAATCCGCGACCCCTCGCCGCGCTCAATAAAGCGAGGCGTCCCCCCGACGCCGCGAAACGCGCGCACGGGCGAATTCACGCCACCGGGGATAATCTTCTGTGCTCGGGCAAAGGCAACTTCGGAACGAGTGGTTTTCATGAATAGGGACTAAAGGTAATTCTAACGTGACGCTACAATATCCGAATGAAGACACTCAAAGGCCGCACGGCCGTCATCACCGGCGGCAACCGGGGCCTAGGCAAAGCGATGGCCACCGCACTCGGGGCTGCGGGAGCCAACATCATCCTCGTCGCGCGCGATAAATACATGCTCGCCTCCGCCGCCGAGGAAATCCGAGCGACCGGCGCCGAGGTTTCCGCGTTCCCCGCCGACGTCACCGACGAGAAGCAGGTCTTCCAGCTTCACCAGGACATCCACGGCCGCATCGGACCCATCGACATCCTGATCAATAACGCCGGCATCAACATCCGCAAGTCGGTCGAACACTTCACCCTCGCGGAGTGGAATCAGGTGCTCGCGACGAACCTGACCAGCGCCTTCCTCATGTGCCGAGCCTTCGTTCCCGGCATGAAAGGCCGCGACTATGGCCGCATTATCAATATGTCTTCGATGCTGGGCCACATCTCGATCCCTGGGCGCACTGCCTACTCGGCAAGCAAAGCCGCGCTCCTTGGATTCACCAAGGCTCTGGCGCTGGAACTGGCCCCGGACAAGATTACGGTGGTCGCCATCAGCCCCGGACCCTTCGCCACAGAGATGAACACCGCTGCCCTGAACGATCCAGAAGTGAACGCGCAGTTCACCTCGCGCATTCCGCTGGGCCGTTGGGGAAATCCTGAAGAAATCGGAAAGTTGGCAGCGTACCTGTGCTCACCCGATGCCGCGTACATCACGGGTACCGACATCCTGATCGACGGCGGCTGGACCGCGCAGTAACTTTACGCCTTAACGCGCGACTCGTTGGGAATCACACGATCCAGGAAAAACTGCATCAGCACTTCCTGTAGCGTTCCATTGAGGTTGCGCAACAACCGGCCGCGCAGTTCGGAATACGATTGCGTGCCTGCAAACAGATCCTGCATCAGTCCACGGAAGCGCGGACTCTTCTGCATGAAATGCACCATGCGTTGCGGCACCGATTTGAATAGGAACCTACCCAAGAACACGCGCTTCGCGAGCATCGCCGCGAATTCCAGATCCACGACAAATTCCTGCGAGATCGCCGCGCGATACGCTTCGGCCTTTTCACTCAACCCGTAGGAATCATCGATCACCGTGCGGCTCGCCAAATCTCCCGAACGAATTGCGTAGAACAATCCTTCGCCCGTAATCGGATCGACCAAACCGCCAGCGTCGCCCACCGCGAGCCATCCGTGTCCCGCCAGACGATTCTTCTTCCACCCTGACGTTTCCAGGGACGGCAGCATGTGGCTATAGAACGTCGCCTCTTTACGAGGAATGCAGCGCTCATCCATGTAGCGTTCCAGTCGCGTCCGCAGCACGTGGGCCGGTTCGCCTTTGCCGCAAATTCCGACCGACAAGTGCCCCGCGCGAGGAAATACCCAGATGTAGCCTTCGAGATTCTCCAGGAACTGAATGTCGATGCGCTCCTGCTGCGCGGGCACGTAGTAGCCCAACGCGCTCATCGTATCCGCCGCGCAATATTCCGTCCCGACGCTCTTCAACGAATTCCGCGCGCCCATCGCGACCACCAGGAAATCGGCCTCGGCCACGCCGCACTTGGTTTGCAATTTCCAGCCGCGCTCGCGCTGCTCAATGCCCAGGATGCGCGTCTTCTCGATGGCCGTACCCGCGCGCTCCGCACGCTCCAGCAGCATGCGATTCAAGTCCATCCGCGAGTAGATCACCAACGGGTGATCCAGCATCATTTTGGCCTCGCCCGCCTTGTCCGCGCCGATCACCGTTTCGTGAACCAGCTTCTTCGGCGTGTCGTTCTCGAGCAAATACGGATACTCCGAATATGCTTTGTAGGTGAGTCCGCCGCCGCACGGTTTCTCCCATGCGAGCTTCTCGTCAAACAGGATCGTCTTTAACCCTGAGCGAGCCAGACGTTCGGCCGCGGACGCTCCCGCAGGCCCTCCGCCAAGTACCGCGACCGTCTTCACTATTTCGTTCCCACGGCAGGATGTCCAGCAGGCAGCGCCGGCGACGGCTGTCCGGGGATCACGGGAAGCAGCGGTTCTTTTCCCTGCTCCGGAGTCGGCGTGGGAGCCGCACCACCGACCGGCGAAACGCCGTGCGGAGCCGCCGTCATGTTCTGCCGCGTTACGTTACCCCACTTATTGCCATCACGCGTCAGCGTGTAATTTCCTTGCATCCCCTGATCAGATCCTTTAATCAGAAACGACACCGTCGCCCGGGCCGTATCGCGCTCAAACTGCACCGCGTCGACATTGATATCCATGGCAGCGGGGTCAATGCCCGTTGAGGCTTTCGTCTTGTCCAGGTACTCGATCATGGCCACTTTGACCGCGTCTTTGTTATCGATGTTCGCATTGGAACAGGCGACTCCCAGGAACGCGCTCATCAAGGAGATCGAAACCAACCAGGCTTGTTTCACAGTCCTGATTATAGCGGATTGACCACTGTCAGCCCCTCATGCGCGATCTCAATCGTCTCGATCGCGACTTCATTGCCGATAGCCTTGAGATCCGTCCCTGTAATCTTGATGGGCCATGCGTTTGCCAGCACCCAGGACATGGTCGGAGAACCAGTCTCATCCAGCAAGCGGATCGTTACCGGGACGCGTTGGACCGTGTTCATTTGGATCTTGTTGAACCAGTCCCAAAAGTTGTTGTCCGATTTGAATACGCCCTTCTTCATGGTTATGTTGGAAAACTTCTGCAAACCCGGCATCTTCGCCACGGAGAACACCTTGCTGTTTCCGGTTCGGTATTCAATCGGCTGCGCCTCCGCGTCCAGGCCGGACACCTCCTGGAACGACATCACGTGCGCACCCCACTCCACCTGGAAGTTGAACCTCGGCAAAGGCCATATCGTCTTGGACTGTGCGGATCCATCGTCTGCCATAACAGTTCTCCTGTGAAGAGTATCGGATACATTAAGTTATGACTTTCAAGCTCGACCGCACGAAGGACAATGCGTGGAAACTCAAAACCGCCCCCGGCACCTCCGAATACACCATGCACGTGGATGAGAAGGACGGGAAGAAGATCCTCGTTTGCACAGTCGGGAGCACCGTGCTGCACTATGACCTCCGCTGCGTAGGCGACCTCCACGCGATGCTCAAGAAAGCCGGTGACTGGGTCGACCTCGGCGGTGCCGACGAACAGAAGCCCGCCAAAGAAGGAACCGTCGAAGCCTGGGGCCGGTCTCCCGACAACCCGCTGGGCGGCTGGTATGGCCTGAAGAAGGGCCTCCGCGGGCGATTCGGCGTCTACCTGCCACCCCTGCTGGAAGAACTTGGCCTCTGTGAACTGGAGCACAACGCCAAGAACAACCGCGTCCGCGCGAAATAGAATTTCCCGCCGACCCTTCCCCCCAGTTCGCTATCATAGTGCCTTATGATGATTCGCATTCCCAACGCGGCGGGCAGCGAGATGTCCGCTTACCTGTCCCTGCCCAAAGCCCCGAAGGGCGCCGGCGTGGTCGTCCTGCAGGAGATCTTTGGCGTTACCGCCAGCATGAAAAAGATCTGCGATTTCTATGCATCTCGCCAATTCACCGTCATCTGCCCCGACCTTTACTGGAGCGTCGAACCTGATGCCCAACTCAGCGAAGCCGATAGCGACAAGGGTCGCGCCCTGCGTGGAAAGGTCAACGACGAAGCCGTCGTGCGCGACATCGGCGCAGCCATCTCTTACCTTCGCAAACACCCCAACTGCACCGGCGATGTCGGCGTGGTCGGCTACTGCTGGGGAGGTCTGCTGTCTTTCCTTACCGCGACCAATGAGAAACCCGACGCGGCCGCCTGCTACTACGGTGTCGGCATCGAAAAGCATCTGGACAAAGTCCCCATGATTTCCTGCCCCTTGCTGATGCACTATGCCGGACAGGACACCTTCGCCGGACCCGAGGTCGCCAATAAAGTTAAGGATGCGCTCAAAGGCAAAGACGCCAAAATCTTCGAATATCCCGACGCTGGCCACGCCTTCGCACGCCCCGATGGAGCGCACTATCACCACCGCTCCGCCGACGTGGCCGACATGCGTACGCTATCCTTTTTCGTAGAAACACTCGTCGGAAAAAGGAGAGCTTAAATGACTCGTCTTCTCGCACTCGTGATCGCCTTCCTCACTCTGTTGATCCCCGTCAGCGCCCAGCAAAAAGGCAAGCAGCACAAACTGACCGGCAAGGTCACGGAGGTCAGCAAAACTGCGCTGACCGTCGATCACGGCAGCGTGGAGGGATTCATGGGAGCCATGACGATGCCCTACGGCATCGATAAGCCGGAGACGCTCCTCAAATACAAAGCGGGGGACCTGATCGAAGCGACGGTGTACGAAAACGATTACACGCTGTACGACATCAAGATCGTTCCGCCCACGGCGAAAGCCGCTGAAAAAGCAAAAAAGTAATATTCGGAACCCTGCTGCGTCTAGTTACGTAGAAGGAGTTGAGGACCGATTATGAAGCTTTTCCAAACCGCGGCGATGTTTCTTACCTTGGGAGGTAGCGCCTGGGCCGCCGCCGACCCGCAATTGCTTGGCCTGCTGATGCCTGAGGCGAAAATGATCGCCGGAGTGCAACTCACCGATGCCAAGGCGTCGCCCTTCGGCCAGTACATCCTCGCCCAAGTGGGCCCCGGTGCGGAGTTTGACAAGATTAAGGCCGCCACCGGCTTTGACCCCCGCACGGATCTCACCGCACTGGTCGGCGGTGCCACCATCGACGGGCAGAGTGCCCTCATCGCTGGACGCGGCACCTTTCAACCTACGCGCATCACAAACCTCGCCATGACCGCCGGTGCCACCATCGAGAGCTACCGAGGCGTCAACATCATCTCCGTCGACAAAGAGGCCACCGTCGCATTCCTTGACGCCTCCACTGTGATCCTCGGCAAGAATAGCCTGAAACCGGCCATCGACCGCTGGCTCAGTTCGACGCGTACCTCCACCCCACTCTCGGTCAAAGCCACGGAAACCAGCGCTACCTCGCAAGCCTGGGCCGTTGCCTCCGGTCTCTCGCAGTTCGTGCCCAAGACCGGTGCCAGCGTTCCGCCCGAAGCGCAGATTATGCAGAATGTCGCCTCGAAAATCGATCAGCTTTCCGGCGGCGTGAACTTCGGAGCAGCCATCACCATGCACGGACAGATCCTCACAGCTTCCGCACAGGATGCCCAGGCGCTCTCCGATGTGTTTCAGTTCGCACTCACCATGGCATCGGGCAAGACCCCTCTGCCCGCCTTGCCACAAGTATCCGCCACGGGTTCCGCAGTAAACTTCACGCTGACGCTCACTGAGCAGCAGGTGGAACAGTTGCTCAAGCCCGCCACTACGGCGCGCACGGCGCTTCAGGCGGCCCGAAGGTAGGCGGCTTCCGCCTAACTCACTGTCGAACGCTTCCGAATTTCGATATTCAGTCGCTTGATCTTTTGGTTGAGAGTCGACAGCGGCACGTGGAAGGCTTCCGAAGCCGCTGTCTGGCTCCAATCGTTCGCTTCGAGTTTCTCGATAATCATGCGCCGCTCGAAGTCCGCCACAATCTCAAAGAGCGATGCATCCGCAGGCAACCCGCCGGCTTCATCGCGCCGAATCCGCAATCCGTGCGCGTCCAGTAAATGATCCGGCAGCACGTCGACCGTTACGCTCGCCTGCGAGGCCAACACCACCGCTCGTTCGACAACGTTCTCTAGTTCCCGAACATTCCCCGGCCACGCGTGATCCATCAACACCCGCATCGCATCCGGCTCAAAGCTCAGCTCGGAATTTCTCTTCGGATCTAGAAACTTCTCATTCTCGCGGCAATACTTGGTGAAGAAGTGCTCCACCAGCGCTGGAATATCTTCCTTGCGATCCCGTAACGGCGGCAGCGCCAGGTTGATTACGTTCAGCCGATAGTACAGATCCTCGCGGAACTTGCCCTCTTCGACCAACTTCTTCAAATCCGCATTCGTCGCCGCCACGATCCGGACGTCGACCCTCACGGACTCAGCTGAACCGAGCGGCATAAACTCCCGCTCCTGAATCACTCGCAGCAGCTTCGTCTGCGTCTCCAGCGAAATCGTCCCGATCTCGTCGAAGAAAATCGTCCCGCGATCCGCGACCTCGAAGTATCCCTTGCGCGACGCCATCGCCCCCGTGAACGCGCCCTTGGTATGCCCGAACAACGCCGACTCCAATAGGTCCGGCGGCACCGACCCCGAATGCACCGGCACAAACGGATGCTCATTGCGGGCCGAATGCGCGTGAATCGCGTTCGCGATGAGTTCCTTGCCCGTCCCCGTCTCGCCGGTAATGAGGATCGTTGCCCTGCTCGCAGCAACCTGTCCCACCAAGTCCAGGATGCGCTGCATACGCTCACTCTTACCGACGATGTTCGGGAAGCTATAGCGCTGTTTCAGCGCCCGTTTCAGCTCGGCGTTCTCACGCTCCAGCCGATGCTTCGAGATCATGTGTTCGATCTCGATCAGCAGTTTCTCGTTGTCCCAGGGCTTCGAGAAATAGTCGTTCGCGCCGCGCTTCAGCGCCTGCACCGCAACTTCCACCGAGCCATACGCCGTAATCATGAAGATCGGCGTCTCGCGATCGCGTAGCCGAACTTCTTCCAGCACCTGCATCCCGCTCTTGTCCGGCATCATCAGGTCCAGGATGACCAGATCGTAAGAACCCGTCTCGAGCCGTTTCAAACCCTCAGTCGCATTGGCGGCTAACTCGACCCGATAGTGCTCGCTCGAAAGCAGAAGCTCCAGCGAATCGCGGATATCCGGTTCATCATCGATCACCAGAATCCGGCCCGGGGTCGCCGCGCTCAGGATATCGGGAGGTAAGTTGATCGAAGTTGCCATTAGTGGATGATCCTATCAGACTGCGCGCTGATCGTCGCCGGAACAGAGGTGGAAAGCTCCGTACGCGCCATCGCCGTTATACCCAGCACCGGTGCGCCCAGTGCAGGCCGCACCGCCTCGCGAATGGTGGCCGGTTTCGCCAATGACGGATCGTACAGCGGGAATGTCAGCAGGAACCGCGTGCCCCGCCCCGGCGTGCTCTCCACTTCAATCTCGCCGCCATGCTCGCGCACAATGCCGTAACTCACCGACAAGCCCAATCCCGTCCCCTTGCGACCGCCCTCGGCCGTAAACGACGGATCGTTCTTCGTCGTAAAGAACGGATCGAATATCCGTGGCAATACATGGTCAGGAATTCCATTCCCCGTGTCCGCCACCGAAACGCGCACATGCCCATCCTGGCGGTTTGTGATCACGGTCAGAGTTCCGCCCCCCGGCATCGCATCCCGCGCGTTCATCACCAGATTCAACAAAACCTGCTGCAGCTTGCCAGGACTCCCCTTCATCGGAATCGCGGATTCGTGCAACGACAACTGCACCTTCACCTGCGAACTGGACAGTTGGTGACCCACCAACGTAATCGTCTCGCTGATGACTTTATTTAAATCGAGTGCCACAAACTCCGTCGCCGATACGCGCGAGAAATTGAGCAGTGAGTTCACAATCTCGCTCGCCCGGAACGTCTGTCGCGCGATCTTCTCCAGCAGAGGAGCCTTCTGTTCATCCCCGGAAATCTGCTTCGCCAGCATCTGCGCGTAGGTCGAAATCACAGCTAGCGGCGTATTCACTTCATGCGCCACGCCCGCCGCGAGAAGGCCGATCGAACTCAACTTGTCCGCCTGGACCAGCCGACGTTCCAATTCCGCCCGATCCGTAACATCGTCGAAAATAATCAGCCGCCCGATACGCGACCCGTCCTTGGCGAACAACGGTGCCGTTGCGATATTCAGCGTCGCTTCACGCGACTTAAAGAAGTACTTGTAGATATTGTGCAGCCCCGACTCGCAGCGCGATGGTTCCAAAGCCTCACACAAATCCGCCGGGAGCAAAGAACTCAAAGACCGGCCCAGCGCATTCTCCCGCGAGACCCCTGTCAATTTCTCAATCTGCGAGTTCCAACTCTCCACGCGATCGTCCAAGTCGGCCGCGAGAATCCCGACGTGGATCGACTCCACGATGTTCTCCGAAAACTCCTTCAGCCGCTCGTATTCGTCGGCCTTGCGTTGCAGCGAAGAATACAGCCGTGAGTTCTCGATCGCGATGCCAACATAGCCCGTCAGCGTCTGCAAAAGCTGAATGTCTTCGCTCGACAAAAAATCGCCCGATTCGGTGCGGCTGACACCCAAATACGCAATCGTCCGCCCGCGCGCCGAGCACGGCAAATAGTACGTCAGCTCCAGATCCGAAATCGACCGCTTGGCCGCTTGCGCCAACTCATTCGACTGCACGTCCAACATGTGGCGCGTACGCTCAAAGAACAAATACGGCTTCGCCGGACTCGGACTCAGGAAGCTCAAATCCAGCCCCGGCACCTCGTCCGTCTGATCCCCTGCCCGATTGCTGGCCAGTTCCAGGAAGAACCTGTCGTCGCCTTCTTCCCGGACAAAAAACGCCACGTGCCGAATCCCCAGCGTGCGAATCAACCGATCCGCCACCGACTCCAGCATCGCGTGCAGATCCGCCGGCGACCCCGCCTCGCGTGCGAACTCAATCAGCGTGCGGCGGTAGTCATAGCGGTCTTTGTAGAAGACATACCGGTTCAACTGCTCGCGAATCCAATTCCGAATTGGCTGGAAGATGAACGCCGCGATCAGAATCATCGCGCCCATCCCCAACCCGTTCATCTCCCCAGTCCCACTCACCGAGAAGATCAGCCCGTAGAAAATCGACAACACCGAAAGCGTCGCCAGCGTGTAAACCGCCCCCTGCTCGAAGATGATATCCACGTCCATCAAGCGGTAGCGCAGAATCGCGTAGGACCAAGTCAGCGGAACCAGCGGCAGCGACAGCACCGCCAGATTCATGGCCGGATTCGGCACTACGCCCAGCAGGAACGGAATCGCGTAGACCAAAGTAAACGGCAGAATCCCCGCGAGCGCTCCATTGCGCAGCCACGTCAGTTGCCGCCGCACGATCGCATCGGTCGCCTGCAGCCGCTGGAAATGGAACACCGCACTGCCAACCAGGTACATCGCGCACAAATAGCCCAACCACGCTCGATCCAACACCCACAGCACTTCGATCAGCGGAGTCCCGCTGCGCAGCCACGAAAAATTGAATCCCAAGGTCGCCGCCAGCAGTAGCAGCCCCGGCACATACAGCAACAACGCCGCACCCCTGTTGCGAATCCACTTCTGCCGCTCTGGATAGCAACAGGCAAAGTGCAGGAACAACGCCGGCGCCAGGAATCCCGCCACCACGTTCCCTAAGTAAATAATCTTGTCGAAGTTATTCAGTTTGCCTGTGTAGTGGAACGTCGAAAGAATAAACGACAGCAAACACAACAGGAAGAAATGGAGCGCCCTGGGTGCACCTCTGCGTCGGATATAAACGTATAGCCCGATCCCCAGATACAACACCCCGACGACGTATTGGTAATACAGCGTGCCATCGTGCGACGCCTCGCCGATGATGACCGACGCAGGAACTTCCACGCCGCCATGCAGAATCTTGTAGTCGGTCTTGCGCCACGGACCCAGGCTCGCCAGCAACTGCATCGCGTGCGCGGAACTGGTGACTTTCACCCCCGCAATCGAAACCAGCGCGTCGCCCTTGTGGATGCCCGCATTCTCTGCCGGACTTTTGGGAGTGACGTCGACCGCAACCGGGTGCATATCTCCGGCGTGGTCCACCGCTTCTTGATCAAGCCATGTCGCGCCATCGATGGGCAGACGGAACTTCGCCTGTTGCTGGAAGTTAATCACCGCGGCAATCACAGCCGCCACGGTCATCACTGCCAGCAGTGCGTTGATCAGTTGCTGCCGAAGCTCACGCATGCTGAGGACACTACTCCCCTAGTTTCGCAGCATTTCCATTTCCAATCCAGAAATATTCGATATCACGCTGATTTTTATAAGGCTTAGTACGACGGGACCACGTATTCTATGAGCCTTGGAATTTCCTCCTACAAGAACCCGTAGACAGCCCCCGCCGGACCTGCGCGATACTGAAATTTACCGTGGAACTTTACCTCCTCCGGCACGGCATCGCCGAAGCCCGCGCAACCTCCGGCGGCGACCGTGACCGAGCACTCACCCCCGAAGGCATCGAACGCCTCCGCGCGCAGATTCTGAAAGCAAAGGAAGCCGGCCTGGCCCCCAAGTGGATCGTCGCCAGCCCCTACCTCCGTGCGCAACAAACCGCCCACATCGCCGCCGCCCTGCTCGGCTACTCCGAACCCATCCTCCCCAGCACCCGCCTCACCCCCGACTCTGAACAAGAGGAAGTCTGGGCCGAAGTCCGCGACCTGGCCCCCGATTCCCCGCTGCTCTTTGTCTCCCACGAACCACTCCTATCGACCGTCGCCTCTTGGATGACCGGCGAAGATCGTGTGATCGAATTTAAACCCGCATCCCTGGTGCGGATCGACTTTAGAGAACTCACCTCCGAACCCCGCGGAAGCTTGCAATGGCAAATTCACGCATAATTCGATACTGTGGAGGAGAAACCACCCGTGCGCGTAACTGTTGAAATCCCGGATGATATTGCCAACCGCTTGTCTGCGGGCGGGGTCGACCTCTCTCGCCATGCGTTGGAAGCCCTGGCCGCCGAAGAGTACCGGCAGGGGAACCTTCACAAGCCTGATCTAAGGCGTTTATTCGGTTTTGAAACGAGCTACGAGATCGATGGTTTCCTCAAGGCTCACAACGTCTATGACGAATACTCGCTTGCGGATTTCGAGCGCGAACGGGCAGCCTTAAAGAGCCTGGGACTCTAAGTGCGGCTGGTCATCGCCGATACCGGCCCGATCAACTATCTGGTTCTGATCGGCCACATCGATCTCTTGCCGCGCCTGTTTGGGAAAGTGATCCTGCCCAAGGAAGTCCACAGCGAACTCCTTTCAGCGAGAGCTCCTGCCTCGGTACGCGCCTGGATTGCCGTGGCACCCACCTGGCTTGAGGTGCACGACGCCCCTACGCGGGAACTGCGAGATATTTCGCTCCCTAACATCGACTCAGGAGAGCGCGCCGCAATTTTATTATGCCTCTCGCTCCGCGCAGACCTATTGCTTATGGATGATCGCCGGGGCGTGCGAGCCGCAGAAGGAACCGGGCTGAGAGTTACGGGCACAATCGGCATCCTCGACCTAGCCGCCGAGCGCAAACTTGTGGATTTTGCTCAAGCGATTCAACAATTGGAAAGCACTAACTTCCGGCGACCCATCGAATTGCTAGAGCACTTTTGAAAAAGCACAGATGAACAACTCCACTTCCTCGCAAGCCGCCGACAGCTTCTCCAAACTAGTCGAGATCATGGCCCGCCTCCGCGCTCCCGACGGCTGTCCCTGGGATCGCGAGCAAACCTTCGACACCATCAAGCCCTACCTGCTCGAAGAAACCTACGAAGTCCTGCAAGCCATCGACGATCGCGACTGGAAAGAACTAGCCGACGAACTCGGCGACCTCCTACTGCAAGTCGTCTTCTTCTCCCAAATGGCTGCCGAGGCCGGACACTTCAACGTCAACGACGCCGTCGAAGCCATCAACAGCAAACTCATCCGACGCCATCCGCACGTCTTCGGTGATGGCGACGCCAAGACCTCAGCCGAGGTTCTCAAGAAGTGGGACGAGATCAAAGCCACCGAAAAAGTCCGCCCCAAAGGCCTGCTCGCGAGCATTCCCAAAGCGCTCCCCGCCCTGGTTGAAGGCGACAAGATTGCGCGAAAAGCAGCAGGCGCCGGCTTCGACTGGCCCAACATCGATCAGGTCTTCGACAAGCTCAAAGAGGAAGTCGACGAACTTCACGAAGCCCGCGTGACCGGCACGCAGGAAGAAATCGAAGGCGAAGTCGGCGACCTCCTGTTTGTCGTCGTCAACCTGGCGCGCTTCCTCAAAGTCGATCCCGAGCAAGCCCTGCGCAAGACCAACACCAAGTTCCGCCGCCGCTTCGCCCACGTGGAAGACAACCTCGGCAAGCCTCTCAAAGAAGCATCCCTCGAAGAAATGGAAGCGCTGTGGCAAGCGGCGAAACAGCAGGAATAGCCGCCTTTACCCGGCTGCTCCGAACAAACCGTAACTTCCGCTGGGCCTGGATTGGGCAAGTCATCAGCGAAATCGGCGACAACTACAACAACATCGCCGTCATGGCCCTGGCACTGGACGTCACCGGCTCAGGCCTCGCCGTCGCCCTGATCTTCCTCGCCCGAGCCGTGCCGATGATGATCGCTGGCCCGATCGCAGGCGTCCTGCTCGACCGCATGGACCGCCGCAAAATCATGATCGCCAGCGACATCGTGCGAGCCGTCGTCGCCGCGCTCTTCATCTTCGGCGTCCCGCAAGGCCGCACCTGGCTCCTTTACCTACTCAGCGGACTGCTCATGTTCGCCTCGCCGTTCTTCAGCGCTGGCCGATCCGCCATCATGCCGACCATTGCCACCGAGGACGAACTGCACACCGCCAACGCGCTCACCCAAATGACGCGCTGGACCTCGCAATCCATCGGCTCCTTCCTCGGTGGAGCCTGGATCGCCGGCTTCGGTTACGAACTCGCCTTCGTGGCCAACGCGGCCTCGTTCGTGCTCTCCGCCATCTGCATCGGCCAACTGCGCCTGCCCGCAGGAATCCGACCGACCCGGGCCGCCATCGCCGAGGTGAAACCTTGGCGCGACTACCGAGCGGGTTTGTCCTACATGTGGGCGAACCCGCTGATCTTCGGCATCGTGCTCACCTACGTCGGCTGGGCCACGGGCGGCGGAGCGGCGCAAGTCCTCTTCAGCCTCTTTGCTGAAAACGTCTTCCATCGCGGACCCGTTGGCATCGGCCTGTTGTGGGGTATCACCGGAATCGCGCTCGTCTTCGGAGCCATATTCGCCCACTGGCTCCGCCCTCGCTTGTCCTTCGATCGCTACAAACACGTCATCTCGGTCGCCTACCTGATCCATGGTGCCGGATACGTGTTGTTCGCCCTCGCACCCACCTTCGCCTGGGCCATGTGGTGGATCAGCGTCAGCCGCTTCATGATGGGAGTCAGCAACGTACTTAACACCGGCTATCTCTTCGGACACGTGACCAACGAATTCCGAGGCCGCGTATGGGCCACGCTCGAAAGCTGGACCTGGACTACGATGATGGTATCGATATCGCTCGCCGGAGTCGCCTCCGAATACGCTTCGCCGCGGACCATCGGCGTCTGGAGCGGCATCGCAAGTTCGACCACCGGTCTCTGGTGGGCCTGGGCAAATTGGAGAGGCAAGCTACCTGAACTATGCACACCCTTACAGGAAAAGTAATCTTAGTCACCGGTGCCGCCAAGCGCATCGGCCGGGGTATCGCACTGCGCCTGGCAAAGGAAGGCGCGCAAGTTGCCATCCACTACGGCGGCTCCGAAGCCGAAGCCCGGGCCACCGCCGCGGAATGCAACAACGCCCCCATCTTCAAAGCCAACCTGGAAAAGGTAGCGGAGATCGAGCAACTCTTTTCGCAGGTGAAGTCCCACTTCGGCCGCATCGACGGCCTGGTCAACAACGCCGCACGCTTTACGCGCATCGACCCCTTGAAGGTTACCGAAGCCGACTGGGATTACATCCACTCCGTGAACCTGAAGGCGGTCTTCTTCTGCTGCCAGCAAGCCGCCAAGCGCATGGATGAGGGCCGCATCGTCAATATCAGCTCCCTGGGAGCGATCCGCGCCTGGCCCGAACACGCCCACTACTGCGCCTCAAAAGCCGGCGTGGTCCACATGACCCGAGCACTCTCCCAAGCGTTCGCCCCTAAGATCACAGTGAACTCCGTAGCCCCCGGCGTAATCCCCTTCGGCGACGAAGACGACCGCATCCGCCACCTGATCTCCAAAACTCCCGCCCAGCGCCCCGGCACCGCCGACGAAATCGCCGACGCCGTAGTCTTCTTCTTGAGCGCCACCAACTTTATCACCGGCCAAATCCTAGCCGTAGACGGCGGCCTAAGCCAACGCTAAGAGATCGGTGTCAGACACCACAA
Source organism: Bryobacteraceae bacterium (assembly GCA_039926185.1). GTDB lineage: Bacteria > Acidobacteriota > Terriglobia > Bryobacterales > Bryobacteraceae > Palsa-187. Next base: position 238,186 of record JBDSXJ010000012.1, on the reverse strand, counting down.
CTCCCGATCTCTACCGAGGCTTCCCTGCGGCCAGCCGTGGGTGATCGAGACACAGCGTCGCTTTTCATAAAAGTGTGCGCTTTAGACCATCGCCCACAGAACTTCCGGATTAGACTGGAGTCCCGTGAAGAAAAAACAGGTCAAAGCCACGAAGGGCGGTCAGTTGCATGAGGCGGAACGGCCGCCCCTGCAAGTAGTCGTCCGCGAATTTCTTGACGCCCAAAAGAAAGCGATCAAAAAGTAGCCTTAGTCGTCCAGCAACCAGCGGATGCGCAAATCCGCATCGCGCCGCGAACGAAACTGTCGCTCGTCAAGCCCAGTGTCCAACCCTCGCTCTTCTTCCGTCCGGCGGTACAGAGCCTTACCGTTCATTTCCCAAACCTCGTAGCTTCTAGCCACCCGCACAACGAAGCATAGTTTTACGGAAAGATGCATGTTCACCCTTGCATGGTGGAAACCTGTCGGAACAAAAAAGCCCGCAGATATAGCCTCCACCAAACCGGGAATTGTTTCTGCTCAATATTGACCACCTAAAAAAACAGGGCATGATGCAAACCGGAAGATAAGCACCACGCCCCGGGACTGTGATCTTGCAGAAGGTCGCAGTGTATCCCATTCTGCGCTCGCCGTGGATCTCATTGCTGTACACAATTGATCAACGGCGCTCGACACCGGTCCATTAGAAAGTAATACGTACTACGCCAAAATGGTCCTGGCCCTTCGCGACCTTTTCCACCCAAGAATAACGAACCCCATCAAGCTAGCCCCCATGAGTGAGAACGTCGCAGGTTCAGGCGTTTCCGCAAATTCGCCACTGAACCCGTAGCTGCCAAAGTCCGTCCTTCCGCTGCCTTCGTTGGATACGTTGCAGTCGTTGGAAACGATGTTCGTATCCAAGGTAACCGCCCCAGTCAGTGCCATCGCTCTGCCGCATAGAATATTCGCGCCAGTGTTAAGCGTGATACTCGCCAACGCAAGGATGTTTCCGGCAAAATTCGTTGTTGTTCCGAGTGTTGCCGAAGAACCAACCTGCCAATAGAGCCCCGTGCTCGACGTCCCATTGATCACCTGCACATTGGAGGCGCTCGCCGTCGTAAGCGTGCTTCCAATCTGGAATACGAACAGCGCGTCGTTGTTGCCCTGCGCATCCAGCGTAAGCAGACCGGTCAACTGCGCACTCGTATCGAAATGATAGATGCCGGGAGTTAATGTCAATCCTCCCAGATCCACGCCCGTGAGGTCCGTCGTGAAGGCGAGGCCCGCGAGCGTTGTGTAGGCACCCGACGCATAAGCCTGCGCCTGCTGCGCCACGGCATCGCCTGCGTTCACCGTCCCCTGGACAATTCCAGGTGGAAACCCGGTGATCGCTGTGCCTGGCCAAAGCCCAAGATCTCCGATGATCAGCGTTTGGCCCGTGGATGTAACCGCCGACGCGGCCAGAATTGCCTCATTCTGGACCCCGAACAGCGTACTGCCGCGAGCTACGGACGAACTATAGAGTGTGAAGGTTAACAACATGAGGCTGGCCGCAACTGGGCTGCTCCGAAAACATGAGAGGCGATGAAAGGACATTGTCTTGAAACCTCGCGCGCATAAGGAGCACGCGGGTAACCTTCGGAAGTCGCGAAAGTTGGGTGTTAATTCGTTCCATTGCAATAAGCAATTAGGCGCAATTTTACGAGTTATTTAACTTGGGTGAGATGAGTGGGTGTTGTCACCCGTAGCACAGCGACCGGATGTGGTCAAGTCGACCTCAGGCCGTCACTCGGACGTGGTTATCCTTCACCGCTCACTCTCCAAGAAGCTCTAACTGCTCCAACCCCCGGATCGTCGGCGCCGCCCCGACGATCTTCAACGGCACCGCAGCACTCCGCGAGCCCCGATGCTCGGCGTACATCTGGTGAACGCCGTTTACAATCACGGCCCGCAATTGTAAATTCACTTGGCCCGACACCGCGAGCACATCCTGCGGAGTATGCGGAACACCGTTCACGAAAACAATCACGTTTCCCGCATCCGCCTCAGCAGTCAATCCCTCGAGCCACACGGTCATCCAACCGCCGTTCTCCCAATCGACCTCTTCGCTCGACCACGTCACACCATCCTGCACGGATAGCACCCGAATCGGAGTATCGATCGCGGCCAAGTCCAAATAGAACGCATGCGCTTCCGACCAATCGGCCGCACCAATCCTCACGCGAACATCATGCCGCCCCACACCCAGCCCCGGAGGAACGTGAATCGAAATCTGCATCTGCCCCGCATGCACCGAGCAGAATAACGGCGGAGCCCCGAATCCGTCGACCTCCGGATAGACGACGTCCAGCGCCGCAGGCTCCTCGTTCGGCCACTCCACCCACAACGCAATGTACTCTTCCTTGCTCGATTGAAACGTCCTCCCACGATTCAGGTGATGACTAATCCCGACCAGCCGAATAGCTGCCTTGGTAGCCACCGGTAAGTCCCAATGCCGATGCGCCGCATACCTCGCCGCTGCTGTTCCCACCCACAAAACTTCGGCCCGAGCAAAACCCGCCGTGCGAATCCAAGCCGCCACCACATCCACCGATGGACCCCACCAGTTATCAAACTGCCCACCCAATTCCCGTCGCTCAAAAAACTCCGACGTAGGAATCGCCGGCCGCTCCCCCGCCAGCCACGCATCGCCATCCGACACAAACGTATCCACGATGCACACATCTCGCGTGATAGCGCAGATCTTTTCCAACCCCTCAATCGGATAGCGGAGATGATAGAGCACCCCCAGGCACAGGACAATGTCGAACGTCCCCACCCGCTCTGGACTTAGCTCAAACACGTCCATGCGCAGATACCGCGCCGAGGATTTAGAGACTTTGTGAAGCGCGCGAAACGTGTCCAGATCGACGTAGTCAATCGCTGTAACCTCAGCCCCGCGACGCCCCATCTCGAACGTGAAATATCCGTCCCATGGTCCGATGTCGAGCAGTTGCTTTCCGCGTAAGTCCTCCGCCAGTCCGAAAGTGGCAACCCGCTCTTCCAGGAATTCCAGCGCATTCGCGCCCCGCAGAATCCGCCCATCCGGCAAACGAAAGGAGTGATACAGTCCACGCGATTCTTCCATCGAAACGCGGATATGGTTGAGCTTGCGCTGCTCCAGCAGATCCATGCTGCTAGAGTACGTGATTTCGAGCCTTCATCGAGTCACAAAAAAAGGCACAACGCCACCCCAGGGGGCCAACGTTGTGCCGGGAAAGAGGCTGCTAGAACTACGAACCGACTTTCGAGGTTTGACTGCGCTTCCTTCTTGATGCAAGGAATGCAACCCCTAACAAGCTGGCCCCCATAAGTGAGAAGGTCGCTGGCTCGGGAGTGGGGATAGCCTCACCACTGAACCCGTAGCTGCCAAAGTCCGTCCTCCCGCTGCCGCCGTTGGATTCGCTACAGTTGTTGGAGACCGTGTTGTTATCCAAGGTAACCGCCGCAGTCAGCGCGATCGCTCTGCCGCAGAGAATATTCGCGCCAGTGTTTAGCGTGATACTCGCACTCGCAAGAATATTTCCGGCGAAATTTGTTGTTGTTCCGAGTGTCGCCGAAGAACCAACCTGCCAATAGAGTTCCGTGCTCGACGTCCCATTGATCACTTGCACATTGGATGCGCTGGCCGTCGTGAGCGTGCTTCCAATCTGGAATACGAACAGCGCGTTGTTGTTGCCCTGCGCATCCAGCGTAAGCAGACCGGTTAACTGTGCACTCGAATCGAAATGATACACTCCCGGTGTTAGTATTTTCCCGCCGAGGTCCTGGCCCGTGAGGTCCGTCGTGAAGGCGAGGCCCGCGAGCGTTGTATAGGCACCGAAGGCAGAAGCCTGCGCCTGCTGCGCCACGGAGTCGCCGGCATTCACCGTCCCCTGGACAGTTCCAGGAGGAAACCCGGTGATCGCGGCATTCAGCCCCGGCCAAATCCCAAGATCTCCGATGATCAGGGTTTGCCCCGTGGATGTCACTGCCGACGCGGCCAGAATTGCCTCATTCTCGACCCCGAACAGCGTACTAGCGCGAGCGACGGACGAACTATAAAGCGTGCACGTTAACAACATCAGGCTGGCAGCTACTGGGCTACCCCGAAAGCAAGCGCGAGAATACATTTCTGTGGAACCTCGGGTGTATACTATGCCACTCATCGTATTAAAGCAATAGTCCTATCGTTTTGGCCCAACGTTAGGTATTTGCACCTAATTTCCCACTAAGTACCGCATTCTCGGGCGATCGCGAAGGCACCCGCGACAGTATGCAAGCGTCGGATCAGAGATTCGAGTCGAATGGTGACGTGATCCATCGTCACCGCGCTATTCAGTGCTTAGGAGTCTACCGCAACTGGGCCGCTCGGAAACGAAAGCGGGGAGCCAGACATGTTTTAGAGTCACCTTACGGTCGTAAGGTGCACCTTAAGAATATGCCAAACTCCCTTTCTGCAAGGCCCTACGCTAGTGCCGTTTTCCGAGCGATGATTCGAAAAAACCCAGAGACCATTATTGGGTAAATCTGGAAATAAAGACCCTAAGTTGGGTAATTCTTAACTTGGCTGCCCGGTAGGCGAGCCGAACTGGCGCACGCTTCGAAGCCCGCGTATGACAGTCAAATTACCTCGCCGTTTTTCTGCGCTAGGGTCCGACGTCTATGCTGGGTATGCACCTTGGAAATGCATAGCCTCTTTCATACTGGGGAAAGGGATGTCATCGGCGGTCGCTCCGCGCGCTTACGCAGCCAGCGACAACATCTTGATATCGACGATCGGCGAGGTGATCACCACACCCGGAAACCCCGGATGGCAGAACTCCATATGCATCCCTCGACCCAGATAGTTCGACTTGATCATCGAACCACCCCACGTCGATCCGGAGATCTTCACCAGCACCGGCTCCGGACAAATCTGCGGATGCCCCGCGATCCACGCTTCGCCATCGCGCTCCAGCACGATCACGTAGTGATGATTGCGAGTCTCGACCTCAAGCGTAGACATCCGCGGCAACCCGCGCAGGTCCACCCCGCCCTCGATCTCGTTCTGAATGATGTTGCGATTAATCTCGTCACTCAGATTTGGATGCGCACGAAACATCTGTTTTAGTCTAGCAACCTCTATATCTAGGATGCTAACCCGTCTTAAAGGTTTCAACCCATCCGCAATGCGCCTAAGTCCCTGATCAAGTTATCCTTAGAGGATCGTAGTCCTGAGGTCCTAGTCCTGTTTTGATCGAAACACCCCCCACATCCCCGGCCACACCTGTCCCTACCGTTTGGTGGCGAGCCATTCTCGACTCCGTCCGCGGCGTCCACCACGACTACACCGCCGGGTCGCTCAACCGGGCCATCGTCCTCCTTGCCATCCCGATGGTCCTGGAAATGTTGATGGAATCCTTGTTCGGATTAGTCGACGTCTTCTGGGTCGCCCACCTCGGAGCCGACGCCATCGCCACAGTCGGCCTCACTGAAACCGGCCTGACTCTGGTCTTCGTCATGGCCATCGGCCTCTCCACCGGAGCCGCGGCGGTCGTCTCGCGACGCATCGGTGAAAAAGACGAAGCGGGAGCCGGAGCCGCTGCCATCCAAGCCATCTTAATGGGCCTGGCGATCTCGACCATCGTCGCTGTAGTCGGCTTCATCTACGCCCCCGACCTCCTCCGCGCCCTCGGAGGCTCCGATTCCGTAGTCCGCACCGGCAGCAACTACACCCGCATCATCGTCAGCGGCAGCGCGACAGTCTTCTTACTCTTCCTAATCAACTCCGTCTTCCGAGGAGCCGGTGACGCCGCAGTCGCCATGCGCGTCCTCTGGCTCGCGAACATCGTCAACATCTGCCTCAACCCGTTCCTGATCTTCGGCTGGGGCCCCTTTCCGCAAATGGGCGTAACCGGCTCCGCCGTCGGAACGACCATCGGCCGAGGCGTCGGCGTCCTCTTCCAGCTCTACATCCTCTTCAGCGGCAAAGGCCGCATCACCGTCCGCCGCGACCTCATCAAGATCGACACCGCCGTCATGGCGACCATGTTCCGCCTCTCGCTAACGGCCATGTTCCAATACCTGGTCCAAATGGCCAGCTGGATCGGAGTAGTGCGCATCATCGCCGGCTTCTCCAGCTCCGCAGTAGCCGCCAACACGCTAGCGATTAAGATCGTCCTCTTCGCCATCCTGCCGAGCTGGGGCATGAGTAACGCCGCCGCGACTCTAGTAGGTCAAAACCTCGGCGCGAAAAAACCCGAGCGAGCCGAACAAGCCGTCTGGCGCACCGGCCTCTTCAATATGCTCTTCCTAGGAGCCATCAGCGTAATCTTCATCGCCTTCGCCGACCCCATCATCGGAGCCTTCACTACCGACCCCGAAGTAGTCCCCATAGCCGTGAGCGGCCTCCGAATCCTAGCCCTAGGCAACGTGTCTTACGCCTACGGCATGGTCCTAACCGCCGCCTTCAACGGCGCTGGCGACGCCGTCACCCCGACCATTCTGAACCTGGTCTGCTTCTGGGCCGTCCAAATCCCGCTGGCGTATTATTTGGCCATCACGCTCGGCATGGGCCCCTCCGGCGCCTGGAGCGCGATCCTGGTGGCGGACACCCTGCTCGCAGTATTGGCGATGGTCATATTCAAAAGAGGCAAGTGGAAGGGCACGGTAGTTTAGTGGAAGTTCGCTATCATAATCGAGACCAATGCCCACTGAGAAAGAGCTCGACAAGGCGCTTGAAACCGCGCTTAAGTCTAACGAACTTTTCCGCGAATGGTTCATCAGTCGGACAAAGTTTAAAGGGGACAATCCGGAGTATCTCTGGTCAAGATCTGATAGCCCTTGGACGACAGTGCAACTGGCTCTTCCGAGTGACAAGACCGGCGAATTCGAGATTATGAAACGCCAAGGAGAGACGGATGTACTCTTCGTATTTCAGTTCCCAGCGGAACCTATGCGAAGATGTGGGCTTCATATTGAGAACAAGCTAGCCTCAGGACGATTCACCAAGTATCAGCCCCAGCTTTACGCCGCGCGTGCTAAGCAGTGGGCCAATAACCCGAAGTACGGCAACTACAATGAATGGGACACCGTTCTGGTAGCACCGCAATCGTTCCTCGACGGGCACTACACATTGGCTAAACCGTTCGGGGCGTTCGTCTCCCACGAGGAAATTGCTCACTACATAACCAACTTCGGTCGCGAATAGAGATTTGGCACTTCATCGCCTGAAATCTTATGCACCACTATGGTGCATAATGAAGCTATGGCAGCTACGAAGACCACCGTCCGCCAAAGCGTCAGCCTCCCGTCGAGCATAGCGAAACAAGTCAAAACAATGGCTAAGAACCGTCGCCTCAGCTCCAACCGCATGCTCGTCGAACTCGTCGAAGACGGCCTAGAAGCCCAACGCCGTAGACAGGAAGAATTCTTCGCCCTCGCCGAGCAGTTCCGCGCCGCCAGCAACCCCGCCGACGTCGAACGCCTAGGCGACAAACTCGGACGCATGGTGTTCGGCGGCTAATGCCCAAAATTGCGAAGTGGGACGACCTACCCGCTGCGGTACGTCGCCACCTCATCGAGCGTCTGAACGACCGCAGCATCGGCATCGCCGAACTAAACCAACTCCGCCTCTGGCTGGAGTCTTCCCCCACCACACCTGAGGGCGACTGGTTCAAAGACTTCGGCTCCTTCAAAATCTGCGGCCAAGGCCCCTATCCCAAAACCTTCCTGCTTCGAAGCCAAATCGCGACCGGGCAGAAACTTGCCTAATTCGTATCGGTGTTCATCTGCGTTCATCTGTGGCCAGCCCCTTTTGTGCTACCGTGACCAATCATGACCCGCGTCATCCTACTCGGCTACACCCCTGAATCCGTCGACTTCACCGATCCCGCCCTGCCCCCCGGCATGACCGCCGAAAAGATCCAGGCGAGTATCGCACTCGCCCTAAAACAATTCGCCGACCGAGGCTGGGATGGCGAGACCTGCCTCTTCCCGCCCGATGAAACCGCCGTGCCAATGGTCGAGCGACAGCTCGCGTCGAAAAGCTACGACTGCGTGATCATCGGAGCCGGCGTGCGTCTCCCACCCCGCAGCCTCCCGCTCTTCGAGGCCGTCATCAACGCCGTCCACAAAGCCGCGCCCACCGCCGCGATCGCCTTCAACACCCGCCCCGACGACAGCGCCGACGCCGTCGCACGAGCCTTGAAACTCTAATTCAAATCCCCGCAAGTCTCCCGGCAGGGAGGCACGGAAAGATTCGACATCGATAACCCTCCATCAAAACAGAGAGCTCTCTGAAAGGAACTTTGCGGTCTTTGCGCCCTCGCGTGAGACGCCTTAGAACTTATTCGTGGCGTTCAAGCCGCAACATCGCGTTGGCCATGCGATTCACCGCACGCTCTTCGTCCTTGCGGCTTTCATCATCGCGAGGCAATGACGCGAAGTCGAGGTGTACCAATTCATGCACCAGCGTGAATTCCATGTCGCGGATCGCCGCATCATACGTAGCGCTATATTCACTCGCGTCCAGCACGCGTATCCGAGCTGTCTTCGCCGACAGGTCCCAATGCGTATTACCCAGCGTCCCCGACCGCAGCACCTTCTTGTCCGCCAACTCCAAGGTGACCTTCCAGTCATCAAGCTCCATGCGCTTCTGCCACTGCGCGAGCTTCTTCGTTAGGAAAGCTTTCGCCATCGGCCCACGCAACGCGCGCGGTGGATCCGCCGGGGTCATTGGCGCGGCGCACACGCCAGCCAATGTGAACGCGAGCAGGGATGCAATCAGAATCGGGAAGGATGATCTGCGGAGGAAGTTGCGTGGTGCCACTGCACCTCGAACGTATCACAGGACGAGATACAATCCCAGCGGGTGCAATAGCGATCAGCCCTTCCCGAGAGGAAAGGGTGATCGTTAACCTGCTAATGATTTACTGCAGATCGATCGAGGTCACAGTGATCGTGCCGCCCGATTCAGAGCCGTCGACCTTGGCCGTAAGGCTGGTCAGCGCCTGTCCCGGAGCTGTGCGATCCGCGCGATTCTTCAACGCCGCGGCAGTTTTCGTGTTGCCCGCGTTGTCGAATTTGTAAACCTTGCCACCCGCTTCCAGCGCAAACGCAGTCGTCTGACTTGTTGCCACGCAGGATTCCGCCGGAGCGTTTTTGCTCGATTGCTGCCGATCGTGGCAGGATGCATCAATCAATGAACCCGACCAATTTGCAGCAAGCGCCATCGTGGCAAATAAGGCAGAGGACGATAGTAGAGTAACAATTCTTCGCATGTTGTCTTCCTTCCTTTCAAATGGGCATCGCAACAATGTGGTTACGATGACATATGCCTCGCAAGTTAAGTACCAGAACCACGGGTACGCGACAAAAAACGAGGACGGTTGCAATGCTTGAAGATAGCTCTGTCGCCACCGCGCGAAGCCTTACGACAAGATTGCTCAGCGGCAAAAGCTACCGGAAGTTATAGGCTAGGAAATTTTGTATCCGTGTTGGTCGCGTCCGAAAACCGTTACATCTTGTATCGGCCGTACGTTACTAACGCCCTAACGTACGAGCTTCCAACAACGCTCCCTGCAGGGGACTCATCCTGGGAGTCAGCACACTATTTTCTCCGACCAACTCCGCCAACATTCGGAACCGCTCCAGCAGTGGCTCGCTCGCGAACGTTCCCCCGATGGGATAAATGTTTGCCGACTCTCCGTCCGTGAACAACCGCCGACGCACAGCCGAGGCAATCATCGCCAACGCCTGCGCCGCTCCATCCAAAATCGACATCGCCACCGGATCGCCCGTGCGTGCCACCTCATCCACAATCGCCGCCCATGCCGCGACCCGTTCGCGAGGATACTCGGCCGTATAACACCGATGCAGCAGTTGATTCGCGCTCTCGCAGCCCGACGCCCCCAGCAGCACATCGCGCAACATCGTCGGCTGCCCCCAACCCTCTTCCTGCCGCACAATCGCGCGAACCGCCTGCCGGGCTATATCGAACGCCCCACCCTCATCGCCGAACACGTAGCCCCATCCGCCCGCTCGCGCCGAATTCCCATCCTCGTTGCGACCGTAAGCAATCGACCCGGTCCCCGCAATCACAACGATCCCCGGCTCACCCGCCGCCGCACCGGCCAGTGCGATATGCGCGTCATGCGTGATCAAATACCGATCCGCCCTGATCAATTCACGCGTCAGCGCATCCTTGTCCTCGGCGCCTCCGCTGAACCCCGCGCACACGCCCTCGAACAGCGGATTCACGCCCGCCTGTTGCGCGGCGAGTCGCACACTATCGCCCACTGCGGCGAAAAACTTGTCCCGGCGCTCCGCCTCACCCACGTGATTGCACGGACCTGAGCGCCCTTCGCCCAACACCTTGCCGGTCTCGTCTCCGATCAGCGCCGTGGTGCTCGATTGTCCGCCGTCGATACCCAAGTAAAGTTTCATCGTCACCAAGTCGTCTTATACAACCGAGCTCCATCCGCCTTCGCCACCTGCTTCAGCCCCCACGCCTCCGGATCGTCGCGAACATCCTGCGCGCCGAAGTCGGAGTCAAACAACAAGAGGTAGTGGATTCCACGCAGATGCAATTCGTACGTCGCCATACGTCGGGCATTCAGATTCGGACCCACATCCTTGCTCTCCAGCTTCGCCGCCAACGGCTGCCACGCGCCCTCGATAATCACCTCCGGCTGCAGACGCACCGAAACCGAGTCAGACGAAGTCTCCACGCGAATCTCATCCACCACTTCATCCCGACCGAAATCGACCTCCAGGAACATGCCCGGAGCCGGTGTCTCCCACGACCGCCACCGCGTCGCCCCGGAATTGTCGAACGCCATCTGCACGTCCCACGGCATCGGCCACGCCTGCAAACGCCACTCCGGCCTGCGCGTCAATTCCACGCCCTGACGAAAGAACCGCATCTCGTGCACGTTCCACTGTTCGGACGCCGGAGTCACAGCGGTCTGCTGCAACCGCATACGACGAGCACGAGTCTCCGCAAACCGGAAGCTATGCGCCCGAATCGGCTGGTTCCCGACGAGCCAGCCCATATGGAAAATATCCATCGCCACTTCATTTGAGGCTGACTGGAAGCTCACCAAGATCTCGCGATCCGCGTACGCATCCGGCACCCCGCCCTGCGTCAGCACTGCCTCGCCCTTGGGAACATTGCCGCTAATCATGCGCGCCGCTGCGTAGCCCGGGTTAATCGTTTGCGTTAAAAACTCGTTCGTGTCCTGCAAGCGCAAAGCCGCGCGAAGGGGAACACCATCCATGCGCCATGCGTGTTCAGCGGCATAGTGCGGGACCGTGGTCGGCCAACTGAGCGCTCCATGCAACAGGATCAGCCCTCCCAATAGGACAGGCGCTTCGCCCAACGCCAGCGCAATGCTCAACGAGAAAAACGGCAAGCACGGAATCAGAAAGCGAGTCCCGATATTCGCGAAGTACGGCAGGAAAACAAGCACTCCGGCCAGCCAGACATGACGTCCCGTGCGCCGCCGCAAGGCGAACAACCCAATTGGCAACAACAGGAACATCGGTCCAATCAGCCCCTGCGTCTTCTCCCCTCGAACGGTCACTTCCAGCGGCAGCGAAGTTTTGTCCGTTACCGAATACGTGCGCAGGTATTGCGAATAGTCCCGCTCAAACATGACGTGCGTATAAGGATTCCGAAAGAGGTCATTCGCCAGCGGCGCGGCCGGATTCTCATACAGCAGCGTGTTGCGCGCAATCCACGGACCAGCCATCAACGCCCCGCACACGGCGACCAGCGCGACAGGCTTCCAACGTCGCGTCTTCCAAGCCACAAATCCCAACGCGTAAATGCCGATCGGAAACGTAGTGTACTTCGCCGCATACGCGTACCCAGCGAGCAGGCCCACCGGAATCAACAAACGCCACGCATCCTCGCGCACCGTTCGTTCCTGATCCCAGATTTCGAGCCAGTAGAACACCGCGAACACAACGGCAGCCGCACCCGCATCGATGTAGGCCGAGGATGCCGCGATCCCAAACACGGGACTCGCGAACGTCATCAACGCAGCCGCGGCCCCCACCCACGGCTTTCCCAGTCGCCTGCCGAACGTGAAAATCAAGAGCGCCAGCGAAACCGCAAATCCCAAATGCACCAGAGCCGCGGAAGAATGCCGACCGATGGCGAACGCCGGAAGATAGACCAGTTCAATGCCCTGCCCCAACATCGCGTAGATCGTCGTCGTGATCTTCTCAAACCCGTGCGCACGAAGTTCACGCGCCACCAGCCCCAAGTGATAGGCGGACCCGTCCGGACTATGCTCCGGTGCCCAGGCGTAAATGAAGTAGATGGCGAAAAATGCAGCGCCGACGGCGCCCCCAACCAGCTTGAGTTGCTTGGGAATCCCCGCCAGTTCGAACCCGTCCGCTCGCCACAACCTCCGCCGCGATGCTTCCACAATCGCCACCAGTGGCACCGCGACCAGCACCGGCCAATACGCAATCTGCATCGCAAGTAGCGCGAACACGCTCAGGTGTACCAGCGACGCGCCCAAGCAGAACGCGAGCGCAAGCCTCTCCGGTTGCCGCAGCAGCTCGCGAATGCGCAGCCGATCCATCAACACAAGTCCCGCCGCGTAACACCCGGCGATGGTGAATCCGGCACCAAACAATGCCGCCAAGGCCTGTTTCATTGTTCCGTCAGGCCCATTCGATTTAAGATGAGTCCAAGCTTCGCGCCATCAGAGGGCGAAGTCCAGAGCTTATCGACCTCCGCACCCACCAGGTTGTCCGCGTCGGCCTTGACCCACTCCAGCGGAACCGCCCTCTCGTAATGCTGCGCACCCGGCTTGCTGTAGAGCACCGACTCCAACGCGTGATCGTTCACGAGGAAGGTGACGGTCACCGGTCCCGTCGTTTTGAAAGTGGCATCGGCCACCGTGAAATCGATGACGTAGTGGACCTGCTTACGCCCTTGCAGCGGAACCTTGATCGTCGGCCGCTTGCCAGTCCAACTCCAGCCCCCCGCCGGATTCAGAATATCGGCAACCACCCGCGACATGTCGCCTTCGCTGAAATTGGAGACGTGCTGCACGCGGTAATCACGAAACCCCGCCATCGGCGGACGCTGTTCCGGCGGAGCGAAGGGAGGGGGCATATTCTGGCACGCGGTAAGAACCAGGAAAAAGGCGGCGGCCAGCACGCGTGGGATCACCTTAGTAATATAGCGTAGCCGCTGCAAACGGCCGCTAACGTTTTTGTGCCGGTGCACGTCTGTTAAAATGAGCTTTTAGATGCAACTCAAACACAGCTTCCTTTTCCTTTTTGCGGCAGGCGCCTTGTTCGCGCAGGGTCCCTTGCGCCAGAATCCGAAAGACGTGGTCGCCACCGTGGATGGAAGGGACGTCACGCGCGAAGAAGTGCAGCAGATCCTGTTCGTTGGCGGTCCGCAGTTGATGACGTTGTTTCAGGCCGATCCCAAGGCCGCGTTGTTCCAGTGGTACCTCGAACAGCACCTGGGCAAAGAGGGCGAGAAGATGAAGCTCGACCAGCAGAGTCCGCTCAAGGAACAGCTGGACGCGATTCGCATGAAATATATCGCCGACGCGCGTTTGAACCTGGAGATGAACGGCTACAAGCCCTCTAAAGAGGAAGTCGACAAATACTACGCCCAGAATGGCAATCGCTTTCAGCGCGTTCGCGCCAGCGGCATCTATCTGAAGTTTAAGCCGAAGGACAATCAGGGCACCAGCGCGGCCGACTTGCAGCAAGCGGCCATGGCGATCCTCTCCGCCGGGAAGACACAACGCACCGAAGATGAAGCCCAGTCGCTTGCGGCAGACCTCACGAAACGGCTGCGTGCCGGTGAGGATATGGCCAAGCTGGCCGCCGAATATTCGGAGGACGAGGCGTCCAAAGCGAAAGGCGGCGACTTTGGCTACATCATGTACAGCAGCGCATTCCCTCAGGAATTCACGCTTGGAGCACTGGCGTTAGCCAAAGGCCAGGTGAGCGAACCCATTCGCTTGCCAACCGGCTTCTACGTGCTGCGCGCCGACGATCGCGGTCCCATGCCGATGAACGATGCGGTGTCCGACATTGAGACCGAACTTCGCAAAACGCACCTCGACCAGTTCGTGAAGGGTTTGAACGACCGCTTCCGTCCCGTGATCAAAGATCCCTCGATGATCATCCAGCCGACGGCCCCGCCCAAGTAACAACGTGCTTCCTGCGCTGGAGGGAAAACCGATCCGCGTGATCATCCGGGCCTCACTGGGCCCGCACCTGGCAGCCACCTCCATCACCCGGCGCATCATCTACCTGGATCGCGAAGTACTCGGGCAGCGCGGGGATTTTGAGCGCATCCTGGTCCACGAACTCTTCCATTTCGTCTGGGTGCGGCTGGCCAATCAGACTCGCCGGGATTGGGAAGGCGTGCTCTCCCGCGAGTTTGAACGTCGCGCCAAAGGTGAACTGGGATGGAGCGCGGAGTGGCGCAAGTTGAAGCTCCAGGCGAAGGATTTGTCGGCTCGGACGCCCGCTTGGCGGCAATACGTTTGCGAGAGCTTCTGCGATTCGGCGGCGCGGGTCTACTCAGGACTCAGCGAACACGACGAATTCACCCTTTCCCCCCTTTGGGTGCGCCGCCGAACGGCATGGCTGCAGAATCTTGCAACAAACGGGCTGCGACTGTAGTCTCATATATAGAGATGCGCACATTTTTAACCGCCGTCGCCCTACTCACGCTCGCTGGATGTTCCTCTGCTCCAAAAGTTGCAGAGGAGCCACTGGAGCTGAATATCAAGCCGCTCGCACAGCGGCAAGTGGCTCCGAAGTTTGAACTGAAGGACGCTAACGGCAAGACCGTGACTCCCGAAGAGTACAAGGGCCGCGTGGTGTTGCTGAATTTCTGGGCGACGTGGTGCGTTCCTTGCAAAGCCGAAATCCCGTGGTTTGTGGAGTTCGATCAGAAGTTCAAGGACAAAGGTTTCGCGGTGCTCGGCGTGTCCATGGATGAAGAGGGCTGGGACGTCGTGAAGCCCTACGTCACGGAGCGCAAGATTGGCTATCGCATGGTGATCGGGACCGAAGAAGTGTCGACCCGTTACGGCGGCATCGATTCGCTGCCCACGACGTTCATCATCGATAGAGAAGGCAAGATCGCCGCGATCCACGCGGGTTTGGTGAGCAAGGCCACGTATCAAAAAGAGATCGAGGACTTGCTGGGTGATATCAAGATTGAGGGTCCCAAGAATGTTGGTTCCAATACGAACACTGGCGCTGGTGAGCTTGCTATGTTTCGCCCCGCAAGCGTTCGGACAAAGTAAGGCGCTGGCGCAGGGCCGCACGGAAACGGTGAAGGCCAAACTGGGAGGGACCGTGGAGGTCCGCATTCCTTTGGAATTGCGCGAGGGCTTCCACGTCAACAGCAACACGCCTGCCGACAAGACCCTGATCCCGCTCAAGATCACCTGGAAGGAAGGCTTTCTGGGAGCGACCGAAGTTATTTTCCCGAAGCCTGTGATGGAGAAATACAAGTTCTCCAAGGACCTGCTTTCCGTCTTCACGGGCAACTTTGAAGTGGTGACGAAGTTCAAAGTTGCCCCGACCGCGCCTCCTGGCCCGATCGCCATCAATGGTGTGGTTCGCTATCAAGCCTGTAACGATAACGGTTGCCAGTTCCCGACTAACCTTAATATTGCCGTGCAAGTCATGCTCGTGCGCTAGTGCGACGATTGCTGATTCGCCCCGGTGCCATCGGGGACTTTATACTTTCCCTTCCGACTTTAGAAGCCGCGCGTGCCGAATACACGGAGGTTTGGGCTCCGCGCCCTGTGCTGCCCTTGATTCGATTTGCGAATGCCACAAGGGCGATCATCGATACGGGGATTGAGCGCGTTGGTGTGGTCGAAGGGACAAGGGTCGCGGCGCTCGACACGTTTGATTCCATCTATAGCTGGTACGGGACCAATCATCCGGAGTTTCGCGAGGCGGTGCGCGATCTGCCGTTCACCTTCTTCCCTGCCCTGCCTCCGAGTCCCGGCATTCCGATCATTCCTGTGCCGCAGCTGCCCATGAGCGACTTCGTGGTGATCCATCCTTTCGCGAGCAACGTGGGCAAACGAGTACCGCTCGACCATTTCCGCCGGCTTGCGACAGAGCTGGAATGCCCCATAAGATGGCTCGCAGGACCGGAAGAATCGCTCGAAGAGGCGGAGCGTTTCGACGATCTCTACGAACTCGCCTGCTGGCTCTCAACGGCTCGCCTGTACATCGGCAACGACTCCGGCATCTCGCACCTTGCTGCCGCAGTGGGCGTGCCGACCCTCGCGATCTTTCTAACAAGCGATCCGCAGGTCTGGGCTCCCCGAGGTCCGCATGTCCGCGTTCTCGAGCGACCAAGCTTCGAGAGCACTGTTCTCGCTGCCCGCGGCCTGCTGCGCTAAGACACGCGTCGCTTCCTCAAAGATGCCGCACCCGAGCGACCGCATTTCCAGGGAGTGAACTTTACGCAACTGCTGGTTGACGATCTTCGCGCTGCGATTGACGGAATCCACTTTGGGCTGCGTGCCGAGGTCAATCACAGCATTGATGATCGCGGCCTCGCGAGCGAGCAGATCGGCGTATAACTTCGGTCGGCGCTGCACGGCGACCAGGACGTCCTCAAACCACACCGGCGAATAGCGACGCGCGAGTTGTTCGTTACCCAAGGCGCGAATGCGTTCTTCAAGTCCTGCCAGCACGCGCTGCAGGCCCCGGCCTGTCAATTTCCACGACGAGGCTAGCGTGTCTTCACACCACGGAAAGTCGCGCAGGTCATAGGTGAACTCCGTTCGCGGGCGGCCAAAGAACGGTCGGCAAGCCTGATACACGATCATCGGGTAGCAATCGGGGCGGTCTTCGAGCCGGGCGGGGTCGCGGAAATATTCCTCGACGATGTGGTCGCGCAACCAGCGTTGCAGGGCCATGGAGACTCGCTGCCAGCGGGGGAAATACGCGAGGTCACGTTCGCTGGGTCCGCTGCGCCACAACGGATCGGCGAGCGCACAGGTCGCGGCCATGTCACGTGTCGCGGACGCGTGCGGCAGCACCGCGCGGATCAGCGTGCCCTCTCGCTCATAGGTCAACGCCGCGAGAAGTTCGTCCTGCTGGCGCTCTTCCTTTCGATCAAGAAATGGCAGCCGCAATTGAAAGGTCGACGGCGCGGCGGCAAGGCTGTCGCTCTGCGTCAACTCTAAGACGCGCTGGCGAATGGATGGCGGAAGCTCGCCAGCACTCATGGGTGTTCCGGCATCACAGCCGGTCTCGCGCAACCAAAACAGTTCAAAAATGGGATCAGATGAGATGTTCATCGCGAGTCGATTGTACTCGCACGGGCGCAAACACGAAGGCGAAGGACTGCGCGTAAGTGGCTACGGTTACGAGAGATGCCTTTTTCACGGGCGCGGTGACTGGGTTGTGACCGGATCTTGTTTGGAAACGTTTTCCGTGCACCACGTCAAAAACGCCATCATGGCTGGAAGTTCATACGAAGTGAGGCGCTGCCCGATAGTCCATTGCTTGCCCAGGTCGGGGGTGTACTCAAAGATCATCCCACCCTCGCGAGATTCACTAGCGCGGATACTATGGATGAACTTCCATTCGTAATGCTTCCACCTGTTAAAGGGCCAAAGTCCCGCGCGACGACACAGCCCCAGCGAGGTGATATGGAACGTCTCGCCGCCGATGTAGTACAGGGCAGGCAGAACAAATCCAAGAGTCATGAATACGGATAAAAATCCATAGCCGACGACCAAGCGCCCCCAATCAGTGCTAACCCTCCCACCGGGTTGCGACAAGACTTCAACGAGCAACAACGGAAAACACAGCCACAAGACAGCGAACAACGTGATGAGACGTTGCTGCGGCAAATAGATCAGAACGCCGTCAGTATCGCGGGTCACTCGCAAACGCTCCGACGCTAGCCACTGGGCGACGTGCGCTGGTTCCAGAGCGGCGATGCTGTCGGAAAGCGGGGCGGGTTGAAGGACTGCTTGGCGGTGTCGCTCACGGATGCGAGCGATCCATCCGACCAGGAGCAAAACAACGAGCCCCGCCAATGCGAATGGAATCACAAAGCCGAGTGTGCCTTTTTGTTGCGCTCGGTCGAGTATCTGCACCGCCCTTCCGGCGGTAACCACGGCGACCAAGACTCCTACCCACTTGCGACCTTGCACGTGTTGTTAACTTAGCAGCCAACTTGGTTAATAGCCGAGTTGCAGCATGCCTTCCTTCTTACCGTTGACAGTTCCTTTCGAGAGCCATTCGAGCGAGGCCTGGAAGAGCAGCAGGTGATTTTTCTCCCACATGGCGTTGTGCGAGGAGCAGCCGAGGTCGACGAATACCTTCTGTGTCGCCCCCATGTCGGCGTAGAGTTGCTTGACACTGTTCGGGTTCACTTGTTTGTCGTGAATGCCGGCGACCATCAAGGTGGGGGTCATCTGCTTGGCGACGACGTCTTTGTTCCAGCCCCAGGAGGTGACTTGCGGCGCTCGGCGAACGCCCGTGCCCCAGGTTGCGCCGACAGGATCGGACGCGATCATTTCCGACCAGACAGAATTGAGGGCCTGCGGCTCATATTGCGCGGGGCAGCCGACCTGGCGGTCCCAGTTGGCGATGAACTCTTCGCGCGATTGGGTGTTGAACGTCGTCCCTTTGGCCGGAACTTGCGCGGGAGGGGTCGCGGCTCCCGCGGTGCCGTAGGCGGGGGCGAGGAGCACCAGCTTGAGAACCTTTTCGGGATGCTGCGCGGCGTAGCCACCGGAGCGCGGGCCGCCTTGCGACCAGCCGAGCAGGTTCACTTTGTCGACGTGACGAATGGCGCGCAGATGATTGACGACGGCATCGATGTCGTTCCAATCGGAGCCAAGGGTGGTCATCTGGTTGGGATACGAAGGCTCGCAGGCCTTGGAGAGCAGCTGCGGAATGTAGAGCGCCTGCTGCGCGGCGGAGAGGTTGCAGGGGTCGTTCATCTGCAGGGGGCGCGTCGAGCGACCGTAGCCGGTCATATCCATCGAGAAAACGTCGTAGCCAGCTTGCGCGAGGTATGCCATCCAGCTGTAGTCAGAATAGGGGACGTCGAAGGAAACTTCCGCAGGGGTGCCTGCACCGTGGATGAAGAGGGCAACCTTGTCGGGGGCCGGGTTACTGCGGAGCGCGTCGGGTCGAACGACTTCGCGCACATAAATCGCAGTGGTTTGCCCGGCGATGGCAGGGACTGCGGACTTGACGGGGACGTAGTGATCGACGCGCAGGATTCCGGCGGGTTGGGCCAGGAGAGTCGCGGTCAGGGCGAAGACGCCTGCTAAGAAAATGTTGGATAGCTTCATGGTTTCCTCCGCACAAGTATAATAGAGACATCCAATGGCTGGCGGAATCGAGCAAACTCTAAAAGATCGCGGTGTGCGGCTGACACGGCAACGACGGGTGCTGCTCGATCTCATCGACACCTCCGGCAAGCACCTCGACGCAGACACGCTGTACAACATGGCGAAGGAGAAAGACTCCAAGCTGAATCGTGTCACGGTCTATCGCACGCTCAAGATGTTGAAGGAAAGCGGGCTAGTGGACGAGCTCGACCTCGCGCATTTCGAGGGCGAGAAGCATTATTACGAGACTCGGCTAAAGCGCGAGCATGCGCACATCATCTGCCTGCGCTGTGGACGCGTCGAAGAATTTTTCGGCGAGCAGCTGAACGCCGTAAAGGGTTCGGTAGCCTCGCAGTTCGGATTTGAGATCGTCTTCGCACGCACGGAAATCGGCGGGTATTGTTCCCACTGCCAGGTTCTGCGCGCACAGGACGAGACGCAATCGGCTGGAGTCCGTCACTGATCAAAGTTTTGTTCACCGCGGCGCATGGTGGATTTGCCCGCGAGAACGCTCCACTTGGCGGCGGGGCTGCGGTGTTTGAGCACTTGATGGATGAGTGGACTCGGACCAAACCTTTTGAGGTTGAAGCTCTCACTCCCCGGATTTTAGGCGCTAGCGCTCCTAGCGGGTCGGATCTCACACGGTTCAATGAAGCCCGCTATGCTGCGTTTTCGCACGCGTTTGAGAAAGCTTGCACGGAAGAGATTCTGAAGCACGATCCGGCGACGACCGTCGTCCTGGCCAATGACATTTCGGAGGGACCGGACTTTCGGGCCCTCGCCGCGCACGGGTTTCGGATCTTCACCATCTTTCATGTGGACGTGGTGGACTACGTGACGGCGCTCTATTTCAAAGGGCTGTTGGCGCCGGAGACGACCGTACGTTGGTATCGCTATCTGCGGCCTCTGCTGCCGTCGATGGCATCGCTGGTGTGGGCGAAGCAGGAGGCGGTGGTCGAGTCGTCTGCCGGACTGATTGTGCCGTCGCCGCGCATGCGCGAGGTGATCCTGCGATGTTATCCGGACTGTCCTCCTGAAAAGATCCACGTGTTGCCGTGGGGCAATTGGCATGCTCCGGAGGCAGCAGATTCCGAAGCGGTCGACGGGTTGCGAGCTGAATTCGGGCTTCCACGGGAAGCTCAGGTGTTGTTGACATTGAGCAGGATCTCGCCGGAGAAGGGGCAGGACTTGCTACTGGAGTCGCTGATTGAGTGGGAGCGTCAGGGTGGCGTTCCAACGCAGCCGCTCCACCTTTTTATATGTGGCGAGGCAGCGTTCATGCAGGGACAGAGGCATCTAGCCAAGTTGCAAGAACTCGCCGCGAAGTTGCGTCAAGTGCGCGTGGTGTTTCCGGGGCATGTATCGGGCGCTCGCAAGCGGGCGTTCTTCGAGCTCGCGGATTTGTATGCCTTTCCCTCACGGCATGAGAGCTACGGGCTCACGCTCATGGAGGCGATGGCGTGCGGGTTGCCGTCAGTGTGTCTGGATACGCATGGTGCTCGGAGTGTGATGCGTCCCGAGATGGGGGCGATCGTTCAGAAGGGCCAGCTCGCTTCGACGGTGATGCGATTGTTGGCGGATGGGGACGCTCGGGCACGAATGTCGGTTGCGGCGCGGAAAGCAGCGCAGGAGGATCGATTTTCGGACCGGGCCGCGCAGCTTGCAGAATGCATGCAGAGTGCATGCACGACGCGGTAGAATGAAGTATGCCTACGATTCAAGTACGCGAGGTTCCGGAACACATCTATCGGAAGCTGACCGAGGGAGCGAAGCAGGAGTGCCGAAGCCTGTCACAGCAAATTGTCGCGACGCTTGCTAAGGGGTTGGAGTTGGAAGCCGACCCGAAACAACGGCGCAAGCATCTGCTCGCAGAGATCCGCGCCAGCCAACCCATCCGGTGGGCCTTCGATCCAGTCGCATCCATTCGCGAGGACAGGGACCGTTGATCCTCGTACTAGACGCCAGCGCGGCAATCGCAACGCTGTCGAGTGGAGCAACCATCCTGGAGGACTCCGACGCGGTTTATGTGCCCGACCTTTTCGTCGCTGAAGTCACAAATATCGTTTGGAAACAGCACCGTTTCGGTCAACTGGACCTTGAGGCCTGTGAAACCACGCTCGACCAGCTCTTGCGCATGCCGGACGTAGTGGTACCCTCCGGGACAATTTTCCGTGCGGCGTTTCACCTGGCGCGCACCAGCGGACATTCGGCCTATGACATGTTTTACATAGCGTTGGCCAGACGTGAGGACGCTACGCTATTTACTAAGGACAAAGCCCTCCGGAAATTGGCGCAACAATACAAGATTGACGTGGTGTAGCAGTGGACTTCGTAGAACAACTTAAATCCTCCATCGACATCGTCAAGGTCATCGGGGAATACGTGCGTCTGGATCGCAAGGGGGCCACGGGGCGCTTCTCCGGTCTGTGTCCGTTTCATCAGGAGAAGACGCCGTCGTTTAGCGTGCATCAGCAGCGCCAGTTCTATAAGTGCTTCGGGTGCGGGGCTTCGGGCGATGTATTGAAGTTCGTGATGGAGCATGACGGGCTGACGTTTCCGGAAACCTTGCGGTCATTGTCAGAGCGGTTCGGAATTCCGATGCCGCAGCGGAACGAATACTCGGATGCGGATTCGCGGCTGCGGGCGGCGCTGTTTGAGATGCATGAGATCGCGGCAGACGTGTTTCGCGATAACTTGCGCGGACCCGTCGGGGCGGACGCTCGGGCGTATTTGGAAAAGCGCGGGATCTCCCAGGAGTTGGTCGAGGTCTTCGGGCTCGGGTACTCAGATACGACGGGGCAAGCGCTGATGCGGCGGTTTACGGACCGCAAGTTTTCGACCGAACAACTCGAAGCATCAGGACTTGTTCGCAAACGCAACGAAGGTCCAGGACACTTTGACGCCTTTCGCGGGCGGTTGATGTTTCCGATTCACAACGAATCGGGCAAAGTGATCGGGTTTGGCGGGCGTGCGATGCGGGATGAGGATCAGCCGAAGTATTTGAATTCGCCGGAGACAGCCATCTATAAGAAGACGACGGTCCTCTATAACCTGCATCGGGCGCGCGATGGAATGCGCAAGCAGGGGCGGACGGTACTGGTCGAAGGTTATATGGACGTGATCGGCGTCTACGCCGCAGGCATCCGGGAAGTGGTCGCGAGTTGCGGGACTGCGTTGACCAATCAGCAGGTGCGTGCAATGCATCGGCACGCGGACGCAGTGATTCTCAATTTCGATCCGGACACGGCGGGCGAGAATGCGGCGGAGCGCGCGATTCAGTTGCTGCTCGACGAGGGCTTGCAGGTGCGGGTGCTTTCGCTGGGCGGCGGCGAGCCGGGGTCAAAGCTGGATCCGGACGAGTATGTGAAGCGCTTCGGAGCGAACGCCTACGTCGCGAAACTCGACTCGGCGGCCAGCTATTTTCACTGGATGGCAGACCGCGCGCGCGGGAAGTTCGATATGCGCTCGGCCGAGGGGCGTGTTTCGGCGTTCAAGTTTCTGCTGCCTGTTGTGAAGAAAGTTCCCGATAAGCTGGAGCGAGCGGCGGTGGTGAGCGACCTCGCCAGCTACCTGGGCGTCGACCAGAGCATGGTGCTGGACCAGTTCAAAAAAGACTCCAATGAGCGGCGCCCGGCGGCCCCGACGGTGGCGCGGGTGGCGGTTCCGGCTTCGGAGCGCATCCTATTAGAAGCTCTGCTTTCAAGCAGTCGGGTACGGCAGGAGATCCTGCCACAGCTGCAGCCGGAACTGCTGGAGGGCTTCCTCAGTCGCGAAATCATTGAAGCTTTCCGCCATGTGGACTCCGAGGACCCGGCCAGGGTATTTGCCGATGTGGAGGGCCGGTTGACTGAATCCGGCCGTGCGCTATTGCATGAAGCGATTGCGACCGATCATACAGAAGAAGGACTGGAAGAGGACTTTGCCTGGAATCAGGCAACCGCTTGTTTGGAGCGACTCCAGTCAGACTTTCGGAAGCGTAGGTTGGCAGACCTGAAAGCCCAGGTCAAAGTCGCGGAGCGCGAGGGGCGGGTGGGTGAGGCCATGACGCTTTACGGTGAGCTGGAACAACTGGAACGGGCGCTTCGGAGTCGTGCATCGTAACTGTTTCGGACGGCAGAAGCAAGCGCAGTGGCACCGGGAAACCGGCGGATGACAAAGGACCGTTGTTGTAAACTGAAAGCAACTCGGAGGAGTGCTGTAAACGGCTTCCTGGGTTTCGTGCGAAGTGAACCTACTGATGGACTCAGGTAAAGAAAAAGGCTACGCGCTCTACGACGAGGTCAACGAACTCGTGGCCGAGGACTACCAGAGCACGGGTCGCGATCTCGACGACGTGCTGAGTGAGTTCGACGCCGCTGGCGTTGAGATCCTCGAAGAGCCCAAGATCGAGTTCGACAAGAAGGTCGACGAACCGGAAGACTTCGGCGAACTGGAAATCCCCGCCGACATCGCCGAGAAAACCAACGATCCCGTCCGTATGTATTTACGCGAGATGGGCACGGTTCCACTGCTCACCCGCGATGGCGAAATTGAACTGGCCAAGCGCATCGCGCGTGGCCAGGCGGCGGTCAAGAAGGCCCTTTCCCGATCTGCGATCGTCATTCGTGAAGTTCTCTCGCTTACCGAAGAGTTGCAGGCTGAGCCGGAAAAAGCTCGCGACATTCTCATCCTGCCCGATCTTATGGCCACCGACGAGGTGATCGCGGAGCAGACGCAGGAACTGATCAACGCGATTGCGGAGATCGACAAGCACTACAAGAAATCGCAACAGTGCCGGCAGAAGTTGCAGGCGGTTTCGCGGACCATGAAGCCGAAGGCTCATCGAACGCTGCGTTGGAGTTTGGCGCGCACGATGGTGAGCACCTCGCGGTTGATTCGGGGCATCTCATTCTCTTCCGAGATGCGCCACGCACTGGGTGGACGCTTGCGTCGCGCGGTGGAAGAAATTCGACCGATCGAACGCGAGATCGCGCGCGTGCAACGCGAGATCGAGAATACCCCGGGCAGCAATCAGACCGCGATGGCGAACCTGCGCAAAGAGCTGAAGCAGCACAGCCATCGCATGCAGGACCACGAGGAGGAATCGGGCGCCACTGCAAGCGAACTGCGCCGGACTCTTCAGGTGGTGGAACGCGGGGAGCAGGAAGCTGAAATCGCGAAGAAGCAGTTGATCGAGGCGAACTTGCGACTGGTGGTTTCCATCGCCAAGCGCTATACGAACCGCGGGCTTCAGTTCCTGGATCTGATTCAGGAAGGCAACATCGGGCTGATGAAGGCCGTCGACAAGTTCGACTATCAGCGCGGCTTTAAGTTCTCGACCTACGCGACATGGTGGGTGCGGCAGGCCATCACGCGCGCGATTGCCGATCAGGCTCGTACCATTCGCATTCCGGTGCACATGATCGAGACCATCAACAAGCTGGTCCGGTTACAGCGGTTGATGCAACAGGAACTCGGTCGTGAACCGACGACGGAAGAGCTGGCTGTGAAGCTCGAATTGCCGGTGGGCAAAGTTCGTAAAGTCATGCGCATCGCGCAGGAACCGATCTCGCTCGAAACGCCGGTGGGCGAAGAAGAAGAATCACACCTCGGCGACTTCATCATTGACCGTCGGGTGGTTTCGCCCTCGGAAGCGGTCATTAATCTGAATCTGCGCGAGCAGACTGCGGAGGTCCTCAAGACCCTCAGTCCACGCGAAGAGAAGATTGTGAAAATGCGCTTCGGCCTGCAGGACGGCAGCGAGCACACACTGGAAGAGGTCGGGCAGCACTTTGCGGTTACGCGTGAGCGTATTCGGCAGATTGAGGCGAAGGCGCTCCGGAAGTTGCGGCATCCGAGCCGGAGTCATCGATTGAAGGCATTTTTGGAGACGTCGTCGAACGATTAGCCCCGCGCGCCGCGGGGGTTACCCCTTCAAAATTTCAAACCCCGGCTTCCGAAAATGATCGTCGAACGTAAATGCCTTCCGAATCCCATGCCGCTTCATAATCGCGAAGCTCAAACAATCCACCGCGCTTGCCCCCGACCCGCCCCACTTCTCAAAGAGGTCCCACCCCGCCGCTTGCAACGCCGCATCCGGAAACACAATCTCCAAATGCTCGTTCGACCGAACCTGCTCTAAAAACTCGAGCGAAGCCGAAAAGAAACCTCTTCTCTGCAGCAAAGTGATCGTCTCATTCACCACAAGAGACGAAGTGAAAAACCTCATCCCCGGAGCAACCGCGCGCAGCGCAGCCCGATGCCACTGATCCTGCGGCATCAACCGAGCCAGGTAGTATCCAGAATCAACAAAGACGTTCAATCGTAGATCTCATCCACACGACTGGCAAGATCGGTTTCGTCGGAATTCACGAGCCCCGTAATCGAGGCAAACGGATCAACGAAGCCCCCCGTGCGTCGCTTGCCCCGCAGCGTAGCCTCCGCCGACTGCCGCACAAACTCCGCGACGGAAATATCCAACCGCTTAGACTCGCGCTTCAACTGCGCCATCAACGGATCGGGAAACGTAACCTGAAACTTGGTACTCATACGTCACCATCAGTATATCAGTATACGTCTACGTTAATTCTCACTCGGCATCTCTACCGAATCCACCACCCAATAGTCGGTCATCCCCGAGTCCTTCTTCAACACCAGCCCCAACTGGTCCTTCAAATTGGAAATCAGCATCCCCAACCCCTCGGCTCCGAGCCCCGACGATGCCGTTGGTGCATCCGATTTCCATTGAATGTCAAAACTATAAAACCCCGTCAGCCCCGTCTTATCGATCACGGGCTGCTTTAGAAAAATTGCCAACCCGCCAACCAAGCCCTTCATGGTCGCCCCGCCCACAGTGATCATCCGTCCTCGGGAATCGCCGATCGCCATATCCACACGCCCCTCGCGGTCCGGCGACGCGATTTCGGGCACACGGATGCCCCCCTTATCCAATTGCAGATTCATCACCGCCCCAGAGCGAGACTCTTTGTGGATCTTCAGCCGAAACCGGTCCTCCAACATCGCCCGAACCATCAGCCGGACCTGCTCGTTGTTCTCCGCCTCCGAAAGCTTTGGAAAGTCGGACCCCGCATTCGCAGAAATCAGGAAACTGGTTTGCTCCGCCCACTTCGGCAAACCGGAAAGCGTCAGCGCCGGATCCTTGATGTTGTAAGCGAAACTCAGGAGGAAAAGCAGCGGCGTAGACTGCGTGACGTAAACTCCACCGGGACGAACGTCCGGTAGATTGGGATCGACCACCATCCCCGCCTTCGGATCCCGCACGTGTATGGACACTACATCGAACTTTGGCTGCGCGGCCGCAAGCCCAGCCACCATCACCAGGACACTCGCGATTTTGCTGAAGTCTATCATGGGCCCTTGGACGCCTAGAATCCGAATTGCGTTACAGCTCACCTCGCCCCACACGCAAAACTCCCCGCCTCATCCACACTCCCCGACCCCCTATACTTCGCCACCGTCGGGTACATGCACAGCGGCCGCGTCCGCGTTGTCTTCCCGCCCTCCACATGCGCCCCGATGATCATCTCCGGAGCCACACCCTTCTCCACCCAACCGACCACCGCGCTTAGCCAATCCGCATTGCCGCAACCCGGACCGCCGCCGCAATGGAACATCCCCGGAACCGGAAAGAAGCGATAGAAATCCGTCGTCTCTTTCTCCCCCATCGTCCGCTTCGCCGCCTCGTAATAGTCGACAGACATCTTCGACGTCACGCCCGGATCCGCCCACCCGTGATAGTGAACGATCTTCGCCCCGCGAGCCTTCACCGCCGTCAAATCCGTGATCGTCGCATTGATGATCAAACCCGCGTTCGTCATCATCGCCGGAGCCGTATCCACGTTCAGCGTCTTGTAATCCCACTTCGAACCCGGCCGCTCATCGAACGCCATGTACTTGAAGAACGTATCGCCCAGCCCGAAACTCCCGCTCAGATTCCCGTCCCACCCGCTCGTCTTCTTCCCATCCCGACCCGCGACAAACGCCTCGCCACCCACCGGCATCCCAGGGAACAACAACTCGCCCTTAGAATTGCGCACGCCGTCGTAGACCTTCTTGATCGCCGCAATCTGCGCCGCCGTAAAACACGCCGGAGTCTCCGCGCCCTTGCACGTAGTCAGCTCCTTCGCCGGATCAAAATTGCACGCCAGTGGATTCTCGATCAACCCGTCCTTCAACCCATCGATCGCATCGCACTTCCCGTAAACCGCGGCCTCCAGAGCCGGCAACTTCTCCGCCTTGATCTCACTCGGCCCCGGACCCACTTGAATCCAGTTATAAACCGCCTTCATCTGCAACCCCGACAAATTCAACACCGGAGCACCAATCACGTACCCGTCGAAATCCTCCGGATACCGCTGCGCCTCCATCAACCCCTGCCGCCCACCCGTCGAGCATCCCACCCAATACGAATACTTCGCATCCGCCCCGTAGTAGGCCCGAATCAGCTTCTTCGCGAGCAGCGCCGTCTCATGCACCGCGAGATACCCGTGATCGACAACCTTGCGCAGTGCATTCGGATTCGAATCGCTCTTCAGCGCGAACACCGCCCCGGCTTCCTTGGTCGCATCATGCCCTGTGTCCGTCGATGTCGACGCATACCCGAGCCTCACCGCCGCGTCCACCGCAGCCGTAGTGATCGACCCCGCCCAGCCGCCATTCCCGACCATCTGGAACCGCTCATTCCACTCCCTCGGCAACTTCACGACGAACTTGGACTCGGGCCAGATCACGCCCTTGACCTCGCAATGCGCCGGCAAATTGGCAACCGCCGCCACCGCCGTGGCCGACTCAATCTTCACGTCCGCCCCAAACGATTTCGCAGCCAGCGCCGAGCACTCCATCACCGGAGCGCCATACGCCGCGCAAGCAAGGCCAAAGAGAATGACAGTCTTCATGACCGTTCATATTACCAGCCCCGAACCGCGATCGTAAGGGAGCGGACTGCCCGTCGACGTCAGAGTGCGAGCGGCGTTCAAGGGTCTAACCTTCGGCAAGAGCTGTCCGCCTCTCTCTGTAAATCTCGATCACGACTGGCTCACAACGGGACACAGCAGAGTCCAAATCCGAGGACGAATCATTGCCGCGCGAATCTCCAACATGTTATTCTGACGCCTGTCGAACCCCTTTTTTTGAAACATGGATTGGAGTGATCCTGATGCTGGCCCGAAGACTTGTCTGTCTCGCCGCTTGCGTAGTTACCCTCGCACTCCCCTCAGGCGCGCAGACTTTGATCGGTGAACAAATCCGTTTCGAAGCCGCTGCTCCGACCGCGAGCTCGGTCTACGTCAGCACCGTTGTGACCGTCGTCGATCCGGGCGTGGAAATCAGTTGCGCCTCGCCAGGATCGAGCGGACCCGGATGCGGAATCAATATCAACCAGGGTGGTTACTCCGTTGACTTCACTGCCAACCACATCCTTTTCAAAACCAACGCCAGTTTTGGCGTCAACTTTGGGGTAGCCCCCTGCAATTGCCTTATTTTTACCTTGCTGAATCCAAAACTGCACTTTATCGGAGCCTCCATGGCATCCACCAACATTGCAGGCTTCCCAGCGGGTAATGTGACTTTCACCAGGTCTGCGGTCACCGTGAACCTCAGTGGACTGCCAGCCCCGGCGAATGGGAACTCGGACATCGCGGTCCAAGTTGCTACCGACGCAGCGATGACAGTATTCCCCACTTCTTTATCTCTCTCGGGCTTCAGTGATGGCCCTTCCGATCAAAAATTTGTGGAGGTGGGCCGTGGGGCTACCGGACAACCTTTCACCGCCACCCTGTCCACAACCACGCCGTGGCTAAAGGTATTCGGCACCGGGCCAGCCCCGCAACAGATTGCAGCTCGCGTGGATCCAACCGGACTATCCGCAGGGCGCTACTCAAGCTCCATCACGATCAACGCGCCGGGGGCGACTCCCTCCGTGATCACCATCCCCGTAACCTTCGACGTAGCCGCCGCCTCCCCAGCCGTGTTGGTGGTGAACCCCTTGTCC
Source organism: Bryobacteraceae bacterium (assembly GCA_039926185.1). Taxonomy (GTDB): domain Bacteria; phylum Acidobacteriota; class Terriglobia; order Bryobacterales; family Bryobacteraceae; genus Palsa-187. The sequence continues at coordinate 208,837 of JBDSXJ010000012.1, read as the reverse complement.
GCAACGCTGTCGGTTGACCCCATCACACGCCGTGCGACAACTTATCTGGCTTTGACCAATGGCGGCAGTGGCGACCTGGGACCGCTGACCCTGACCACGGTGAACGGACAGGAATTTCAGTTGCAGTTAGCATTCCCAAATGGCTGCCCCACCAGAGACGCCATCAACCGTCCCATCACGTGCATCGTCAAAGTCACCAGCACAACCTCAGGCGTCACTCCTGGCACCCTCAACGGAAGCATTATCGTCAAGAACAGCCTGGGCGTCGTGTTGAAGGAAATACCGGTCACCCAACAAGTCGCCGCTGGCGCCATCCGCATTGTCCCTGATAGGTACTTTGTGGGTGCGTTTGCAGACCCCACCGTGGGCCCTCCTTTAACGCGCATTCCTCAAATCAAGGATCTTACGTTAGTCAACCTCGGCTCTGGTCTAGTCGACTTCACGGCCTATACCAGCGTCCCCTGGCTCACAGTCACACCGACAACCGGACCCATCGGGAGCCGCGGCGGAGTGACCGCCAACGCAAACGCCGCCGGGTTGCGACCCGGGGGGTACTACGGGCAGGTGGTCGCTAGAAACATCCGCGCAAGCGGGCCGATCAGTTCCGACGAAGTTTCCCAAGTGGTGATGGAAGTCGTGCCAAGCACGAGTGCGGTCCGGAACACTTTAAATTTCCCGGTAGAAATCCTGATTGCAAAGACGAAGGATTCCGTCAGGATAAGCGATATTTATGGTTCCGTCATCAGAGACCTGGTGGAAAGACCCTTCACCGCAAACGCCGTCTCCCAGGGCGGCCAACCGTTTTTCACGGTCTCGCCGTCCGCCGGGACCATCTCTATCGCGTCGAGACCAAATTTTGTAGTGACACTTTCCAATCCCGCCCCTCCCCCCGGTGTTTACGTCGGAGAGGTGGTGGTGCAAGTACCGAATTGTCCGGTTGGCAATTGCACACGCTACCTTCCTGTCGTTGCCGTGGTTCCGTCCTTTTCGGCCTCAGCGGAACCTTCCCGCCAAGCTGCTGCCACTTGTGTGCCCACGCGTATTGTTCCGGTGGTTGGCTCGCCATTGAAGGGCTTCGAGGCTCTTACCGCCTGGCCCACCGAACTGGACGTTACCGTGGTGGACGATTGTGCCGGGTTCGACCAGACGAGCGTCGTCTACGCGACCTTCTCCAATGGCGATGCTCCCGTGTTCCTGACGGCTGACGATCCAGGCCACTTTCGCGGTACTTGGACTGGTCAGACACCCAGCGGCAACGTCGGAGTTACTTTCACCGCGATCTCCACCGATGGAACCCTCACAGCAACCACCTCCGTGGGCGGCTCCCTCACCGCGAACCCGACGCCCGTTCCGTTTTTAGCCGACGGCGGGATACTCAACGGCGCAAGCTTTGCCATTGGCCGCCCGCTCTCGCCCGGCAGTTTTGTCACGCTCTTTGGCACCGGCTTAGCCGATAGCCAAATCAAGGCACCCTCTGTGCCGCTGCCCCTGACTTTAGCCGGAGCCTCGGTGCAAATCGGTGGGGTGGATGCGCCCGTCTTCTTCGCCAGCGACGGACAGTTGAACGCAATTGTTCCCTATGGGCTCCCCGTCAACACTTCTCTGCCAGTGACCGCCAAGCGCGGCGATGCGGTTTCGGTTCTGCGCTCGGTGCCATTGGCCGCTGCGGCCCCCGGCATCTTTGCGTATGGGAACCAGCTCGGCATCGTCGTCGGAGTCGACGCCAATGGCGCGCAGACACTTGCGGATTCCACTAACCCCGTCAGAGCGGGACAAGTAGTCGTGGTCTACGCCACAGGCCTGGGCGAAGTGGACAATGCAGTCAAGGCGGGCAGCCCTACTCCGTCGACACCACTCAGCAGAACCGTTAGTCCCGTGACCGTGACCATCGGCGGCGTGGCCGCGACAGTTTCCTTCGCCGGCCTGACACCCGGCTCCACCGGCCTCTACCAAGTGAATGCGGCAGTTCCCTCCGGGGTGGCGGCGGGCAACCGGGTGGCGATAGTCCTCAAAGCGGCCGGGCAAGAGAGCTCACCTGCATACATTTCCGTTCGGTAGTCGGCGGCTTCGGCAGTTCCCAGGCTGTCTCCAGCGTCGCGCGCGATAATGATTCTTGCCGTCAGCGCTCAGCCTACCTTCGTAGGCCATGCCAGGATCCAGGATTTGGGTTGATCCGTTTTCGTCTGTCGCCTCCCAACGAACTTTCTTTCTCCACTCCGCTCAACCCCTTCGCATTCCCCTCACCGGCCAAACCCCGCGCATCACCCGCATTGCCATCAGCCCACGCTTCGCAAACTGTACCAAACGATCGGCTCCCTAAGAGGCTGCAGAAAAAGGGGCCTTGGTGCGCTCCAGCCGACAGGCTGAAGCCTGTTCCACCTGTTCTCAACAACCTGTGGCTGTTTGGTGGGACAGGCTTCAGCCTGTCGGCCCTTTTTCCAAAACATCCTAAAGGACTCGCCGTATCGTGGAAGACCGGGGGGCCAAAGCGGAACGCGAGAACTGATCTGCGCGCCGCTGCCCTATGTCGCTGTCTATCGCGTGCAGAAACAGAGCATAGAGGTCTCGCGCGTCTACTATGACCCCAGTGTCGTCCCTTCGTCACCTGTACTTGACAGGAGATGAGGGGACAGTCCCCACTCAAAAAGAGTTCGTTCTCCCGCCCTGCCTAGGGCATCGTGTGCGGAACTTTTCTTCAGTTCTAATTCTCCGAGGGCCTCTCCGCTCGTTCGATCACGAGAACATCCACCGGTCCTCTGGCCGACTCCAACTTCAATCCAAGTTGCTCTTCCACTGCTGTGAAGATCGATGGAAGAGTCGGGTCGGAGAAACCGTCCGGGGAGTTTGCGATGATCGCAGGATCAAACTTGAGGCTTCCCTCCACCTTGCGCGTAATACCAGTCTTGTCGACGACAGGCCTTCCCAGCACTTGCGAAAACGCCATAGCCAAGTCTGACAAGTCGACTTGCCGGGCGGTTAGGCTGCCCCGCCCCAGACCGATATATCCGCACATATCGGAGACGCTCTGACCTTGGGATGGTAGTAGAGGATTGCCCGGATCGAAAGCGATGCATTCCTTATCCGACGAAGGGCGGAGCTTCGACTCGTTGACAACTCTGAGCTCGTAAATCGGCAGTTCTTTCGTCTCGTGGCGAACCCGCAACTGGAAGCGATCCTCAAGGAGGACCCGAAGCATGACCCCCTCCATTTGCTTGGGAGTCGCGGCACTCTCGGCTTTGGCTTCAACATTATAGTACTCGGAGCTCAGCCAGGACGGTCCTCCAGAGATCTGAAAATCGTGAACTTGATACGCATAGGTGATCAAATTCTTTACAGGCATATTAATGATGGACAGATGCCCAATAGAAGGCCGAATGTAACGGCCTCGATCTCCGCTCACATTACGTTTGATCGAGGCTACCTCGAATTTGTCGGCATCCGCGGGCGGGGATTGTGCGCGAATGGTGGATGCGACTAGCACACCTATGGCAATGGGCACTGCAAGGGCGGTCAGTCCTGACGCGGCCAAAAGTGCTTTCTTGCCCATACTCAACTCCTTGGAGATCCTTCCCGCCAAGATGGAAAGAAGACGCTTTTTGACGTCTGCGCCCGTCACTCCAGAGATACATGGCAACGGCGACTCCTTACAGAATCGGCAGACTTTCAGGATGCCTTCTACGTAGTCCGTTGGTTCGCACCCCGCCCGCAGTACTTCTTCATCGCACGCAAGCTCGCGCTCCTCCACCATCCGAGATCCAACCCACCACACAAGCGGATTGAACCAGAACACTGCCTCCACTACCATATGCACTGCGGCGAAGACATTGTCTCGACGGCGGACGTGACACATCTCGTGCGTGAGGATTGCGCTGAGTTGCTCGGGATCCAGCCTCTCCAAGAGTTGCGCCGGGAGGACCAAGACAGGGCGCAGAAAGCCAACGATACCAGGCTCTGCCACGCCTGATACGATGACTGCCAGTATAGGAATGGGTAGTGCGACGTGGTCACTGCCGCGTAGAGTGGCTCGAACCCTCAACCAGTCGCGGTATCGCCCCAGCGTGATGGCTAGGAAACCCAGAACCCACACAACGCCAATCGAGAAAGGAACCCAATCCTGCGAGGACTCAGCGGGAACGCGAGGAGCCGTCGAATATGGAGCCGAAATTTGAACGAGGGTATTTGAAAAGACGGGAACAACCTCAGTCACCCCAGATGGGGGCTGGGGCACGAGGCTACCCATACTGACCAGCAGGGCGAACGGAACTAGAAATTTCAGCGATGCGCTTAACCAAACCCAGTAGCGTATCTTTGGCGAATTGCTGCGAAGCGCGAAATTCAACAGCGCCGCAAAGAGCACCGCGCAGGATGATTGCCACACATGATTTACGATGAACTCGGTCATTTCGATTTCCCCTTCGTTTCGAACTTTCGTTTCTTGGAGATCTCCTCAGCCGCCTTCTCCATCTCGCGGATGTCCTCAAGCGAGAGCTTCCCAGATTCGATTAGTTGCGCCATCATCGGTTGCGGGCGCCCGCCGAAGAAGCTCAAAATCTCATCCAGCAGGCCGTCGCGAGCTTTGTCCCTTGCAATCGCTGGTTCGAAAATATCTGTGTTCCCGACTTTCTGAACGCGCCGCACGAATTTCTTCGCTTCCATTCGGTAGATTGTGTTCGTGATCGTTGTGTAGGCGGGGCGGGGCTCCGGAAATGCCTGCTGAATCTCTCGCATGGAGGCCGTGCCCTTGGCCCACAAAGCGTCGAGAATCCGAAGTTCCAATTTTGCAAGTTTAGGCGGCTTCATATGCTCGTTCTGCGGCTCGGCTCATCTTACTACCGACTAGTAAGATCCGTCAACAGAAAAGAAATGATGCGCCGTACGACGTTGCGTGAAGCTTGGCCGTGCCCACGGATGGTTTGCATCTCCTCCAACCAAACTTTCTTTCTCCCGTCCCCTCAACCACTTCCCATTTCCTCCCACCCGCCAACCCCTGCCGGGCCCCTATCCTCAGCACGCAAGGAAAACTTCTTGGCCAAGAAGCGTTGCAGTAAATAATAGTGCTGGGCTCACACCCCTCGACCGCGGGTTTCAGAAACCCGTGCCGCTCAGGGGGAGTTAGCTCGGAATCGATTCCAGCGCATCGCGAGGTTCTGAAACTTCGGATGTTCTCCAGAGATTGGCGTAGGCTTCGAACTCACGGCGGGCTAACAAGCTCGTCCTCTGAAAGTAGAAAGAGCGGCCAGTCGAAACTATGGCGGCTGGGTTTAAACACCCGGCGATAACCCGGTCCCCGGCCGCCGCAACGTTCTGCAGCCGTAGTGTATTCAGAATTGCTCTTTTTTCGAATGCTACCCTTAAAGTAATGCCCGCAGCCCCCGCACCCACGACCATCATCGGGATGGACGTCCCCGAAATCCACGCCGCCCTGGGCCCCGGCCATCCCAAATTCCGAGCGCAACAGATCTACGAAGCCGTCTACCACCAGCGCGTCCGCAGCCTCGACGAAATCACCACGCTCCCCAAATCCCTGCGCGATGCCCTGCCCCTCGGCCTCCCCGAGATCGAAAAAGTCTACGACTCCGTCGACGGCACCCGCCGCTACCTGCTCAAACTCTACGACGGCAAGATGGTCGAATCCGTCTGGATGCCCGAAGGCGAACGCGCCACCATCTGCATCTCGAGCCAGGTAGGCTGCCCCGTCGATTGCAAGTTCTGTCTCACCGCTCTGATCGGCCTCGAACGCAGCCTCACCGCCGGAGAAATCGTGGGCCAAGTCCTGCGCGTCGCCGGAGACCAAGGCGTCGAGCCCAACGTCGACCGCCTCAACATCGTCATGATGGGCCAGGGCGAGCCTCTCCTCAACCTGCCAAACGTATTGAAAGCCACACGCCTGCTCGTCGATCAGCGCGGCGGAGCCATCGCCCCTCGCCGCATGGCCGTGAGCACCTCCGGCATCATCCCGAAAATCATCGAGCTAGGCCAAGCCGACATCCGCCCCAAGCTAGCGATCTCCCTAAACGCCTCGCACGAAGAACAGCGTCAGCAGATCATGCCGATCACGAAGAAGTATCACCTCACCGATCTCATGGAAACCTGCCGCGCCTACCCGTTGAAGCCGCGAGAGAAAATCATGTTCGAGTACGTCCTACTCAAAGACGTGAACGACACCGACGCCGACGCCGAGCGCGTCCGCAAACTCCTGCACGGCATCGATGCCGTAGTGAACCTGATCTCCCTGAACCCCGGCCCAGGTATCCCCTACGGAACCCCATCCCCCGACCGCGTGGCCAGCTTCCAGGCCATCATCCGCAAAACCTACCCCTGCTACGTCCGCAAGCCCCGAGGCCTGGACGTCTACGCCGCCTGCGGCCAGTTAAGCCGCCAGGAATCCGCCGCGTTCCCGATCCTCGCCAATTGACCCGATTCAGCTCACCAATAGTGCGCCAACCCGCTGTCCCTGCTATACTTAATCTTTGCCTGAGGTACGCCTGAGGCAGGGGTGCGACCAGAGTGTTCTTCCACGTACGCGAATTAGGGCTGAAGCCCGGTACTTTCCACGTGGAGCTTGCTCCCGGCGAAGTGGATTACCTGGACGAAAAGATCCGTCAAAAGAGTCCGCTGAAGGCCGAAGGCAAGGTAGATCTTGTCTCGGATTCGCTTGAGGAGATTCGCTTTAAAGGCCACCTGACCGTGGACATGGAAGCGGATTGCGACCGGTGCTTAGACCCGGCTCCCTACGCCGTAGACGCAGAGTTTGAGTTGTTTTACCGGCCCATCACCGATGGCTACGGTGAAGAAGTAAAGTTGGAAGACCTCAAGCAGGACGAGGTCGAAATGGGTTTTTACGAAGGCGACGGTATGGAGTTAAACGACGTCCTTCGTGAGTTTGTGCTGCTTTCGTTGCCGATGCAAAGGCTCTGTAGCGAAGGTTGCAATGGAATCTGCCCGGTATGTGGGCAGAACCGGAATCAGCAGAAATGCGAGTGCGTAACAGCGGCGGTGGATGATCGCTGGGCTGTACTTAAAGATCTGCAAAAAAACTGAAGAGAGTACATCATGCCTAATCCTAAACGTAGACATTCTAAGCGCCGCACCTCGATGCGCCGCGCGCACGATTCGCTGAAGCGCAGCATCACCGGTGAATGCCCCAGCTGCCACACCCCGAAGCTCCCGCATCGCGTGTGCCCCACCTGCGGTAAATACAAGGGCCGCGAAGTTATCGAAGTCGCCGAAGCATAAAGCTCGACCTCGAGACTTCATGCTGACCATTGCGATTGACGCCATGGGCGGCGACCATGCTCCCAAGTCTGAAGTCGCGGGGGCAATCCAGGCAGCCCAAGCCAACTTTGCAAAAGTGATCCTCGTGGGTCAGGAGGCCGTGCTGCGCGCGGAGATGCGCAAGCATCCGCAAGCCTCCGGCCTGCCCATTGAGATTCACAACGCCACCGAATTCATCACCATGGAGGATTCGGCGGCCAAGGCCGTCCGCACCAAGAAGGATTCCTCCATCCGCGTAGCCTGCCGCCTGGTTCGCGACGGTATCGCCGCCGGCGTGGTCTCCGCAGGCAACACCGGAGCCGTGATGGCCACCTGCAAGATGGTCCTTGGCATGGCCCGAGGCGTCGACCGCCCTGCCCTCGCCATGGCCCTTCCCACCGGCACCGGCAATCCCGTCGTCGTGGTCGATGTCGGCGCCAACGTCGATTGCTCGGCCGAAATGCTGGCGCAGTTCGCCGTCATGGGCGAAATCTACTCCCGCCTCATTTTCAAAACCTCGCGACCCCGCGTCGGCCTGCTCTCCATCGGCGAAGAAGAACACAAAGGCAACGAACTCACCCGCGCCGTTTCCCCCTTACTGAGAGGCCTGCCCATCAACTATCTGGGCAACGTCGAAGGCCGCGACATCTTTACCGGCATGGCCGACGTTGTGATCTGCGATGGCTTCGTCGGCAACGTAGTTCTGAAGGTCAGCGAAGGCCTGGTCGACGTCTTCAAAGGTATGCTCAAGGAATCGCTGCAGACCAACGTCACCCGCATGATCGGAGCCAAGCTCGCCAGCGGCGCGTTCGCCGAATTCCGCACCAAGCTCGACTACTCCGAATACGGTGGAGCACCACTCCTCGGCCTCAAAGGCGTCAGCATCATCTGCCACGGCCGCTCCAACGCCAACGCCATCAAGAACGCCGTCCGCGTAGCCGCCGAGTTCGCCGAAGGCGGCGTTAGTGAGAAGATAGAAGCGGAGCTGGACAACCCAGCTGATCTCTAAAAATGAAACGGCTCGCCCTCATTTTCTGTGCTTTGGCTGTAGCAGGAAATGTGTGGGCGCAGAAGAAAGACCCCGTCCAGTGGGTCCTCTCATCCGAGATTCCCGCAGCCCCTCCCGGCACCACCGTCCCGCTGAAATTCACCGCCACCATCCAACCCGGCTGGCACATCTACTCGCTGACCATCCCCGGTCCGGCGCCGATCCCGACCACCGTCCAACTCAAGTCCGACGCCGTCGAATCGCACAGCACCTATCAACCGATCCCCGAACGCAAAGTCGACAAGACGATCGATCTTGATACCGAGATGTTCGAGAACTCCGTCGCACTCTGGATCCCGGTCCAACTCAAGAAGACCGCAACGGGTGATGTCGAGATCGGTGCCGACGCGCGCTACCAAGTCTGCGATGACCGCGAGTGCCTGCGCCCGACGACCAAGACTTCTTCCGTCACGGTCAAAGCCGACCCCGCCGCTCCCGTGCCTGCGGCGTTCGTGATCCCGTCCGGCTACATGGACATCAATGACAAAGCCGCCGTCGCCGCGCTAGTCAAATCCAGCGCCGCTCCGGACAACAGCATGTTCGCGTTTATGCTGACCGCCTTCGGCTTCGGACTCGCCTCCATCTTCACGCCCTGTGTCTTCCCGATGATCCCGATCACCGTATCCTTCTTCCTCGGACAACGCGGCGGCATCCTGCAAGCAGTCGTCTTCGCACTCGGCATCATCGGCCTCTTCTGCGGCCTCGCACTCGCATTGACCGCCGCCCTCGGACCTTTCGGCGTCATCCAAATGAGTTCGAATCCATACGTCAACGGATTCATCGCCGTCATCTTCGCAGCCTTCGCCATGAGCCTTTTCGGAGCCTTCGAGATCACTCTGCCCTCCGGCATGCTCACGAAGATGGACCACGCATCCCGCCGCGGCGGCTACTTCGGCACGCTCTTGATGGGCCTCACGTTTTCGCTCACCTCCTTCGCCTGCGTCGGTCCGTTTGTTGGACCGCTACTCGCGTCCTCCGTGCAAGGCGGCAGCATGTCGCAACCCGTCATCGGGATGGCGAGCTTCGCCACCGGCCTCGCATCTCCGTTCTTCTTCCTGGCTGCGTTCCCGTCTTACTTGAAGAAACTCCCCCGCAGCGGCGGCTGGTTGGTCCGCGTGAAAGTCGTAATGGGCTTCGTGCTGCTCGCGGTGATGTTCAAGTACCTGAGCAACATCGATCAGGTTCTGCAAACCGGCTACCTAACGCGGGAACGTTACCTAGCCGCTTGGTTCGTACTCTTCTCCATGGCCGGACTCTATCTCCTCGGCCTGCTGCGCATGGAAGGCATCGAGCCCGGCGAACCTCTCGGCATCGGTCGCTTGCTCACCGGCGCCGCGTTCCTGATTTTTTCCTTCAGCCTGCTCCCCGGAATGTTTGCAGCTTCGCTGGGAGAACTCGACGCGTACGTTCCCGTCGCCGTGAATACCGGCGGCCTGGGCAGCCCGAAGAACGAAGGTCCGTCATGGATGAAGGATCAGTATCAAGAAGCCCTCGACATCGGACGCCGCGACAACAAACTCGTCCTCGTCACCTTCACCGGCTACACCTGCACCAACTGCCATTGGATGAAAGCCAACATGTTCACCAAGCCTGACCTCGTTGCCGCGATGGAAAACTTCGTGCGCGTGGAACTCTACACCGACGGCCTCGACGCTACATCTGAAGCCAACCAGAAATTGCAGGAACGCTACGACACCATCTCGCAACCCTTCTACGTCCTGATGAAGCCCGACGAAACCGTAGTCGCGAAATTCTCCGGCTCCACCCGCGACCCACAGGAGTTCCTCAACTTTCTGAATGCGCGCCCTCTCTAGTACCTTCATCACGGCGTCCCTGTTCACCGCGATCACCTTCGCGCAATCCCCCATCCGCGGTTTCAAAACCGCCGATCTACCCGCACAACGCGAACGTGAACTCAAAGCCTCCGCGCTCCCGTCCCCCGAACGCCTCCGCACTTACATGGAGCGAATGGCGACCGCGCCCCATGCCGCAGGCTCCGCAGGTTCGAAAGCCGTCGCCGAATACGCGCTCGCGCAAATGAAAGACTGGGGACTCGACGCCAACATCGAACGCTTCGACGCGCTCCTTCCCTACCCCACCGTTCGCTTGCTGGAGATCCCCGGCTTCAAAGCCCAACTCAGCGAACCTGCCCTGGCCGAAGATCCCGACACCGCCATCACCACCCAGCTCCCACTGTTCAACGCCTACGCCGCATCCGGCGACGTGACCGCGCAGTTGATCTACGTCAACTACGGCACGCCGGAAGACTACGCGTACCTCGACGCGATGGGTATCAGCTTGAAGGGTAAGATCGCGATCGCGCGCTATGGCCGAGTATGGCGAGGCTTGAAACCCAAGCTCGCACAGGACCACGGAGCCGTGGGTTGCCTCATCTATTCCGATCCGCGCGACGATGGCTTCTATATCGATAATCCGTATCCCGAAGGGCCCATGCGTCCGGCGCAAGGCGCGCAGCGCGGCAGCGTGATGGATATGGCCTTGTACACAGGCGATCCGTTGACGCCCGGTTGGGCCTCTGAACCTGGAGCAAAACGCCTCGACCGTGAGGACGCACGCTCGCTTCTGAAAATCCCCGTGCTCCCGATCTCCTGGGCCGACGCACAGCCGCTGCTCGATAAACTGCAAGGTCCGCTCGCTCCTGAGTCTTGGCGTGGAGCTCTGTCCATCACCTATCACCTTGGCCCCAGCAGCGTGCCCGCGCACTTGAAAGTCGATTTCGATTGGACCGACAAGCCTCTCTATAACGTCATCGCGACCATTCCCGGCACCACGCAAAAAGATCAGTGGATCATCTACGGCAACCATCACGACGCCTGGGTCACCGGTGCCAGCGATCCGGTCAGCGGAGCAGCGGCGCTGATGGAAACCGCGCGCGTGTTGTCGGTCCTCAAGTCGCAAGGCTGGCAGCCGAAGCGAACCATCAAACTCGCGTTGTGGGACGGCGAAGAATTCGGCCTTGTCGGCTCCACGGAATGGGTCGAGAAACACGCGAAGGAACTAGACGAACACGGTGCCGTGTATCTCAACACTGATTCCAACGGCACCGGCATGATGTCCGCTGCGGGCTCACCTGCGCTCGAAACATTTCTCGATGAAGTGTTCCGCGACAACATGGACCCTAGCAGCGGTCGAACGATTCTGGAGAGCATCAATCAAACCTACAGCGGCGGGGCGCGGCCCAATCAACCAACGCCGGATGCGCCCCTCGGCTCACTCGGCTCGGGTTCGGACTACGTTGGATTTCTGCACCACATCGGCATCGCGAGCCTGAATCTCGGCTTCGGCGCGGCACCCGGTCAGTATCATTCGAACTACGACACCGTCCGTTTCTTCAATCGTTTTTCGGATGGCGATCGGCGCTTCGGTGTTGCGCTGACGCAGGTGATGGCCACCGCGATCTTGCGCTTGGCTGACGCTCCCGTACTGCCGTTCGAGTTCGACACGGTCTCCGAGATGGTGATCCGGCAACTGGATGAGATTCGCAGCCAGATTCCGCAGACCGCAATCGTAGATTTCAAGGAACTACAAGCCAGCGTCACTGCGTTAAACGTCGCGGCGCATGCTTACGAGACTGCGTACGCGGCTGCAATGCAACGGGCCAACGTTCCGGCATCGGCGAATGAAGTGATTGAGCGCACCGAACGAGCATTCCTTGCACCCGAAGGTCTGCCAGACCGCGATTGGTACAAGCATCAGTTGTACGCCCCCGGCTTGCTCACCGGATACACGGCGAAGACGTTGCCCGGCGTTCGCGAAGCTGTCGAAGCCAAGAACTGGATCGCAGCGAATGAGCAGGCACAGCGGCTGGCTGCTACCTTGAAAGCCGCCGCCAAGCAGATCGAAGCCGCGGCGCAGGCCTTGCAACAAACCAAGTAGACTTTGGAGATGGATTCCACGGCCGCATCCATCAATCGTTGGCTGATACCTGTGGGAGCTGTCTGTGTTCATATTTGTATTGGAAGCGTGTATGCGTGGAGCGTCTTCAATCGCCCCATGCAGCAACTGTTTCCGGACGTTGGTTGGTTCAATCCGACCTATGCCACCTACTCGACCGCGTTGGTGTTGCTAGGATTGAGCTCGGCGTTCGGAGGTACGTGGGTAGAGCGCAGAGGCCCACGTGCAGCGGCAACGGCAGCAGCGATCTTTTTCGGTTCCGGCCTTTTGATTGGCGGACTGGGATTGGCGCTGCTGCAGCCGCTGTTGGTCTTCCTCGGCATGGGAGTCATCGCAGGGATTGGTTGTGGCCTCGGTTACATCGCTCCGGTGAGTACGTTGGTCAAGTGGTTCCCGGATCGGCGCGGCATGGCCACAGGCATGGCGATCATGGGCTTCGGTGGTGGCGCGTTTGTCGCGGGTCGACTGAATGCGGTCCTGATCAATCAGGTGGGCGTGGCGAACACGGTGCTGCTGATGAGTGGCATCTATTTCGTCGTGATGATGCTCGGCGCGCGGATTTTGCAGAAGCCGCCTCTTGGCTGGACTCCGGCCGGGTGGACAGCTCCCTTGAAGGCCAAGAAAATGATCAGCGCGAATAGCGTCACGCGCAATCAGGCGATTCGCTCCCCGCAGTTTTACCTGCTGTGGGCCGTGCTGTTCATCAACGTCACCGCGGGTATCGGCATTCTGGCGCAGGCTTCGCCGATGGTTCAGGATCTGTTCGGCAAGACTGCGCTTGAGGCTGGCACAATCGTTTCGATCATCAGTTTGTTTAACGCCGGCGGGCGGTTTTTCTGGGCGTCGAGTTCAGACTATCTCGGTCGCCGCAACACTTACACGCTATTCTTCGCCGCGCAGATTGTCCTGTTCTGGTTGATTCCAGGAATGGCTGCGAGGGGGGAATGGGTGCTGTTTGAGTCGGCGCTCTTCCTGGTAGTCACCATGTATGGCGGCGGCTTCGCGACGATTCCGGCATTCCTCGCAGATATCTTCGGACCGGAAAACGTCGGCGCAATTCACGGCGCCCTGCTGACGGCATGGAGTGCAGCGGCAATCGTGGGCCCGGGAATCATCACGGAGTTGTCGAAGCGCGCGACGGCCGCGCTCGCACCGGGAGCGAGCCGAGTGCACATTTACGATAGTCCACTGCAGGTGCTCGCTGGACTGCTGGCGGTGGGGTTTGTGTTGACGCTGTTGATTCGTCCGCTTAAGAACAACTAGCGCTATCGTTGAAGCATGCGCTACGCACTGCTTCTTCTCGCTCTCTCCGCTCAAGCCGCGACGCTCACGATCGAGCCGCTCGTAATTTACGACTGCACTGGCACGGTCGGTAAAGCAACCGTGCGATGGAAGGATGCTTCGGGGCCCGTTCAAGTTCTCGTAGGATCTTCGCAGGCCGTGTTCACGGGGCTCAGCGGCACCTCAGGATCGGCGGAGACGGGAACGTGGGTGGGCGATGGGCTGGAGTTTCGGCTGGTCAATCAGAAGGGTGAGGTCGAGGCGCTCACCACGGCGCATGTGGAGTGCGACGCTCGGGTTCCGGCCAATGGGCTGGTGAGTGAGAGTTACTTCCCTCTGCAAGTCGGCAATCGGTGGATCTACAAAACGGATTCACGTTTCGTGACCTCGGACTACGTTATCTGGACGATCACGGGGATGAAGCGAGTGACGGATCGATGGTATTCAGAGGTCACTGTTACGCGCGGTGCAAACTCGAGTGTCGTGGGTTATTACCGCGAGGAAGCGGGTATCGTCTACGCGTTGTCGGGGACGCCAGAGGTGCCGCGTGAAGATGTCTACCTAAATGCGGCCTTGGAGCAGCATGCGCCGTTTGCCAATGCGTTGGGGAGCTACCCGGATGCCGCGTTTCAGACGCTAACGTCGCTCTTCAACCGATCGGATCGGGTATTTGTGAAAGGTGTGGGCCTGGTGCGATCGAATGGGCGAATCACCACGGGATCGAATGGTGGGTTTTCGGATGGCATCGAGTTGGTGGAATTCCGGATGGCGAATGGGGTCCATGTCGAGCCGTCAGTGACCTCGCGGGTATCGCTGTCGGCACCTGTGGTCTTTGATGTTACGGGTCGGGACCTGACGAATTGTGCGATCCCTTGTTATTACGCGGCGTGCGGGCTTGGGTCCCCGGTGGACCCTCCGGGGACGTACAAGCCGTGTGGCCGGGTACGACTTGAAGCCGCGGCGGAAGGGGACTTTCAGGTGGAGTTGACGCTGACTGGGCCGACCGGGGAGTTGTATCGCGCGCCGGCCTTGACGGGGTCGGGTGAGGCCGTGCGGTACGTGCAAATGCCGTTGTATGGCGAGGGGAATAAGTTGTTCCCGGCGGGTAAGTATACGCTGTTGGCTCGGGTGAAGAACTCCAGAGTGGATTTGGGGACAGCGCAGATCATTGTAGAGATTCGGTAACGCGCGCACTCGTGCGTGCTTGGGCGGGCGTCGAGATGAGTCTCGACGCGGCACGCAAAAGTGCGTGCGCTACGTCACTAATTGCTGGCGCGGATGGCGGCGTCGAGGACCCAGCCGGGCATGATGCCGAGGACCAGGGTCATGATCGCGGAACCGAAGATCGCGACTTGGAGCAGAGGGCTCGCGACCGGCATGTTGTCGGTCGATTCGCCCGGCTCCTTCATGTACATAACAACCAGGATGCGCAGGTAGTAATACGCGGCGATGGCGCTGTTCAGGGCGGCTAGCACGGTCAGCCAGACCAGGTTTGAATCGAGGGCTGCTTTGAAGATGTAGAACTTGCCGAAGAAGCCGCCGGTCAAGGGCACACCAATGAGACTGAGTAAGAAAATGGTCAGCATCGCCGCTAGCGCGGGCTGCTTTTGCGAGAGGCCTGCGAGGTCTTCGATCGCTACGTACTTCTCACCCTTGCGGGCGATATGAGCGACGATCATGAAGGCTCCGATGTTGGTGAAGGCGTAGGCGGCGAGGTAGAACATCGCGGCGGCGGAACCGGTGCCGGAGTTGGCCGCGATTGCGACCAGAACGTAGCCGGCGTGAGCGATGGAGCTATAGGCCAGCATGCGTTTGATGTTGGTCTGCAACAGCGCAGCCAGGTTTCCGACCAGCATGGTGGCCAGGGCGCAGGCCCAGATGATGGGCAACCAGCTGTCCGATGTGGGGCCGAGGGCCAGAGTAAAAACGCGAATCAGCACGGCGAACGCGGCGGCTTTGGGGCCGACGGTCATGAAGCCGGAGACGGGTGCGGGTGCGCCCTGATAAACGTCGGGGGCCCAACCTTGGAAGGGGGCTGCGGATAGCTTGAAGGCCAAGCCGACGAAGATCAACGCTGCGGCGATGCCGATCAGAGAGAGGTTCGGTGCGGCACCGGAAAGCAGCGTCAGATGGATCTGCGAGAGATTCGTGGAGCCGGTGGCTCCATACATCCAGGCTACGCCGTATAGCAGGAAGGCGGTGGCGAAGGAACCGAGCAGGAAGTACTTCAGTGCCGCTTCGTTGTTGCGCGAGTCGTCGCGCAGGAAGCCGGCGAGGATGTAGGTGGCGATGGAAGAAATTTCGAGGCCGATGAAAATCATGATCAACTCGTTGGCGCTGGCCATGATGCATTGGCCGACGATGCTGAAGAGAACCAGCGCGTAGTATTCGCTGGCGTCGGCGTTTTCACGCTTGAGGTAGTCGCCCGAACCGAACAGGACGAGCAGGCCGGCGACCATAACGAGGACGCGGAAGAAGACGGCCATTCCATCGACGGCGAGCATGCCGTTGAACGCCATGCCTTCGGAGGTGTTGAGCGCGTGGAAGATTCCGAGGATCAAGGCGCCAGCGGCGAGCCACTGGACGATGGGCTTGCGTCCGGGCTTCATCATGGCTTCGAGCAGCATGATGAGCGTGCCGGCGATGGTCAGGATGATTTCCGGCATGAAGCGCAAGTAGTCTGCGCTGGTGGGCATGAAGTTAGCGAGCATTGCGCACCCCGACACCTTGGTTCAAACCCGGAGTAGCTGGGATCGCAACTTGCTGCACTCGGTTCTTTTGCATTTGATTGAGAATGACTGCGTTCTGCGCGCTGATGGCGGGCATGAAAGTCTGTGCGTAGATGCCCATCCAGAACATCAGAGCGACCAGCGGGAGGATGGCTGCCCATTCGCGCGTCGTGAGATCGGGCACGTGATGCGAGACGGCTTCGGAGGCTTTGCCGTAGAAGGTTCGTTGATACAGCCACAGCATGTAGCAGGCTGAGAGGATCACGCCGAGCGCGGCGAAGATGGCCCACGCGAAGTTGTGTTTCGCGGCTCCCTGCAGGACGAGGTATTCGCCCACGAAGTTATTGAGCAGCGGGAGGCCGATGGAAGCGAGGGTCGTAATCAGGAAGATGATGGCGAGGTTCGGAGCGGGTGTGGCTACGCCCCCGTAGGCCGCAATTTCCAGGGAGTGACGGCGCTCATATAAGTAGCCGACCAGGATGAAGAGGGCGCCGGTCGAGATGCCGTGGTTCAGCATTTGATAGACGGCTCCATCGAGGCCTTGCTGGTTCAGGCTGAAGATGCCGAGGACGACGAATCCTAAGTGGCTTACCGAGGAGTAGGCGACCAGCTTCTTCATGTTGGGCTGGACTAGAGCGACCAAGGCCCCGTACACGATGCCGATGATGGCCAGACCACCGATCCACGGGGCGGCCTCTTCGGCCGCGACCGGGAAGAGCGTGAGGCAGAAGCGGACCAAGCCGTAGGTGCCCATTTTCAGCATGACCGAGGCCAGCATGAGAGATCCGGCGGTGGGCGCTTCGACGTGCGCGTCGGGCAGCCATGTGTGTAGCGGGAAAAGCGGGACCTTGATGGCGAAGGCTCCGAAGAAGGCCAGGAAGAGGAGCAGTTCGGTGGTCGGCGTGAAGGTCAGCGATCCGGATTGGATCATGCTTTGGATCGACACATAGTCGAAGGTTCCAGTGACGTTATAGAGGTAGATGATCGCGGCGAGCATCAGCACCGAACCGGCCATGGTGAAGAGGAAGAATTTCACGGCAGCGTAGATGCGGCGTTCGTGGCCCCAGATTCCGATCAGGAAATACATGGGGACGAGCGAGACTTCCCAGAACGTGTAGAACAGGAAGAGGTCGAGCGACACGAAGACGCCGATGACGCCGAATTCGAGCAGCATCAGGAAGGCGAAGTATTCCTTGATGCGATGGTCGATATACTTCCAGGAGATCAGCACCGCGATGGGCGTGAGCAAGGTGGAGAGTAGAACCAGCCAGAGAGTGAGGCCGTCCATTCCGATGTGATAACGAATGGCCGGACTTTCAATCCAAGAGATGTTGCTGACGAACTGATAACCGGTGGGCGTCTCGCTACCCAGGTAGGGAGAAAGTAGGCCAAGGGAGATGACGAAGATCGCGAGGGACAGCAGCATCGCGGTCATGCGGCTCGATTCCTTGGGCAGGATCAAGATCGCGAGGAAGCCGATTAACGGGAGGAAGAGAACCAGATCTAGAAGATTCACTGGACGCCTCCTTTCAGCCCGACGTAGACAATGACGGCGATGGCTCCAGCGACGACCCAAGCGGCGTAATTCCGGATGTATCCGGACTGTGCCTTGCGGAGGATTCCGCCCACGCCCTGGGCGACGGTGGCGACGCCGTTGGCGATGCCGTCGATGCCGCGGACATCGATCACGCGCCACATGAGGTTGCGCGAGCCGTCGATGGTGGGTTCGATCACAGCCGAGTCGTAGAGTTCATCCACGTAATATTTGTTGTAGATCCACTTATAGGGGATCGAGAACAGGCTGACGATGGTGTCCGGAATTCCGGGGGCCAGCACGTAAAAGACGTAGGCGAGGGCGATGCCGATGATGCCAGCAGCGCTGGCGACGAGTTCCAGCCAAGCTTCTTTTTCACCTTCGTGGATGGGGAACAGCGGTTCCAGAATGTGGGGGATGTTGAAGACGTATTGTCCGCCAACGCTGAGGACCGCGAGGATCATCAACGGGATGGTCATCGACAGAGGCGATTCGTGCGGTGTGTGCGCGTGGGCATGCTTGTCGTGACCGTGGTCGTCATGGCCGTGGGCATCATGACCGTGAGAGGCGTTGCCCTTGTACTCGCCAAAGAAGGTCATGAAGAAAGCGCGCGAGCAGTAGAACGCTGTCATGCAGGCTGTGAGTACGCCGACCCAATACATCCAGGGGGCGTGCTCATAGGCCGCTTCGAGGATCAGATCTTTCGAGGCTGCGCCAGAGAGGAACGGAACGCCGGAGATGGCGAGTGTGGCAGCTAGCAGACACACGAAGGTGATCGGCATGTACTTCCGGAGGCCGCCCATCTTGCGCATGTCCTGTTCGTGATGGCAGCCCATGATGACGCTACCGGCTCCGAGGAAGAGCAGTGCTTTGAAGAAGGCGTGCGTCATGACGTGGAACATGCCAGCGGAGAAAGCTCCGACGCCCAGGCCGAGGAACATGAAGCCTAGCTGAGAGACTGTCGAATACGCGTAGACCTTTTTGATGTCGAACTGGGTGAGGCCGATGGTGGCAGCGAAGAATGCGGTTGCGAGACCGATTACGGCTACCACGTCGAGCGTTCCATAGGAGTGCAGGAAAATCGTCGAGCTGCGGGCGATCATGTAGACGCCGGCGGTGACCATGGTTGCGGCATGGATGAGGGCGCTGACGGGGGTCGGGCCGGCCATGGCGTCGGGGAGCCACACGTACAGAGGGATTTGCGCAGACTTACCGCAGGCACCCACGAGGAGGAGCAAAGAGATGGCGGTGAGCACCCCCGCGCTGGTCTCAACGGGCATCGTGCCAACTTGCGAGAAGACGGTTTTGAAGTCGAGCGAATTGAAGTTAATGACGATCAGGAACATCGCGAGCGACAAACCGAAGTCGCCAACGCGGTTCACGATGAAGGCCTTGTTGCCAGCATCGGTGGCGAACTTTTCGAGGAAGTAGAAGCCGATCAGCAAGTAGCTGCACAGACCGACACCTTCCCAACCGACGAACAGCAGCAGGAAGTTTCCGCCGAGGACCAGAATCAGCATGAAGAACATGAACAGATTCAGGTAGGCGAAGAAGCGGTAGTAGCCGCTTTCGTGTTCCATGTAACCGGTGGCGTAGAGGTGGATGAGGGTGCCGATGCCGGTGACGATCATCAGCATCATGGCCGTGAGACGGTCGACGGCGAAGTCGACGCCAATGTCGAGCGAGCCGGATTTGATCCAGGTATAGAGGTGTTCGGTATAGGTCTCTTCGAGACCGCCGGAAAATGCGCCGAGCGCGTTCAGGGTCTTGAGCACCCACAGGAAGCTCAGGAACACGCTGCCGACTGCGACCGCGTTAATTACAGTCTTGGGCAGCCGTTTGCCGAACAGGCCGTTGATGGCGAAGCCCAGAAAGGGAAGGATTGGTATGAGCCAGAGTTGCATCGTTTAGTTCTTGAGCGAACTGACCTCGTCGATTTCTAGGGTCTGGCGGTTCTTAAAGACCGTCAGGATGATAGCCAAGCCGACTGCGGCTTCGGCGGCGGCGACCACCATTACGAAGAAGCTGAAGATGTGGCCGTCCACGCGCTTCAGCATGTAGGAGAAGGTGATGAATGTCAGGTTCACAGCGTTCAACATCAGTTCGATGGACATGAACACCGTGATGATGTTGCGGCGCAGAACGAAGCCGAGGACACCGAGGCTAAAGAGAATAGCGCTCAGCGTGAGATACCACGAGATGGGTACGCTCGCGGGGAGCGGAAGCGGCGGCATTAGTCGATCTCCTTGCGGGCGAGCACGATGGCTCCCAGAATCGCGACCAGGATGAGAACACTGGTGACTTCGAAGGGAAGCAGGTAAACGGTGAAGAGGCTTTGTCCGATTTCGCGGGGACCGGCTCCGCGGAATCCGCCGAAGACCACGCCGTCGGAGGCGGGGGTGTAGCGTTGGACGACGATGGACATGATGCCGAAGAAGACCAGCATCAGAGGCGCTCCGAAGTATTTACCCCAGGGCTTGACGACGGGATTCTTTTCGCCCTTCGCGTTCAGCAACATGATGACGAAGACGAACAGCACCATGATTGCGCCGGAGTAGACGACGAGTTGCGCGGCGGCGATGAATTCGCCTCCGAGCAAGAGGTAGAGAGCGGCGAGAGCGGCCATCACTCCTACGAGCGACAGGGCGCTGGCGATGGTTTGCTTCTGCACCACCATGTTGATACCGCAGATGACTGCTATCGCGGCGAAGACCAGGAATAGAATTGCGTCCATATTAGAACCAAGCCACCAGGAAGGCTGTCACAAAGAGGTTGATGAGGGCGGCCGGGAACATGAAGGTCCAGGCGAAACTCATGAGTTGGTCATAACGGAAGCGCGGGAGAGTGGCTCGTACCCAGATGAAGACGAAGAGGATGGCGAGGACTTTCCCGCAGAACCAGAAGAGCGGCGTGAGAATCTGGCTGAGCGCGGAGACTGCATCGGTCAGCATCGGACTGCCGAGGCCGGAGACGACGCCGGGTCCGGCGGCTGCGAGTGCGAAGACCGAGCCGACGCCGATGAAGAGGACGCCGAAGACGGGGAGTGTGATGCGATCAAAAGGTCGGGCGGGGTTCATGCCGTGATAGATCATGACTAACCCTGCGGCAATGTGGATGAGCGCGGGGATGTAGCTGGAACCGTAGGCCGCGGGGAAGATGGGGTGCCAGGCACCGAGGAAGAGGAGCGTCGCGACGGCGGAGACGGTGACCATGTTCGCGTATTCGGCCATGAAGAATGAAGCGAACTTCATCGACGAATATTCGGTGTGGAAGCCGGCCACGAGTTCGTTTTCGGCTTCGGGAAGATCGAACGGGATGCGGTTGGTTTCGGCGAAGGCCGCGATCATAAAGAGGAAGAAGCTGATCACTTGCGGGAAGGGGCCTTGGAAAATGGTCCACTTGGGGATGAAGCCGAGGTAGTAGCCGGCTTGGCCGTCAGCGATCTCGCGCAGGTTGAGGGTGTTCAGGATCAGCAGCGGAGCCGCGATCGCCAGAGCCATCGGGAGTTCGTAGGAGATCATCTGCGCGGAGCTTCGCAGGCCGCCCATCAGGGAGTACTTGTTGTTCGAGGCCCAACCGGCGAGTGCGACGCCGTAGACGCCCATGCCTGAGATGCCGAGGATGAAGAGGATTCCGATGCTGGGGTCAGCGAGACTGAGGTTGGTGGTGACACCGAAGACGGTGACTTGCGGCCCGAAGGGGATCACTGAGATCGAGATCAGCGCGAAGAGCACGGCGACGAACGGGGCAAGGTAATAGAAGACCTTGTTGACGTGCGACGGGATCATGTCTTCTTTCGTGATGAGCTTGATGACGTCGGCGAGAGGTTGCAGGAGTCCGTGGGGACCGACGCGACGGGGGCCGACGCGGAGCTGGACGTGCGCGATGACTTTGCGTTCGATCCACTGCAGGTAGGCGAGGACGTGCATGAACACGCCTACGACGATGCCAGTTTTGATGAGGGCTAATACGAAATAGTTCATCGATTAGTTTTCCTTCGCGTAAAGCGCGCCGGGCGCTTCCATGACGGAGTTGAGCGTTTTGGAATAACGGCTCAGGGTTCCGGAAGTAAAGAGGGTGTCTCCGGCGGATGAGATGGTGCCGGGGAGCGCGGCCACGCGTCCGTTGAGCGGCTGGGTGGGGGCTGCGCCGCCCGTGGAGAGAATCGGCATCGCCACGTTGTAGCCGTGGACGGTGCTACGAATTTCTTCGAGCATCTTGTCGGGGAGCCAGATGCCGAGGTTCAGGCCCATTTCTTTGGCGATGGAACCGGCGATTTCGAGGTCGGTCTTGGTGCCCATGACCTTGATGGCTTGCTTGAGCTTTTGGACTTCGCCGGTCACGTTGGTGACGGTGCCGTTCTTTTCGTACGCGGAGGCCGAGGGGAGGACGATGTCGGCTCGCTTGGCGGTTTCGGTCATGAACATTTCATTCACGACGACGAAGGCGGAGGCCGAAGAAAGAGAGGCCGACTTTAAAGGATTGGCCCCGACGACCCAGAGAACATCGAGGTCGGCTGCGGCGAGCATTTGTTCGCGGCTGAGGCCACCGTCCTTCGGGGTGAGGCCCATGTCGAAGGCTCCGCGGGAATTGGAGTAATCGACGAGGGCGATGTATTTGACCGGGATGCCCAGCGAATCGCCGAACGCGATCAGTTTGCGGAGGGTGTCGCCTTGGATGGCGTCACCGAACACGATGACGAGGTCGGCTTCTGCCTTCAGCTTGTCGGCCAGGGATTCGACGCCCGCGAGTTCCCCGCCCTTTTGGACGCGGACTTTGGCAATCGCCTGATGGTCTTCGCGAACTTCGCCGGTAGTCACGGTGTAGATGTGGGCGGCGTGGTGGCGATAGTTGGCTCGGGCCTGGAATGCTAGCAGAGGATGTTGCTGCGAGAGGTCGGTGCCGACGACCAGCACGGATTTCGCGGTGTAGAGGTCGCCTGTCGTGGCCAGTGCGTTGGTTTTGCCGGAGAGCGCGTCGAAGAGCGTCGCGAGATCACCAGTGCGGTGATGGTCGATGTTCTTGGTGCCGAGACCCTGACGCGCGAACTTTTGCAGGAAGTAATTTTCCTCGTTGGTCGTGTGGTTCGAACCGATGATGCCGAACTTGCCGTTGCGGGCTTTCACTTCGCTGAACTTCTTGGCGATGGTGCTGAGCGCTTGCGACCAGGAGATGGGATCGAAGCCGCCGGATGCGTTCTTGAGCATCGGCGATTGCAGGCGGTCGGGGTGGTTGACGAAGTCGTAACCGTAACGGCCCTTCACGCAGAGGAACTCGTCGTTGATGCCGCTGCGGTCGCGGTTGTTGCCGCGCATGATTTCGCCGTCGCGAACACCGAGGGTGGTTTTGCAACCATCGGCGCAATGTGTGCAGACGGTGCCGACGTGGTTCATTTCCCACGGACGGGTTTGATAGCGGTAGGCGCCGCTGGTCAATGCGCCGACGGGGCAGATGTCGATGCACGCGCCGCACTCGTCGCATTCCAGGTGATCGTGCTTGTTGGGAATGATCTCGGCGACGACGCCGCGGTTGCCAACGCCCAGCGCGCCGACGCCCATGCCTTCGTTACAGGCCCGGACGCAGCGGTAGCAGAGGATGCAGCGGGGGGCGTCGAAGAAGACGACGGGGGACCACTGCTTTTCCGGCGTGTGGACTTTGGTTTCGGTGTAGCGGCTTTCACCGGCTCCGTATTTGAACACCATGTCCTGGAGTTCGCACTCGCCGCCCTTGTCGCAGACCGGGCAATCGAGAGGATGGTTGGTGAGGAGTAGTTCGAGGGTTCCCTTGCGGGCAGCTTTGACGGTGTCCGATTCGGTGTGGACTACCATCGGAGAGCCATCGCGATTGACGTCGACGGGGAGCGTGCAGCCGACTTGCAGCTTCGGCGTGCCTTCGACTTCCACGAGACACATACGGCAGGCGGCTTGTAGCGAGTAGCCTTCGGAATAACAGAATGCCGGGATTTCGATACCGTTTTGGCGAGCCGCTTCGATGAGCAGCGTGCCTTTTTCGGCTTCGAACTCCTGGCCGTTGATTTTTACTTTGACCATTGTTGCCGTTGGGTTAGCCATTGATTGTTACCAATCCCGAACCTTGCATCGCGAGGCGCTTGTCGAAGTCTTCGGAGAATTTTTCCACGATGGAGATGGTCGGCATTGCAGCCGCGTCGCCGAGGGCGCAGAAGGTGCGACCGAGCATGTTTTTCGATACTTCGCCGAGCACCCGGACATCGTCTTTGCGACCGCCGCCGTCATCGAAGCGCTGCAGAATCTTCTTCAGCCACGTTGTACCTTCGCGGCACGGGATGCACCAGCCGCAGCTTTCGTGCGCGTAGAAGCGCATGATGCGGAGGGCGAACTTCACCATGTCCGTGGTTTCGTCGAGGACGACCATGCCGCCCGAGCCCATCATGCTGCCGAGCTTGGCGATGCTGTCGTAGTCCATGGCCACGTCGCATTCGTCGGCGCGCAGGATCGGGCAGGAGGAACCGCCTGGGACCACGGCTTTAAGTTTCTTACCACCGCGCATGCCACCAGCGAGTTCGTTGATCGCCGTCATCATGTTATAGCCGAGCGGAATTTCGTAGACTCCCGGCTTGTTGACGTGTCCGGAGATGCAAAGGAGGCGAGTGCCGCCGGCCTTCGGAATGCCGAGCGCTGCGTAGGCTGCGCCGCCATCACGAATGATGGCTGGGATGGTCGCGAACGTCTCGACGTTATTGAGAAGCGTGGGGCAGGCCCAAGCTCCCGCGACTGCCGGGAACGGGGGTTTCATGCGAGGCACGCCGCGCTTGCCTTCGAGGGAATCAAGCAACGCGGTTTCTTCGCCGCATTCGTAAGCGCCTGCGCCGGAGTGGGTGTAGAGATCGAAGTCAAAGCCGGTGCCGGCGATGTTCTTGCCGAGGTAGCCGCGCTGGTAGGCTTCGGCGATCGCCCTGTTCATGCTCTCGATCAGGAAGCGATACTCGCCGCGGATGTAGATGTAGCCTTTGTGCGAATCCATCGCGAGGCCGGCGATGAGGATGCCTTCGATCAACTGGTGCGGATCGTACTCCATCAGGAGGCGATCTTTGCAGGTGCCGGGTTCGCTTTCGTCGGCGTTGACGACGATGTACTTGGGTTTTGGA
This sequence comes from Bryobacteraceae bacterium, assembly GCA_039926185.1. Classification (GTDB taxonomy): domain Bacteria; phylum Acidobacteriota; class Terriglobia; order Bryobacterales; family Bryobacteraceae; genus Palsa-187. The sequence goes on along the minus strand of JBDSXJ010000012.1, from coordinate 183,950 downwards.
GAGGTGCGCGGAACGAAGCTCCACTTGAGGCCAGTGGGGAAGCCTGCACCGCCTCGGCCACGGAGGGCGGAGGTTTTCACTTCTTCGATGATCGCCTCGGGCGTCATCTCTTTGGCTTTGAGGAACGCTTTGAAACCGTCGTTAGCGAGGTAGCCGTCGAGGGTCTCGGAACCTTCTTTGCGGAAGTTCTTGCTGATGACGAGGGTTTCGAGCGGGCTCGGTTCGTTGTAGAGTTGCTTCGCCATTACTGGGCCTTCCTTAAGCCATCGATAAGGGCGTCGAATTTCTCAGGCGTGACGTTGTGGTGGTAGTCGTAGTTGATCTCAACGCAAGGAGCCCAGCTGCAGGCGCCCATGCATTCGACTTCTTCGAGCGAAAGCAGGCCGTCAGCGGTAGTTTGTTTGTGGCCGACGCCGAGCTTCTTGCAGGCTTGTTCGTAAAGTTCGGTACCGCCGACCAGCATGCAACTGATACTGGTGCAGACCTGCACGTGATACTTGCCCTGCGGCTGACGGTGCAGCATCGAGTAGTAGCCGACAACTTCGTCAACTTGCAGCGGCTTCACTTCGCAGCGCTTGGCTACTTCTTCGATCAGTTCCTGGGTAACCGCGCCGGTTTCATCCTGCGCGTAGATAAGCATTGGCACTACAGCTGAGCGCTTCTTGCCTTCCGGATACGATTGGAGCATTTTCGCGAAACGCTCTTCGAGTTGCGGAGAAAAAGTCATTAGCGGTCCGTGTCTCCCAACACAAAATCCATACTGCCGAGCGCCGCGATGGAGTCGGCGACCAGGGTGCGTTCCAGCAACACCGGCAGGCCTTGCAGATTGCCGAAGCTGGGGGTGCGCATGTGGCAGCGATAGGGTTTTGAAGTTCCATCGCTGACGATGTAGTAACCGATTTCGCCACGCGGGGCTTCGATGACCTGGAAGACTTCTCCAGCGGGCACGCGGAAACCTTCGGTGACGATTTTGAAGTGATAGATAAGCGCTTCCATCTGCGTCTTCATTTTTTCGCGCTGCGGCAAAACCACGTGCGGCGCGTCGGCCTGGAAGTCGCCTTCCGGCATGCCTTCGAGGGCCTGGGTGATGATCTTGGCGGACTCGCGCATTTCCTGAATACGGACGCGGTAACGGCCCCACACGTCGTTCGAGGTTTCGACGGGAACTTTGAAGTCGAACTTCTCGTAACTGGAATAGGGTTCGTTCTTACGGGCGTCCCAACTGAGACCAGCAGCGCGCAACATAGGACCGGTGATGCCTAAATCCAGCATGTCTTCGAGAGCCATGAAACCGACGCCTTGTGTACGACGGGTCCAGATCGGGTTAGCGTTGAGCAGGTCTTCGTACTGGTCGACCTTGCTGGGGAAGCTGCGGATAAACTTACCAACCGCTTGCTGCCAGCCACGCGGAGCTTCAAGAGCGACGCCGCCGACGCGGATGTAGCTGGTCATCATGCGCTGGCCCGAGAACATTTCGAGGATGCGCAGGATGTCTTCGCGTTCGCGGAAGCAGTAGAAGAACATCGACATGGCGCCGATGTCCAACGCGTGCGTGCCGAGCCAAACGAGGTGGCTGTTGAGGCGCGTGAACTCCGTCATCATGACGCGCAGCCATTGGGCGCGGGCCGGGATTTCGAGTTGCAGAAGTTTTTCGACAGCGAGGCAATAGCAGAGATTGTTGGAGAGGTTGGCCAGGTAATCCACGCGATCGGTCAAGGTGACCGCTTGCGCGTAGGTCCGCGTTTCCATCTGCTTTTCGATGCCGGTGTGGAGGAAGCCGATGTCGGGCTTGGCGGAGATGATGGTTTCGCCTTCGAGCTGCAGAACGATACGCAACACGCCGTGCGTCGACGGATGCTGCGGACCCATGTTCAGGGTCATGTGCCGCGGGGAAGAAGGCGTTGCCGGAGTTTCTTCGACCGCAGGGATCGTCGCGACGGGATCGAGATAAGGAATGGGCCTATTCATTGGAGTAGCTGTATTTATACCCGTGAACCGGATAATCCTTTCTCAGCGGATGCCCTTCCCAGTCGGTCGGCATGAGGATACGTTGCAGGTCGGGGTGGTTGAGGATGTGAATACCAAACATGTCCCAGATTTCGCGTTCGTACCAGTCGGCGGCTCGCCAAACGCTGATGACGGATTCGATCTCAGGCTTCTCGCCACCGATTTTGCATTTGAGCCGTAAGCGGCGGAATGGTTCGAGAGAGTGGAGGTGGTATACGACTTCGAAGCGCGGGGTTGCCGGGTGCCAGTCGACCGCAGTGACGGAACTGAGGCGGATGTAATTCTCGGTGTCCTTGAAGTAGCGGCAGGCAGCGACGATTTGCGCGGGGTCGATGAGGTGCGTGGTTTCGCCGAGAGCGTCGATGGTTTCGAGAAGTCCAGGAATGCTCATACTATTTCGATACCTCTTTTTTTGTAACGGACCAGTCCAATGCGCCCTTCTTCCAGATGTAAAAGAAGCCGACGAGGACGAGGGCCACGAAGATCAGCATTTCGAAGAAGCCGAAGAGCTTGAGGTCGCGGTAGACGACGACCCAGGGGTAGAGGAAGACGGCTTCGATGTCGAACAGGATGAAGATCATGCCGACTAGGTAGAACTTGACGCTAAAACGTTCCTGCGCGGAGCCGACGGGCGCCATGCCGGATTCGTAGGGAGTGTCTTTGAGAGGCGACTTGGCTCGCTTGCCAAGCAGGCCGGTGACACCGACTAGAGTCGCTGCCAGGACCGCAGCAATAATCACCTGTACCAGGATGGGGAAGTATAGCTCTATGTAGTTTTGTGGCATGGACCAGCGCGCTTAACTGCGATTGGACAGTAACCTACGATAATAGTGAGCGGAGAAACATTGTGTCAAACGGCCTAAGGCAAACGACCGACAGCGCGACGGTAGAAATTGTGGTAAATGGGGAGCCGAAGAGGGTCCCGGAGGGGCTTTCTTTGGAGGGATTGCTGGCTTTCCTGGAGGTGGATCCATCTCGGGTGGCGGTGGAGCGGAATCGGGAAATTGTGCGGAAGACGGAGTGGGCAGGGACGATGGTTAGCGCGGGGGACCAGCTCGAGGTGGTGTGGTTTGTGGGTGGGGGAAAGGACTGATTGGCCACAGGCTCACCGCTTGCGATATGCATACAGTTTGGCCATACTCGTATGCATGAGGACCACTCTCAATCTCGATGACGAACTGGTAGAGAAGGCCCGTAAACTTACCGGTATTCAAGAGAAGACCGCGTTGGTGCATCGTGGGCTTAAAGAACTGATTGCGCGAGAGAGTGCCCGGAAATTGGCGGCACTCGGTGGATCCGCTCCCAAAATGGAGCCGATCCCGAGGCGGCGATCGCAAGTGGCGCGATGATTCTTGTCGACACGTCTGTTTGGGTGGATCACTTTAGAAAGGGTCATCCCGACCTCATTCGGCTGCTAGCGGATGGAGACGTCGTCATGCATCCGATGATCCTTGGAGAGTTGGCTTGTGGGCAGCTACCGAAGCGTTCAAAGACACTTCAGTTCCTGGCAGACCTGCCCCACCTCGATGTCGAATCAGACGTCACCGTCCTACACGCATTGGAGTCGCGGCATTGGCACGGAACGGGGGTTGGATGGGTGGACTCACACTTACTGACCTCGGCATTGGTGGCGCGGGTTCGGCTATGGACGACGGATGCGCGACTGGGGTGGCTGGCGCGCGCAGCCGGAATATGACGAAACCCCTAGAGGTGCCATCGCCGGAGCGGATCGTTGGGTCTACTCTCGTGCGGCCGGCCTAATTCTTATGCCCTGCCCGCCTCGGGCCTTATGCCAACCGTTCTAAGGTTCTTCGCCCTTCCTTCTCACTTTTGATGGTAGTACTATAAGTACTATTACCACGATGTCCTTGGGAGCAACATGCAAGCTAAACTTATTTTCTGTCTCGCGTTCGTCGCGAGTTCGGCCTTCGGGTCGACAATTTTCGGGGCGTCGACGACCGTATCGACTGGTACAACCTATACCGTTGCCGTGACGAACTTCACCACGACAGGCGGAGACATGGCCGGGATGGTCATAACGGCAAATTTCACAACGGGCGGACCCGTGAGTTGTACCTGGACCTCATTGGGGGCTTGCAATAGCGGTGGTGGAGAATTTAACGTCACCTACCCTGCAGCAAATTCTACCCACCCACAGGTCAACAACTCCAACTGGACCCTGACCAACACTTGGGCGAGCCACACTTTGTCGAGCATCACGGTAAACGGTATCCCGGGATTGATTGCCTTTGACCGTTGCATGACCGGAGCCAGCACCTTTAACGACACGAACCCGGGCGGAACAACCGGCACAAGTTGCACTACCGCGGGTACAGTGGGTTCGGACATTGGGTTCAGCGTGGGAAGCGGCAATGGAGGTGGCACAGCCGGGATCACGGGAACCGTGCAGTATGCGAACGCGTTGCACTTAGCATCTTCGTCGATTGTAAACGACTGGTGGGGTCAGTTCACCCTCACCTTCGCGGGAACCGCATTCACCAGCGGCAGCAATTTCACTTTCCGGAGCGACTCGGACATTCTAACCAGCGCGGTGGCCGACGTCAGCCCCGTGCCGGAACCACAAACGCTTGTGGGAGTGGGTATGGCACTGCTCGCGATGGCAACGTTCCGGCGCCGCAGAGTCTAGTCGATCCTGCGCATCGACCGACGCGCGTAGGCAAGCTGGCGGTGTTCGAAGCCCCCCTGTTGCGTGGGGCTCCGAGTCGAGTACAATCGTAAAGTTCGTTAGTATTCCCCGGAGCAACCGAAACAAATGTTGAAAGCCCGCAAGTCTCGCTCAGAAGCGCAGTCGGAAGAAAAGACGTACTCGTCGGCAGATGTCGCGGACATCGCTGGAGTGAGTCTGCGTCAACTGCAATGGTGGGATGAGCGCAAGGTCGTGTCTCCTCGTCACGAAGGGCATCGTCGGGTTTACTTCCGTGCAGAGGTTGTCGAGATCACGGTGATTGCAGAACTCCGCAAAAAGGGATTCTCCCTACAGAAGATTCGCCGCGTGCTGCGCTTCCTGCAAAAGGAAATGGGTCGGCGGTTGGCGGAAGTGTTGGCTTCAGATTCGGATCTGCACCTGGTGACGGACGGTAAGGCGATCTTCCTTGAAGACAAGCAGGACCGGATTATTAACATCCTCAAGGACGCGAAGCAGCCTATGTTCCTGGTTTGCGTGAGCGATCAGGCCCGGCGGTTGGGGGATGTTGGTCGCAAGCCGATGGCTCGGGTGGAGAATACGGCTGCGCGACGGGCGCGGACGAGCTAAATTTTATAACCCCGCGCTACCGCACGGGGCTTGTTGGTATACTGTAGACGCCTGGGAGGCTATTTGATGCCGGAATCTCGCCGTCGCGGTTATCTTGTTGTTCCTGTTGTCATTGCGGTTGGATCGATCGCCGCTGGACTTTTTTCCGGTCGCAACGTGTCGGCGGCAACGCCCTCTGACGATGCGGCCAGCCAGAGCCTGAAGACGTTTTCCGCAATTTACGATGTTGTGGAAAAGAACTTCGCGGACGAAGTCAAAGCCGAGAAATCGATCTACGACGGGGCCATTCCGGCCATGCTGCGGACGCTCGATCCGCACTCCAACTTCTTTGATCCGCGTGCGTTCCAGGAAATGCGCGAAGGCCAGAAGGGCGAATACTTCGGCGTCGGCATGACAGTCGCGACGCGCAACGGGCAGACGATTGTGATTGCTCCCTTCCCCGGTTCGCCTGCCGCGAAGGCTGGGCTGCGCCCGGGCGACATCATCCAGATGGTGAACGACAAGGGCACCGAAGGGTTAAGCACTACCGAGGTCGCCGATTTGCTGCGCGGCCAGCGTGGCACCAAGGTTCAGGTGAAGGTTTCGCGTGAAGGCGTCGACGATGCGGTGGTGTTCAATATCACTCGCGATGCGATTCCGCGCTTTGCGGTGAGCGGCGGATTCCTGGTGAAACCGGGGATCGCGTTCATTCGTATTGAAAATTTCAGCAACGAAAATACCAGCCAGGAAATGGAAGACAAGTTCAAGAAGCTGGGCGAGAAGAGTCTCTCCGGCCTCGTTCTGGACTTGCGCGGCAATCCGGGCGGGCTTCTGAACGAAGGCGTCGCGGTGGCGGAGCACTTCCTCAAGAAGGGCGACCTGATTGTGTTCCATCATGGCCGCAGCTCACCGAACAAGAACTATACGGCTCGTGCGGATGGCGCGGGTCGCAATTATCCCATTGTTGTACTCGTAGATCGTTATTCTGCATCTGCTGCCGAGATCGTCAGCGGCGCTCTGCAGGATCATGATCGTGCGTGGATCCTGGGTGAGAACACGTTCGGCAAGGGACTGGTTCAGACCGTCTATCCGATGGGCGACAACACGGCGCTGGCATTGACGACGGCGGGTTACTATACGCCGAGCGGACGTTGGATCCAGCGCGACTATTCGAACATCAGCTTCCTGGACTACTATTCGCACACGAACCTGGAAGAGAAGAATCTGCAGGACGTGAAGACCACCGATTCGGGCCGCACGGTTTACGGCGGTGGGGGAATCACGCCTGACGAGAAGTGGGAAGCTCCCAAGGCCAATCCCTTCCAGATTGCGGTACGCCGCAAGGATTCGTTCTTCAACTTCTCAGCGAAGTACTTCGGTGCTCGCGATACGAAGCTGCCGCAGGGCTGGGCTCCGGACCAGGCGATTGTGGATCAGTTCAAGGCGTTCCTCAAAGAGAAGACGGTGGAATTCACCGAGGCTGATTTCACGGCGAATCGCGATTGGGTGCGCAGCGAGTTGAAGCGCGAAATGTATGTGGCGGCGTTCAGCACGGATGAAAGCCAGCGCGTGCAGTTCGAGCAGGACCCGATGGTGCTCAAGGCGATTGAGTCGATGCCGAAGGCGAAGGAACTGCTGGGTACGGCGAAGAACATGTTGGTCAAGCGCATGAAGGCGCAAGAGACCGTTGCCGCATTGCGTTAAACCGCTGCTGCGGTAAACTCAAAGATTGAATCCGCAAATTACCGTTCTAGACGCGGGCGGCCAGTATTGCCATCTCATCGCGCGCAAGGTGCGCGATTTGGGTGTGTATGCTGAGGTCGCCGCTAGCGATACGCCCGCCGAACAACTCAAAGGCCGCAAGGGCATCATCATTTCTGGTGGACCTTCGAGCGTTTACGATCCGGCGAGTCCCACGATTGATCCGGCGTTATTGCGCGCGGGGATACCTGTGCTCGGCATCTGCTACGGGCAGCAGTTGATGGCTCACCTGCTAGGCGGTCGCGTCGAAAAGGGCGAGCGGGGCGAGTATGGGTTTGCGCAGTTCGAACCTTCCCAGAGCGATTCCCTACTTCGGGGCGTGAGCGGCAAGCAGCAGGTGTGGATGTCGCATCGCGACACTGTCGTTACGCCGCCTGAGGGGTTTGAAGTGCTCGGGAGCACGTCTACATGTGCGGTTGCGGCAATGGCCTCGCCAGCGCGCGGGTTGTACGCGGTGCAGTTTCATCCTGAGGTTGTGCATACGGCTTGCGGGCCGCAGATTCTTTCGAACTTCATCAAGGAGATTTGCGGGTGCGTGCAGGATTGGGATCCAGCGGGGCAGGTGCAGAGCGTCGAGGATCAGATTCGGCATGCGGCGGCGGGTCGCAACGTCTTCTTCTTTGTCAGCGGCGGCGTGGATTCTACGGTCGCGTATACGCTGTGCCTGAAGGCTCTCGGTGAGGATCGGGTGCATGGAACCTACGTCGATACGGGGCTGATGCGCGAGGGCGAGACGGAGTTTGTTCGGGCAAATTTTCCGCGGCTGATTATTGAGGATGCTCGGGGGCAGTTCCTGAGTGCGCTGGAAGGACTCGCGGCACCGGAAGCGAAGCGGCATGCGATCGGTGAGGAGTTCGTGCGGGTGCAGCAGCGGATTCTGGAGTCGGAGCATTATTTGGACGGGCAATGGGTGCTGGGTCAGGGGACGATTTATCCGGACACGATTGAATCGGGCGGCACGGCGAAGGCGGATCTGATTAAGACGCATCACAATCGCGTCGCGGGGATTCAGAAGTTGATCGACGAAGGTAAGATCGTCGAGCCATTGTCTTCTTTCTATAAAGACGAAGTGCGCGCGGTGGGTCGGCAGCTTGGGTTGCCCGAGGCGCTGCTGGAGCGGCATCCGTTCCCGGGGCCTGGGTTGGCGATCCGGTGTTTGTGTTCGGAAGAAGCAGGCGTCGCCGAGAAGATGGCCGACGGGTGGAAGCTGCCCGTCAAATCGGTGGGCGTGCAGGGCGATTCGCGCACGTACCGGTCGGCGTTGGCGATTGCAGAGTTCCCTGCCTCGGATGAGGCTGCGGCGGGCCTGATCAACCGACTGGATAACATCAACCGGATTGTGGTCGCGGTGTGGACGGCTGCAGAGATCGGCAAGATGCAATCGGTCGCAAGTTTCCTGACTGGGGAGCGGCTGGAGCGGCTGCGTTTGGCCGATGCGATCGTGCGGAAGATCACGCTGGAATCGGGCTTCGATAACGATGTGTGGCAATTCCCTGTGGTGCTGATTCCGTTTGGGACACCGGGGCGTCCGGATTCAGTGGTGCTGCGTCCGATTTTCTCGGTCGACGGGATGACGGCGAGTTCGGTGCGGATGCCGGACGCGTTGCTCGCGCGGATCGTGGATGAGTTGAAGCAGCAGACGGATGTCGCGGGCGTGTTCTACGACATCACGAATAAGCCGCCGGGGACTATCGAGTGGGAGTAGCGGGAACGCTGCTGGCCACAGATGCACACTGATCAACACAGATAAAAATGCCGGTCGCGGTACCGCTCATTCATTCCCGCTGGGGCGTTGAATGTTGTCGATGATGAGCGTCTCGACCGGGGCTTTTGCGGATTCCAGATTTAAACCTAGTTGCTCGCGGACTGCGGTGAAGATGGTGGGCTTGTCCGCGCCGTCGATGCGGGAAAAATCCAGGGTGATGGCGAAGCGTCCGGGCAACTCAGTTCGGTCGAGGACGGGCCTTTCGATGATCTCGGAGAGGTAGGCGGCCAGTTGGGACATGGTCCAGCCGTCGGGATACTCAGGCACTCCGTCGCGAGTCTGGATAGAGCCGTTGAGGCGCACGCCGCCTCCGACGGAAACTTTTCTGCCTCGCGGGTCTTGGGTCAACAGAAGCACGGGCTGCTCTTTAGTTTCCCGATGTACGATCAAGCCGAAGCGCTCGGCGAAAAGCGCTTGGAGCATCTCGCGGCATTGGTTGTTGCTGCTGACGGGGGCGCTGGGGCGAGCTTCGATATCGTAGGCGGAATCGAATTCGGTCGCCCATCTTGGGGCGCCGAGGATCTGATAGTCGCGTAGGCCGAAGGCGTATTTCAGTGACCAGAACACGGGGATGCCGGCGACGGAATAGCTGCCATCGGAGAGGCAGTCGTCGAGGCGGAGTTGATTGCGGCGCTCGGGCGGGGTAGGTTTGATCGAGGCAACTTCGAAGGCCGGTTGGGCTGCAACACTGACCGCGACGATGAGGAGATATCGAAGCGGGTTCATGATCCTACTCGAAGATGTCGTTAGGTTGCACTTCGAGATGGAACTCCGGGACTCGGAGCACCGGAACTTCAACCAGGCCAGCGTCACAAGTGAACATTCGCTTGGCGTGGGGGTCGACGAGCCAGACATGGGGGACGCCCCATTGACGATACTCGTGGAGCTTGGAGAGGACTTCGGACATGCGGTCATCGGGGGAGAGGATCTCAATCGCGATGAATGGTGGCGTGCCGGGAACAGGGACAGCCTGAGCCACTTGGAATACCGAGATATCGGGGATGCGGAACAAACCGGGGCCGATCTGGACACGTAGTTCAGAGCAAACGAACAAGCCCAGCGTCTTCTGCAATGCAAGAAAGAACGCAACGAGAAAGACCTGCGTCCTTGAATGAAGGTAGTCCGGCAAAGTTCTCTCCAGAACTTCGCCATCCCGATACTCTCGATCGAGGTCCGGGTACGAAGTGCGCAGGTATTCTGCAACGGAGATCGCCGTCTTTGCGCCCATGAGATCAGTGTAGACAAAAAGGGCACCGGTGTCGCCACCGATGCCCCTAAGACTTATCGCTACTGGAACCTACTTGGCTTTGCCGCCGGGAGGTCCACCCTTGCCGCCTTTACCGCCGCCGCGGCCTTGGCTGGACGGGGGCACGAGCTTGGCGACGCGGAGGTAGACGGCCATCTGTCCGTACATTTCTTCGCTGTGGAACAGGTTGCCCCATAGGATGGCGTTCAGGGGTTGCGGACCACCGAAGGCGGCCGCTTTGGCTTCGTCGTGGTTGGTTGCGTTGATGCTGGCGTAGGCTGTATCGCAGAGGTCAAAGGACTTCTTGAGGGCGGCGACGAGTTCGGCCTTGGTGGTCATGCCACGTTCGGCGTTCAACTGCGTGGGGGCACCCGCCAGGGGGCCGCAGGTGCCCGCCTGGGCGTCGGCGATGTGGCCAATGACGGCGGCGTAAGTGCGGGAGCCTTCACCGGGAACCAAGGTGTACTGGGCTTCCGGCATTTCGTCGGCACCGGCCAGGATCTTGGTTTTCTGTCCGGCGTACTGGCGCTGGATCGCGGCAACCGAGGCGGCGGCGTCTTGTGCATACATCGCGGTGGAACACGCGGCGATGAGGATCAACATGGAATATCGCATAGTCGTTTTCTGTTTATCTCCCTAAGAATCGTTATTGCTTCGGGGCGCCTTTACCTTGACCGGGAGCGGCGGGCGCGTTGATGGCACCTTCATCCCAATGTTCGTCGGCTTTGCCATCGACGAAGCGCCACATGTCGTAGTGCGTGGTGGTGTAGGTCTGGCCGGGATTGCGGGGGTCGGGGCGCGTCACGACGTTGACGACGGAGACCAAGTCACCGGGCGTAAGCATCGTGCCCGTCGTGACGGCTACGATTTTCGTGGAGTAGTCTTTGGTGCTGGCTGGGATTTGCTTGGCCTTGGCGAACTTGGAAAATGCGTCCATGACGGTCTGGCGACCGGAGGCGAAGCCGGGGTTGTGCTGGATGTATTTCTCGGTGAGCCACTTTGGGGCTTCGTCCCAATTGTTGTAGGCCAGCAGGTCGAATACGATGTGCATCGCCGCCTGTTTGTTGCGGTGCAGTACAGGATCTTTGTCGGTAAAGAGGGCTGCAGGGTCATCGGCTCCGGTGACAGGGACGGCTTGTCCGTAGAGCGCAAAGTACGCGGCTGCGACGGAGAGGGCGAGGACTAGAATGCGTTTCATGGGTACCATCGTACCCGATTTCAGTACGTTGGTTAGGGTACGAAAGAGCCGGGATCGAACTGCGGATTGGAACGTACAATAAAGCTAAACATGCTTAGACGGGGATTGGCCGGCGGACTTCTGATTCTGGTAGTTGCCGCAGGGCTGGCGGCGAAAGAGACGCTGCTGGAGTGCGGATCGTATGTGGTCAAGGCGCAGGAAGAGGCGTTCCTTCACTTGCGGCATTCGGTCCGGAGGGCAACTTCGCGGCTAGCGGCGGCGGATGTGGGGGCGCTGCGGGCGGCTCGGGCGAATCAGGATGTGGGCGAGATCGCGGTCATCGGGTCGGGCAACGGGGTGGTGGGCCTGCGGAATCCGTTTGATCTGGTTTCGAAGACAGTCTCGTTTACGCCGGACATCGACGGGTACAAGGTTGAGACGGGGTCGGACACTTTTGACACCGAGGCTTCGATCGCCTCGACGAAACTCGCGCTGGAGGATGACGATACCAAGCGCATCACGCTTCCCTTCCCGTTTCCTTTTTATGGATCAACGTACAACGAAGCCTACGTGAACTCGAATGGGTCACTCAGCTTTACCGCGGGGGACCTCGACTATTCAGGATCCTTTGGACATTTCGCGGCAGGGCCACCGGCGATTGCGGGGTTGTTTACGGATCTCAATCCGCCTTCTTCGACCAACGGCGTTCGCGTCCTACAGGAGCCTGGTCGTGTGGTGCTGACCTGGGACAACGTGCTGCTGGCCACCGACAACTTTTTTAGTGCGGGGCAGACGTTTCAGATTCGCATTTATCCGACGGGCAAGGTGGAGCTGACCTATACGTCAGTGAGCGCGACGCTGGAGCGCGCAGTGGTGGGACTGAATCCGGGCGGGCTGAAGCCGGTTTCGCTGGTCGACCTTACGGCGACGACGGGGATTGTGGGCACGGGAATTGCGGAATCGTTCACGTCGACCTTGTCGCCGGAGATCGACATGATGGCGGCGGCGCAGCGGTTCTATCAATCGCACGACGACGCTTACGACTACCTGGTGGTTTACAACGCGATGGGGATTCCGGCCGATGCCGGGGTGGTCGCGTATGAGGTTACGACGCGCAGCAAGGGCGATGGGTATGGCGACACACCCACCGAAACCGGGCTGGAGTATGGATCGAAGAAGCATTTACAGGCGGTGCTGAACCTGGGGCCGACGATTCAGTATCCGACCGATCCCTTCGGGACCGTGGCATCGCGCGGGACGATTGGCGACACTCCGGTGTCGATACTGGCGCATGAGGCTGGGCATCTGTTTCTGGCGCTGGTGAGTGTGCCGTCGCCGACCAATTCTGCGTTTCCGCCGATGCTGGGCGCGGCGTTGGCACACTGGGCGTTCCCTTACAATACGGACGCTTCGGTGATGGAGGGCAATCGGATTGTGGACGCAGGGCCGAGCGCCAATCCTCGTTATCGCACGACCGCGACCGTTCAGCGCTATTCGGAGATGGATCAGTACCTGATGGGCTTTCGAGAGCCGAAGGACGTGCCGCCGAGCTTCGCGGTGTTGAACTCGGGGTATGCGAATTCGAAGGGTCCGCAGACCGGCATCACGTTCAACGGGACGCGGCTGGGTATTCCGGTGGAGGACGTGATCAAGGCGTCAGGCAGGCGGATTCCGGATGCTACGGTGGCGCAGCGGAATTTCCGCATGGCGTTTGTTGTTGTCGTGGATGAGACGGCGGACATCGCAGCGGGGAGCGCGGCTGCGGCGGCGATCGCGCAGGTGGATTCGTATCGGACGGCGTTCGAGACGTTTTATACCAAGGCTGCGGATTTCCGCGCGACCATTTCTACCAGCTTGCGGCGCAACATCGATCTATCGCTGGCACCGGCCGCGGGTGTGGCGTTGAATGGGACTGGGACCGCCTCGATTGAACTGGCAACAGCTACAGCGGTGCCGATTCGTTTCACGATCGAGACTCCGGCGGGTGTTGTGCGAGGCCCTGGAACCGTCACGATTCCGGTGGGGGGCAAGCGCGCGGACTTTACGCTGGACGGTGTGCGCGAGGGCGTAGAGGAACTTCGCGCGGTGCCGGACAATCCGGCGTTTCATCCAGCGATCGCGCGGGTGCAAGTGAGTCCGCAATCGGAACTGCGCGTGATGATCGCGAGCGGGGATAAGCAGCCGGTGGATGCGGGGACGCTGCAGCCGATTGTGGCTCGGGTGGTGGATAAGAATAAGCTGCCGTATGCGAATCAGACGGTGCAGGTGGCAGTGTCGGGCGGCGGATCAGTGAGCCCGTTGAGCGCGGTTACAAACGCATTTGGCGAAGCTTCCTTTACGTGGACGCCAGCATCGGGAAGTTTCAACCGGTTGACGTTCACGATCCCGGGTGTGCCGGGGTCGACGGGGATCGCGACCGCGCTGGGGGCTCCGGAGATATCGTTTGGTGGGGTGGTGAACGGCGCATCCTTTATCGGACCATTTTTGGCTCCGGGCGGATTCGCGAGCATCTTCGGTGGGAGTTTGGCAGGCGGAGCGACGGCGAGGGTCACGAGTTCCACGTTCCCAACGACACTGGGCGGGGTGCGCGTGACGATGAATGGCTTGGCGGTGCCGCTTACGTATGTGTCGGACTCGCAGATCAATTTTGTCGTTCCCGCCACAATTTTGCCGGGTGCGGTGAAGCTTGTGGTGACCAGCCCGTTGGGGAGTTCGGGAATTCTGACGGTGATCGTCGCGGGGGCGGCTCCCGGAATTTTCTTTAACTCGGCTACTGGGGAGGGTGCGGTATTCGTTGGCGGGACGGCGATTCCCACTTCGGTGCGACCGGGGAAGCCGGGTGAATTCCTGGAGATTTACGGTACAGGGCTTGGGATGAACGCTACCTCAGAGGTGAAAATTGGGGGCGTGACGGCGCAGGTGACGTTCTCCGGTCCGACGGTGACACAGGGTCTGCAACAGGTGAACGTACGGGTTCCGAGCGGCATACCACCGGGCACGCGGGACCTAGTCCTGACTACGGGTGGGATTCAGGCAAATACCGTGCGCGTGCAGGTTGTTGCTGGCCCCTGACGTGCAAGTCTGACGCTGTCATGTCTGATGGCGTTTCTTCTGCAAACAGTTCCGCACTCACAGCGGGCACCGATAGTCTGGCGCGCTACCTCGATCTATTGAGCACGCGGCAGAAACTGGTCGCCTCTAACCTCGCGAACGCGGATACCGCTGGTTACCACACAAAGGATATCGACTTTCAGTTCGAGTTTATGAGCCTGGTGAAGGGGCAACAGCCCTCGACCATCGAGCCGCAGGGGCTGTATGAGAAGCCGGACGGCAATAACGTGAGCGTGGACCGCGAGGCTCGGCTGTTGGCGGAGAACACGATCCGTTTCAACTTGGTATCCACGTTGGTACGCGGGAATCTCGAATCGATACGCAAGGCGATTCATGAGGGGAGGTCTTAACGCATGAGTTTGTTTTCTGCGTTGCAGGTGAGTGCTTCTGGGATGGCTGCGCAGCGGACGCGTGCGGAGATGCTGGTCGAGAACATGGCCAATGCGGAGACGACGCGGACTCCGGAGGGTGGGCCGTATCGGCGTAAGGATGTGGTGTTCTCGACGGACGTACAGGCGTCGCCGTTTTCGGCGGTGTTTCAGAAGGAACTGGGCGAGGGCGTGCGGGTGGCGGACATTGTGGTGGATGATCGACCGCCGGAGAAGCGCTATATCCCTGGGCATCCGGACGCGGATGCGAATGGGTACGTCGCGTTCCCGCACATGAATCCGGCGGAGGAGATGGTGGACTTGCTGAACGCGTCGCGGTCGTATCAGAGCAATGTGGCCGCGATGTCGGCGGTGAAGGACATGCTGAACAAGTCGATTGACTTGATGCGTTAGGGGACACTGTGACGATATCTGGAATTTCTGGCATCACTCCGATTGCTCCGCAAAGCGCAGACTCGGTCGCGGCGAATCCTGGCGGCGAGGCGTTTCATGCTGCGTTCAGCGACGCGATCGCCAAGGTGGAAGGGTTTCAGCAGAACGCGGAGGCCAGCGTGAATCGGTTTCTTTCGGGCGAGGGAGAAGAACTGCATCAGGTGGCGTTGGCGGGTAAGCAAGCCGAGCTTTCGTTCGATTTGTTCCTGCAAATTCGCAATAAGGTTGTGAACGCCTATGAGGAAGTGATGAGGATGCAGGTTTGATTCAGCTCGGTCAGCTGTGGGCGAATCTGGTTCCGAAGCAACGCATCCTTCTAATCGCGGCGATTGTCGCGGTGGTGGGCGGGCTGTTCGCGCTGCGGAGTTGGAATAGCGAGCGGGGGTATGAGCCATTGTTTTCCGGGATGTCTCCGGAGGATGCGGGCGCAGTGACCGCGAAGCTGCGCGAGTCGAACACCGATTATCGGCTGTCGGACGGGGGCGGGACGATTCTGGTGAAGTCGGATCGTGTGGCCGAGATGCGGTTGCAACTCGCGGCGGCGGGGTTGCCGCAGACCGGACGGCTGGGATTTGAGATTTTCGACCAGACGAATTTCGGGGCCAGTGAGTTTACTGAACAGGTGAACTATCACCGGGCGATTGAGGGCGAGTTGGAACGGTCGGTGATGAGCCTGCGGGAGGTGGAGCGGGCTCGGGTGCATATCACGATGCCGAAGGAGTCGCTTTACCTGGAGGCTCGGCAGCCGGCGAAGGCGAGCATTCTGGTGAAGCTGCGGGCCGGAGCGCAGCTGAGCGCGCAGAATATCGCGGCGGTGACGCAGCTCGCGGCAAGTGCGGTGCCGGGGTTGCAGGCGAACCAGGTTACGGTGCTGGATACGGCGGGGAATTTGTTGAATCGTCCACGGCCTGGGGGGCTGGAAGACACTTCGCAAGGCAGCGAGGCAGTGCTGGAATATCGCAAGACCATTGAGCGCGACGTGCAGATGAAGATCGCGCAGACCCTGGAGCCGTTGCTGGGACCGGATCATTTCCGGGTGGGAGTCTCAGCGGACATCGATCTGAGTAGTGGCGAGCAGAGCGAAGAGATCTTCGATCCGAACAAGTCGGTGATGGTGGCATCGCAGACTACCCAGGATATGCCGGCGCCAGGGTCGCCCATTGAGGCCGGGGTGCCGGGAACGGCGTCGAATTTGCCTCGGGCGACGGCGGCGCAGGCGAGCGCGGGCGTCTCGGTAACGAACTACGGGCGCAAGACGGAGAACACGACGTTCCAGACCAGCCGCATCGTGCGGCACACGAAGCTCGGACAGGGTGCGGTGAAGAAGCTGTCGCTGTCGGTGTTGGTGGACCATTCGCTGCGTTATGACCAGGGCAAGCCGGTGGTGGAGGCTCCGACGCCGGAGAAGTTGATGGTGATCAAGGATCTGGTGACGGCGGCAATCGGGATCGATACGACGCGCGGGGACGTGCTAGTGGTCGAGGCGTTTCCGTTTGAGTCCACGCTGGCTGCTCAGCCATTGAATACCGACCCTCCGGGAGCAAAGGGAACGCCGGTTACGACAGGACTTCCCCTCCCTGAGTGGCTGAAGAATTTCAATCCGATGGTGCTGGCTGGAGTCGCCGGTGGTCTTCTGCTCGCTGTCCTGGGTGGCGTGTTCCTCCTGTGGAAGCGCGGGAGAAAGAAAACGGCCGCCACGGTCGAAACCGGCAAGCAGTTAGGTTCGCCCGTCGCCGATGCGGAAAGAGAAATGGAGGCCGCTCTGGCCGAGCAAGTGGCGGCGCAGCAGAGGCTGGAGGCGGACGCGATTCTATCGCTGAAGATTCCGACGGTATCGACCAAGAAGACAGACGTGTTGACGAAACACATCGCCTCTGAGGTGAAGAAAGACCCGGTCGCGATGGCGCACGTGGTGAGGAACTGGCTCAATGGTGAGTATCAGCGGTAGCGAGCAGATTTCCGGGCTGCGAAAAACGGCCATTCTGCTGTTAATGATCGGCGACGAGGCCTCGAGCGGCATCCTGCGCGAGCTGGATGCGGGCGAGGTGGACGAGATCAGCCGCGAGATCGCGCGCGTGCAGGCGCTGACGCCGGAAGAAGCCGAAGGCGTGCTCGAAGAGTTCCACAAGATGGTGACGGCCAGAGACTACGTCATCAAGGGCGGTATCGACTACGCGAAAAAACTGCTGGTAAGCGCGTTCGGCGATCAAGAGGCTCAGCGTATGCTGGACCGCTTGATGAAGTCGCTGGGCAGTGAGTCGCTAAGCTTCGATGCGTTGCAAAAGACCGATCCACAGCAGCTGTCGAAGTTCATTCATAGCGAACATCCGCAGACCGTGGCGCTGATCATTTCGCATTTGAACCCTTCGCAGGGGGCGGCGCTGCTGTCGCAGTTACCGAAGGAGATGCGCGGGGACGTGGCGACGCGGATGGCGAGCCTCGATCAGATCTCGCCGGACATCATCAATAAGATCGCGAATGTGATCGGCCTCAAACTGCGGGCGCTCGGGGAAATGAGTCGCGAGTCGTACGGCGGCGTGGATGCGGTTGCGGAAATGCTGAACCGGCTGGACTCGAATGCGACCAAGGACATTTTGGAGGCGATGGAGACGGCGAATCCGCCGTTGGCGGAGCAGATCCGGCACCTGATGTTTGTGTTCGAGGACCTGATGTTGCTGGATGCAAACGCGATCAAAGAAGTCCTGGCCAAGGTAGATCGAAAGATCCTGACGGTCGCGCTGAAGGGGACTTCGGAGAAAATGAAGACCCACATTCTGCAAGCCATGAGCCAGCGCGGCGCGGACATGATGCGCGAGGACATGGACGCGATGGGTCCGATCAAGATCAAGGAAGTGGAGTCGGCGCAGCAGCAGATTATCGCGGTGGTGCGGCAGCTCGAGACCGAGGGCGTGGTGAGTCTGAAGGGCGCTACCGGAGAACAGTATGTCGTCTAGGCTGTTCTCTGGCGGCGACAACGCGCCCGAGGTTGCGCCCATCCTCTGGAGGTCGGCGGGTAGTGCGGCACCGGTTCAGGGAGGCATGCGACGGGCGGGGGCGCAACCGCATCCGGAAGAGTCGGTGGAGGCTCGGGTACACGCGGCTTACAACCGAGGGGTCGCGGATGGTGAGGCGACGGCGCAGCAGCGGGCGGGAACGCTGGCGGCTCCGGTGTTAGCGAACTTCGGGGCCATTGTGCGGGATTTGGCGGGGGCGCGGGCGAATGCGAGGCAGGAGGCCGAGGAGTCCATGGTGAAGCTCGCGTTGGCGGTGGCGCGCAGGGTGTTGCATCGCGAGATGGCCACGGACCCGACGGCGATTCTCGGGTTGATTCGGTCGGCGTTTGATCGATTGAATGCTCGGGAGATTCACAAGCTGCGGTTATCGCCGGGCGATGCGCAGATTGTTTTGGAGAATCGGGCGGATCTGGCGATCCCGCAGGCGATTGAGATTTATTCGGATGCGGGGCTCGCACCGGGGAGCGCTCTGTTTGAGACAAGTCGAGGGGAGCTGGATCTTTCGGTGCAGACGCAGCTGGAAGAAATCGAACGCGGGTTTACGGACCTGGTGGCGCAACGGAAGCGATGAGCGCGCAGTTGCAGGACTACTTTACGGCGCTGGAGCGCATGGACACGGCTCGGTATTCGGGACGCGTGCGGGAGTTAACGGGGTTGCTGGTGACCTCGGATGGTCCGGCGGCGGCGGTCGGGGATTTGTGCGAGATACGGGCGCAGGGACGGAGTATTCGGGCGCAGGTCGTAGGGTTTCGGGACGGGCGGGTGTTGCTGATGCCGCTGGATGAAACCGGAGGACTGCAATCAGGAGATACGGTGGTTTCGCGACCGGAGGCGGCTCGGGTGTCGGTGGGTCCGGGATTGCTTGGGCGAGTGCTCGACGGATTTGGGCAACCAATGGATGGTGGACCGGCGATTCGAGGGAATGAGGCTTACGACCTGTACGCTCCCCCGCCCGGACCGTTGGAGCGGACGCCGATCAGCGAGCGGTTGGTGACGGGGGTTCGCGCGATCGATAGTCTGCTGCCCATCGGCAAGGGGCAGCGCATGGGGATTTTCGGGGGTTCGGGAGTGGGCAAGAGCACGCTGCTGGGGGCGATGGCTCGGAACAACTCGGCGGATGTGAGTGTGATTGCGCTGATTGGGGAGCGGAATCGCGAGGTTCGAGAGTTTATCGAACATGATCTGGGGCCGGAGGGGCTGGCGCGGAGCGTGCTGGTCGTGGCGACGTCGGACATGCCTGCTCCGTTGCGGATTCGGGCAGGGTTTGTGGCACTCGCGGTGTCGGAGTATTTTCGCGATCAGGGGAAGAGCGTGTTGCTCGTGATGGACTCCGTCACGCGTCTCGCGATGGCGCAACGCGAGATCGGGCTGGCGGCAGGGGAGCCTCCGAGTCAGAAGGGCTACACACCGAGCGTGTTTCAGCTGCTGCCGAAGATGTTTGAGCGAGCCGGGAAGTTCGAGCGCGGGTCGATCACCGGGTTCTTCACAGTGCTGGTGGAGGGCGACGACTTCAACGAGCCGATTTGTGACGCCACGCGTGCGATTTTGGACGGGCACATCATACTGTCGCGCGAGCTAGGGGCGATGAACCATTACCCGGCGATCGACATTCTGAATTCGGTGAGCCGGTTGACGGGCAAGATCGCTCCCCCGGATCAGCGGGCGGCGGCTGCGAAGGTACGGGAGGCGTTAGCGACGTTCCGGCAATCGGAGGATCTGATCAATCTGGGTGCGTATGCGGCGGGTTCGAATCCGGGGCTCGATTCGGCCATTCAGTTACGGCCTCGCCTATTGGATTTCTTGAAGCAGCCGCCGGACCTGAGTGAGCCGATCGAGAAAACGCTGGACGGGCTGTACGCACTCGCGAAATGAAGAAGTTTTCGTTTCCTCTGGATCGAGTGCTTTCCTGGCGGCAGACGCAGGTGCGGCTGGAGGAGGCGGTGCTGGCGAAGCTGAACGCCGACTTGCAGAGACTGCAACTGCGGATCGCCGCGATGGGCGAATCCGTGGGAGAGGCGCAGTCGAAATTCCTGGGGATGCGTTCTGCGGTACCCATCGAAATCGCCGCGCTGGAGCATTTTCGCCTGTCGACGATCGCACAAACCTTGCACTTGCAGCGTGAAGCACAGGCACTAGAGGCCAAAATCGCACACCAGGAGGAGGTTTTGGTGGGCGTACGCCGGGCAGCCCAGTTACTGGAACGCCTCCGGGAAAGGCGGCATGTGGCCTGGAGCAGCGCGGCCGCAAAAGAAGTGGAGCAACAGGCGGAAGAGTCTTACTTAGCGCGATTTAGCCGCGAAGCAAGAATGCAATCCGACGGGGCGTTGCGGTAGAATAACGTATCGAGATTAGGTCTTGCCCGCTTCGCCGGATCCGGAACCACTGGACTGGAATATCACTTGCAGTTGATATTGGAACCCGAAGTATTGGCCCACGTCTCTCGTAATGCGCAGAGTGGAAAGGAACCCGGATTAGATGCCGAACTCCAGGCACCATTGCCTGCGCACGCTCGCGTTGTCCCTGATCGGATCGGTTGTGATGCTCGGCCAGCAGGCTCCTGCTCCGCCCAAGCCACCCGCGAATCCGTTTGAAGCTGTGACGGAGGCCCCCACACAGGCACCCACCGCAGCCCAGGCGTCGGACGTTATCGACAGTATCGAATTCCGTGGTTCCCGTCGCGTCCCGCAGGACACGCTGCGCGCCATCATTTTCACGAAAAAGGGCGACCTTTATAACGACCAGGCGCTGCATCGCGATCTGATCACGCTGTGGAACCAAGGACGCTTTGACGATATCCGCATGGAGCGCGAACGCGCGGAGACCGGCGGCTGGATTGTACGCTTTGTGGTTGTGGAACGCCCTGTGGTCCGTACGCTCGAATTCGCGGGAGCGAAGACGGTCACGACTTCCGATATTTTGGAGCGCTTCCGAGATCGTCGCGTTGGTTTGAGCGTCGAATCGCAGTTTGATCCGAATCGCCTGCAGCGCGCTGTCATCGTTTTGCAAGAATTGCTCGCTGAGCGTGGACGCCAGTTTGCGAAGGTCACTCCCGATATTCAGCAGTTGCCCCCGGCCTCACTGGCGATTACCTTGCGCGTCGACGAAGGCCCGAAGGTTAAGGTCGGCAAGATCAACTTCGAAGGGAATTCGGTTTACAACGACCGCCTCATCAAGCGCTCGATGAAGGTATTGAAGCCCACCGGCATTCCGTACTCGGTGTTCGCGGAGAACCTGTTCGCCAAGACTTACGATTCGGTGAAGGCCGAAGTAGATGAGCAGTTGATTTCGCAGTTCTACCAGAAGAACGGCTATTTTATGGCTCGCGTGACCGACACCAAGGTCGAACTGGTGGACGGCGGCAACGGCCAGTTCCGCCTGCCTTTGATTCATCCGAACAAGCAGGGCAAGAAGGCCGACATCACGATGACCATCGAAGAGGGTCGGCGCTACAAGCTGAATAACATCAACTTCGTGGGCGTGAAGCTGTTTAGCGCTCCGGAAGCGCTGATGCGCCCGGTGTTCCAAATGGCGCAGGGCGACTATTTCTCTACGGAAAAGCTGCAGAAGGGCTTGGATGAGTTGCGTAAGTTGTACGGCAACTACGGCTACATCAACTTCCTGGCCGATCCGCTGCCGGAAATCGTCCCGAATTCGGACCTGGTCAACCTGACGTTGAACTTTGACGAAGGCAGTCAGTTCTTTGTACGGCGCATCGATTTTTCCGGCAACACAACCACGCGCGACAAGGTCATCCGCCGCGAGTTGATGATCGACGAAGGCAACTTCTATAGCGAGAATTTGTGGGAACTGAGCTTGCTGCGGTTGAACCAGCTCGGGTACTTCCAAACGCTGAAGAAGGATGAATCGGTCGACATGAAGACCGATACCCGCACCAATACCGTCGATCTAACATTGAAGGTTCGCGAGCAAGGCAAGAACACCATTCAGATGAGCGGTGGCGTTTCGGGTATTCAGGGGAGCTTCCTCGGCTTCCAATATTCGACCAACAACTTCCTGGGTATGGGCGAGACCCTGAGTCTGTCTTCCAGCGCTGGCACTCGTTACAAAGAAGTGCAGTTGAGCTTTACCGAACCGTATTTCCTGGATCGCCCGATTCAGTTTGGCGCGTCTGTCACCATTAGCCGATTTACCTACAACCAGGGTCGCGAGGCTTCGGTGCTGGCGGGCGCGAATTTGATTCCGCTCTACAATTCGCTGGGTGCGCAGAACCTGCTGAACTACAACACGAATACCAAGGGCTTCTCGGTGTTTTCGAGCTATCAGTTGAAGCGCAGCTTCGCCCGTATTGGGATTAGCTACGGCTACAACATTCAAAACGTGCAGACGCTCACCGAATCGGCGAAGCAGTATTACAACTACCTCAACTTCCAGCAGATCAACGGTCCGAACCAGTTGGACGGCATCAAGACGTCCTACATTCAGCCGACGTATTCGTATAACTCGACCGACAACCCCATGATCCCGACGCGCGGCACACGTGCCTCGGCCAGCTTGCAGTTTGCGGGCGGATTCCTGGGTGGCGGTGTGAATCAGATTCAGCCGCAGGTGGACATCGCTCACTTCCGCAAGGGGTTCAAGCCGAAACACGTGATCGGGATGCACGTCCTGGCGTCGTATGTGACCGGCTACGGAGGCAAGACAGCGCCGCCGTTTAACCGCTTCTTCATGGGTGGTGAAAACGACATCCGTGGATTCCAGCTATACACAGTAAGCCCGATCGCCTTTATCCCGATCAGCGCTCCGGTGAACCAGTTAAATAACGACGGAACTCCCCGCCAACAAAAGGGCATCATCAACACGGAGACCGGCCAAACGGGGCTAGTGAACGTTACCCAGAACATTCCGGCGTACCAGTTGGTCTTCCCCGGGGGCGACACCAAAGTGGTGGCGAACTTCGAATACCGCGTTCCGATCTTTGGGCCGGTCACATTGGCGGCGTTCTTCGACGCAGGCGTGAACCGCTTGTCGAATGCGAGCCAGTTGACGCTGAATCCGAGCCGCATCAACGAACTAAACGCGGAATTCCCGGAAGCGGCCTTTCAGAATCGCGCGGTGGTCGCCTACAACACGCAGGTCATCCGCAGTTCTACGGGCTTGGAATTACAAGTTTTAATGCCTGTGTTCAACCAGCCGTTCCGCATTTACTGGGCTTACAATCCCAGCCGTGTGCGCGACTACATTCAGCCGCCGATCGTAGCGGATCGTAGCTACTTCCCGAACTACCCGACCTTTATTAATTCGATCGCCACGTTCGGACAGCCGGTCCCGCTGTTTGAGCGTAAGTCGATCTTCCGCTTCACCATCGGACGCACGTTCTAATCTGCCTTGAATCTGCCATGTTAGGATGGTTAAAACTATGAGGAGTTTCGCTGTGACCAAATTATTGACCGCGCTGACCGTAGGCTTAGGACTCGCCAGCGGCATTCTGGTGGCCCAGGCACCGACGAAGATCGGGACCATCAACCTGCAACAGGCTGTTCCCAACACTGCGGAAGCGAAGGCTGCGGTTGCAAAACTGCAACGCGAGTTTACCGAGCCGCGTACCAAACAGTTGGAAGCCAAGCAGGCCGAAATCAGAGACTTACAGGAAAAGCTGGCTCGCGCCGGGAACACGTTGTCGCAAACGGCGAAGGACGACCAGCAGGCGGCGATCAATCGCAAGACCAAAGATTTCAATCGCGAAGTGGAAGACTATTCGGCCGATAGCGACGACAAGCAACGCGAGTTGCTGTCGGATTTCAGCGGCAAGATGCAGGCCGTGATCGCCGAGTACGTGCAAGCGAACGGCTACGCGGTAGTTTTGGACACGGGCAACCGTGATACGTCCGGACTGGTGTGGGCGTCGTCGGCGATCGACATCACGCAAGCCGTGATCGAAGCCTACGACAAGGCGCATCCGGCAACGGGTGGAACCGCTCCCACAGGCGCAGCGGCGGTGAAACCGGTTGCTCCTGCTCCGGTGAAGCCTGCAACGCCTCCCCCTGCCAAGCCTGCGGCTGGCAAGCAGTAACTACTCTTCGAAGATATCTGCGGGCGTCATTTCCAAGCCAATCTCAGGCGCCCGCAGAGTTCCTACCTCTTTCAGACCTTCCTCACAGCAGTACATCCTTCGTTCGTACGGATCCACAAGCCACACATGGGGGATGCCCCACTCCCGGTATTCTTCCAATTTCGCGCGAACTTTTGTCATCCGGTCTTCGAGTGAAAGCACCTCGACGATGATGAATGGAGGTTTTGAGGGCACCGCGTCAGAGGGCGCGTCCGGATAAAACACAGAGATGTCCGGGATGCGAACAAGTTGATCGTGAATCCTTAGACGTAAGCCTGGAAGCACGCGCAATTGATGCATCTTGCGATGGGCAGCGAAGAATACGATGAGTTGCATATGCGCCGTGGCATGAGGGACATCTGCGGGGTTCCGCTTCTCGATGACACCGTATTTGAATTCGCGATCAAGGTCAGCGAAAGACGTCCGAAGATAGCTTTCAACGGAAACCATACCTAGAGGATAACCAAATACAAAAGGGCGAGCCCGAAGGCCCGCCCTTTTCGAACTGCTGACCGCTTACGCGACTTCTTCGGTCCAATTCTCGAGGACCGATTTCACCTTTTGGGTGAACTGGTCGCCGAGCGCGCCGTCGATCAGGCGGTGGTCAAAGGTAAGCCCGAGGTAGGCCACGCTCCGGATCGCGATGGCATCGTCGATGACCACCGGTTCCTTCACGACTGCTCCGACGCCGAGGATCGCGACCTGCGGTTGGTTGATAACCGGCGTCGCGAACAGGCTGCCGAAGCTGCCGAAGTTGGTGATGGTGAACGTGCCGGCTTGGATTTCTTCCGGACGCAACTGGCGCGAACGGGCGCGAGCCGCAAGGTCAACGATGGAGCGTTGCAGCCCCACGATATTCTTCTCGTCAGCGTTACGGATAACGGGAACGATCAGACCACCTTCGAGTGCCACGGCGATGCCGAGGTTGATGTCGCGATGGTAGACAACATTGGTGCCATCGATGGAGGCATTGACGATCGGAAACTCACGCAGCGCGGAGCAAACGGCGCGGGCGATGAACGGCAGGAAGGTAAGTCCGAAGCCGTACTGCGCTTGGAACTGGCCCTTCATCTTGTTGCGGATCTTGACTATGGTGGTCATGTCCGCCTTGTGAACGGTGGTGACATGGGCCGAGGTGCGCTTGGAGAAGATCATGTGCTCGGCGATCTTCTGCCGCATCATGCTCATCGGTTCGACCTTGTGGGACGCAGCAGCGCCGGGCATTTGCATCGGTTCGCGAGGCTGGGCCGGAGGCGGCGTTGGAGGAACGTTCGCAGGTTGAGTCGCGACGGCCATCTGCGTGGGAGGAGGCGGGGGCGGCGGTGGAGGAGGAGGCGGCGGTGCGGCCTGCACGGGAGGAGGCGGCGCGTACGCGGGCGCAGCTGGGGCGGGAGCAGCGGGTGCGGCACCACCTGCGACGAACGCTTCCAGATCCTGCTTGGTGATGCGGCCACCGGCACCGGTTCCACGAACCTGATTGAGATCGATATTATTCTCGCGGGCCATCTTGCGGACCAGCGGGGAGAGAGGACCGGCCTCTTCGAGCATCGGCGCGGCGGCAACCGGAGCGGCCACAGGCGCTGGCGCAGGGGCAGGGGCAGCGACCGGAGCGGCTGCGGGAGGCGGCGGAGGAGGAGCAGCAGCTTCCACCTGCGCGGGAGCTGGAGCAGCGACCGCTCCACTGCCATCATTGATGCGGGCCACAATGGTGTTGATGCCGACGGTCTGACCTTCGGCAACCATCACATCGGCCAGTGTGCCGGCGGCGGGAGACGGGATCTCAGTGTCCACCTTGTCGGTGGAGATTTCGAAGAGCGGCTCATCGCGCTCCACTCGGTCGCCCGGTTTCTTCAGCCACTTGGTTAGTGTGCCTTCTACAATGCTTTCGCCCATCTGGGGCATTACGACGTCGATCATGATCTCTCCATTACCTTGAAACTGCGTCCAAATATTTTCCCAAACTGGCGGGTCAGTGCGCCCGTCACTTCGGCGCGCGAGGCGTTGCTGCCCAGCGCCCGCATGGAAGTCACCGGTTTCGTCAAACCGCAGGGGACGATGTACCGGAAGTAATCCAAATCCGTTTCCAAATTCAGCGCGAACCCATGCGAGGTCACCCAACGGCTTATGTGAATGCCGATAGCAGCCACTTTAGAATCGCCAACCCACACTCCGCTCGCACCCGCCACCCGGCCGGCTTCGATATTGAATTCGGCGAGGGTATCGATGATGACTTGTTCAATAGCGCGAACGTACTCCACGACATCCCGTTTCCATTCGCGGAGATCCAGGATCGGATAGCCGACGATTTGGCCAGGGCCGTGGTAGGTGACATCCCCGCCCCGGTCGGTCGAATGGAATTCGATGCCGGTGCGCTCCAGGATTTCAGGCGAGGCCAACAGGTTTTGACTGCGCCCGTTGCGGCCCATCGTAACTACGTGCGGATGCTCGACGAACAGCAACTGGTCGGCAATTTCGCCGGCCTTGCGTTGCGCGACGAGCCGCTGCTGCAATTCGAAAGCTTCCGCGTACCGCATGCTGCCAAGATCGCGAACGTCCAATGTTCCCACGGTGAAGACGCCGGGGACATCGGAAACGGTCACGCTGGCTGCGGCGGAATTAAGCATTAATCGCCATTCCGTAAACTGCCTGGAACGCTTCGCCCACGGCTTCGTAGATGGTGGGGTGCGCGTGAATGGTGTGGAGCAGGGTCTCGACGGTGGCTTCGGCTTCCATGGCCAGAACGCCTTCGCCGATGAGTTCGTAGCCCTGCGGTCCGATAATGTGGACGCCTAGGATCTCGCCGTACTTTTCATCCGAGACGATCTTGACGAAACCATCGTGACTGCCGAGGATGGTCGCTTTGCTGTTCCCGACGAACGGGAACTTGCCGATGCGGACCTGGTGGCCAGCGGCTCGGGCTTGCGCTTCCGTCATGCCGACGCTGCCGATACCGGGATCGGTGTAAGTGGCTCCGGGGATACGATCCTTGCGGATGGGGCGGACTTCGACACCGGCAATGTGCCCGATGGCGATGAGACCTTCGGCGGTGGCAACGTGCGCCAGCTGCGGGGTTCCGGCGACGATGTCACCGATCGCGTAGACGCCGGGTTCACCTGTACGTTGATACGGGTCGACCTTGATAAAGCCGCGGTCGGTTTCGATCTTGGTGCCTTGGATACCGATGTTTTCCGTATTGGGCTTGCGTCCGACGGCGATCAGCAACGCGTCTGCTTCCACGGTTTCTACTTGGCCGCTGGCGAGGGTTGCCTGGAACTTCACGCCCGTGGCGGTGCGTTCGACATTATCGACGCGGGCTCCGGTTTCGACGCGGATGCCTTGCTTCTTGAAGACACGACCAAGTTCCTTCGAAACTTCTTCGTCTTCGACTGCCACCAAGCGCGGCAACATCTCAAAGATCGAGACCTTGCTGCCGAAGCGGTTAAAGCAAGAAGCGAATTCGACGCCGACGGCTCCCGCTCCGAGAACGGCGAGCGTCTTCGGAACTTCGGTGAGGTTGAGGATTTCGATGTTGGTAAGAATGCGCTGCGGGTCGGGCGTGAGACCGGGGAGCATGCGCGCTTCCGAACCCGTCGCGAGGACGATGTTCTTGGCTTCGAGGATCTGACGACCTTCGGCGCCCTGCACTTCGACTTTGCCGGGACCGGCCAGACGGCCGTAACCTTTGATCCAGTCGACCTTGTTCTTCTTCATCAAGAACTCGATGCCCTTGGCATGCTTGTTCACGATGCCGTTCTTGCGCTCGATGACCTTGGGGTAATTCAGGCGCGGATTGTCGCAGGAAATCCCTTCGGCTTCGGAGTGAAGCGTCCGCTCCCAAACCTCGGCTGTGTGCAGCAGAGATTTCGTGGGGATACAGCCTACGTGTAGGCAGGTACCGCCCAGCTTGGGGTCTTTCTCAATCAACGCGGTTTTGAGGCCATATTGGCCCGCACGAATGGCGGCTGAGTATCCACCGGGCCCGCTCCCGATGACGATTACGTCGTATGTCATGAGTGAACCCTTAGTTTAGCAGTTACAGGAAGATCTTTTGGCCGCGGATAGCATCCTTGCTGTAAACTGCAAGCAACCTATGAAATCCCTTAAAGTCTGGCTACTTCCGGCATTCGTGAGCGTGGCGATGGCGCAGACGCCGTCGTCGCTGAACTTCACGGCCAAGGCGACGCTGATCGGCACCAGCAGTTACTCCTTCAGCGGCACAGCCAACCTGACGGGACTCGGCACCGCGACGCTATCGGGCGTGGGAGTCGTAGACAGTAACTCGCTCTCGGAACAGCCTCTGGGGCTGATACCGGGTTCCTTTGCGATGATTTTCCCGGATGGCGCGGTTCTAAATGGAGCCTTCAAACTGCCCTCGAACATCCTGCTGCCGCAACTGGGCGGGGCCTCCACGGGCGATGGGTCGATCCGGATTACGGGCGGGGCGGGACGATTTGAAGGCGCGCGAGGCGCATTTTTGCAGGTCAACGGTACGGGAACAGCGACCGGCGGTGGCGGGGTTTCGCTCGAAATCAACGGTTCAGGAACATTGACCGCAGGGCAGTATGTCCTACCGCAGTTGGTTTACGGCGGAGGCTGGTACAGCGCCCTGTATTTTCACAATTCGATGCCCACGTCGCGGGGATTTACGGTCGAGTATTTCACCAACGATGGCAGGCCGCTGAGTATTCCCGTCGATGGCACATCCACGCCGATATCGATGGCGGGCAACGGGTCGGTCCGGCTGGAGTTCCCCAATAGCGGCGCCCTGGTAGAAGGATTCGCAAAGGTTGCGCTACCGGAAGGCGTTACGGGTTATGGGGTGTTCCGGCAAAGCGTTCCGGGGATCGCGGATCAGGAGGCAGTGGTGCCCCTGGTGATCGCTGGATCCATGCAGTCCCTGCTGACGTTCGACGAGACGAATTACACGACGGCTGCCGCGTTCGTCAATTCCGGCTTGGTCGGGGCCATCGTAAACGTCACGGCGACCAGTATCAATGGAACCGTGATCGGAACCGCGTCGATCCCTATGGGCGCTGGGCGCAAGAACTCGGTCGTGCTGCGCAACCTGGCGGGGATGTCCGGCATCATCGGCACACGGGGTACCGCGACATTTACCGTAACTGCAGGGGCCGTAGCGGTTTTGGGGCTACGATTCAACGGCGCGGCATTTACATCGATCCCCACCGTCGCGAAGTAGACCACGAGACTTGCGATACACTGCAAACAATTCCACTGGAGGAACTGTTTGATGACTTTTACCAAGGCTCTCTTGTTTGTAGGACTCGCGGCGAGCGCATTCGCGCAGACACCGCTGACGCTGAACTTCACGGCGACCGCGGCGCTGACGGGAACGACGAGTTACGCGTTCAGTGGCACGGCTTCGATTACGGGCCTCGGCACCGCCGCTCTGTCGGGCGCGGGGGCGCTGGACGGGAGCCTCTTATCCGGCGGGACGACTGGAGTGATTCCGGGCTCGTTTACCATGATTTTCCCGGATGGAGCGGTGATGGTCGGGACGTTTGAAGCTCCCACAGGAATCCTGGTGCCGCAAGTCGGCTCCGGCGGCTCGGGCACCGGAACAGTGAAAATCACGGGAGGGACGGGACGGTTTGAGGGAGCAAAGGGTGTGTTCTCGCCTCTCACCGGCAATGGCACTGCGACCGGCGCGACAACGGCGTCCATCGTGATTAACGGCACGGGTTCGCTGGTGGTTCAACAATACGTAATGCCGCAAATGGTGTACGGCGGCGGATGGTATTCGGCGCTGTACTTCTCCAACACGAATTCCTCGACGCAGAGTTACTTCATCAGCTACTTCGCGAACGACGGAACTCCTTTGAATGTTCCTGGATTTGGGACGACGACGCCGGTGACGATTTCGGGCAATGGGACGGTTCGTCTGGAATACACGGCTCCCGGTCCTCTGGTTCAGGGATACGCAACCGTTAATTTGCCCGCGGGTGTCACGGGTTATGGCGTGTTCCGGCAAAGCGTACAAGGGATCCAGGACCAAGAGGCGGTGGTGCCGTTCGCGAATGCCGCGGCGACGCAAGCGGTGCTGACTTTTGACGAGACGAACTTCACCACGGCTGCTGCGGTGGTGAACACGGGTTCCACGGCCACGACGGTCACGGTCAAGGTGTTCGGAATCAGCGGTCAGGATCTGGGGACGGCGACGATTCCCCTTCCTGCAAAAAACAAGACGGCGGTGGCGTTGCGGAGCCTCACCGGACTCAGCGGCATTATCGGTACGCGCGGAACGGCGACGTTCACGGTTCCGGCCGGGGCGAGCGTTTCGGTTCTGGGGCTGCGCTTCTTTGGGTCGGCGTTCACTTCCATCCCGGCTGTCGAGAAATAAAGCAGTTCCGGGAACTTTATGGCCTCGTGGGCGGAACCAATATCGACGGTGATGCCCTCGAGCCCCAATTACAGCGACGCACATAGTGATCCTGAGTTGCTTGCACACGCGCTGCGTGGACGCGAGGAGCATTTCACCGAGCTTTACCAGCGCCGTCAGGGTGGCGTCTACCGGTTCGCGTTGCAGATGAGCGGCAGCACTGCGCTTGCTGAGGACGTGACCCAGGAGACGTTTCTGACGCTGCTGCAAAGAGGTTCGCGGTACGATGCGGCCCGCGGATCGGTTGCAGCGTTTCTTTATGGAATCGCGCGTAACTTAGTGATGCGGCGGCAGGAACGCGAGCGTCGGTATGAGCCCGAAGAGGATTCGACGGCGGACTGCGACCTGCTGGACGACCTGACGAAAAGCGAATCGATCGAGCGGGTTCGGCAGGCAGTGCTGAGTTTGCCGCCGGTCTATCGCGAGGCAGTCGTGCTTTGCGACCTTCAAGAAACCAGTTATGAAGAAGCGGCAGCCGTGCTGGAGTGCCCGGTAGGGACGGTGCGGTCGAGGCTGAACCGTGCGCGCGGGATGCTGGCCCGGAAATTGGTCGGCGCAACGAGTGTTGTAAGGAGCATCGAATGAACCCTGACGTTCAAGTGACAAAAGCGCTGCGGGCGCTGGCGGATCACGATCGAGGGCTGGAGGCTCGGGCATCAGCGGCTGATATTTTTGCCCGTCGCCAGCCGGTTACCCATTGGCGGCGGAGGGCCGGGATCACGGCCGGTCTGGCGGCTGCGGCAGCTTTGCTGGTATCGGTATTGCCGCGCGGCGAGCAGGTTCAACCGGAGGCCCCCCGACAGACTGTGATCGCATCGATACCGGTTCCTCCGGAGCCGACTCCGGTGGCAGATCCTCTTCCCAAACGGGTTCGTCGAGCGAAGAGACCAGAGCCTGAGCGAGAGGTGGTCACGGAGTTTTATTCGTTGATGGACGCTCCCCCGCCCTTCGAGCGTGGACAGCTTCTGCGAGTCGTCGTGCCCGCTTCCACCATGCGTACGGTGGGGCTGCCGGTGAGTCCGGAGCGCTGGGGAGACCGGGTCCAAGCCGACGTGCTGGTTGGCGAAGAGGGCATGGCTCGGGCCATTCGATTTGTGAGTTACCAGAGATAGGAAGGAACTACCATGAAGACGGTTTTTCTATTCGCGTTTTTGACCGGTGTTTTGTCCGCACAGGTGGCTCCTACCGCACCTACGCCCACGATCATGGATCCGATGGAGAAGCGGATCATGATCGAGGAAAGGATCGAAGGAACGGCGGTCCCTGGCATGGCGGCTCGCAGGATGGTATTCGCGACGGGGCCTCAGACGATGGAGTTTGTATCGGGCATGAGCATCGGCCCCACGGTGACCAAGGCTCCGTATTCGGCCGAGGCCGTGACGGAAACGATTCAGACTCTGTACGACGGCAATCGCGTGGTGCAGCGTTCGTCGTCCAAGCAGTTTCGGGATAGCGAGGGTCGCGAACGGCGCGAGGAAGCGGCTCCCCTGGATGTGATCTTCATCACCGATCCAGTGGCCAAGGTCAGCTACACATTGCATCCAGACCGGAAAACCGCGGATAAGATGGCCCTGGATATCGACCCTGGCAACCGGTTGACGATCACCTCTGCGCGCACCACTCCGTTTGTGCGCGCCTCTGGACCCGTAGGAACCGGCGCTGGCGCTGGCCCAGGCGGCGGGATCGGACTCGCGACGCAAGGCGGCGTGACCAGCGTCGTAAATATCGTCGCGCGTGCACCATCGGCGAATACGGCGAAGGAAGAGGATCTGGGGACACGCATGATCGAGGGCGATGAAGCCAAGGGGAGCCGCACGGTTACGACGATTCCGGCTGGTGAAATTGGCAATGATCGGGCAATTGAGATCGTCGATGAGCGCTGGTATTCGCCCTATTTGCAACTCACGGTGTTGACTCGCCACGCGGATCCCCGAAGCGGCGAGAATGTCTACAAGCTGGTCAACATTCAGCGGATTGAGCAGGTCCGATCCCTGTTTGAAGTTCCGGCGGGGTACAGCGTCATCCAAGAGAGCATGGGCAACCGGGGCTTCGTTAAAGAGGAGTAACCCGCTCGCGCGCGGGCGCATCATAATGGAAGGGTGAGGCTCCAGCACATCACAGTTTTCGGCGCGGTCCTGCTCATGGCCGCGCCGTTTGCTTTTTCTCAAGAGAAGGCCAACTTTCCCCTGGAATCGATCAAAATCGTTGGCAACGAGGCGATTCCGACGGAGCGCATTCTCGCGGCCACCGGGCTGAAAATTGGTGCTCCGATTACGCGGCCGGAGTTTAATGAGGCTCGGGATCGGCTGGTGGCGACGGGCGCGTTTGAGAGCGTCGCGTTCGAATACAAGGGCAGCGCGAAAGACACTGGGTTCGACGCGACATTCCGGGTGACCGAGACTTCCCCGCTCTACAAATTCCGCTTTGAAGAATTGCCGGGGACGGAGGCTTCGCTCCGCGAGGCATTGAGCAAGCAGGAGCCCATTTTCACCGATGCGATTCCGCCGACGCCGCAGGTGATGAACCGGTATTCGAGTGCGCTGGCGAAATTTCTGAATAGCGGGACACAGGTGATCGGCGAGGTCAACTCCGATACTGGCGAGCCGATGATCGTCTTTCGTCCTATGGGCGCGCGGCTCAATATTTCTGAAGTGAACTTCACCGGCAATGTCGCCATGGATCAGGTCGCGCTGTGGAAAGCGATTAACCCGGTCGCAATCGGGGTTCCGTTCAGCGAACCGTTTTTCCGGCAGTTGCTGGGTAGCGTGGTGTCCGCCTATGAAGAGCACGGGCGGATTCGGGTGACATTCCCTAAGGTCGAGACCAAAAAGTCCGAAGACAACGACGGAATCGACGTGATGGTCACGGTCGACGAAGGTGCCGTCTACAAGCTGGGCGATGTCACGTTTAAGGGAGTCGCATCGCGGGAGGCACCGGAACTGAATAAGCTCGGGAACTGGTCCAAGAACGCGGTCGTGAATTTCGCTGAGATCGACTCGGGAATCCGGCGCATCCAGAAGAGTTTTCGGGAAGACGGCTATTTGCGGGTGGAAACGCCGATTGTGCGGGAAGTTCACGACGACACCAAAACCGTCGATCTCGTGATCACCATTCAGCCCGGGCCGGTATTCACCATGGGTAAGCTGACGATCAAGGGCCTGGATATCATCAGCGAGCCAGCGATTCGCAAGGTGTGGAAACTAAACGAAGGCGACCACTATAAAGAGAGTTATCCTGACACGTTCCTCGCGATGATCCGGTCGGAAGGCTACTTCGATAATCTTGCCCGGACGGGTGCCGAAGCGGTTCTGCATGAGGATTCTCACAAGGTAGACGTGATCTTAAGCTTCCTGGGCGCGAAAGCAGCCGCGGACGCAGACAAAAAGCTCCGCTAGGACCTATTTCTCGCGCACCTTGCTATCCTAAAGGACTGTGTCGTCCCCTCTGAATTTTCACCTCGAACAGTACGATGGCCCGCTCGACCTGTTGCTGGACTTGATCCGCAAACAGGAGATCAACATCTACGACATTCCGATCGCCAAGATCACGGCGCAGTATCTCGAATACATGCAAAAGGCCGCGGACACAAGCATGGAATTGTCGGCCGAGTTCGTCTACATGGCGGCGACACTGATCCATATCAAGTCGAAGCTGTTGCTACCGAAGGATCCGGAGCTCGCAAAACTTTCGCCTGAGGAAGACGATCCGCGCCAGGAACTAGTCAACCAGTTGTTGGAGCATGAGCGGTTCAAGGCGGCGGCGGAGATGTTGCAGCAGAAGCGCGTGATTGAGGAAGCAGTTTGGTCCAATCCGCAGATCGCGCAGTTCCGGAATGAGGGTGACGATCCGGGGTTAGCGGTCACCTTGTTCGATTTGGTGAAGACGTTGCAGACCGTGATTGAGCGGGCGAAGCAGCGTCCGACGTATGAAATTACCAGCGATGATGTTTCCGTGCCGGACATGATCAAGTTTCTGCGGCACGTATTCGCTCGCGAGCGCGGGCCAATTTCCGCGCGCGATTTATTTGAACGCCAGCGCAGTCGCCGAGGGATGATTTGCATGTTCCTGGCCATGCTGGAACTGGTTAAGATACAAGCTCTGGGCCTCACCCAAACGGAACTCTTCGGCGAAATTGGCCTGAAGAAGCTCAAGGGGTTTGAGGCCGCGTTTGCCGGCGGCGACGATGTCCTCGCGGTGATCGAAGAAGGATACAAGTAATGGAAGAACTCGAAGTATCGCAGCCGGAGCAAACTCCGGAGGAAACGCAGGAAGTCATCGAACAAGTCGCCGAGCAGCTGGAGCTGCCGGAAGATACGGCGCACTTGCAGGCCATGCTCGAAGCCATCGTGTACATCACCGATGAGCCGCTGACGCTGCAGCAAATTTCGTCCGCGCTCTCGCAGCCCATCGACAAAGTGAAGAAGCTGCTGGACACGCTGGTGACGGAATTCGAAAGGCCGGAGCACGGGCTCAGCATTCGCGAAGTCGCCGGCGGTTACAAGATGGCGACCAAGGCGGAGCATCACGAAGCGGTGCGTGCGTTCGTCAAGAAGCTGACGCCGCCGTTGAAGCTATCGCTGGCGGCACTCGAAACGCTGGCCGTGATTGCGTACAAGCAGCCGGTGACTGCTCCTGAAATTATGGAGATTCGTGGCGTGCAGGGCGCGGGTGTGTTGAAGACGCTGCTGGATCGCAAGCTGATCCATGAGGGCGGGCGCAAGAAGGTGATCGGGCAACCGATTCTTTACAAGACCACCAAAGATTTTCTGGTTCAGTTTGGATTGAAGGACCTGACCGAATTGCCGACGTTGAAGGAATTCGAAGAGTTGGGTCGCATGGAATTGGTTGAAGAAGTCGCGGAAGCAGCGGAAGCCGCGACGGATGCGCAGATGGAAGCAATACCTGAAACGGCTGCGACAGCAGTCGATGCTCCTGCGGTAGAAGAAGTGGTCCCGGAAGCGGAAGCCACAGAAGAAGTAGCTGCAGAAGAGAGCAAAACGGAAGACAATGCCTGAAGAACGGCTACAGAAGATTTTATCCCAGACGGGTGTTACCAGCCGTCGCAAGGCCGAGGACATGATCCTACAGGGCCGCGTGACGGTGAATGGTGAAGTGATTACGGAGCTCGGCTCAAAGGCTGATATCGAGACCGACCATATCAAGGTGGACGGGACGCTGCTGAAGGCTCCGCACAAACTGGTCTACCTCGCGCTGCACAAACCGCGCGAAGTGGTCACGACGGTGTCCGATCCTGAAGGTCGCCAGACGGTCATGCATTTGTTGCGTGGTGTGAAGGAACGCGTGTTCCCGGTCGGGCGGCTGGATTATTCGAGCGAGGGGTTGTTGCTGCTCACCAATGATGGTGAGTTTGCCCATCGCATCACTGCACCTGCGAGCCACGTAGTGAAGACATACGTGGTCAAGGTGAACGGCACGCTGACGGATGAGCAGGTGGCGAATTTTGCCAGCGGCATTCCTCTGCATGGCCGTCGCACTGCTCCGGCGCACATCAAGATGATTAAGCCGGGCGACAACCCGTGGTACGAAGTGCGGTTGTCGGAAGGCCGACAGAATCAGATCCGCATGATGTTCAAGCATTTCAGCAAACTAGTTGAAAAGCTGCGTCGCGTGAAGATTGGATTTTTGGAGCTTGATCTTGCACCCGGGCGGTTTCGGGCGCTGACACTTCGCGAGGTGGAGAAGTTCCGGCAGATTTTGAAGCTCGATCAACCGGATGCGAAGCCGAGTGCAGTGCCTGTGGAGGAAGCTGTAGCGACTGCGCCGAGGCCTGTACGTTCGGCGAAGGCAGCACTGTTGGTGCGACGTCCGCGACGGTTCGCTCCGTCGGCGAACGCAGCAGAGGAAAGCGAAGAAGCAGCGCCGCCGTCTCGGCCTGCGGGTCCGAATCGGTTTGGTGGAAAGCCTCAGGGTGATCGGCCGTTCCGCGCCAAGCCGACCGGAGATCGTCCGCCGAGCCGTGGATCGTTCGGCGACAAGCCGTTCCGTGGCAAGCCATCTGGCGACCGTCCGACTGGAGATCGTCCGCCGAGTCGTGGAACTTTCGGCGACAAGCCGTTCCGTGGCAAGCCGTCTGGCGACAGTCCGACCGGAGATCGTCCGCCGAGCCGTGGTTCGTTCGGGGACAAGCCGTTCCGTGGCAAGCCGTCTGGCGACCGTCCGACGGGAGATCGTCCGCCGAGTCGTGGATCGTTCGGCGACAAGCCGTTCCGTGGCAAGCCGTCCGGTGACCGTCCGAGTGGGGATCGTCCGCCGAGCCGTGGTTCGTTCGGCGACAAGCCGTTCCGTGGCAAGCCGTCCGGTGATCGTCCGACTGGCGATCGTCCGCCTAGCGGTAGGCCGCCGGGTGGGCGTCCATCCAGTGGCAGACCGCCTGGTGCAAGACCGTCAGGTGGACGACCTTCTGGAGGCAAACCGACGCGAGGCAAGCCCCGTGTTTGATTGGCTGCTCGGCGCGCCGCTTGCCGTCGGAACGCCGGCTCCCGATTTTTCGGCCGTCGATCAGGACGGCAAGCGGGTCACGCTGAAAGAATTGCGCGGGCGCAATGTGATCCTGGTGTTCTACCCAGCGGACGATACCGCAGTATGTACCAAGCAACTATGCGAATTTCGCGATAGCTGGGCTTCCGTCGCATCGAAAAACGCTGTGGTGTTTGGTGTGAATCCAGGGCAGCCGGGCAAGCACGAGAAGTTTCGCAAGAAGTACAACCTTCCCTTCCCGCTTTTAGTGGACGAGGGGCAAAAAATCGCGAGGGCGTATGGGAGCGCGTTCAGTTTTGCTCCTCGGCGCACGGTGTACCTGATCGGGCCGGATGGCGTGATTCGCTACACTAGCCGAGGCAAGCCGATGCCATCGGAAGTGCTCGCCGCGGCCGCATGATTGTTCCTGCGTTTTATCCGATTCTCGATACGGCCGCGGTGCTCGCGCGCGACCTCGATCCGGTGCGGGCGGCCCAGGACATTCTCGACGGCGGCGCTCGCATTCTCCAATTCCGGCACAAGGGATTTCTGTCGCGACAAGCATTTGCTTGGCTTGAGGAGATCGCGGGATTCACGCGACAGGCTGGTGCCAAGCTGGTCGTGAATGATCGTGCAGACCTGGCAAAGTTGTTTGGGGCGGCACTGCATCTCGGTCAAGATGATCTCCCCCCGACGGCTGCGCGGTCGATCACCGGATCGAAGACCGTGATCGGATTCTCGACGCATAGCGACGCACAACTTCGAGCCGCTGCCGCAGAGCCGGTGGACTACGTCGCGCTCGGGCCGATCTTTGGAACGTCTACGAAAGAGAATCCGGATGCGACGGTGGGCGTCGATGAGTTGCGCCGTATTCGCTCGCTGACCGAACGCCCGTTGGTCGCGATCGGCGGCATCACTCGCGCAAACGCGTTGAGCGTGCGGGATGCGGGAGCCGACTCACTCGCGATTGTCGCGGATCTATTTCCGGAGGACGGCGACCTGCGCGGTCGAACGCGCGAGTGGATTCGACTGCTTATGTAGGGCAGCCACCTTGGCTGCGGCGGGCACGTTGCCCGCCTTTCTTCTCTCGCGGGACGGGCGGCCTGAGAGGCCGCCGCGGGCAGGGTGCCTGCCCCACTAGAACTGGACTTGCAGGCGGAAGTGGAACAGGCGTCCGCCGTTCAGAGTGTTGGTGATCTTTCCGAATGTGGGGCTCGCCAGCAGGAACACCGGCTGATCAAACTGCGGAGTGTTGAATAGGTTCACGGCTTCGGCCCGCAACTGCAAAGACCAATCGCGCGGCAGCGACCAGCTACGCTCGATCGATGAATTCACGTTGGTGATCTTGCCACGGCGGAACGTATCGCGGCCCAGATTTCCAACGTAGTCGGACGGCTTCAGGAATCCAAAGGCGGACGCGGGTAGCAGCGTGGTGGCGGTGTCGGGATTGCCGATCGTGCGCCCCAGAACGCGCGGATCGAGCACGTTGGGGCGATCGCTATTCTGACCGTCGACGTTGCCGAAACCGGGACCATCGGAACCAGTCTCGACGCTGAACGGAGTTCCACTTTTGAGCAACCAGACAGCGTTGGCACTCCAGCGCCCAATGATGGCGCGGGCCCAACGCTCGGTTAGCTGCGGCGTTTGATAGTTCAGGCGGAGCAGGAATGCGTGGGGCTGATCAAAACTCGCGAGGCCTTTCATGGTGTCATGCACAAAGAACTCAGACGGCGAACGGCCCTGTCGCGTATTGGGGCCGGACACGGTGCTGGTGTAGTCGGTGCCGAAGTCAAGGCCCTTGCTCAGCCAATACGACACTTCGCCGCTGAAGCCGTGCGATGAAGGCATGGTGAGCGTAACGCGCGCCGCATCGAAGTAGCTCTTGGCTCCGTTGTGAACGCGGAAAATGTCGAAACGAGTCTGGTCTGCTCGGCGGGAGTTCACCGTAGCAGGCGTGATCAACGAGACGTCGGCGACTTTGCCACCACGATTGTTATAGAGAGTCTCGAATAGGCGATGTGCTCGGCTGCCGACGTAGCCGAGTTGGAGTTGCACGCCGTGCGAACTGCGCCATTCCCAACTCGCGTTATACGTGTGCGCGTAGGGCAGGCCTAGGTTCGATGCGATGTCGTAGAACGCAGATCGGAAGTTCGGTCCGATGTCGCGGAACGTGATGCCGTTCAGAGGGTTTAGAAGATTGGGTGTGTTGACGCTGATCCGGGCAGCATTTGGCAGATTCATGCGAATCTGACCAAACGTGGCGACGAACATCTGACCGTAATCCAAGCCGTAGCCACTGCGAAGGACGCCCCAATTCCCGGGCAGACGGTATGAGATCGCGAAACGTGGAGCGAGTGCGCCACAACTGCAACCGAAAGGCACGATTTCGCGACTGTTCACTTCCGTGGGACGCAGGAGCGGCTCATAGCGCAGACCGATGTGCATCGTCAGGGCTTTGGTCGCTCGCCAAGTGTCGTCGAAATAGCCGATTGTCTTCCAGGTGCGATAGCCACGGTAGGTGTCTCCGATCAGCTGGTTGAAGGATGTCACCAGACCCTTGCGCAGGTTGGTCACCGCGTCGTTGCCGAAGTTGTTCTGAAAGGTGAAAACGGGACGCAGCGAGTCCTGCTCCAGACTGTTCATCTGGGTGCGCATGAGTTCCCCGCCCGCGTGCCAGCGGTGGTTTCCGCGAATGCCTTCGAGCGCGCCGGATTCTCGGAACAGGTTTTGCGTGCGGCGAATGGGTACGTCGGTATCATTGCCGATGGTTTGGATTACGTTGGTGACGTTGATGCGTACTGGGGGCGAGGTTACGTCGGGACGAATCGAAGTCGTGGTGCGATCGAAGCCGGCGGAGAATGTCCCTTGCATCGCGGGGCTGAAGACGCGACGCCAAGTCGTGGTGACGCGTTGATTGTGAAGATCGGAATCGGGATTCTGGCCGGCGACCAATTGGAACGCTTTCACGTGCTGCGCCGTGACCTGGTAGCGCAAGGATAGCGCGTTCTTCGCTCCTAGGGGCGCATCGAGCCGACCACTCAGCGCGTTTGTGTCGATGCGTTGCGGGGCGTTGGTATTCAGCGCGCGGGCATCGAGGTCGGGCAGATTGGGGGCGAGAGTGGGATAGCCGGCGAGCCAACTAGCGATCAGCTTGTAGGCTTGGGGATCGGTGGTCAGCGGCGTGCGCTCGTCGGCGCGCGGGACGAGGACGTTGCCATTCACCATGCCTCGGGATTTTTGCTGGTTGCCATCGAGGGAGAGCTGGATGCTCTTCCACAGAGGGCTAGTCACCCGGAAGCCGTATTCGTTCTCGCGCGCGGGAAGCACGCCTCCGACTTGAAAGAATGACCGCGCGCTGGTGATGCTGTTCTGGTGATTCT
The DNA here is from genome assembly GCA_039926185.1 of Bryobacteraceae bacterium. Taxonomy (GTDB): domain Bacteria; phylum Acidobacteriota; class Terriglobia; order Bryobacterales; family Bryobacteraceae; genus Palsa-187. Next base: position 143,471 of record JBDSXJ010000012.1, on the reverse strand, counting down.
CCCACAGCGTTCCATGAATGCGGCGGCTGGGGGTTGCGGCGACGGACAGGTGCAGAGGAGCGTCGGGTGTGCGGCCATACTCACTGGCAAAGTAGTTCCGTTCAGCGGGAAACTCGCGCACAATCGTGGCAGTCGCACCGATGCGGCGGGTTAGCTCGCGCTCCGTGTTGGTATCGATGGGATTAATGCGGACGTTCTCATTGCGCTGGCTTTCGCCAGTAGCCGTGTTGGTTTGACCTGCAAGATTGAGTTGGGTTCGCTGATCTGCGGCGCGGGGTTCGGGAGCTTCCGCCTTCGTGGGCGGAACTTGGCCCCAGACGTTGACTGCAATCAGAACCCACAGCCCAGCGAGACGGGCTTGGTGTAAAGACACTAGTTCAGTTTAACATTGGCTGGCGCGAAGACCGCCAGATTACTGCCCACGGCGCGACCCTCGGCCGCATTGAGAACGCGGAAATCGTGGGTGATGCGATCCTCTATCGCCATGGTGGTGGAACCCCCGCCGTCCAGGTTGAGTGCGTCCCAAACCGCATAGTTGGCGATGAGAAAATCCGCCGCTTCGGCGACCGTTGCGCGATCGATGACTAAGAGAACGAGCTTCGTTCGATCGCGAGTCAGTCCGGCGATGGTGCGAGCGGCGCGACGTTCATACCAGGAATCGGCGTTGGAGTAATTATTGGGACCGCCAGGAGTAAGGCCAGTATCGCCGTAGACCGGAATCGTTTTTACTCCAGCCGTGACGATCTGCGCGGACCCTGCGATCGCGTTGAAGAGCCGCGCGTCCTCGCCGTGGTGAACGATTTCGGCGTGGTTGGTTGCGTCGATATTTAGGACGGGAGCGTTGGCGACAATTGCATACGACTGGCGGGGCGTTTCAAAATCCGAGTAAGCCTTGCCATCAGATGCAGCGGAGCCGATCAGAAATGCTTCTCGATCCTCGGATGGAAACGGCTCGAAGAAGTGCGCGTTGATGGCGATCTGCGCGCGTTGCTCGCGAAGGTAATCGAGCGTCGTTTGCCGCACTGTTTCGCGGGAGCCGCTGGGAGGGGTCACACGGAAGCGCAGGCCGGGTTGTGCCAGGTCGATCACGATCACATGCGCGGCCCGGTCGGGGTGTGAGCTGTAGGTAACACCGGCGAATGGTGTCTCGGCGTGGAGCGCCAGCGCAATGAAGAATAGGAAACGCTTCACCATCCCAGTTGGTCCATGCGGCCTTCGATGATCGCACTGTAGCTATTCATGGCGGCGGGACGCCTACGGCGAGGGCTGGGCAGGCACGCAGCGAGGCGCGAGGATTGGTCACGCGTCAGGCGGTTAGCGTGCGAGCCGTAGTGGTAGGCTGCGGCGGCTTCGGCTCCCCAGACTCCGGGCCCCCATTCGACGATGTTGAGGTAGAGTTCGAGCACGCGTCGCTTGCCGAGGATCGAACTCGCCATGGGGGCCAGGGTGTACTCGAAGACCTTGCGGAACGGATTGCGGTGGGTGGTGAAGAAGAGATTTTTCACTAACTGCTGGGTGATGGTGGAAGCCCCACGGGGGATTTCCCCTTCCTCAAGGCTTTCGCGCGCGACCAGTTCGACCTGCTGCCAGTCGATGCCGGAATGCTGGTAGAAGCGGCCATCCTCGGCAGCGATGACAGCGTGCTGAAGGTGGGTGGAGATTTTCTCCAGCGGAACGAATGTGGAGCGCTTGGTGTAGTTGGTCCCGGAGAAGAGGGCTTCCACTCGGCGTTGCACCTGGACGCCCGTTGTAATGGGGTTGATGAAACGAAGGCCGAGAAGACAAACGGCCCAAAGGGCATGAAGTCCGAAAAGGATCAGGACCGGAACGCGAATCCACCACGGAATTCGACGAGCCGATTTCGCGCGGGCTTTAGTCAGCCTTTGTGGATGGGGCCGGCGTGGAGGCGGCAGGTTTGGACTCCGTTTTGGTTTCCGCTGGCTTGGATTCCGACTTTGTTTCCGTTGCGGGCTTCGCGTCACCGCTAGCGCTGGTCTCGCTCTTGATGGCTCCACCCTTGGAGCCGCCACCGGCATAGTCGGTGACATACCAGCCGCTGCCCTTGAACTGGAACGCGGGGGCGGACATCAGCTTGACGACATCGCCGCCGCAATTTTCGTGGACCGTCACAGGATCGTCAGAAAATTTCTGGCGAACTTCAAAAACATTTCCACACTTGGAGCACTGATATTCGTACAGGGGCATTTGTCGAGACTTACTTTACAACCGTCGGGCCGGGGCCCTTTGGAGCAGCGTTATTCGTCAGCGGGCTGCCCGGAGCAGCGGGAGGCGCAGGCTTGAAGCCACGCTCGTAGATCAAGTCCGTGGTCGACTTCACGGGAGCAGGGGCCGGACCGTCGCCGTCGATCTGGTCGATCGGCGCGGGCGGGTCGAACTGGGCTTGCAGAACACCCGGGATGACGCGCGTATCCTGAATCGCTTTGCCGTTGGGAGCGTAATACTTGGCCACGGCCAGGATCACAGCGCTGCCGTCGGGCAGGGTGACCGCTTTACGAACGGCCGCGTCGCCGAAGGTCGGCTCACCCACCAAGGTGGCGCGCTTCGAATCGAGCAGCGCGGCTGCGGCAACTTCGGCTGCCCCAGCGGTACCACGATTTGTCAGCACAACCAGCGGGAGCTTAGTGACAGCTTTCGAAGCCACAGCGTTGCTATCCGCACGGCGTGACTTCTGGCCTTGCGTATAAGTGATGAGACCGCTATCCATGAAGAGGTTCGCGACAGCGATGCCTTCTTCAGCGGGACCAAGGCCACAGTAGCGGAGGTCGAGCATGATCTTCTTCGCGCCCTGCTTTTCCAGATCCTGAACCTTCTGTCCGATGTCGCGTGAACGACCTTCGAGCAGCGCGCCCACGGTGATGACGCCGACGGCTTCCGGTCCCTTGTCGGTAACCAGCTTCGCCGTCACGGACGGGTAAGCCAGGGGAGCGCGGGTGAGCGTCAGCGGCGAAGGATCGGCCTGCCGCGCGGTGAGAACGGTGAGATCTACTTTCGTGCCGGGGTCGCCCTGCAGCAGCAGTTCAGCGGCAGCAACCGGCATGTCACGGGTGGAAATTTTGTTGATCGATTCAATGACGTCGCCCGTGGTCAACCCAGCCGTGTCCGCCGCGGAACCAGCTAGCGCGTCGACGATCCGGATGTAGCCAGGACCGCGCGCGATGTAGAGGCCAACGTCGGCTTTCGCCTTGCCGTGCTCCGCCTGATACTGCTTGTACTGCGCCGCGTTGAGGTAGCTGGCGAACGGGTCGAGGGATTCCAGCAGCCCGTTGACCGCGCCCATGGTGACGGCCTTCAGGTCGGGTTCCTGCACGTATTCGAGCTTGATCTTGGTCAGGACGTCACTAAAGACGCCGAGCTGGGTGTAGGGCGAATCCTCGGGTGTAGCGCTACGGACGGCTACAGTTCCGAAGAGCAGGACACCAACAACGCAAGTCGATGCAGCCACTACAGCGTAATGGAATCGGCGATTCATAGGACCTCTACCACGATGATAACAGATGGGGATACGGGCGTCCGAAGCGGATAGACATCGGCGTATAATGGGCGACACCAATGCGATTTCGACTCGGCGCGTTCACTCTGCTCTCGCTAACAGGCCTGTTGGCCCAAGACTCGATGCTCGTAAAATCGGTCGAGCCGGATTACGGCAAGGAGCCGAAACCAAGCTTAATCCTCCCGATTATGGTGGATTTCGTGGTGCTCTCGGACGGCACTCCGTTTTCGGTGAGCAGCCTTGAGGGTGGATTTTCCTTGCCGGTTTACCGCGCGCTCGCACAGTACCGCTTTCGGCCAGCTGAGAAGCCGTATGGTTTCACGGTAACCGTTCGCATCCCGTACGATCCCGAAAAATATCACCCACCTATCCGAATGAGCACTGCGTCACTGCCGCCAGAGATCAGAGCGGATAGCGACTCACTCAATTCTGATAGGGCCCTCGAAGCTGAGCGAAAGCTCAAAGAGAATCCAGATAGCGCGGCCAAACGGTCATCGCTGATTGTGTACGCGGCATCGCACTCGGATCCAGAGATGGAAGCTCTGCGAGCCCGTCAAATCTCCTGGTTGATCAAGAATCAACCGGAAGCCGAGGTTTTACGAACGCCGGCTGCAACCATCTCCAAGGTGGTTTCCCCATCTGCCTACGCTCAAATCAAGACTCTGTGGCTAGCCGTGCTCGCGAAATCGCCGCGTCGGCTCCGGATGATGGAGGTCGCCACGAATTTCTTGCGAGTCTCTGAACCCGACGAGGTACAGAGGATCTTGATTCCATACTCACGTTCGGTTGCCGTGATGGCATGGTTAGGAGAAGCCTATGCGTACGCCGCGCTTGGCATCTCGGATCTTGGGTGGGAAGGTGGCCCGCCCACTTTCGCGGGTGAAGTGTTGCCACCGACTCAGTTAGCCTCTGCCGCGCGCTTCACTCTCACACAGGAGGCCGAATACCCAATGCTGCTTTCCGCTTTCTCAACACTGCAACTGTCCATGGGCCGCCTTGCGGCTGGGCAAGGAAAACTCCCAGCGAAATTGGAAGAGTTTTGCACGGCAGTGCGTGTTCAGATTGAGAAAACAAATTCGAAAGTCAGCGGCGATGCCTGCAAATTTGAGCCTCTGCCGAAGTCCCCCGAAGGACCGCCGCAGCAAACGGGAGTCAGCAAAGGGCACATCACCAAGCAAATTCCCCCTAAATATCCGCCGGAAGCGAAGGCTCGGGGCGTACAGGGCGTCGTGCTCTTGTCCGTAACCATCGGGAAAGATGGGAAAATTCGCGAACTGAACGTCGTCAACGGTCCGCTCCTGCTGTTTGAGGAAGCGCTTCGCGCCGTGAAGCAGTGGGAATATAAGCCGTATCTTCTCAACGGAGAACCGGTCGAAGTCCTGACTGAGATTGAGGTGAACTTCGCACTCAAGTAACCTTCGTCCTCTTGAATCCCGCCGCCCATCCGCGCGACAATGAAACTCATTCGTCATCATCGCCGTCTGAGGAGAATATGAAGAAACTCGCACTACTTTTCTTGCTCGCCTGCTCCACGCCCGCGTGGGCCCAATATGGGGAAATGTGGTTCAGTGCCGGCCAAAACTTCCTCAGCAACAAAGGACTCGGCACCACCGCTACCATCGGGGGTTCCCAGGACGACGTGAGCCTCAATAACGGCTTCCGCTTCGGGTTCCGAATCGCCTTCAACGGCGACGGGTTAAGCGGGCATGAAGTGCAGTACGCCTACAATCGCACCCAGCTCCAATTTGGCCAGGGCAGCACCGCAACCAAACAAGGAATGGCGATCCACATGGGCGGCTACAACTATTTGCTCTATGCAAACCACGAAGGCAACCGCGTGCGACCGTTCGCGACCGGTGGAATCGGCTTTGCGAACTACACCCCCCCGGGCAGCAGCGCAGCGCAGGGCGGCGGCAGCAACAAGTTCGGCGTCAACTACGGCGGCGGCGTGAAGATGCGCGTTGCCGGACCCTACGCGGTGCGTTTCGATGTGCGGCAGTACACGACGCCGAAGCCCTTCGGACTGCCACTGGCCAGCGGCTGGATCCGGATTAACGAAGTCTCCGCTGGATTCGGTATCGTATTCTAGATGCCACGCTTGCCGCTCGCCTTCATCGCAGCGGCATTATTGTGTGCACCCGCGGCACTCGCGCTCAGTCCCGATCGCGAACTCACGCAATATATTCATCGCATCTGGCAGACTCAACAGGGGCTACCGGATGGCGCCATCACCAGCATCCTGCAAGACCCGCAGGGCTACCTTTGGATCGCCACGGAAGCCGGCTTGTATCGCTTTGATGGCGTGCGCTTCAACTCCGTCGAACGGCTGATTCCGGGCGCCCCCGCGAATCTGTTTATCCGCGCGGCTTCCCAGGACGCAGCCGGAACGTTGTGGCTCGGTGGCAATGACGGAACCGTCTACGCAGTGCGTCGCAGCGGCACCACCAAGTACGCCTCCGACCAGGGCATGGCTGCGGGACAGATTCAATGCATCGTTTCCGGAAAGTCCGGCATCGTGTGGGCCTGCAGAGAAAAGGGCCTGGTTCGCATTGACCCGGCCAACGCCTCGCAACCGGTACAGGTATTCCACGTTGCCGACGGGTTGCCGAACGAAAATCTCCGCGCCGCTTGCGAGGCTCCGGATGGCACAGTGTGGGTCGGCGGCGAAACCGCCAATATCACTTCGGTCCGCGCCGGCCGCTTTCAAACCCACGTACTAAAAGGGGTCCCGCCGCCTGTTTCCGTTCGATCCCTGCTGTGCGACGACGAGACCGTGTGGATCGGCACTTCCTTTGGACTCATCCGGATGAACGGCAATCAGCAACAGCTCTTCACCACCAAGGATGGGTTGGTGGATGACTTTGTGTTCTCCATCGTGCGCGGTCAGGACGATACTTTGTGGTTCGGTACCCGCAGCGGCTTCAGCCGACTGCGAAACGGCACCTGGGACCGTTTCCGCCCCGAGGACGGCCTATCTCAGGGAACAGCCCAGTCCATTTTGGAGGACCGCGAAGGCAACCTGTGGGTTGGGACTAAACGCGGCCTGAACCAATTCGCCGATGGTCGCAGTATCCCCTACACCATGGCCGAAGGCTTGCCGAGCAATGAAACCGGGCCCGTCATGCAGGATTCCACTGGCGTGATCTGGGCAGGCACGCTAGACGCGGGCCTGGCGCATTTCGACGGACGCCGTTTCGCCAAACTCCCCACGTCCGACCGACTGCCTTCCAACGTAGTCCGCGCATTGGTCGAAGATGCCGCACACGCGCTTTGGGTGGGAACCAGCAAAGGACTCGCCCGTATCCAGGGTGGCCACGTGACCAAGCGCTATGATGCCGCGGACGGACTGCCCTCCAGCGACATCCGCAGCCTGTTCTGCGACCGCGACGGCGTCGTGTGGATCGGCACAGCAAGCGGCCTTGCGTCCCTCTCAGATGGCCGTCTCAGCAATATTCCCGGGAGTCCGCAGACGGAAATTCGCAGCATCGGCCAGGATCGCGAGGGCAACCTGGTGGTGGGCACGGAGGATGGGCTTCACATCCAACGCCAAGGCGTGTTCCAGCAGCTCTCCAACGACGGCCTCTACGTGCGCAACGCGAACGTATTCTTCCTAGATAAAGATGGCCTGCTCTGGGCAGGGATGAACGGAGCCGGCCTGCGCTTGATTGACGGCGACAAAGTCACGGGTTTCAACACTCGCGATGGACTCTACGATTCGGAACTCTATGGCATCAGTGTGGACAATCAGGATCGCATGTGGATGGCCTGTAGCCGCGGGATTTTCTGGGTGGCACGCTCGGAACTGCTGCGTTATGCCGCCGGGGAGATCGACCACATCAACAGCGTTTCCTATAGCCCAACCGACGCGTTGCGCGTGATCGAGAGCCGCCCCGGGGTCCACCCCGCGCTGTGGCGGATGAAGGATGGCCGCATGTGGTTTTCCACCGTGCGCGGCCTGATCGCGTTTAATCCGGCGCAACCGGGTCGAGAGACAGCGCCCCCCATCGTGATTGAAGATCCGGTCGTCAACGGCGCGCCCACCGTTCCCGGCCAGATTTCCGGTCTCGCCGGCGGGCAGAAAAATATTGCCTTCACCTACGCGGGATTGAGCTACGCGTTGCCCGAACTTATTCGCTTCCGCTACCGTCTGGACGGATACGATCATGACTGGATTGACGCGGGCACACGCCGGGAGGCCTTCTATACGAATCTTCCTCCAGGCGACTATACGTTCCGCGTGACCGGCTGCAACTTTGATGGTCCTTGCAATGAAACAGGTGCCTCGGTCACATTCACCCTGGCCCCTCTTTTCTACCAGCACCAGTGGTTTTGGCCCATGGCGTTGCTTGCTCTGGCCGCCACGGCTTTTCTCGCCTACCAGCTCCACATTCGACGCCTGCGCGAGCGGTATGACTTGATCGTTTCGGAACGGAGCCGAATTGCACGGGAATTGCATGACACGCTGATTCAGGGCTTCTCCGGCATCACGATGGCGCTGCAAGCGCTCAGCACGCGCGTGCAGACTCCCGAGGAGCGAGGTACCTTACAGGACATCATCGCGGACGCAGCGACCTGCCTGCGGGAAACCCGCCAATCGGTGGCTGGGCTACGGGCGGTCGCCAGCACCCAAACGGGCCTCGCCGGCGCGATCGGCCGGGCGGTGCGCGAAATTACCGAAACCAAGGGTCTTCGTACGGAGCTAAAACTGGAAACCAGCAACCGGGAATTGCCCCCGGAGATGGAATATCAGGTTCTCCGCATCGTCAGAGAAGCCGTCAACAACAGCGTCAAGCATGCCGGAGCCAGCCAAATTGACGTTTTCCTGCACTACACTCCTGATGCCCTGGCCATCACAATTAAGGACGATGGATCTGGCTTTGCCAAAGACCAAAACCCAGGACCAGGCCATTATGGCATCATCGGCATGAAAGAAAGAGCATCTCAGATCGGTGCAACCATCGACCTTGTAACCCAACCGGGGTCTGGCACCGCCATTACTCTGACGTTACCCGACTCCAAATGAGCGAACCCATAATTTCAATTCTCTGCGTAGATGATCATCCGCTGGTGCGGAAGGGGATCGCCTCGATCCTGGCCAACGAACCCAGCCTGAAGCTCGCAGGTGAAGCTGGCAACGGCCACGAGGCTGTGGAAATGTTTCGGACTCTGCGCCCCGATGTGGTCCTGATGGACCTGAGAATGCCCGACATGGACGGCATCGAAGCGACCAAGCAGATCCGCAAGATCGATCCCGAGGCCAAGATCATCGCTCTGACCAGCTACGACGGCGACCAGGATATCTACAAAGCCATCGAGGCCGGCGTTCGCGGCTACATCTTGAAAGAGATGGTACACACCAAGGTGATTGACGCGATCCACACGGTGCACGCCGGAAAACGACTCATGCCGACCGAGGTGGCCGAGCGCCTCAGCGAGTATTTCCCGCAAGTCGCCCTCACCCCGCGCGAAATCGAAGTTCTCAAATACGTCGCCAAAGGGATGGCGAACAAGGAAATCGCACACCACCTGGGAACAGCCAGCGGCACAGTGAAAATGCATGTGCAGAATATTCTGGCGAAACTCGGAGCTTCCGACCGCACGCATGCCGTGACCATCGCGCTAGAACGCGGAATTCTACATTTAGATTTCTAGGCGCCTGCGGCCGGTTCGCGCAAGGCGGCCAGTCTGTCCAGCAACCGGTCAATTTCAGCCTGATTGCGCAGGTGATAGGTGGCCGCCGACTTGCGAGTTCCCACCGCGATTCCCAGCACCGTGCCGCCCCAGTCGCGAGCGAACACATCTTCATCCGTGGCGTCATCGCCGACAAAAATCGCACGCTCACATCCGGATTGCCGAAACTGTATCTCCACAGCCTGACCCTTATCCGGAGATGCGGCGTCCAGAATGCTCACCGACTGCTTGGCTGGGGCGAACCTCGCTCCGTCCAGGACAGAAGCTATATCTTGCAAGCGCCGACGCGTCTCCCGTTTTTGCGGGCTGTTGCGATAGTGAACCGCCAGCGATAATCCTTTGTTCTCCACCCACACGCCTTCCAGGCCCGCGAGTTCCTTCTCAAGCACGGCCCCCCAGCGAGCTACGCGTCGCGTAAGGCCGCGCGTGTCCCCAAGGTCCGCGCCGTGATTGCCGACAATAACCTGCACACCCGTGCCAGATAGACGCGGGCGCACATCCGCACGACTGCGACCGGAAATTACGGCGCAGGGATAGAGACGAGTCACACGCCGAAGCAGATTTTTCGTGCAGGGGCGCATCGCTGCATCGCGCGGGTGGTCCACGATCGGTGCCAACGTGCCATCGAAGTCAAAGGCAAGAAATACTTTGGATCGTGCGAACCCGTCCAGGACTTCGCGCTGGCTGGGCGCGAAGAGATAGCTCACGGTGTCCGCACCAATTCCGGCTGAGGTTTCTCCGCGAGCCGGCCTTCCAGCCGATCATGACTGCGGAGTTTCGCCGCATCCACGAGCATCTTGCCCGCCCATCGGTAGACGTTGAACTCCGCCAGCAACCGTCGCATCGCGTACATGCGCTCGCGCTGTTCATCGCTGGACATGGCCAGCGCGGAGGCCAATGCGGAACTGGCTTCCTCCAGATCGTACGGATTCACGATCAGAGCCTCCGTGAGTTCGCGCGCAGCCCCGGTAAATTGGCTGAGGATCAGGACGCCCTGCAAATCCTCTCGCGCAGCAACGAATTCCTTGGCGACTAGATTCATGCCGTCGTGCAGGCTGCTCACGTAACAGAGGTGGGCGGCGCGATAAAAGCGATAGACGACGGGTGGCTCGTGATGCGTTCGCCGCAGGATGATCGGCAAGTAGCCTGGGGAGCCGAAGCGCGCGTTCACGCGCTCCGCGATGGCTTCGACGTGTTCGTTCAGCTGATGATAGCGCTCGATTTTTGTCCGGCTTGGCGCCGCCACTTGGATAAAGCTAAACCGGCCGCGATACTCGGGGTAACTTTCCAAAAGGCGCTCTACGGCAAGCAGACGTTCCTCCACGCCCTTGGTGTAGTCGAGCCGATCGACACCGACTCCGATGAGCGCGTTCGGGGCGAGTCCCAATTCGCGCCACACACTTTCCCGGCACTCCTCCGCCGACGGAACCGAATCGAGCCATTTTACCGGCCATTCCAACGAGATTGGATACGGGCGCACCAAAGTTTTCCGACCGCGTTGAATCACCGCGTGCTCCTCACGATCGATGCGCGATTCCAGATAGCGGTCGACGGAATCGAGAAAATTGTTGCAGTGGAACTGCGTATGAAACCCAAGGATACTGGAACCCAGCATGCCTTCCAGGATTTGGTTTCGATAAGGACAGATCCCGAAGCTTTCCGCATTGGGCCAGGGGATATGCCAGAACATGATTACCGTGGCTCGCGGAAGTTTCTGCCGGATCATTCGAGGCAGCAGAGCAAAGTGGTAGTCCTGAATGAGAATGATCGGGTCGTCGGAATCGACTTCCTCCAACACGGCGTCCGCGAAGCGGCGATTGATCGCTTCATAGTACGACCAATCCTCGGCGCGGAACGTAGGACGCGCATGCGCGATGTGGCACAGCGGCCACAGACCTTCGTTCGCGACGCCGTAATAGTAGCCCGCCTCTTCTTCTTCCGTAAGCCAGATGCGGCGCAAAAAATAAGACTCATTGCCCGGCGGGACCTGGATTCGATCACGCTTGTCTACGGTGGCGCGATCCGCCGACCCGGCACCGTGCGCAATCCAAACTCCCGAACACGCTTGCATCACTGGTTCCAGCGCCGTGACCAGCCCGCTGGCAGGATGGCGCACCGTGACCTCTCCGTTGGTCCCCAGTTCATGAATGTAGGGTTCGCGGTTCGAAACTACGATGACTCGCTCCCCTCGCAGGAAACGATTCAGCACCAGCTTTAGGCGGTCGGCTGTCCACGCTCCCCCGCCCGAGGCGTGTTCACTGGTCAGTCGATCCACGAGCTCCTGCACATCGCGCAAGATCGGCTGAAATTCCGCCTTGTGCGGTCCGCGACCGCGCAGCACGTCCCGCAACTCAATGCTCCACCCTCTGCGGGAAAAGCGCGCTACGGTCATCGTCACCACTGCGGCAGCTGCGGCCAGGAATCCGAACGCGATCAAGAGGAATGTTCGGGTACTTTGGGAACGCCGACCCATAAAGCTCATGTCCTGTACAAGCACGACGAACCCGAGTTCCTGTCCGCGGTCTTCCACCTTCGCTGCACTTACGTGAACGCTGCCTCCCAGCAGGTTCTGGATGCGGTCCCAAATCGCAAATCCCGGCAAAGCTTCCGGCGAAGAATCTAATTTTGAAGACAGTTCCTGGCAGGTAGCATCCTCCGGAAACTCGCCCGTTTTGGCCAGCAACAAGAGATTACGATCACAGGCAGCGGCACCGACCAGGCGCTCATCCTGTGTAAAGTCGGCCAGTAGATCGTACAAACCTTGCGCATCGTTCCAGTGGCTGACCAGCGATTGATGGGCTGCTCGCGTCACAACTTGAGCGCGTAGATTCAAGTCTCGCCGTGACCATTCAGCGACCGTGCGTTCGACAAGGAACGACGCCGCCCAAGTCAATCCGGCTAACCCGAGGATGAGAATCAAAACGAACGAAACAATTCGATACATCTCAGCCTCCTATTGCCAATTGCAACATGTGATGCCTCGAAAGTCTCTAGTGTTTAGAGACCAGTTTCAGGGAGAACAACGGTATGCTAAGGTCCAGAAGTATGCGCCTCGAAGAGCTGGGACTGATTGGGAACTGCCAGTTCTCGGCCTTGGTCCACCATTCCGGAGAAATCGTGTGGTGCTGTCTGCCGCGCTTCGATTCCGAACCCATATTCGGAAGTCTGCTCGACCCCGACGGCGGACGCTTCCTGATTGGTCCCGCGGAAGAAAGCGTGGAGGCCTCGCAGCGATATCTGCCCAACACCAATATTCTGGAAACCCGATTCGACACGCCCAGCGGCAGTTTTCGGATTCTCGATTTCGCACCGCGTTTCGTGCAGCATGATCGCAATTTTCGCCCCACGCAATTGCATCGCATCGTGGAACCGCTGTCGGGAACACCCAGAGTCAAGATCCTGTGCGATCCGATTCTCGGCTGGTCGAAGCGAAAGCCCGAGCGCGTGTACGGCTCGAATCATGTCAGTTTTGAGGGATTCGCAAGTCATCTTCGGCTCACCACGGACGTTCCGATGTCCTATCTGGAAGGTCAACCGTTTACGCTAACCGATCGCCGACACGTCGTTCTCACCTGGGGTGCTCCCGTCGAGGAAGCATTAGCTCCCTTGTGTGACAGATTCCTCAATGGCACATTGCGTTACTGGCAAACCTGGGTAAAACATTGCGAAATCCCCTCACGATTCCAAAAAGAGGTCATCCGGTCCGCGTTAGCGCTTAAGCTTCATTGCTTTGAAGACACCGGCGCGATCGTGGCCGCAACCACTACGTCCCTTCCCGAATCCGCCGGCTCCGGTCGAACCTGGGACTATCGCTATTGCTGGCTTCGCGATTCCTACTACGTTCTGGAGGCATTCCGGCTGCTGGGCCAGTTCGAAGAACGCGAGCAGTTTGTCAACTACTTGTTGAACGTCGCTGGTGCCACACCGGATTTGAACCTGGCTCCGCTCTATCGCGTGGATGGCAAGACGGACCTGGAAGAATCCATTCTTTCCCATTGGCGCGGCTACGATGGCGAAGGCCCTGTGCGCGTGGGAAATGGAGCGGCCGCCCACATTCAGAACGACGTCTATGGAGAAATGGTGCTCGCCCTGACGCCGATATTCCTGGACGAGCGTTTCAGTGCCGAACGATCTCTGGCGGCACTCAAGCTCATCGAAGGATTGGCACGGCGCGCCATCGCCGTAGCCGGCACTCCCGACGCCGGCATCTGGGAATTCCGTACCGCGTGGGAGCCACAGACCTTCTCCAGCCTGATGTGTTGGGCCGCCGCGGATCGTATGGCAAAAATAGCCGAGCGTCACAATCCTACGCTCGCGGCTGAGTTCCAAGTGGCCGCCGCGAAAATACACGCGGAGATCATGGCCAAGGCTTGGTCACCGGAGAGCAACAGCTTCGCGGGTCATTACGGAGGTCACGATCTGGACGCCGCGCTGCTGCAAATGGCCCGGCTACGTTTCCTTCCTCCGTCCGACGAACGTCTGGTCTCAACCATCGATTCGATTCTCAAAGGACTTGGCCGCGATGGATGGCTCTACCGCTATCAGTTGGACGATGGCTTCGGCCACCCATCGGTCGCCTTCGTCATTTGTACGTTCTGGATGATCGAGGCTCTGACGACGCTCGGGCGGCAGCCGGAGGCCATCGCGATGATGGAGCAGGTAAACAATGCTCTCTCTCCGCTGGGACTCATTTCGGAAGACTATGACAAAAACAGCCTGCGCATGTGGGGCAATTTCCCGCAAGCCTACTCGCACGTGGGACTAATCAACGCAGCCTTTGCTGCCTCGCCGAACTGGGAAGAGATTCTCTAGACCAATCTCCGAGCCGCGTACCAGCGGTTCCCGAACGGATCCACGAAGGCTGCGGTGCGCTCCCCATGCGGCTGGTCCGCCGGCGCTGAAATGGATGTCGCCCCTAAGGCCAAGGCTCGCTCATACGCCCCGTCTGGATCTTCGAGATAAAGAGAGACGGCCTGCGGAAACCCGTCTCCCTCGCCCATCTCAATCACCGAGTCGCCGATCTTGACCTGCGCGTGCATGACGCGGCCTTCATTGGCATGCACAGCCAGACTTTGCGCGCCAAACGTTTTCTCCAGGAACGAGATCAAACCCCGCGCGCTCTTCGGATACAGGTGTGACCGGAGTTCGCCCGTAGCGGCACCGTCCGGTCCCAAATATTTTCCGAGAAACCACTGATTCCCAAACGGGTCATCCACAAATGCGGAGCGTTCCCCGTAAGGCCGATCCGCCGGCTCGCCCACTTCACCCATCATGACCTTGGCCCCGGCGGCGATCGCACGCCGATAGGCCTCGTCCACATCATCGACGAAGTAATGCAAAGAGGCACGCACCTCGCGTCCGGCAGCCATCGCGCCGCCATTCACCCGCAACATCGAGCTTCCCACTTGCGCTCCCCCGTGGAATCCGCCTCCCGGTGCATGATTGCGATGAGTCGCACGAGCGCCAAATGCAGCCTCAACGAAATCCAGCAACGCATCGGGTTGGGTCGTAAAGATCGTCGGCGTCGCGGTCGTAAATCCCTCGCGTTTGAAGGTTGTCATAAGCTTCCTTTCGGTGTGCGGAATTTCGCGAAGCCGCGCGCACACATCTAACAGTTCTTGAAATTCAACAGCGGGCTCTGCACCGTCGAGCATTGCTTGCAACGCCAGATCAAATTGTTCGGCTCGCTCGTCGGTCATCGCGCCACCTCCATCGCGGCGCGCAGATTTTCGATCGCGCGCAATTGCAGTTGCTTCACGGCTCCCTCGGAACGGTCTAACTCTTCCGCAATCTCGCGAATACTTTTCTGTTCGACAAATCTAGCCTCGATGACGCGCTGCTGTGCCGCGGGCAATCGCTCAACCAACTGGAACAGCATAGCGTTGCGTTCGGTTTCTTCCAGCGATGGCTCATCCGGAATCGCCTGATCACTCTCGCGTTTCGTGCGCTGCCAGTGATCGGCAAACGCATTCGAAGCGATCCGAATCAGCCAGGCGGAAAACGGGGTACCTCTCCACTCGAACTTCTGTATGTTGACGAGTGCATGTCGGAAAACTTCCTGAGTCAGATCCTCCGCTGACCCTCGATCCCGCGTTCGGCGAACCAGGTATGCATACACTCGGTGGAAATTGGCGTCGTACAAGGGTGCGAAATCCGACGGATCACGCTGCGCCGCTGCAACGAATTTCTGCTCATCCACCAAATGGCTCATTTCAGTGGTGACCTTTTCCGTTTCCAATACGTCTCCTACAGTGTGAACTTCCGTTAGGTCCTGGAAGTTACGGTGTACCAAGCATTTTGCATGACAAACGCTCCTACGAACGAAATCAAGAAGTTAGAAGTACTCACCATCGTCGACCGAAGTGAAACAGAAGGCCTCCTGCGGCTCTCTTTGGCCGGAAAAATGACGGCGAACGGGATCGGCGAACTGCGGCGGGAGTTGGACGAAGCCCGACGCCGCCGTAAACCCGTGCAAGTGGATTTGGGCGAAGTCACGCTGATGGATCGAGTTAGCGTCGAGTTCCTTAATTCTGTCTCGTCCCCGATGGTACGTTTTTTGAATTGTCCGGAATACCTGTATCGTTGGATTCACAACGCGCAGCCAGCAACACAATAATGCAGGCGTGCCAGAATGCCTGCATGCAGGTTCGTGTTTCGCTAGCGACGCGCTAACTGCACCACGGTTTCCATATGGAAAGTTTGTGGAAATAGATCGACCAACGTAAGCCCGACAAGTTTGTAGTCGGGCATCGCGGCCAGATCACGCGCGAGCGTGGCAGGGTCACACGATACGATGGTGAGCACCGGCGGAGCAAGCCGATTGAGTTGCTCGACCACCGCAGGCCCAAGACCAGCCCGTGGAGGATCGGCCAGCACAAAGTCCGGAGTCTCTTCCATTCCCATCAGGAATTCTTCGACGCGCGCGTATTGCGATTCCACCGCAACCCCTGCTCGCTGCGCGTTGAATGCCAGATCGTGAGCCGCCGCACTGCCGCCTTCGACGGCGATTACTTTCGCGAATTGCTTGGCCAAAGGAAGCGCGAACAACCCTGCACCCGCATACAGGTCGACCGCCGTATCGCCGCTCTGTCCTCCGATGGCCGCCACAACCAGATCGTCAATCAGGAACCGATTCACTTGAAAAAATGACTTCGGACTCACGCGGAAATTGCCCACGCTGGTTTCGTAATCGATGGCGACCATCGATTCAATCCAATCGTAAAAGCGCCGCGCGACGGGCTTGTCCGCGTCAATCGCGTTTACCTGGATGTCGCGTTCGTTGGTGAACACTTCCAAGGCCTTGACGAACCGCGGGAAGCGAGCATCACTCAGTTTCTCGCGCAGTGACGCCAGAGCTTGATTCAAACGAGGAGAGGCCGTCGGACAGTCTCCTTCAATCGGAGCCAAATTGTGCGAGCCACCTTCGTAGAAACCGATCTGCCCGCCGTCGATGCGGAATTGCGCGCGATTGCGGTAACCGTAGTCTGGCCCGCTAACGACTTTGATTTCGCCATCAAACGTGATCTTGCCGACGCGCTGCAACTGTTCCTTCAGGATCTCGACTTTTTGCGCCACCTGAAATTCGTAAGGCGCGTGCTGATAGTGGCATCCACCGCAGCGCGTGAACAGCGGGCATGGGGCCGCGACGCGGTTTGCCGCTGGGCTCAGGATGGACTCAAGCGGTGCATGAGCCTTGTGAATCGGGCCAATCTTCGCGGTTTCTCCCGGAAGCGTGAACGGAACCATAACAACTCCGGCCTCCGTCCGCGCGAGACCGTTGCCGCCATAGATCCACTTTTCGATACTGACTTCGGTTACGATAAAAATTCCCCTCAAACAAATATGAAGAAGCGTGTTCTCTCCGGAATTCAACCCACAGGCAGTCCGCACATTGGAAACTATCTGGGGGCGCTGAAGAACTGGGCGAAGATCCAGTATGACTACGATAGCATCTACTGCATCGTAGACCTGCATGCGATCACGATTTATCAGGATCCAAAAGAGCTTCGCACCAAGATTCTGGAGCTCGCCGGGATGCTGCTGGCCCTCGGCATCGACCCGAAACATTCGTCGATCGTCGTGCAATCCAGTGTACCGGAGCACGCCGAACTCGCCTGGATGCTGACCTGCGTCACACCGGTCGGTTGGCTGGAGCGCATGACGCAGTACAAGGCGAAGACCGAAGCGCAGGAATCGATCAGCGATGGGCTCTTGCAGTATCCGGTGCTGATGGCCGCCGACATCCTGCTGTATCAGGCCCACGTTGTCCCGGTGGGCGACGATCAGACGCAGCACCTGGAACTAGCGCGCGACATCGCGCAGCGCTTCAACTCGCTGTACGGCGACACATTCACCATGCCCGAGACGCGTCTGCCCACGCACGGCGCGCGCATCATGGGCCTTGACGATCCGGAAAAGAAGATGAGCAAGTCCACCGTCGGCGATGGTCACGCCATCAGCCTGCTCGATCCGCCAGATCGCATCCGCAAAAAGCTGATGCGCGCAACGACCGATTCAAACCCGGCAGTAGATCTGGAAACGATGGGTCCCGGCGTCCGCAATCTGCTCTCGATCTACCAAGCCTTCACCGACGCATCCAACGATGCCGTGCGCAATGAGTTTTCCGGCCTGCGCTACGGCGATCTGAAGAAGAAAGTCGCGGAGGCGGTTGTGGCGGCACTCGAACCGATGCAGCAGCGCTATCGCGAGATCACCGCAGACCCCGGCTACGTCGCGAAAGTTCTAGCCGATGGCGCAGAACGCGTACGCCCCGCCGCCCGCGACACCGTGGAAAAAGTCAAACGCGCGATGGGCTTGTACACAGCCTAAAAACCGAACCACCATTCCGCGACCCCGCGAGCCCGGTCGGCCCAATTGGAATCTTTCGGCGCCGTAGTATCGAAAGTTTTCGGCACCTCCACTTCCGGCAGCGGTGGTGGCGGCTGATACACTTCCCTCGACTGCAATTTTACTTTGGCCCCATTGAAGGAATAGGTCCGCCTCATCAAGCTGCCGTCTTTCTCCTCGACCACCGCGGAAAACGCATCTCCGCTCTGCGTAACCGGATAGAAGCCCCTTACATTCGTCTCGCTAAACACGGTGTCGAACGCCTTGCGCTTCTCGTTGTACACGAACACCCGGATTCCGTCGAAATCGAACGGCTGACGCGAACGCGCGGAGGTCGTCCACAACCACTTGCCTTCCCCCAGCGAATGGTAAGCCGTAATGTAATGCCCATTGGCGTACTGCGCCACCTCATCTGGAATTGTCATCAACACCATCCGCGAAAGCACCCATCCCGCGCGCCCCTCATGCGTTCGCACCAGGAACCAGTCCTCAGCCGACTTTCCCCCTCCCGGAAGTTCGCGGTCCGTGACGCGATGGGCGACCACATCGAGCTTGGCACCCTCTTCGATTTGCGCGAAGCTCGCCGAGGTGCGACTGGCCGCCGTGTGGACGTTGAGCGTATCGAACACCGTCCCGGCGCCTTGCGAAGGCATCTCCGCCGCTCGCGCTGCCAACCGATTCAAGTCGTCCATCTGCGACTGCGTCAGCAGGTAGGTCGAATCCGTCCAGCCTTCCACCCCTTGCGTGGTGCGAACCCGGACGAAACGGCGTCGGTTCTCCAATATCTCTAACCGCTCGCCATGCTCAACGGTTGCCGTAGTCGTCGCGCGCACACCCAGGTCGTTGCGCAGGTTCAACGCAGACGGACCCGTGTACGCATATCCGATGGCCTTCTGTTGTCCCTTGAATCCGCAACTCCCGCAGAGCACCGCGGCGAGCAGAATCGTCAGCCAACACCGAGTTCGTCCACCAACTCCAACGGCGACCCGCACACGCGGCAGATCACCGCTGTGCAGTCCCCGCATACCAACGGATCCGGAACCGGCTTCTTGCATTGCGGGCAATAGTAGTCCTCTGTTGCTTCCATAATTCACTTGTGAACGCCCGCCATGATCGAAGCCCTCACCTTGAGGAACGCCCCATACTGATTCATGATGTCGGTGTAGACCGCGTCGCCCAGCAAACGGTATCCCGATGCAGTGAAGTGCACGTGATCCGCTTGCGCCTGGCCCGCTCTCACCCATTGTTGCATTGCCCCCGCTCCGCCCATTTCCGCCCGCAGGTCGAGGAACGCGCAGCCCATCTGCAAGGCTGCACGGCGCTGCGCTTCTGCGATGGTGCCGATCCGTACCATCGTCTGCCACTGGCGGCGCACTCGCTGCGCACGATCCGGGGGACCCAGCACTAATATCGAAGCCGTCGGAGCGGCCTCGCGAAATTCGCGGAGCAGGCTGGTGAACATTTGTTGATACTTCTCCAGCGTCCATTGCGACGAGCCGGCTTCATTCGTTCCATAGGCCAGAACGATCAAGTCCGGACTGCGGTGCTCCAGATTGTCGCGCAGCGTTGCCGGTTCCCATTGCGCCACCGTCGTAGCTTGGGCTCCATTGATGCCGAACGTCTCGTAGGTGATGCCCGTCGGATTCTCTGCCACCCATCCAAACAGCCGCACCGGATCGTGCCCCAGCGTCTCCAGTTCAAAGCGATGCGGACCCGGTTCGGCCGCCACCCGATAGTAGCCTGGCCGTGCTTCCCCACCCGTCGAAATCAGATCCAACGGAACGCCAGCATCGGACAACTGCATCGAGCCGCCACCGGGCTGCTGATAGTAAAACAATTCAAACTCACTGGCCTCGGCCTCGATGAAAAGAGATTCGCGCGGCGAAGTAGCCGTCATGCTCACACCGCCCAGACCGTAGACGCCATCGCCGGAACGCGCCACCAGTCCATCGGTATGCCAGCCGTCGCTCGAGCCGGTCTTTACATCGCGTCTACGATACGTGCGCCAGGGCTTGCCTGCAAATGAAAATCCACTGCCGCCGTTGCCGAAGCTCGCTTGAAACAGGGAGCGCAACTCTCCGCTCAGTTCGTCCGCCGCAGTGTGAGAATCACCATACTGAAGCACACGCACCGGCCCGGGCAATTCCCCCTTTTGATGCCGATACAGTTGCTCAAAGAACGGAACCAACGCCGCCGGATTATCCACCGGAAGTTGCAAACCCAGTTCCAGGCTGCGTGTCACGAAATCAACGGCGTTTACGGGCTTGGGCAGCACGGGCTTGGCCTTCGCAGCCTTTTTTGCGGGTGCTGCCTTCTTCTTCGACTGTGACTGAGCCACGGGTACGAACAGTGCGGCGAACATCGCGGCCACGAATCCGAACTGGATCGCCTGTTTCACCATAGACTCTACTGGGCCACGGGCCCGGCCTTTACAGAAGCGCTAGCCCTCTGACGCAATTTCTCACGCCGCGCGACTTCTAGCTTGCGGTCGTTATCTTCCTGCGCTTTCAGCTTGCGAATTTTGTACTCGCTATAGCCGTCGCGCAGGCTGTCATACAGCAACTCGCCGACGATCTTCGCACCGGCCGGCAGCGGGTGAATATAATCCGCTCCCACCAATCGAGGCTGCGCCGCGTACCACTTCGCCATAGTACCCTTGCCGCCCATCGCCTCAAATGTATTGAAGAATCCAACGCCGAGATCCGCAGCCAATTGCTTCTCTTTGGTCACCAAGCGCGGGAGCGCTTCAATCGTTCCGATCGTACCGTCCGACTTCAGCTCCCCGCGATCCATCGGACTCATCAGCAGGATCGACGCCTCCGGCAGCGCCGCGCGCACGCGCTTCACCGCGATATCCATCTCGCCAACCCACGTCGTGTCGACGAAACCGGGAAAGCCGCTCTCATTGGTTCCGTAAGCCAGCACAACCAAATCCGGCCGATAGTGCGCAAGCTGACCCGTGAGTTGTGCCTTATTGAACGCTCGCGACAGCATCGTCACGCTCGCCCCATTAACCCCGAGGCTGCTGTAAAGAACCCCCACGCGATCTTTGCGAAATTCCACGCCGTAAAGCTGAACCGCTCCCTGCGTGACACGAACCCGCATCTGGCTCGCACGAGGAGGTAACTCAAAGGTCGCAAATCCCGACCGAGCTTGATCCGACGCCGTATCGATCACACCCAGTTCACGCCCATCCGCCTCGAACGCGAACGAACCGCCACCCGGCTGCGCCTGATACGCAACTTCCGCCGAATGCGCCTGTCCGCTCTTCACAGTCCAGTTCGCGACAGACCCTGGAGCGCCGCGGAAACGTCCACCGCCCAGCCCGAACATTCCGTCTTTGAACTCCGGCCTTCCGGCAACGTCGATGCCCCAATTCTCCGAAGACATCGCCATACCGCGATGGTTGTACCAGGCCCACGGCCGCGCGATCAAAACGTAGCCCGCGCCGGCGTCGCCGAACTGCTTCTGCAACATGCCGCGCACATCGGCCGTGATTAAATCCGCAGTGGTCGGCGAATCGCCGTAATGAATCACGCGAACCATGCCGCCGCGCAACAACGAATCGTAAAAGTGATCCAGCTGACGCTTCGGGTCCACCAGAATCTGCGAGGCCAGCGCCTGCGCCCGTTCGGCACGCAGTCTATCCAGCGACGGAAATCCTTCGCCGTCCGCCAACACGGGTAGCGGCATGTCCCACACTTTGGCCACCGAGCCAGCGTCGACCGACTTATACGCCGCGAGTTCCGGCACGGCGAGCGGCAGCAACATGAGACCCACAAAGGTCCCCGCCGCCAGCATCGTCTTTACCGGAATCATTCTGTCTCCCTAAAACTGGTTATAAATAAACGGAGCCGCGCCCGTCGTCACCACGTAGCGCAGGCCAAACACCAAAGCCGCCAACGCCACTGCCTGCGCGTAGAACGGAGCCTTCACATACAAGTTTAGCCCTTCGTCATACCAGCGTTTCGGCAGATAGTGGCCAACCAGCCCGACGCCCATCACGACCAACAAGGGCACCGAAATATTGACGAAAGAAACGGTGTGCGAGACGATGCGATCCAACATGGCCACCGCGCCGTCCAGATCCGGCGCTCGGAAAAAGATCCACGCGAAGGTCACGAAGTGGAAGGTGAGCAAAATACTCAGATAGTTGAAAATCTTAGGCACGCCCTTCACGTTCGTAAACGTGCCCTGCCAAAGCCGCACAATCACCAGCCCCAGCCCGTGCAGCGCTCCCCAGATCACGAAGTTCCAACTCGCGCCGTGCCACAGTCCGCCAATGATCATCGTCACCACAAGATTGCTGTACGAAAACACCTTCCACGAGCGCAACCCCGGCAGGGAGAAGTAAAGATAGTCGCGCAGCCAGTTTGACAGCGTGATATGCCACCGTCGCCAAAAATCCGTGAGGTTCGCCGCGGAATACGGCGCGTTGAAATTCTGCGGAAGCTTTAACCCCAGCAGTAACGCGGACCCGATCGCGATATCCGTGTAACCAGAGAAGTCGTAATAAATCTGAAACGCGTACGAGTACACGGCGATCAGAACCTCCGTGCCGCTATACAGGTTCGGAAAGTCGAATACGCGATTGACCAGATTCTCGGCCAGGAAGTCAGCGATCATCAGCTTCTTGACCAGCCCCATGCCGATCAAAAACATCGCGCGACCACCATCCGCGGGATCGAGCGGCTTGCGCTTTTCCATCTGGTCGATCAGCGACTGCACGCGCGTGATCGGGCCGGCCAGCGTCGTCGGAAAAAACGAAACTGCGGCCAAGTGAGCCAGGTAGCTCCGCGTCCCCTTCGCGTCACGACGGTAAATATCGATCGTATAGGTCAGCGACTGGAAGACGTAGAACGAAAGCGTGATCGGCAGGCTCCAATGCCATTCCGGGGCCTGCTTTCCCGTCCATTCTGCCCAATTCGACAGCAGGAACGGCATGTATTTATAAAACGCCAGCAGTCCCACGTTCATCAGGATGCTGAAGGTGACCAGCAGTCGGCGGAGTGGCTTACTTTCGGCCTTTTGCAGGCCCAACCCGACCAGAAAGTCCATCGTCGACGCGGCGGGGATCAGGATGAGGTACGTCATGTCCCAGCGCGCGTAAAAGAAATAGTTCGCGAACAGGATGACGGCGAGGGAAAGGGCGCGCCAACGCGCCAGTGGCCAGTAGAGGAAGAACACCGCCACCAGGAAGACAAAATACGTCGACGAAGACAGGAGCAACTAACTAGAATAGCGGAGTGGACCTCCTGATCGCCGCCGCAACCGAACTCGAATGCGCTTTGCTCCCGGACAGCTTCCGCAAGGTGATCACGGGGGTTGGCCAAGTGAATCTGGCCCACGCTCTGACCCTCGCGATCGAGCAACAGAGACCCGGGGGAATCGTCGTGGTGGGGATCGGGGGAGCCTATCCCGAAAGCGGACTTTCCATCGGAGACGTGGTCTGCGCGGAATCGGAGACCTATGGCGATCTAGGTGTGGAAACTCCGGATGGCTTTCTGGAACTTACCCAGTTCCTGACACAAACATTTTACCAAGAATTGTTTTTTACCCCCCGTCGGGCGAAGTTCGTCACGGTCTCTACCTGCACCGGAACCGACGAACTTTCGGCCAGAATCCAGGCGCGCACCCAAGGCCAGGTAGAAAATATGGAAGGTGCCGCCGCCGCCCAAATCGCGGCGCGCTACGGCATCCCGATGGGCCAGATTCGCGGCATCAGCAACCTGACCGGGCGCCGCAACCTAGCCTCATGGAAAGTGAAGGAAGCCGCCGAAGCCGCGCAAAACGTGCTGATGAGTTGGGTGCGGGATAATTAAGTCTCCCGAAATGTCCGAAACCTCGACCCCCGCCGCGACTCCGCTGATGCGGCAGTATCACGGCATCAAACAACAAGTCCCCAATGCCCTGCTCTTCTTCCGCCTGGGAGACTTCTACGAACTCTTCTTTGAAGACGCCGTCGTCGCCGCCCGCGAACTGGAGATCACTCTAACGAGTCGGAATAAAGAGAAGGACCAAGCCATCCCCATGTGCGGCGTCCCGTTTCACGCCGCAGAGAACTACATCGCGCGCCTGATCCAGAAAGGCTACCGAGTCGCCGTCTGCGACCAGACCGAAGAAGCCTCCGCTGCCAAGAAATTAGTCCGTCGCGAAGTCACCCGCATCGTCACCCCTGGCACCGCGATGAACGCGCAGCTGCTGCGCTCGCACGAAAATAACTACCTCACCGCGGTTTTGCCATCAGGCACCCGAGCCGGCATCGCCCACGTCGACATCACGACCGGCGAGTTCCGAGCCACCGAAGTAGACTTGTCCGACGCAGCGGCCGCGCTCGAAACTCTGAACGCGAAAGAAGCCGTCGTTCCTGCAGGAGTCCAAGTGACTCTTCCCTGCCTTAAAACCGAAGTCGACGGCTGGCTCTTCGAATCCGAATACGCCGCGCGCAGCCTGTGCGACCACTTCCGCCTGCTCTCCCTCGACGGTTGCGGCCTGGAGAATCGCCCGCTCGCCACCGGAGCAGCATCCGCCATCCTCTACTACCTGCGCGAGACGCAAAAAACCGCGCTCGACCACCTGGAACGCCCCGCCTTCTACGACCGCGCAAACGCGTTGGTGCTCGACGCAACCACCGTTCGCAACCTCGAGCTGGTCGAACCGCTCTTCGCCGGCGAATCCAAAGACTCGACCCTTTTACATGTGCTCGACCGCACCCGTACAGGCATGGGCGGACGCCTGCTTCGGCGTCGCCTCCTCGCACCATCGATCGATCCAGAGGAGATCAACACCCGCCTCGACGCGATCACCGAACTGCAAGCCGCGACAATCCTACGCGCAGAACTGGCAAAGGACCTAAGTTCCATCCTCGATCTCGAACGCCTGCTCGCGAAAGTATCCCTTTCCTCAGCGGGCCCTCGCGATCTGCACGCCCTGGCGCGCTCCCTTGCAGTCATCCCTTCACTCAAGCAACGCCTCAGCGCCACCCAATCCGCCCGCCTGCGAGAACTCATCGACCGCCTCGACGAAATCCCCGAAGTCCGCGACCGCATCCTGAACACCCTCACCGACGAGCCGCCCGTCGCGATCTCCGATGGCAACGTCATCCGCCCTGGGTGCGACACCGCGCTCGACGAACTGCGCGACATCTCCCTCAACGGCAAAACCTACCTCGCCCAAATCGAGCAGCGCGAGCGCACCCGCACCGGCATCAGCTCCCTGAAAGTCCGATTCAACAACGTCTTCGGGTACTACATCGAAATCTCCAAGGCGAATATGGACCGCGTCCCCGCCGACTACGATCGCAAGCAGACTTTGGTCAACGCCGAGCGCTTCACCACTCCAGAGCTAAAAGAACTCGAAGTCAAAATCCTCGAAGCCGAAGAAAAGATGCTGGCCATCGAACGCACCATGTTTGAAGCGCTCCGCCTCCACGCGTCTTCCGAAGCCGCGCGCATCAAAGCGACCGCCGCAGCAGTCGCCGAACTCGACGTCACAGTCGCTCTCACCGAAGTCGCTGTGGATAATCGCTACAACCGCCCAACCTTCACCGACTCCGGCGAAATGCGCGTCATCGCCGGGCGCCACCCCGTCATCGAAAAGCTCGCCGAACGCGACGCGCAGCGCTTCATCGCCAACGATGTCTACTTCCATCCGACCTCGCAATGCATCGCGATCATCACCGGCCCCAACATGGGAGGCAAGTCCACGTACCTTCGCCAGACCGCTTTACTCTCGATCCTGGCCCAAATGGGATCGTTTGTTCCCGCCGAAAGCGCCTTAGTACCCATCGTCGACCGCGTTTTTACCCGCATCGGGGCTGCTGACAAT
The DNA here is from genome assembly GCA_039926185.1 of Bryobacteraceae bacterium. GTDB lineage: Bacteria > Acidobacteriota > Terriglobia > Bryobacterales > Bryobacteraceae > Palsa-187. The sequence goes on along the minus strand of JBDSXJ010000012.1, from coordinate 117,595 downwards.
CTCGCAAGGGGCCGATCTACATTTATGGTGGAGATGACCGAAACCGCGGTGATCCTCAACACGGCCACTCCCCGCAGCCTGATCGTGCTCGATGAAATCGGTCGCGGCACCGCGACCTATGACGGACTCTCCCTTGCCTGGGCCGTCGTCGAACATATCCATCGCGAAATTGGAGCCAAGACGCTGTTCGCCACTCACTATCACGAGCTCACGGTCCTCGAAGAGCAGCTGTCCGGCGTCCGGAACCTACACGTGTCGGTAAAAGAATCCGGCGACCAGATCCTCTTCCTCCGTAAAGTGGAACCCGGTGCCGCCGACCGCAGCTACGGTATCGAGGTCGCACGCCTCGCCGCACTGCCGATGAGCGTCATCGTGCGCGCCCGCCAGATTCTTGCGCTCCACGAATCGGCCGAGCACACCGTCACTGATGAGTTATCGCCACGACCCGCCCCTGTCCAGATCCAGCTGTTCGAAACCGCGAACCCGCACGTCGTCGAACGCATCCGTGCTGTAAACATCGACGAGCTTCGGCCGATAGAAGCTTTGCAGCTATTGCACGAAGTTCAACAGGAGCTCAAGAAACTTTGAAAGTTTGCGGGGTCATGTCCGGCACGTCGCTCGACGGTATCGACGTAGCCGTCGTAGAGATTTCGCGCGCTCGCATCCAGCCGCTGATTTTTAAAACCACGCCCTATCCGAAGGCCGTGCGCGAAGCGCTGCTCAGTGTCTCGAACGGTATGACGCATACCGCGATCATTGCCCGCCTGCATTTCCTGCTCGGCGAACTCTACGCAGAGGCGATCCGCCAAACCTGCCATCGCCGCGTGCAACTGAAGTCGATCGGCCTGATCGGCATGCACGGCCAGACCATCTTCCACGAGGGTGCACCCGTCGAATACCTGGGACACCGCATCGCCAGCACCTTCCAGATCGGCGACCCAGCGATCGTCGCCGAACGCACCGGCATCCGCACCATCTCCAATTTCCGTGAACGAGACATCGCCGCAGGCGGTCGAGGAGCACCCTTGGTCCCTTACGTCGACCAGCTGCTCTTCCGTCATCGCACCAAGACCCGCGTGGCACTCAATATCGGCGGCATCGCGAACATTAGCGTCGTTTCTCCCAAGAAGCCCGTCGTAGCATTCGACACCGGCCCCGGCAACATGGTGATCGACGCACTCGTCCGCAAGCTCACCAACGGAAAGTCGACCTACGACCGTAACGGTAGCATTGCGAAGGCCGGCACCGTTCACTCCCCGATGCTCGACGGCATGCTCCGCGATCCCTACTTCAAGCTCCATCCGCCCAAGACCGCAGGCCGCGAGCAGTTCGGCCAGGACTTCGCCACCGGCCTGATCGCGACGGGCGTGCCTCTCGAAGACCTGATCGCCACCACGACCGAATTCACCGTGCGGTCCATCGCGCTAGCCATTGCCACCCACGCCACACCGGAATCCGAGGTCATTGCCTCCGGCGGAGGCATCCACAACACCTTCCTGATGCAGCGCCTGCGCGCCCTACTTCCCGCCGCCTCGCTCACCACCAGCGCCGACTTTGGCATCGACCCCGACGCGAAAGAAGCGATTGCCTTCGCCGCCTTGGCGTTTGAATTTGCCCAACACCGACCGGCGAACCTGCCCTCTGCCACCGGTTCCCGCCGAGCCGTCCTGCTCGGTCGCGATACCCCGGCTTAATCGCTCGTCGAGCACATGGCGTATGTAAGATCTCATGCGAGCAGAATGACTCGCAATCACCCCGGCGTCGGCATTTCGGAGCGTAAGAGGCTGAGGGTGCTTGCTTTATTTCTGAGGCTTTTCTGTGACCGCTAGCTCCGAGCTTCCTAGATCACGGAAGTCCTCATCGTCATCCTTCGAACTCCACTCGGATTCCAGCGTCTTCTCAACACAGGCGTGCCATGCGGTTTTTCGAGGGGACGGTGGCCTTTCCCTTACCTTACTGGTAAACATTCCTTACCCAGGATACGATGCCCCGCCGCCGACTAATTTCGACATCTCGCAGCGTAACGCACTCCGTGGTGTTATCTTAGCTGAGGAAAAGACTATGGCCCGCGTTCTTGACTTCATCATTTACATAAGCGTCGGGCTGCTCCTGGTGGCCGCGGCGATTTGGTCCGCTGACAACGACAGGTTTGGTCTAACCGAGCGCGCATTCAATGTCTGGACGGGTGGAATCGCAGGCGCACTTGTCGTCGTAGGCTACGTTTTGAAGAAACACTACAATTTCACCGGACAGCCCATTTTTTGGCTCCTGACGCTAGGACTATTGGCGATTCATGTCCTCGCTGTTTGGTTCGCCTTGTCACTTCGGGAATGGAAACTCATCTGGTGGACGCCTATCTGTCTCGCGGAAATCGGTGCAATCGAATACTCGATTAACCGGTTCGCTTTTCGACCTGATCTTAAAAAGAGTGGGCCAAAATAAACGGCGCCGGGTTCGAACCCAGCGCCGCCTGAACACCCGTAAACTCTGTCTACTGCAGCGTGTTGACCGACCCCACCCGCTTCGCCTCAAACGCCTGGATGGCCTCGTCCTGCTTGAGCATGTAGCCCAATTCATCGACGCCTTCCATCAGGCATTCCTTCGAAAACGGATCGATCGGAAACTGCACCGCTTTGCCGCTCGGCAAATGCAGCGTCTGATTAGCCAAGTCCACCTTCAACACCGCACCCGGCGACGCCAGTAGTTCCTTGTGAACATCCGCGGGAACGATGATCGGCAACAAGCCATTCTTCAGCGAATTCCCCTTGAAGATGTCCGCGAACGAAGTGCTCACCACCGCACGGAACCCGTACTGCGTCAGCGCCCATGGAGCATGCTCGCGCGAACTCCCGCAGCCGAAATTGTCTCCGGCCACCAGAATCTCCGCACCCTTTGATTCCGGCTTGTTCAAAGGAAACTCAGGATCATTCGTCCGCCAGTCGCGGAACAACCCCTCACCGAGCCCTTCCTTGGTGATCGACTTCAGGTACCGAGCAGGAATAATTTGGTCCGTGTCGATATTCTCCACCGCCACCACGACAGTCTTGCCTTCCAATTGTGCGAATTTCATTAGACTAATGTCCTCACGTCCGTAACCACGCCCATCACTGCCGATGCCGCTGCCGTCTGTGGGCTCGCGAGGAACGTCCGTCCCCCCTTGCCCTGACGACCTTCAAAATTACGATTGCTCGTAGACACGCTGTACTGCCCCGGCGACAGCTCATCGCCATTCATCGCCAGACACATGGAGCACCCCGCTTCCCGGAAATCAGCGCCCGCGTCGCGGAAGATCTTATCCAGACCCTCAGCTTCTGCCTGCTTCTTTACTTGCTGCGATCCCGGAACAACCAGCATGCGAACGTTCGGGCTCACCTTGCGACCCTTGATCACCGCGGCCGCCGCCCGCAGATCGCTGATCCGCGAATTCGTGCAGCTTCCCACGAACACCACATCGATCTTGTGACCCGCCATCGGCTTGCCCGGCTGCAGATCCATGTACTTCAGGGCCTTGATGAGGTCAGCTTTTTGACCCGCATCCGACACCGAAGCCGGATCAGGAATATTCGCCGTCACCGGAATTCCCATACCCGGATTCGTGCCAAACGTCACCATCGGCTCCAGCGTGGACGCATCCAGCATCAGCGTCCGGTCATACTTGGCGCCCGCATCCGTCGGCAACTGTTTCCAACGCGCGACCGCCGCATCCCAATCCGCACCCTTCGGCGCGAACTCGCGACCGGCCATGTACTGGTAAGTCGTATCGTCCGGAGCAACCAGGCCTGCGCGAGCGCCGCCTTCGATCGACATGTTGCAAATCGTCATGCGCTCTTCCATCGACAAGCCGCGAATGGCCGAGCCGGTGAATTCAAACACGCTCTCCGTACCGCCGCCGATGCCGATCTTCGCGATCACCGCAAGGATGATATCTTTCGCCGCAACACCCGGCTTCAACTGGCCGTCCACTCGGATCTCATACGACTTCGAAGGCTGCTGCAACAAACACTGCGTCGCCAGAACGTGGCCGACCTGGCTGGTGCCGATGCCGAATGCCAGTGCGCCGAACGCTCCGTGCGTCGCCGTGTGGCTATCGCCGCAGACGATCGTCATGCCCGGTTGCGTGAGTCCCTGCTCCGGTCCGATGACGTGCACGATCCCTTGGTGATCGCTCATCCGGTTATAAAGGCGGATGCCGAAGTCGGCGCAGTTCTTTTCCATCTGCGCCAGTTGAGCAGCGCCGTTCTTGTCGAGCACCGGCAGGTCTCGCGAGGTAGTCGGCGTACTGTGATCCATCGTGGCGATGGTCAGGTCCGGCCGGCGAACCTTGAGTCCGCGATCCCGCAGTTCCTGAAAGGCCTGCGGCGAGGTGACCTCATGCGCCAGGTGAAGGTCGATGAAGAGCAGCGCGGGAGCACCCGCCTGCTGGGAAACAACGTGGCTGTCCCAGATTTTCTCGATGATTGTTTTGGCCATAATTTACAATGCCTCGCTGACGGCTGCACCAACTTCATCTGTAGTCGCCGGTTTGCCCTTAGGCCGCAAGTCCGCCGTGACCTTGCCCGACGCCAACACTTTACCAACGGCTTCATTCACCGCGGTCGCTTCCTTCATCAACCCGAACGTGTATTCGAGCATCGCCGCAACTGAGCCGATCGCTCCCAGCGGATTCGCCTTGTTCTGACCCGCAATGTCCGGAGCAGAACCGTGTACCGGCTCATACAACCCTTTGGTTTCGCCCAGCGAAGCCGAAGGCAACATACCAATCGAGCCGGCCAGAATGCCGCCCACATCGCTCAGAATGTCGCCAAACGTATTCTCGGTCAGCATCACGTCGAACTGCGTCGGCTTCAGCACCATCTGCATGGCCGCATTATCCACCAGCATGTGTTCGAGCTTCACATCCGGATACTGCTTAGCCACATCGACGACGACCTGACGCCAGAACTGCGAAACTTCCAGCACGTTCGACTTATCCACACTCGTCAACAGTTTGCGCCGATTGCGAGCCAGCTTGAACGCCGTGTGCGTCACGCGCTCCACTTCCTTGCGCGTGTAGGACATCGTATTGAAGCCACGCTCTGCGCTGATCCCGCGCGGCTCACCGTAATAAAGACCGCCTGTAAGCTCGCGCACGATGATCATGTCCGTGCCTTCGACCACATGATTCTTCAACGGCGACGATTCGACCAACTCCGGATACGTCCGCACTGGCCGCAAGTTCGCGTACACATCCAGCACCCGCCGGATCGCTAGCAACCCCGCTTCCGGGCGTTGCAACGGCGGCGCAGTGTCGAACTCCGGCAAACCAACCGAGCCCATCAGCGTCGCGTCAGCCTTCAAGGCTAACTCTTCCGTCTCTTTCGGAAACGGCGTGCCCGTCTTGTGGATCGCGATGCCGCCCAGCAGCCCTTCGCTCAACTCCAGCGTGTGTCCGAACTTCTTCGCGACCGCGCTCAGAACTGTCGTGGCCGCCTTGGTCACTTCCAGTCCGATTCCGTCGCCGGGTAGGATCAATATTTTAAGATTCATGATTGTGAACGCTCCATTTTCGCAGACACTTACTTGGGTTCGCTCGCCTTCTCTCGCAGGCGCACGATCAGTTTCTCGGCAAACGCGCTGAACGCCGCCAGTTCTTTCGGCGGCAGATCGGCCCAAACATCTTCGATAGCCTCGCTGCGCAAATCCCGCAGCTTATCCATCACCTTGCGCCCCGACGCCGTAAGTTCGTAACTTCGCTGGCGCGCATCTCCGGCCGCAATCGACACGTGGATCAGCTTCTTGTCCAACAATTGCCGCAACAACTTCGACACGGCACTCCCCGTGTGATCCTGTTCGCGCGCGAACAGCGAAGGCATGAAATGCTCCGTCGCGATGCCTTCCATCACCCGCCACTGCGCCTCAGTCAGCCCCGCCGCCGAGGCCAACTGCGAGCGCCGCTTCGAAAACAACGCCGAAGCCTGCTGCAATTGCTCAATCGCGAGAAAGATCTTTCCGCGCTCCATTACAATGGAGTCTATACGACATAATTAACCATGTCAAGCATTCTGACGCGCTAGACTGATCGGTTACATGTCAGCCCAGCTCCGGCTCTCCGTTATTATCCCGACAACCCATCCCTGGCCATTCCTAAAACCGCTCCTCGAAATCCTCGCACCCCAATGTGAGGCGATCCAAGCGGAGCTTTTGATCGCGGATTCCACAGGCAAAGCTCTGCCGCCGTCGTTTGAAAATGTTCGCCACCTCGTCAGCCCCGGCGCATCCGTGTTCGACCTGCGCGCCTATGCAACCTCACAAGCCCTCGGCGAAATCATCGCCTGGACCGAGGATCACTGTCGCCCCGCCCCCGACTGGTGCACGAAAACTTGCGAGGCCCACGTCCGGCACGCGGATGCGGATCTCATCGGCGGTGCCGTCATCAATGGCTCCTGTGAGGCCCCCATGGACTGGGCCAACTTCCTCTGCACCTTCGGACCTTTGGTCCCGCCCTTCCACACGCCGCCGACGAAACGCGCGCCGGCTGTCGCGAATCTCTCCCTGAAGCGCCGCGCGCTGCCATCCGGCCCCCTGCGAGCCGGATGGATGGAGAGCGCGTACCTGCCACGCTTGTTAGCCGAGGGCCGTGCCCGGTTCGACGCCCAGATCCAGGTGACGCACGTCCAATCCTTGGGCTTCTGGGGAACCTTCGCCGCTCACTATCACAACGGACGCTCCACAACCGGCCTGCTCGCCGATACTCTGACCGCACCGAAGCGCATCCGGCAAGCGTTCATCTGCCTGCTGATGCCAGCCGAACTCACGCGAACCTCGGTCACGCCGTTGCTTGGGAAGACAGAAGTCCCGTGGGGCCGCCACCTGCCGTTGGTCATCGCGCTCGCCGTGGCCTTCAGCGCCGGCGAATTCGTGGGCCTGATCGCGAACAGCGCGGGACGCAGCCCCCTCCGCCTCGAATAGTCGCCGCTACTTCGTCATGTGCGCGCGGTCTTTTTCGTTCTCCCCGCAGTACATTTCAAAAATGTCGTTGTTGGCCTGTAGCTCGTAGGAAATCTTCACCGTGAACGGAGTCTTGTACATCACAGGATCGTTGAACGTCATCTCCGTATCCAGATGCCCGTAATCCCGACGGCGGAAGCGTTCCGTCACGTGCATCTCCTCGCTGCGGGGATGCCCCACCGCATCGAGCGGAGTGCGGTCATTAAAGCCGCGCGTCTCGATCACAAACGTGTCGCCTTCCCAGCGGCCCACCGAATACCCGAGGTACGCAGGCAACTGAAACTCCGCCGGAAACTTACGCCCATCCACGAACACCTGCCGGTGCATCCCGTCGATCTCATAGAGGATCACCGTCTCCTTCGGCGCCTGGACAATCTTCAACGGCTCGGCGAGCAGTCCCAGCACAGGCCAGCCATACTCGCCGTGGCAAACATTGTCAGTGCGGCGCTCGGCGAACTTCTGCTTCATGAAGGCTTCGGCCGCGGGCGTCAGCGGCGCCTCCCCCGGCTTCAGATCGATCAGGATATTGAAGCCATATTTGTGTACGGCCTCATTCTCCATCCCGATCAACGTGCTCTGTTTTGCGGGGTCGTAGTCCGGGCCAAGCAGCTTCCTAAACTCCGCCAGCGTAGACTTCTCATGCAGCCAAACCCCCGTCAAATCAGGCTTCCCGTTAGGAGCCTTCGGCACGGGAGCCGCAAGGTTCACCTTCCCGTTCTTCAACAGAGGTACGCCAGCGGGCGTGTAGTTGATCCACTGCGCACTCGCACCCACCGGTAAAAGCAAGGCTGCCATCAGTAGCCGTCGGGAAATGATCATCGTGTAATCCAAGACCCGATTCTACCAACTGCTTCGCCAGAGCGGCCAACAATCGCGCGTCACGAGGTATATAATGCTTGCACTGGAGGGCCCTTGTTCCTAAAACTGGCTATTTCCCTGGGCCTGATTTGTTGCTTGCAAATGCCGCTCGTGGCGCAGCCAACTCCTCAACCGGCCAAACCTGCCGCGACCGCTGCACAGCCGACCGCAGCCCAACCGAAACCGGTGGGACCTCAAGGCACAATCTCTGGCCTGGTCGTCCAGAAGGGCTCAAAGGCCCCCATTGAAAGGGCCCAGGTCGCGATGGTCGGACCGAACGGCTCCCAATTTGGTTCCACCAGCAATCCCGAAGGAAAATTTCAAGTCAAAGTTCCTCCCGGTGGATACCAGATCACGGTGCGCCTGGTGGGCCAGACTGGGTATATCGGTGTCCCAACGGTGAAGGTCGTCTCCGTTCGGCAGGACGAGGAAACGAAAACGGAAATCGAACTGCCCAAAGCTGCTGAGGTCTCCGGTCGCGTCCTGAATGCGCGTGGCGAGCCTGTGCAAGGCGCGAGGGTCACGCTCCTGATGCGTACTTACGAACTCTGGAGCACCAACCTCGTATATATGGATACGCCCTTCCGAGCCCAAACGAATGACCTCGGCGAGTATTCCTTCGAGGGTGTTCCCACCGATATCGCCTTTCACGCTTTTGCAGAAATCGTTACGCCCGGAAAAGCCGAGGAGCTTTCCATGAACGCGGCCGACCCCGATCTCCGGCGGCCGATTCTTGCGGGCACCTTCTTTCCCCGCGCACTCGACCCAGGTGGTGCGCAAGCCTTCACCCTGGCAGAAGGAGAGCGCCGCGAAGGCCTGGATATTCAAATGGTGCAGACCAAATCCTACTGCGCGCAGACCGCCTTGCTGCCCGCGCAAACCGAAGTGCCGCACACTATTGACGTAGACCTCACCAGCATCGTCAGCGGCGTCTTCAATGGATATGGAGCGTTCCGCAGCGGTCGAGTGATTCAGTTGGATAAGGACGGACGAGCCCGCGTTTGCGGACTGTGGCCAGGTGTTTATCGCTTCACGGTGCAACCACAGGGCCGCAGGCAGCAGCAGGGAGAATACTTCGGTCGCGGCGAGTTCATCGTCACCGACAAGGATCTCACCAGCCTCGCCGCAAAGATCGGCCCGAATTTCAACTGGGAAGGCGAAGTGGAACTGGAAGGTCCGGCCCCCGGCAAACCCCTCGACCGTCCGATGGCAGTCGGTTTTACAAACATCACGCCCACGTCCCTCGGTCTCAACGTCCAAGCCCAGATCCCAGGAAAATTCACGCTCCCGAATGTTCACTTTGACCGGGAACTCTTTCGGGTTGGAAATCTGCCCGACGGCTGGTACCTCAAACGCGCCACCTGGGATACGCTGGACCTCACCCAGAACGGCGGCCGCTTCATGCTCGACCAGGCGGGAGTCGCGGTGAAAGTCGTCGTCGCCCAGGATGGCAGCCGCTTTCGCGTGCGTGTCACCGATGGGAAGGGCGAACCCGCTGCGGGACGCCGCGTGAACTTAATTCCAGGCAACCTCACCTCAGCCCAGCAACTCATCGCACGACTTTGGTCGTGCTACAGCGATGACAAGGGGGAATGCTCTGTGTTTTCGCTACCCAATGAACCGCCCCGCTCCGTGTTCGCACCCGGAGACTACGTCGTGCTGGCCGCAGAGATTCCCTACAACCAAAGCGCCGACGTCATCGATCAGTTCTGGAGCACCATCCAATCGAAGGGAACCAAGATCAAGCTCACACCCAGTTCCACGGGGGAAGCGTCCATCAAACAAGAGGTCTTGCGTTAGCACGTCATGGTTCGCGCCATTGTTTTTTTCATTGGCATCGCCGCAACGCTCACCGCGGCGGATCTCACCGGTCTGGTCGTGGCCGAGCATGACGGGTCGCCCGTGGTGGCCGCGGCTGTCACCCTGCGCACGGGTACCCGCGTTGTCGCCGAACTCGAAACCGACGATCTCGGCCACTTCCGCGCTTCGGGCCTCCCCGCTGCGGAGTACATCGTCACCGCCACCAAGGCGAGCTTCACCACAGCGGAGCGGCGCGCCACCCTCACCGACGCTGGCGTGGATGTCCTGCTGCAGGTCGCCAAACTCGGGGTGATCTCTGGCCGCGTCACCGATAACCAAGGCAACGGCGTTCGCAACTTCGCGGTGGCCGCCGTGCCCATGCCGACAGACGGCAGCCCTCTGCGTGTGTATAACTCGCGGCCCAAAGGAGCCGTCACCGACGCAGCAGGCCGCTACCGTATCTTTGGACTTCCCGCCGGAGACTACGTCGTGCTCGCACTCGCAGGCAACGCCCGCTCCACCGCCGATGTTCCCAACAGCGGCATCGCCGACACCTCGCATGGCAACACCGCGGAATATTACCCTTCGGGAAAGAGTCCCGCCGTTCTTGCCATCCGCAGCGGCGAACAACATACCAACATCGATCTCAAAGGCTACAGTGGACCGCTCTTCAACATCCACGGCACCGTCACCGGCCCCAGCCCCGATACGCCCTATCGCGTTTCCCTGGTCGCCGAGTTCGTCGGCATCCCTCTCGCCAGTTCCACCGCACAACCCGGCAAGGAGTTTCAGTTTGATCACGTCGCCCCCGGCACCTATAAGATCGTGGCCTCGCGTCAGATTCCTACGGCGGTCAGCAACCTCCTGGATCAAATCAACTCCGGGCAAATCGCGGTGAACGCCGACAATCAGGCCGCCATCATGAAGCAGCTGGAGGCTGCGCAGACTGCCGACAATGATCCGGCAAACAAAAAGCGGATCGATCTGGCCTTTGCCGAAACCACCGTGACCGTTTCCCAGGACCTCAACGGTGTCACGCTCTCCGCCCGCCCCGCCGTGGACGCCAAACTAAGCTATCAGGCGCCTCAGAACTGCCCCTCCTCCGTGCAACTGACTTTGACCCCCATCGAGTACCTGGGTGTCGGCACCAACACCAAAAAACTGGAAGCCGGTGTCGCGTTGCCGCTCTCCGACCTCCCCGCGTCGGCCTATGGTGTCAGCCTCCCGCTGGCCGAATCGACGGGCTGCTATGCGGTCACTTCGCTCATCGATTTCAGACAAGTCTCCCCCGGAGCAACGGTTCCCATCGTGGTCGCGAACAGGGGGCGCATCCAAGGCAAAATCACTACCACGGGATACTCACCCGACGAGTTCACCGTCGTACTGACAACCGCCGACGGTATCAGCAAGAAAACGTTTCTCCTCGCCAAGGACTCCACGTTCTCGATCCCCAACGTTCTACCTGGCCGCTATCGCCTAAGCGCAATTCGACGCACAGCAACACGCGTCGCCGCGGCGGACCAAAATATCGTAGTGGAAAGCGGCGGCACCGCCGAGGTTGAATTCCCGGGCTTGCCGTAGTGTGCGTCCACGCTATTTGGAGACTGCGTTACATGGTGACCGGCGGCCTCATTCTCGGCTAGCCGCCACGAAATCGCAACCGTGCGAAAATAGGAGCGCTGTGACTCTTGATCGCATTACTTGGAATCCGAACCAAATGAACGGCCAGCCGTGTATCCGCGGCATGCGCCTCACCGTCCGGCGCGTGATAGAGGCCATTTCCCAGTATCAAGATCGCGGCGAACTCTTTCGAAATTATCCTGAACTAGAACCTGAAGATGTGCGACAAGCACTGGCGTTCGCAGCCGCAAATCTAGAAGATGGAGCGGCGGAGATATCCACCGCGTGAATCCACCGAGGATATCAATCGTCCTCGATCAGCGTGTACCACGGGATGCAGCGACACTATTTCGTGACGCGGGTTTCGATTGTGTGCACGTTTCTGAACAAGGAATGTCGCGCGCTGAAGACACCGAAATCCTGGAATACGCCCGTCAACGGGGAGCAATTGTCTTAACACTGGATGCCGATTTTCATGCGATTCTAGCCAGCAGCAACGCTGTCGGCCCATCCGTCATTCGCATCCGCCAAGAGGGTTTAGACGCCACCGCCGTCTTCCGCTTAGTAGAAACTGTGCTTGCTTGGTTTTCAGAGGATCTCGCAAGTGGGTGCATGATTACGGTGAAGCCACCCAAAATCTCGCGGCACAAGTTGCCCGTCATTAGCCACTGATAGCTATTACTTCGCGACCGCGGCCTTGGACAACTCCACAACTTCCTTGGCCAACGCCTGAATCTCGTCGTTCCGCAACCCCTTCTTGCGATCCGCCGCCTCAGTGAACCGGTCATACATAACGTCGAGCTGCGCCTTATCCAGCTTCACGCCCAAATCCGCACACCGCTGCGACAACGCATGCCGACCGCTATGTTTTCCCAGCACCAGACGAGACTCTGGAACCCCCACCGACCGTGGCTCCATAATCTCGTACGTGGTCCGCTCCTTAAGGTAACCGTCCTGATGGATGCCAGCTTCGTGCGCGAACGCGTTCTCGCCCACGATCGCTTTGTTGGGCTGCGGCCCAAAAGTGATGATGCTGCTCAGCAACTGGCTCGCCGGATACAGGTGCTCCGTCACGATCTTCGTCTCAAACGGATACTTGTCGTTGCGAGTCTTCATCGCCATCACGACTTCTTCCAGCGCCGCGTTCCCTGCCCGCTCGCCGATCCCGTTGATCGTGCACTCCACCTGCCGAGCCCCCGCCTGCACCGCCGCCAGCGAATTCGCTACCGCCAATCCAAGGTCATCATGGCAATGCACGCTGACCACAGCCGAGTCGCCCAGCGCCTTCGAGATCCGACCGATCAACGCCCCGTATTCCTCCGGCGTTGAGAACCCAACCGTATCCGGCAAGTTCACCGTCCGAGCGCCCGCCGCGACGACCGCTCGCGATACCTGCTCCAAATAATCGTGGTCTGTCCGCGTCGCGTCTTCCGCCGAAAACTCCACGTCATCACAGTAAGAGCGGGCTAACCGCACGGCCGCAACCGCTTCTTCCAGAACCTGTTCCCGCGACTTCTTCAACTTGAACTTCAAGTGAATATCGCTGGTCGCAATAAACGTGTGAATGCGCGGACGCCGGGCGTTCTTCAACGCCTGCACACACGCCATGATGTCTTTATTGTTGCAGCGCCCCAGCGCCGCCACGCTCACCCACGGATACTCGCGAGCCACCGCGTCCACCGCCGCCGCATCGCCTTCCGAGGCAATCGGGAATCCCGCTTCGAGAATGTCGACCCCCAGGTCCACCAGCTTGGCGGCCATCTTCAGCTTCTCGCTGACCGTCATGCTGCAACCCGGCGACTGCTCTCCGTCACGTAACGTGGTGTCGAAAATGTATACTCGATCGGCCATTGGTATAGCTCCTCTTCCCTTCGGACTTGGTACGTCCTAGGGCCATTATGCCGCCCGAGGATAGATTTGACAAATCAATAACGTTCGCCGTAGTCATAATTATCTGTTATGGAAGAGACGGGCACAGGGCACTATACAATGATCCTTTCGGAGGCTGTATATGCGATTTGTGGTCCGCCGTTTTCTACCCCTGCTACTCGCGGCATCCGGCTTCGCCCAAAGCTCAGCCGATCCATGTAGCGGCCGAGCCGAACCCGATACAGGCGGCTCCCCATTCGCTCCCCCGTTAAACATCATTAGAATCAAACTTCCAAGTCGTTATAAGGCCCAAAAAGGCTTCGACAACTTGACCGCGATCGGTAGACCAGACGGAACTTGGTTCATAGTTTTGACCCTGGGCAATCACGATGTCGGCCGCGAAGAGAACACAAACATGACTAGGGAGGAGGTCCAAAAAGCGCTGGACAAGTACTGCCCCGGCATCAGCGACCGTTTATTACAGGCACCAATCGGCACAAGCGTGCGTAACTCCACGTCTCCGGCTCCTACTTCAGGCCAGGCGTCCCTATTTCAAGCGATAGCGGATTTTGACGGCGACGGTAACCCTGATGTAGCTGGCGTGGATAACAACATTGTCACGGTGAGTCTTCTGAATACCGACTTTTCATCCCGCTCCATATCCATCTACCGCTCTGGACCCTCGCTGACTTACATTGTCGCCGGCGACTTCAATGGCGACGGCCGCCCGGATCTCGTCGCCGCTGGTGGCCCCAGCACCCCAGGCGGAACAGCCTCCATTCTTCTGAATAGCGGCGGCGTCTTCCTAGCCCCCCAAGTCCTGTCCGGCGGAGGCACCAGCCCCTCCGCACTCGCCACTGGCGACTTCAATGGCGATTCTAAACTCGACTTGGCGGTTGGAACCTCAACCGGTGTCAGCATCCTTTTAGGAAACGGCAACGGCACATTTCAATCTGCAACATCCTATCCCACAGGCACCATCCCATCCTCAATTCTGGTCGACGATTTTACTGGCGATGGGAAGCTCGACGTCGTAATTTTCAACGCCGGTCAAAATGCAATCTCCGTCCTACGTGGGACCGGTTCCGGCGTGTTCTTTCCAGTGGTGGCGTCCCCAGGCGGTTATTCCCCAAACAACTATCTCGGCTACATGGTCTACTCCGATCTGAATCATGACGGCAAGCTCGACGTGGTGATTCGCTACGGTTTCTGGGATGTGCTGAGCGTGCTTCTCGGGAACGGCGATGGTTCGTTCCAGCCCGCACGCGATTACGTGGCACCGCCCAACAACGATTCTCTCGCCATCGTGCCGCTCGACGACGGTAGGTTCCTCGTCTTCATGCGAGACGGTGTCACCCACGACCAGATCATCATGATTGCTCCGGGCGACGGCACCATTGGTGCGCCCACGTTCATCCCCACGTCCGGCTCCAGCGCCATTGCGGCGGGAGATCTGAATGGCGATTCCCGGGCCGATTTGGTGCTCGGCTCCAACGGTCAAGCCATCGTCCGAATCAACGATGGCAGTGGCTTCCCGGCTCCTGTGCCCTATACGCTGCCCGGTACGCCCGCATCCCTCGCAATGGCGGACGTCAACAAAGACGGTAAGCTTGACCTTGTCGCTGCTCTCTCTAACGGCACCATCGGCGTGCTGCTCGGCTCGGCCACTGGAACGCTCGGTCCCGTCACCACCGTCGCCGCTGGCAGCAAACCGGCGAACCTAGTCTTCTCCGATTTCAACGGCGACGGCAAACTAGACATCGCCGCATCCCAAGCAGACTCCACCTCGATCTATGTTCTGCTGGGTAACGGGAGCGGCGGCTTCCAAAGCCCCACCGTCTTAACAAACACCGCATTCGGTGGAGGCCTAAATCTCACAGTCGCCACAGGCGACTTCAATAGCGACCAGCGCCCCGACCTCGCAGTCGTAGCCCCCCTCTCCGATTACTTCGGAGCAGGCACCGCACTCATCTACCTGGGGCGCGGAGACGGCACCTTCAACTCTCCCGCTCAAACTTCCGTCCCGACCATCGGCGGAGCGGCGTTCGGAGACTTCAACCGCGACGGCAAGCTGGACATGGCCGTATCGCAAATCGCTGACGGCCAAATGAGCGTTCTGTTAGGCAGGGGCGATGGCACCTTCGGTGCGCCCAAATTTTTCCCCATTAATAGCGGAGGTACCGACCTGCAAGCCGCCGACCTCAACGGCGACGGCATTCTCGATCTACTGGATAGCGGCTGCTGCGGAGCCACTAGTGTCACCTACCTGCTAGGCAACGGTGACGGAACCTTTCAGGCGGAGAAAAGCCTCGTCTCCGGCAAAGACACCGCGCGTTCCGTCCTCGCCGATTTCAACGGCGACGGCCGACCCGACGTCGCCTTCGCCGATAGCCGCTATGTCACCGTACAATCCTTCGGTTTCCCGCTCATCCAAGTGACGTCCGCCGCCGCCCCGTTCTACCGCATCTCGCCCGATTCCATCGCCACCATCTACGGCCCCGCACTCACCAATCCTGCGCTCAACGGAACCAAAGTCACAGTGAAGGACGCGAACGGAACCAGCCGCGACTCCACTCTGTTCTACGTCTCCAAAGGCCAGATCAACTTCGCCGTTCCCGCCGGAACCACAGTCGGCACCTCGCAAGTCAAAGTGACAGCGCCGAACGGCACCACCACCTTCACCAACGTGGTCACCGCGCCCGTCGTGCCCGCTCTCTTCGCTCTCAACGCCGGCGCACTGGTCGCCGCAAATCTCGTCCGCGTTTCGAACGGCGTCACCACCTACGAGCCTGTCTACCAAGTCTCTGCAGGCGCGGTCATTGCCAAGCCGATTGACTTCGGGCCCGCTGGGGATCAACTCTACCTCGTCTTGTACGGCACCGGACTTCGCGCCGCAGGCACCGCCGGCGTCACCGTCTCCATCGCAGGTGCGACCGTCCCTGTCCTCTACGCCGGACCCCAAGGCGAGGTCGAAGGCTTCGACCAAGTCAACATCCAACTGCCGCGAACCCTGATCGGCAAAGGCAACGTGTCTATCGACTTAACAGCAAAAGGCGTCTCCGGGAATACCACACAGTTGACAATCAAGTAAATCAATAAGGATCGCATGCTGTATAATTTGGAGTTATGGAGCTCCACCCCCTTCGAGTCTTCCTGACGGTGGCTTCGGAGAAAAGTTTCTCCCGAGCTGCGACCAAACTGCTCCGCACCCAACCCGCGATTTCCCTCTCGATCCAGAGGCTGGAAGCCGACCTAGGTGAGCGCCTCATCGACCGCCTCTCGAAGGACATGGCCCTCACCGACGCCGGCCAGATCGTCTACGAATACGCCCGCCGCTTCGAAAACCTCCAAGGCGACCTGGAGAACGCCCTAGCCGAACTCCGCGACAAGTCCGCCGGCCGCCTAGCCATCGGCGCGAACGAATCGTCCACGCTCTACCTGCTCGACCACGTCGAACGCTTCCGCGCCGCCTACCCGAAAATCAAAATCCAAATCCGACGCAGCCAATCGAGCCGCATCCCCGCAGCGCTGATCGACGGCGAGCTCGAGCTCGGCATCCTGACCTACGACCCCGAAGACGACCGCCTCGCCAGCAAAGTCATCTACACCGACCACCTCAGCTTCGTGGTCTCCCCCAAACACCACCTGGCGAGCCGCAAAGAAGTCCCCATCGCCGAGCTAGGCGAAGAAACCTTCATCGCCCACAACGTAGTGTCTCCCTACCGAGGCCTGGTCTTGAAAGCGTTCCAGGAACACAAAGTCCCCCTGAAGATCGACCTCGAAATGCCCACCATCGAAGCCATCCGCAAAATGGTAGAACGCAACGACGGCGTGGCGTTTCTCCCCCGCATGTGCGTAGAAGACGAAATCCGCATCGGCCTGCTGCATGAGGTAGTGGTCAAAGAAATGACCATGGAGCGCAAGATCCGCCTAGTGTACCCGGCTCGGCGAGCGCTGAGTCACGCGGCGACGGCCTTCTTGGAAGTGGTGGGTGGGTAGGGCCTACTCGGAGCAGACTTCGATTGCGTTCCCTTGGGGATCAACGATTGTGAAGTATTGCTTACCCCCGACCTCTTGGATCGGACTCGTGGTCACCTGTCTCTTTTGGAAATATTCTTCGGCCCTCTTCAGATTGGAGCAAAACAGCAACGGACGAGTGTCCGGGTTGACGCATCCGGTTTGCGCTCGATCCCTCAGCAGGATGGTCGGCTCATCCAATCCAGGCAGCTTCAAGGCAATATCGGAAGGCAACGGATCATCCCAGCCGGGATCCTTCACCTCCTTGGCGTCGAACACCGCGATCCACCATTGCTTCTCAGCTTGAACGTCCGCACAAATTAGAGACAGGTAGTCAGTGTGGAAAAGCATTTATTTCTCCGCTCGTGGACATGGACACACTCACGTATGTCGCAAACGTCCCAACCCACGCGCATGAATGTCGCGAGCAAGTTCACCAAGGGTTGATTCCTGGTATTCCACGAACTCCCCCGCCTCGATCTCCCGCTCACCACTCGCAATCCGCCGCCTCACATCCTCGATTTCCACAAATTCCGCTCGATCCGATTCGAGTAGGGATTGCACGGCCTGCTCCACGAAAGCGTCTGCGCTCGCGTAGTGCGCCCGCTGCGCAACGTGGTCAATGACGTGCTTTTCCAGCGTCGGATTTAGCTTCACAGACATGAGTGTTCCTCGATTCCATTTTATCTCCGATCAATATCGGCGAGCTAGGCGGTCATTCGCCCACGCTAACCTCCAACCAAGCAGCAGCGTGTTGGTCTCGCAAGAAAACGATCTCACCCCAAGCCGCAAAGAACCGCCAAGTTCTTCCTTTGCGATCTTTGCGGCTTTGCGTGAGATCCTTCGCGCAAAAATAGCTCCGCCCACGGACTCACAGCATCTCCTCATCAGTGCTACCCCACGATTCCCTGCTGCCCCTTCTCGCCGCCGTAACCTGGTGCATGGTAGGCGTGATTTGGGTCATCCAATTGGTCCACTATCCCCTGTTCCGGCACCTCGACCCGAAGAACTTTCGCGCGGCGCACCAATTTCACAGCACGGCGATCTCGTTCATCGTCATCCCGGTCATGTCCGCCGAATTACTCTTGAGCATCCTTCTGTGGACACGACGGCACAGCCTGCTGCCTACCGCTGGCATACTCATCTTGATCTTGATTTGGGCCGTTACGTTCACCGTGATGATCCCCCTCCATGCGCGGCTTCAGACGGACGGCTTTCAACCCGCGATCCATCGCAGGCTGCTGTATTGGAATTGGGTCCGGACCATAGCTTGGTCGCTGCGAGGCATTCTTATGGCTCTGCTACTCTTGCCCCCCTAAAGAAAATACGCCTCAGATCCACTCCGCTACATCACTCACAACATAACGTTTTTTATGAACACACTTATCCTCTGCAGCCAAATTGCGATCTCACTTGCCGTCCTCAACGTATGGCTTTTGCGAGCTCCGAAGAGCACCGCATGGCGCGGCGGCAATGCCAGGACGTTGCGGGAAGAGTTCCAAGTCTATGGCCTACCGCGATGGGCGCTGGTGGCTGTTGGCTTTTCTAAAATCACGCTAGCAGCACTCCTGCTGGTGGGCGTTTGGGTGCCCTTTGTCGCAAAACCAGCAGCTCTGTTTCTTTCTGTCTTCATGATCGGCGCCATCGTCATGCACCTGAAGGTTGGCGACGCGATCGTCAAGTCGTTACCCGCCGCCAGCATTCTGGCGCTGAGTCTCCTGATCGGCCTGTCGTAGAGCTGCATCGACCACATCCGCATCGGCCTGCATGAAGTCGCGGAGAACGCTCAGCCGCGCCGCGCAGGGTATTTTTGGAAGTGGTGGCAGCCAGCCCTCTAACCTGGTCCGGTGATTCGCCCGATCAGGCGAGCAATCCGCTCCGGGTCCTCGCCATGACTCTCGCCCAGCTTGCGCACCGCCTCCCCGATTGCCCGAATTTGCCGGAGATAGTTACTGCAGTTGCGACACATGGCCAAGTGCATGCGGACCGCGAGGCGCTCCATGAGTCCCGCCTGAAGGATCTCGTCGCTTCCGATCTTTTGCTCCACCTCGCGGCATTTCAGCATGATTCTTTCCCAATCCCTTTGGTCTCAAGGCAGTGACGCAACAGATTCCTGGCACGATGAATCAGAACGCCGAAGTTCGTCGGAGTCACTTCAAGGACTTCGCATATTTCGGTGGTGTCCATCGATTCCACTTCGCGCAGCACGAACGCCATCCGCTGTTTGTCTGAAACTCCGCCCAAACAGTCCGCGATGTGCTCGCGTATCTCGCGGCTATAAACCGCCAAGTCAGGGAGCTGAGGTGGCGTTGCCCAAGTCCCGTCCGAATGAAACTGACTCTGGTCCACCTCGGCCACATCATCGAACTGGCGGTCGCGCTTCGCCTGACGGCCAGCCTCCAGCATTTTGCGAAAGAGTATCCCGAACAACCACGTACGCACCTGTGACCGCCCCTCAAATCCTTTTATCTTCTCGATGAAGGTGACGAATACAGCCTGGACGATATCCTCCGCTTGCTCGGTCCGCAGCCCTGAAGCTCGCGCCGCGCGCAGCACGCGAGGAAGGTAGAGCCTGATCACTCCGTCCATGGCCTCGCGATCACCTGCGCGGAGGCGAGCTTCCAGCTTCGAGTCAATATCGTCTTTGTGCATCGTCACCCGCAATTAATTAATGGGCTGTTAGCTCGCCGCCATGGGTCCGGTGCAGGGCCAGTCGCGCGAATGTCCACCCCAAAATGCCGCCGTAAATCAGATGCCCCATCAGACTCGGCATCGCCTGTGTCGCCGCAGCTATGGACCAGGTTACGCCCATACCCATCATCAGCGGCATCAAGGTTAGCGGCCCCAGAATCCACCAGATCGCGCCGTACATAAGCCCGTACCCCAGGCCACCCGTCCTACTCACGACCTGTTGCCCAAACAGCACAGAGAACGTAGCTCCGATGAGCGCACTGATCATCAAATGAACCAGGAAACCCACACCCGCGGAAGGTACACCTACCATCTGTCCAATCATCGGCAACATGCCCATCATGCCCATCATCGCTCCAAATACCATTCCGCCGGCCAGTCCGCCAGCGACGCCATATTTCAAATTTTCCAGTTTCATAGCCTCTCCTTTTTCTGAAGCCCGATTTCGAGTCTCACAAAGTAAGTGATACTTCGCGGCGATTCCTTACAAGCACGCGCCTGGCCGTTGACAGTGTCACGCCAGCCTCATCAGTGCATCTGCCACGCCATCATCCACTTGCCCCCCGCTCACATGCCCTCTCTCTCCCAGCCCGTGTCATTCTCTACCGGATGCGCACGACAAAAACACGACCACCCGAGCCGCCCACCGCGCAAAAAACGAAAATTACAAAACAAAGCCATTATGTTGTTGATTCCACTCACCAGCGGCCCAAAAACAAACCCAAATTCCCGCGGCGCCGCCGACTTATAATGGAGCGAACCCATGACCTACATCACCGAGGGCGAGGATCTGGCCGCCCTCAAGCGGCCCAACGGAAACTAGATGGCGAAGATCGCCTACTTGGACGCCTTCTCCGGAATCGCCGGTGACATGACTGTCGGTGCCCTTGTCGACGCTGGCGCTCCCGCGGACGCTCTGATCGAGGCGCTGAACACACTCGATATCGGCGCGCGTTACGAAGTCGAGAAAACCATCCGAGGCGGTATCGCCGCCTCGAAGTTCCGCGTCCACCTCCCCGACACCCGGGCTCGCCATCGCCACCTGCAAAACATCCTGGACATGATCGACCGCGCCAGCATCGCCACTCGCGCGAAGGAAAACGCCAAAGCGATTTTCACCAAACTCGGCGAGGCCGAAGCCGCCATCCACGGCGTTGATCTCAGCGAAGTCCACTTTCATGAAGTCGGAGCCGTAGACTCCATCTCCGACATCGTCGGTGCCTGCATCGCGCTCGACCTTCTCAACATTGAGGAAGTGCACTGCTCCGCGATCAACGTCGGCAGCGGCACGGTCAAGACCGAGCACGGACTGCTCCCCGTCCCCGCCCCCGCGACGGCTCGCTTGCTCGAAGGCAAACCCATCTACGCCCGTGGCCCAGAGATGGAACTGACCACACCCACCGGAGCCGCTATCGCCACCGCTCTAGGCAAAAGCTTCGGACCTCTCCCCGCCATGCGCATCACCGCCACCGGCTACGGCGCAGGCGACCGCGACTTCAAACAACACGCCAACGTCCTGCGCGTCCTCATCGGCGAGCGAACCAGCGCCCCCGAATCCACGCTCGTCAGCATCATCGAAGCCAACATCGATGACAGCACTCCGCAAGTCCTCGGCTACGCGCTCGAAACGCTGATGTCCGCCGGAGCGCTCGATGTCTCGCTCTCCCCGCTGCAGATGAAAAAGAACCGCCCCGGCTCGCTCCTGCGCGTGATCGCCAAGCCGGAAGACCAGGAACGCCTCGCCCAAATCGTCTTTTCTGAAACTTCCACCCTAGGCCTCCGCATCTATTCCGCAGAGCGCCGCGTGCAGGAGCGATCGGTCGTCACCGTTGAAACTCCCTACGGCCCGGTCCGCGGTAAAGTATCGCCGCAAGGAGTCTTCGCCCCCGAATACGACGACTGTCGGGCATTAGCTGAGAGACTGGGGATCGCTCTCACGCAAGTAATGGAACTCGCCCGTCGGGCCTATTCTTTGGCGGAAAAGGAGCTTCGTGAACATAAAGCTTGAGATCAACGGCATCGGTTTCTTACTTGGAGATTCAGTAAATGAACCGAAGCTGGGGCTCGCCAAATGCGCCAAGGCCGGTTTTCTGGATCGGTTTCAGATTAAGGCACCGCGTAACGACGTCGTTTACTGGGCGAAGAACTGCAAGGTCACCTGCTTCTCAGGCGGGAGAAACCAGCCGGGGGCCAGACGAGATGTCAGGGACTTCAGCGTATCTCTTTTACACCGATGGTCAGTTACGAAGCGCGAAGTTCCAAGTGTTGATGAATTCCACAATGTCGATTGGCAGCGTGGCAGTGTTTCGCCAGCTTTGTCAGAGGTCTTTTGGGCCTCCAAACGGCGGTCCCGCGTGCTGGTTGGACGAGGATACTCTTATCCTCTGTGCATCTAGCGGAGACAATGCTCTTTTTGTTTGGAAAACAAGAGGCCACGGACCGCTGGGGTGACACCACTGTTGTGCTACAATGTAGCACATGAGGAAGACCTCGGTCCGCGACCTTCACATCAATACTTCCGCGCTGGTGCGCGAAGCCGAAGAGGGTGGCACCATCGTCATCGAACGTCGCGGCGAGCCGGTGGCAGAATTGCGCCCTTTGGCGGCAAAGGCTGGGATCACACCAGAGCAAAAAGAGCGGATCTTCGCCGAGATGCGCGAGATCTGGGCGCGAATGCCCCAAATGGGTACCGACAGCACACAGCTGGTTTCGGAAGACCGGGATCGTTACTAAGGCGTGTACTTCGATACGGCGTATCTAGCCAAGTACTACATCACCGAGGCCGACTCAGCCGATGTACGCTTGCTTGTCGAGAGGTCGCTCCCTATTTCCACTTCGCAGTGGGTTCTTGCGGAATTTCACTCGGTGCTTCACCGATGTGTTCGGCAGGGGGGCTTGTCTGCCACAGACGCACGATTCCTGGCCAGGACGTTCGCTTCTCATGTCGATACTGGGATGTGGAAACTTCTGCCCGTAACCGAAGCCACACTGCAGCGGACTGGCGCTCGCCTGCTGGCGGCTCCAGTAACTCTCTTCCTTCGCGCGGGCGACGCCGTTCACCTACAGACCGCGAGCGATGCCGGTGAGAAAGAAATTTGGACCAACGACCGTCACATGCTAGCCGCGGCCACGCACTTTGGCCTAAGAGGCCGGTCCATCTGAGACACTAGAAATTCCGATGAAATATTTTCTGACCACACCAATTTACTACGTCAACGCCGCGCCGCATATCGGCCACGCTTATACGACCATCGCTGCCGACGCGATCAAGCGGTTGAAGCGCATCCAGGGCTACGACGTCACACTCGTGACCGGCACTGACGAACACGGCCAGAAGATCGAGCGTGCCGCAGCCGCAGCCAACAAAACTCCGCAGGAGTTCACGGACGTCGTCTCGGCCGAGTTCCGCAAGCAGTGGGTAGATCTCGATCTTGCAATCGACCGCTTTCAACGCACCACTGACCCCGGTCACGCCAAGGTCGTGCAGGAATTCTTCGAAGCCTGCCTCAAGAGCGGCAACGTCTATAAGAGCCAATATACCGGCCAATACTGCGTCTCGTGCGAGCTCTACGTCACCGACGCGAAGCCCGGCGACCCCTGCCCCGACTGCGGGCGCATCACAGAGACGGTCACCGAAGAGAACTTCTACTTCAAGCTCTCCGCGTTCCAGGACCGGTTACTCCAACTCTACGCCGATCAACCGGACTTCATTCAACCCGAGTCGAAGCGCAACGAAGTCATCGCCTTCGTCAAACAAGGACTCAAGGACATTTCGATCAGCCGCACGACGATCAAGTGGGGCATCCCAGTTCCCAATGAAGCGCCGCACGTGTTCTACGTGTGGTTCGATGCGCTCAACACCTATCGCAGCGCGGTGAGCGCGGAAGACTGGCCCGCGGACCTGCACCTGATCGGCAAGGAGATCGTCCGCTTCCACGCCATCTTCTGGCCCGCGTTCCTGTGGGCGGCTGGCCTGCCCTTGCCGAAGAAGATCTTCGCTCACGGCTGGCTACTGTTTGAGAACGACAAGATGTCGAAGTCAAAGGGCAACATTGTCCGCGCGACTCCGATCAAGAACGTGATCGGTGCGGACGCACTGCGCTACTTCCTGCTGCGCGAGATTCCCTTCGGCGGCGACGGCAGCTTCAGTTATGACGCGCTGATCTCGCGCTATAACTCCGACCTTGCAAACGGTCTGGGCAACCTGGCGAGCCGCACGCTTGCGCTGATTCAACAGAACTGCGACAGCAAGATTCCTGCATCATCCGGCGCGCCTGAGATCGTCGAAGCCGCCGCCATCGCCATCGATAGCGCGCTCGACTCCTACGAGCAGCTCAACTTCTCCAAGGCGCTCGAAACCATCTGGGGCTTCATCGGCACGCTGGACAAATTCATCGTCGAGCGAGCACCGTGGAAACTCGCCAAGTCCGGCGAGACGGCGAAGCTACACGAAACGCTCTACTCCGCAGCCGAAGCGCTGCGATTGGTAACGGCCCTTGTATCACCGGTGATTCCGGAGTCCGCCGCCAAGATCTGGACGCAGCTCGGCTTTACCACCAAGCTCGACGACCTCCGCACCGTAGACCTTCAATGGGGCAAGCTGCAAGCCGGCCAAGCAATCGACAACCCAGGCGGCGTGTTCCCACGCGCCGACGTGAAACTTATGACCGAACAAATGAAGGAAGGCGAAGCCGCTGAGCTCGCCCATCAGAAGGAAATCCTAGGACAGGCTCCGGCCGTAGCCGAGCTCGTTGCCCCCGCGGCACCTGCGATGGCCGAGGGCGTTTCGCCCATCGCCCCGGAGATCGCGATTGACGACTTCATCAAGGTTGACCTACGCGTTGGCCTGGTGAAGACCGCCGAGAAAGTGAAGGGTGCCGACAAGCTCCTGCACCTCTCCATCGATATCGGTGAACCGGAACCGCGCTCCATCGTCGCCGGTATCGCGCTCGCCTATCAACCCGAGCAACTGGTCAATCGCAAGGTAGTGATCGTCGCGAACCTCGCGCCCCGCAAGCTGCGCGGCCTGACCTCGCAAGGCATGATCGTCGCCGCGTCACTCGAAGGCGGCAGCCCCGCTCTTGCAGCATTTATCGAAGAAGTCCCCGTGGGCGCCCGACTCAAGTGATCGACTCGCACTGCCATCTCGACAACGAGAAGTTCGTCGACGATCAGGAAGCCGTGATCGAACGAGCCTTCGCCGCTGGTGTCGAACGCATGATATGCATCGGCACCGGCGACGGACCTCCCGATATCGAGGGTGCCGTCCGCATCGCCGACCGTTATGAGCGAATCTACGCGACCGTGGGCGTGCATCCGCACGACGCATCGAAGTACGACGACGGCGTGGGGATGCGTCTAGCCGAACTACTGAAGCATCCGAAGGTTCTGGCAATGGGCGAGATCGGGCTCGACTACCACTACGACCACTCGCCGCGCGATATCCAGCAAGCTACATTCATCGACCAGATGCGCATCGCCGCGGACGCTCGCGTGCCGATCGTCATCCACACGCGCGAGGCTTGGGACGATACCTTCGCGCTGATCGAACAACACTGGAAGCCCACTGGTCTGGGCGGCATCATGCACTGCTTCTCCGGTGGACCAGCCGAGGCGCAACGCTCGCTCGACCTCGGCTTTCACTTGAGCTTTTCCGGCATCGTGACGTTCCCCAAGTCAGTCGACATTCAAGCAGCCGCGTATCTCTGCCCCGACGACCGCATGCTAATCGAAACCGATGCTCCGTTCCTCGCGCCCGCTCCGCATCGCGGCAAGCGCAATGAACCCGCGTTCGTTGCACACACCGCCGCGAAGCTCGCCGAACTTCGCGGAGTTGACGTCGCTGAAATCACGCGCCTGACCACGGCTAACTTTTTGCAACTGACTACGCGACAATCGTAGCCATGCGGGTTTCCCTCGTTCTCGCTCGGGAGTGGGGCAGCCACCCTGGCTGCTGCGGCCTCCAGGCCGCTCTGGGGTGCAGAATCCTGCGGAACATGCGGACTGGGAGTCCGCAGCGGCCAGCGTGGCCGCCCCACTTACGCGCACAAGGCGATGGCACGCTGACCGTGATGCCAGCGGTCAGCATTCCTCCGCCCCCTCGGTGCGTTGAGGCGCGTTTGCTACACTCAAGAATCCCATGGCATTCGGCAATCTAGGCCAGAAACTCACGGCCCTTGAAATTTACGATCTGGTTCGTAAGGACCTCGACCAAGTCGAAAAAGAGATCGGACTCGAATCTGTTTCCTCGGTCGAAGCGGTCACCTACATCAGCCAGTATTTGCAGACCGGCGGGGGCAAGCGGCTGCGGCCTATCCTTGTTCTGCTGTGCGGAAAACTCTTCGGTCCCGCGGAACCGTCGCTGGTACGCATGGCCGCTGTAGTGGAGATGATTCATACCGCGACGCTGGTCCATGACGACGTCATCGATCTCGCGAAGACGCGGCGCGGGCGCCCTTCCATCAATGTGGTCTGGGGCAATCACACTTCCGTCCTGGCGGGCGACTGGCTTTACATGCAGGCGTTCCAGGTGGCTCTGCGCGAACGCAAGTTTGCTCTGCTCGACATTTTGATTGAGCTGACGCAGCGCATGGTGGAGGGCGAGTTGCTGCAGCTCGACCGGATTGGCAAGATCGGCGTCACCGAAACCGACTACATGGAGTTAATCGACCGTAAGACCGCGAGCTTGTTTGCAGCTTGTGCGCGGCTCGGTGCAGTCTGTGGCAACGCGACGCCGGAGCAGGAAGCCAAGCTCGGTGAGTATGCGTGGAACCTGGGCATTGCGTTTCAATTGATCGACGACATTCTGGACTTCACCTCGCGCGAGAAGATCCTCGGCAAACCGGTGGGCAACGATCTGCGGGAGGGCAAGGTAACGCTGCCGCTGATTTATGCGTTGGAAGTCGCCGAGCCGGAAGAGCGCAAGCTCGTCGAGACGGTTCTCGCCGACGGCAACTACGATCAGGTGCCGTTCGCCAAGATCCTGCAAATACTGAAGCGCTACAAATCGATTGAGCGGGCCGAAGAGCGGGCGCGGAGCTTTACGGACAAGGCTCGGGAAATCATTGGCGAGTTCCCGGCGTCGTCGTTCCAGCGCGCGCTTACGAGTGTCACGGGTCTGGTTACGGACCGGGATCACTAGCGCCTATTTCAGCGAGTACACGTAGATCTGTTCGTTGTTGCTGGGATTGGGGTCGACGATGCCCAGGCCACCGGCGGACGTTACTGCGACATATTGCTTGCCGCTTTTGCCTTGGTAGGTCAGCGGGGTAGCCGTCGCGTCGTATTCCATACGCGTTTCCCAAAGGATCTTGCCGGTGCGGGATTCGAAGGCGCGGAAGCGTTTGTCGTTGGTCGCTCCGATGAAGATCAGGCCGCCTGCGGTGGCGATCGAACCCCCGCCATTCACGCGGCCCGTGTTCTTCTTGCCTTCGGGCAATTCGTCGGTGACACCCAGAACGACCTTCCATGCGACCTCACCTGTGCGAGCGTTGATCGCTTGTAGATTGCCCCAGGGCGGACGCTGGCAGGGCCAGCTTGCATTGCCCAGGAGCGCCCCGTTTGCGTCGGTCTTGCGATCCCAGAATTTCGATGGCACGGGAGCGCCGTAGACGCTGCGCTGATCGTACGGCACGCGCGCGGTGGCGGCCATTTTTTCGATCCAGCCGATGCTGGCGTAGTCGGACGTGTTGACGAAGATGTAGCCGAGGTCAGGATCAGCGGACATGCCGCCCCAATCGGTGCCGCCGATGGCACCGGGGAAAATGATGCTCGATGTCGGCGGGGCGTTGGGGGCGCGATACACCCACGGCGTGAAGGGGCCTTCGTTGACCAGCGGGCCGCTCTTCCGTGCGAGTTCCTGACATGCGGCGGCGTGTTCCGGTGTGGTGTCTTCCGCCGTGACCATGTCCTTCGTCGGATCGAAATCGTGACGAGCCAGTGGTTGTGGCAGGCGTGGAATCGGCTGTGTGGGCGAGGTGAACTCGCCCGGCACCTTGCTCTGCGGCACAGGCTTCTCATCGATGCCAAAGATAGGCTCGCCGGTCACGCGATTCAAGATATACATGTATCCGACCTTGCCGGTCTGCGCGAGCAACGGAACATCGCGGCCGTTGATCTTCACGTCCAGGAGTGTCGGGCCGGGGGGCAGATCGTAGTCCCAGATGTCGTGATGTACGGTCTGGAAATACCACAGCATCTTGCCGGTCTCCGCGTCGAGCGCGACGACCGAGTTGCCGAACAAGTTGTCGCCCTTGCGGTCGCCACCGTAGTAGTCGCTCGCGGGGCTGCCGAAGGTGGTGTAGAGAATGCCGCGGGCTTCGTCGACGGTCATCCAGAAGCCCCAGTTGTTAACTCCAGTGCGACCTTCGGCTGCGCCATCGGGCCACGTATTGCCGCCGGTGGTGCCGCGTTGGGCGACGGAGACGAACTCCCACAGCTTCTCTCCGGTCTTCGCGGAGTAAGCTCGCGTGTTGCCTGGGGGGCCTTTGTCCGGCTGTTCACCGACGTTGGCTCCGAGCAGGAGTTTGTCCTTGTAGACGGTGGGCGCGGAGTTGTAGGGAACCACGGTGTTGACGATGCCTTCCTGTCCGAAGCCTGGATCGATCTTGCCGGTGGTGGCGTTCAAGCCGATCATGCGGGCGCCTTGCGTATAGACGATGCGTGCGGGATTGGCCGCGTCACCGGGCCAGAAGGCGACGCCGCGCGAGGATGGATTGCCCTGCCCCGTGGCTTCGTGGACCCAGATTTCTTTGCCCGTGTCGGCATCGAGTGCGATCACGCGTTTGCCTGCGGTGAGGTACATGGTGCCGCCAATGACCAGAGGTGTGACGGCAAAGCCTCCGCCCCGGCCCGCGCGCTCGGCGTCGGTGCGCAGGCGATAGGTCCATGCGGGTGCGAGCTTGGCGACGTTCGTTGTGTTGATCTGCGTGAGCGGCGAAAATTTCGTATTCGCCAAGTCGCGCGTGTAGCGCGGCCAATCGCCTGCGGGGACGGGGGTGGTCTGTGCGAAGGCTGTCGGGATGAGCGTAAGCAGGGCGGCGAAGCGGATTGTCATTGGGGTGAAGCTACCTCGGGTTACTAGACTATAGAAGGTCAGGCAGCTGCGTCAATGTCGAACGTTACGTCCTCTTACGAGGAGTGAAGGGCTGCAAGAAAAAGGTGTCGTTGAATGCGCTTGGACTTATTCCGGTCTCCCTACACATTGATTTGAATAGAGTTACCAGTCTATCTGGGAAATGCTCAGTATTCAGGGCTGTCTTCAGCTCTTGAAGTGCGCCCGTCACGGCCAGCGAATCAGAGAAAACAATCATTGCTTCATTCAATGCCTCGATGAATACAGCTTCGTGTTCTGGGAGAGCATTCGCTGTCGCTCCACCACGATGACCAGCAAACTTTCGAAGGGTCGCCAGCTTCGCACGCTAGACCTCGAAGCTTTGACGCTTCTTCTCTATTACGCGCGAATTCGCAATCGACTATAACAGCGCCAATCGTCCCCGAAACGAGTGCCAATATGATCTGGTCTGTGCTCACTAAAGCAGCATACACTAGGTGAGTAACGGCTGAGATGCTCGACCTCTCCTATTCATTGACCATTGAAGCTACGGAAGATCCGGGGTTCTTCTCGTTCTACTCCCCGGAGCTTGAAGGATTTTCCGGAGTCGGACATTCCGTCGAAGACTGCCTTTATAAAGCGCGTTGGGGAATGGCCGAACACGTCGAATTGTTGCGCGAGCAAAAACTGCCCGTTCCGCCATTAAACCCCAGCCCGCGAGTTCTCATTCAGAACGCGACGCTCAGCGCGGCGTAGGCTACACCGAAATACGGTGGTCATGAATGCGTCCGGTACACTGGAATCGACGATGGGTTGGCAAGCATACGCAAAACTCGCACTCGGGCTTCTGGTCGCCATGCAGGCGCTGGACGCACAAACGGCGACCGCCGAGTACCTGCTGGACGGTTCGGAGACACCATCCCTTTCCTTGGGGCTGGTCGTTCCTAGCCCCGTTCCTGCCAAGAGCATTATTCGTACCGCCAAGGAATTGGAAAAGCGGATCAAGAAATTACCACGCGGATCTCACCTGACGTGGGTGCCGCATGCTCCGGCGCTGGTTGACGAGAAGGGCGAGAAACTATTGATCGCGAGTGGAGTTCTCCATCAGCTCGAACTGCTATGTGAGGAACGTGGGATCTCGTTCAAGATCATCTCGCTTCCCAGGCCGGAATGGTCGATCAGCCCCATCCTTTGAGCTACGGCACACGAATCCGACCTTCCAGATAACGCACCACGTTTCCGCCGATGCCCACGCGCGGGCCGCGGTCTTCGCACCACAGTTCGCCGCCGCGCTTCGAAATTTGGCGGGCGAACATTTGTTGTTTGCCGAGCCTGGCCGACCAGTAGGGGATCAGCGTGGAATGGGCACCGCCCGTGACTGGGTCTTCGGGGATACCTGCGCGAGGGGCGAACACACGGGAGACAAAGTCGCAGTTCTCACCGGGGGCGGTCGCGATGATGCCGAAACAATCTACCTGCGAGAGCTTAGCCATATCCGGAGAGAGTGCCTGGACCTGCTCTTCGCGGTCGAATACGCACATATAGAAGTTGCCTTGCAGGACTTGGTTGGGGTGCGTGTTTAGGGCTTCTGTCAGACCTGCAGGTGACGGCGCGGGCTTCGGAGCTATGCAGGGGAAGTCTAGCGTGTAGCGATCACCGTCGCGGTCCACCGCCAAGTTTCCGCTCAAGGAAACGAATGCGATGTGGGACTGGCCGGGCTGCATCGCTACGGACGCGGCGGCTAGAGTGGCGTGTCCGCACAGTTCGACTTCGACGGTCGGGGTGAACCAGCGGATGCGATAGGCTTCACCTTCGCGAACGTAGAAGGCTGTTTCTGCTAGGTTGTTTTCCTCGGCGATGGATTGCATCAGGGCATCGGGGAGCCAGGATTCGAGGGGGCAGATGGCGGCGGGGTTCCCTCGGAAGGGGGTGCTGGTGAATGCGTCTACCTGGTAGATGGGGAGGTGCATGACACTAGTTTACTGGGATGCGTCTGACCGACTCCCTTACGGTCGCGGCTCTAAGGCGCTCCAGGCGGCGGGCCAGGTAAAGTGTTGCTCGTAGCGTTGGCGACCGGCTTTGCCTAGGCTAGTGCGGAGTTCGGGATCGTTCCATAAACGCACGACCGAGTGGGTGAACGATGCGGCTGTGTCGGCAATGAGGAGGTGCTCGCCGTCGATTGCGCCTAGGCCTTCGGCAGCGTAGCTGTTGGTGATGCTCCACAGTGTCCCCGCTGCGATGCTCGCCACTTGCAGGCGGTTGTTGTAGTCCCGCGTCTCCGTGATACCGTTGCCCATAGTCATCGAAGTCGGCAGGCCGTACTTGGCAGACGGAATTCCACCCGCGTACTTGTCCGACCCCGAGCACGTCCCGTTGCACACAGCCGTCGGACGTCCCACTGCGTCGTAGCGACCAGATGGATACTTCTCCGCCGTCAGCGTCCCCGCCAGGTTGTACTATTGAAAGAGCGGGCAAGTTCAGGCAGGAGTTGCAGGGGTCACCGGAAGTTGAGATCCACTGCGATTTTCGCGTATCCACTTTCGCAGAAGCCAGTTACCCCCGAGAGCACAAGCAAACACGATGCACGCGCCACCCGCGAGGAATGGAAGCTCCGTCTGCTTGCCTTCGGGCGTTAGTTTCAGATCCTCGTATGCGGCGTGCATGTGGAATAGGAACAGCACTGACGCAATTGCTGGGTACAGCTTGGGGGGGCGCCAGAAAATGCCGCAGATTCCTCTTGTCAAATAGTAGCCATATACGAACAAGAACGCGCTAATAACCAACCCGCCTAATGGCGACGCGTGCGTAGCTGTTGACTCTGTTAGAAGCCCGAAGATAACCCCAAAGAGCATACCTAGCCCCGCTGCCTCCAAAATGAGTTCTGCTAACAGAACGGTGACGCGCTTTAATGCTGTTCGCATCTCACCTCAGCTATGTCACAAGCCCCGGACTCTCGGATCCGCTTCCAGGGGGCAGATGGCGGCGGGGTTCCCTCGGAAGGGGGCGCTGGCGAAGGCGTCTACCTGGTAGATGGGGAGGTGCATAACACTAGTTTACGGGGGGCTGCGTCTGACCGACTCCCTTACGGTCGCGGCTCTAAAGTGCGCCAGGTGAAGTGTTGCTCGTAGCGTTGGCGGCCGGCTTTGCCTAGGCGGGTGCGGAGCTCGGGATCGTGCCATAAACGCGCGATGGCATCGGCGAAAGACTGGGCGGTGTCGGCGATGAGCAGGTGCTCGCCGTCGATTGCACCTAGGCCTTCGGCTCCGATGGTGGTGGAGACTACGGCTCGGCCAGCGGCCCAGGCTTCCAGGATTTTGAAACGAGTGCCGCTGCCGGAGAGTAGGGGGACTACGCAGACTCGCCCTGTGGCTAGGGCGGCGACTGCGTCCTCTACGGGTCCTGTGACGCGGATTCCAGGGGAGGTTATGAGTGATGCGATCGCTTCGGGATTGCGGCCGATCAAGCACCACTCTGCGGCGGGAATGCGCGCACGCACCTGGGGCCAGATTTCCTGGGCGAACCAGCGGACGGCTTCGACGTTGGGGTGGTATTCGAGGTTGCCACTGAACACGACCGTATCCGTCTCGGGCACCTGCGGCAAAGGGACTTCGGGGATTGCGTTGGCGAAGACTCGGATGTCGGGATGTTGGATACGGGCGCGGTCGGCTTCGGATGTCACGAGGAGTGTGTCGAACTTCGGCAACCATTCACGCTCCAGGTCGCGATACATGGAGGCGAAACGAGTCGACGCCCAGCTTGCCGAACCCGTGACCGCTGCGGCATGGGTGCGGGCGAGTTCGCTTTCGATGTTGTGGAGGTCGAGCACCAGGCGGTCGCACAGTGGGCGCAGTAGCGGGGCGTAGGACGCGCACCAAAAATGTTCGATCACTCCGAGTTCGTAATGTGCTGCGGGGATGGCGGCGCGGATTTGATCTTCGTATCCCGAGTAGCGATCGAAGAGCGGGGGTTTGCCTCGGACTACGCGCGACGCGTTCCGCAGCACCTTTGCCATCGGGGTCTTGGAGTGCTCACGAAGTGTGAACGTTACCACGTCGACGTGATAGTCGCGTTGTAGATATTGGAGGAGGCTTTCCGAGCGAAGCGCGCCGCCACCTTGGCCCAGGCCGGGACGTTCGGGGGTAAGGAACAACGCGCGCCGTTCAGGCGAGTGCGGCGGCATAAACCTCTCTGGTGCGGCGAGCGGTCTCGCGCCAATGGAACTGGGCTGCGCGTTGCAATCCGGATGCGCGCAAGCGGTCGCGCGCGGAAGCGTCGGTCAATAGAGTTCGCATCGCGGCGGACAGGGCGGCGACGTCGGCGGCGTCCACATGGATGGCCGCTTCGCCTGCTACTTCTGTGATGGCTGGATCGTTCGAAGTGATCACCGGGCAACCGCACTGCATGGCTTCCAGAACCGGCAGACCGAAGCCTTCGTAGTGGGAAGGGTAGACGAAGGCGGTCGCTCCGGAATAGAGTCCAGGCAGGGCGGCATCGTCGATGCCGCTGAGATGGCGCAGTCCTTCATGTTCTGGAATCGAGAAACCCTCGCGCATTCGCCCGACGAGCCACAACTCGACTGGGACTTGCTCGCGGATCGCGCGCCACGCTTCGATCAAACCGGAAATATTCTTTCTCCCCTCCAAGGTTCCCACGAACAGGAAGTAGGGAACGGGCGTGGGGGCGGCCTCCACTGGATGGAAGAGTTCGCGCGCCGCGTGCGGGACGCTGACCACGGTTTCCGGCGCGAGTTGAAACTGCTCGATAGTGGCTTTGCGCACAGCCTCGCTGGGAGTGATGACCATCTTCGCGAGGCCGAGGCGCAGCAGCAGGGGTGTGCGGCTGCGGACGCGGGATGTGGCGTGATTCCAGGATGCGTCCATCCACGGGCTGAGGTCGTGAACGGTCATGACGCTGGGGCGGCCTCGGGGGACGTAGGGCACGCTGAAATCGGTGCCGTGGAACAGCTGCACGCGGCGGCGCTGCATTTCGTGTTGCAGGCCCCACAGCCACCAGCGTCGGTCGATGGCGGATTGCGGACGGCCACCGCCATGCAGGTTTGACGGACGATCCAGTGGCATAGCGAAGGTCTGGTCCGAAAGGAGCCAGTAGTCATCCCCTGGATACAAGTCGGCCAAGCTGCGCGCAAGTTCCCAGGTATAGCGCGCGACACCGCCGGTTGGCTCGGTTAGGGGGGTTCCGTCGAGCGCAAAGGTCACCGCGCTAGTGTACGATAGCGAAGTGGGTCCTGGAAACCTTACCCCGCTCGAAGAGCTGAAGAGCCTGGATCAGCAGATCGATCAGATCCACTCGCTGGCCGGACTTCAGCCACTTTTCGCGCGGCTCGAGGAAATTACAAAGCAGCATTCAGACGACTTCGAAGTGCAGCTGGTCGCGCACGATGTGAAGCAGCACATGCTCGCGCGTGGCTCGAAGATTAAGCAAACGCAGCCTGCGCCACTGGCAGCCCCGCCTCCGGAGCCCGAGGTGATCGCTGCCGCGCCCCCGATTCCCGCTCCCGACAAACCTCGTCGTCGCAAGGGACTGGTGTGGGCGTTCGTTGGCTTGTTGGCGTTGGCGGGCATCGCGATTGCGGTGAGTGTCATTCAGGATCGCAACCAGAAGTTGGCGGCGACGACGCCGATGGATGCCAACATCACCACGGTACCGCCGGGAGCTGCGATCGCGATCAACGGGCAGCAGACCTGCACGTCGGACTGTGTGGCGAAGCTCGCGCCCGGAACCTACCAAGTGGCGGCGACGCTGGATGGTCACGAATCGGCGAACGCGCAGCTGACGATTGCGCCCAGCCAAGCGGCGACGCTGAAGCTGACGCTGACGCCCCAGAATCCGAACGTTCGTATCTTTGCCGATCTGCAAAAGGGACAGGTGTTCCTGGACGACCAACCGGGCGTCGATCTGCAGGACGGGCAGCTCACGCTGGAACACGTGGAACCCGGCACGCACACGGTGCGCGTGGCGGGCGGGACCAGCGAGGCTAGCTTTTCCTTCGCCACGGCCCCGGCTGCACTGCCTGCGGTCGCTGGCATGTTGAAGACCAAAGACCTGCTGGCAGTGCTGGTGTCGAACGTGGGAACCAAGGGCCGCTTGGTGACTAGTTCCGGTCCATTGAAGCTGGTGTTAAACGGGCAAGCCGAAGCCGATGCCACCACCGAAGGCATCGAATTGACAGCGCTGCATACGGGGGCCTCGGAATTCGTGCTGGGCGAGGGAACAACGCAGCGCACGCTGACCGGGACGTTTGATGGCACGCCGACGCTGACCGCGTACTTGAAGACCGACCAGAAGATCGGAACGCTGCTGATCACCACGGGGCAGGACGACGTTCGCATTTTCATCGACAACAAGGAGCAGAAACGGCGCACGGTGAAGGGACAGGCTCGCATTCAGACGTTCGGGGATGTAA
Organism: Bryobacteraceae bacterium; assembly: GCA_039926185.1. GTDB lineage: Bacteria > Acidobacteriota > Terriglobia > Bryobacterales > Bryobacteraceae > Palsa-187. The sequence continues at coordinate 82,277 of JBDSXJ010000012.1, read as the reverse complement.
CGGTTCGTGTGGAGAAGCCGGGGTTTGAGCCGGTGCCCGTACAAAAAGTTAAGGTCGAGCAAGGTTCGGAAATCAAGCTGGCGTTTGCGATGAAGGCACTACCGCAGTTCGCTTCGATCTCCGTGAGCGGCGCAGCTGCGGGCACGCAGATCCTGCTGAGCGACCGCCTGTTGGGCACGGTCGGCGGTGATGGCTCCTTCCGTAACGCCAACATCGCTCCGGGCGAACACAGCATCGAGTTGCGGCGCGATCAATTTGAACCGAAGCGTTTCACGCGCACGTTCCGAGCCGGAGAAACTGTGGTGATCGGAGTGGCGGAATCGACGCTGGCTGCGATTCCTCCGCCTCCGCCGCCGGTCGCTGCACCGCCCCCTCCCAAGCCGGAACCGGCTCCGGTCAAAGCCGCGCCGCCCAAGGTGCGATCGGGCGATATCTCTAACTTTGATGTTCCAGGAGCGTGGCAGCTTGCCGACGGTGTGTATCACCACAAGGGAGCCGCCAATCTGACCTACGGGTTGCCACCGAGCGGGATCTTTACGTTTTCGATTTACATGCTGAAAGGCGGCAGTGTGCTGCGCGGCGGGCGCGTCCGCTGGTTCCTGAATTACACGGATGCGAAGAACTACATCCTGTTTGAGATGGACGAAGAGAATCTGTGGTCCAAGGTGATCGTCAACGGCAAGAGCGCGGATCGCAAGCGGGTGGCGCACAAGCAGGATAAGAGTATGCGGGTTTGGAACATCCAGTTGGACGTAAGCGCCGCGAAGCTGACGACCAAGATCCAGGGCGACGACGACAAATGGGTGGAACTGGACAGCTGGACCGAGCCGGGTCGCGACTTTACCAAGGGCAAATTCGGCATCCAAGTTACGGGCGGCGACGAGGTCGGCCTATCGAACTTCACCTTCACTGGCCGATAGTGGATGTGTGGTAGTACTAGAGTAGTACTAAATGGGGGTTGGACTTCCCGTTTGGTGTGGCATGATAGGCACACCCAGGGAATTTCTGGTCTGTCTGAGCATGCTAATCGATTCAGCTACCATCACCGGTTTGGCGACGGCAGGGGCCGCCTCGGCCGCAGGATTGATGACCTACGCCGTGCGAGCGCGCTCGGCTGGCATCCTGGCACCGAACATTTACCGTGGTGATCCCGATAAGCGCCAAATCGCTTTGACGTTTGACGACGGCCCGACGCTGTCGACACCAGCGCTCCTGGAAGTTCTTGCGGAGCATAATGTTAAAGCTACTTTCTTCATGTGTGGCCGCAACGTGCGGCGGTTCCCGGAAATCGCCCGCGACGTGGTGAATGCCGGGCACGAACTGGGCAATCACACCGAATCCCACAGCTACCTGCACTTCCGTTCGTCCGAGCACATTTATCGCGAACTGGCGATGGCACAGCAGTCGATCCGCACCGTCACAGGTTGCCGACCGCGCTGGTTCCGTCCGCCGTTCGGGGTCCGCTGGTTTGGGTTGCGAAGAGCACAGCGCCGGCTGGGTCTGACCGGCGTGATGTGGACGCTGATTGGCCGCGATTGGAAATGGTCCGGCACGCGGGTCGCCCGGTTGATGCTCAGCCATGCGCGAAATGGGGCGATTTTCTGCCTGCATGACGGGCGCGGGACAGCTCCTTCGCCGGACATCCGGTCCACCATTGAAGCGGTTGAGGCGATCGTCCCCAGGCTAAAGGCGGAGGGCTACGAATTCGTGACCTTGTCGGACATGCTGAGCCGCGATAAGCGGGCCGCTTGGCGTGCCAGCGGAACCGCGTAGCGGAAATCTGCGTAGCTTGAGGCATGGCGATCGTTCGCAGGCTCGTGGTCCTGGTTATCCTCCTGACTGTGGCACTCGGATTGGCTGGGTCGATCTTCACGCAGAATACCCTTCACGTGCAGCGACGGACCGGACCGCATTGGGGAACCGACGCTGAGATTCGCTCGGCAGACGGCGTTGTGCTGCGCGCGTCCTGGTTTCCCACGGAGCGGATCGAGAAGTGCGTTCTGATTCTCCATGGCATCGGCGATTCGCGTGCGAACTTCGCGGGGTTCGCGCTGATGTTCCAACAGCGTGGCTACGCGACGCTGGCTCCCGATAGCCGGGCGCATGGGGAGAGTGGTGGGGACGTCGTCACCTATGGCATTCGCGAGCGCGAGGACATCCTGGGATGGGCGGCTTGGCTCCGTGAGCGTGGATGCACGAAGCTTTATGGGTTGGGCGAATCGCTGGGAGCGTCGATGCTGATCCTGGCGGCGGGGGGCTTCGACGCCATCGTAGCGGAGAGCGCTTACGCCGACCTGCAAGAGGCGGCAGTGCAACGGCTGATGCGGATGCTCCCGTTGCCGCGGGCGTTGGCTTGGCTGGCGGTGACGAATGGCAAGCTCTACGCGCGGCTGGCGTACGGGTTAAACTTCGACACGGCTTCGCCGCTGGAGGCGATTCGCCGGACGCGCACGCCGGTCTTGCTGATCCACGGAATGGAAGATGAGCTCACACCTCCGGAGCATTCGCGGCGGCTGGCGGCGGCGAACAAGACTGCGGAGTTATGGCTGGTGGCGAGGCTGGGGCACGGCAGCGCTTACGCGGTTGACGAGTCGGAATACAAGCGGCGGGTATTCGGGTGGTTTGAGGGGCATTAGAGCTACGTGCAGGCGGCCTGGGAGGCCGCCGCAGGCAGAGTGCCTGCCCTACAAAAGAAGTTAGCGGCGGCGGGAGGACCAGGAGATGCTGCGGATTTTCCAGGTGCCGTTCTGGCGGCTTAAGACCATCAGTTCCACGACGGCTAGATTGACGGGCTTGCCCTCGAATGTCCCGGTGATGTCCTCGGTCGAGGTGGCCCAAGCAACGTCTCCCTGTACGGTGACTTTGTAGGATTTCCAGGCGCTGGTGACTTCCTTTTCGAACTTGATGTCTTCCGGGAGGTGGTTGGTAACGTACTCGGCGCGGGTCTCGATGCCGCCGGATTCCATGAAGTAGGCATCGACGGCGAGGAGTTGGGCGGCCCCAGTCGCATTTCCGGATTTCACGGCTGTGTGAAAAGCGGTAACAACTGATGTTTGCGCGGACAGGGTGAGGGAGAAGGCGATGAGCAGGAGGGTACGCATGACTTTCAGTTTTAGCATCTTCCCGGGCGGTGTGCTGAACGGGTACTAAAATAGTGGAATGCTCAATCGGAGGATTGCTACACTCGCCCTTTTTGTCTCCGCCATCGCCCACGCGCAGTTCAATTTCGGGAGTTCGCTGTTCCAACTCGCAGTGGACCCGGTGAATCGCGATACGTTGTGGGCTCGGACCAGCACATCTTCGACCACCGGCTTTCAGGCGTTGTACCGCAGCCAGGACCAGGGCAAGACGTGGAGAGGCATTCCATTTAATACGTCGCTCGGAACTCCCATCACCGCGCTCCGCACGCACCCGACGCTAGGCGGACGACTATTTGTACTCACCAATAGCGCGGGCGGCTATCTGTGGACCACCACCGATGGCGGCGAGACGTGGAAGAATCCCAGTGCGGGCTGGACGGCGAATCTTGCACCGCAGCAGGTCTTTGTGGCCGCGCCCCCATCGCAATTGGTCTACGTGCAAGTCGGGACGCAATTGCGGCGCAGCACCGATGGAGGTTTGACATTCGATGGAGGCGTCGAGATCCCCTGCTCGGGCGGCATTGAGACGAGCCCGTCCGATCCGCGACGGCTGGCCTGCGTCAAAACCAGCGACCGCACGATGTATGTGTCGACCGACGAAGGGCGCACGTGGGCTCCGCGGGCAACGGTGCCCGCCTCGAGCGTGATCAGTTGTACGATCATTAACGATTTGCGGAACGCTGACGTCTACTACGTCTACTGTTTCACCACTGTGAGCGGACTCCAGCGCGACCAGTTCTTCCGGTCCACCGACGGCCTGGCTACGCTGAACGCCGGTGCGGCACCCTCCAACGGATTCCCGGTTTTTTATGTCTCACCCGATCGCAGCATCATCATCGTAAGAGGTGCCGGTAGCGGAAACAGCATCAGCCGAGACCTGGGCTTAACGTGGTCCAGCTTCGGTACTGCCGGGACAGACGACTACGGGTTTGACCCGATCGATTCAAATATCGTGTATCGCAACGGCAGTGAGCGATCGAGCAACGGGGCGCAGACGTTCACGGCGATCACACCGCGCCAATACTTCCCGATCTTCCCCACTGCTCCACCGCTGGAAGTCACGCTGGAGAGCGGTACCGCTTACGTGCCTACCATCGAGGTGAAGACCTTGGAAGGCGGCACCTTTGCGGCGGACCGCTTCACGGTTACGGCACCGTCCGCCGCTTGGCTGCAGGCGACACCGGTGCCATTCGTGTCGGCGGCAGGCCTCACAGCGGGAACTTATGAAGCGAGCTTCGCTCTGGTCAGCGGCGGCACGCCCACCGCGCAATTCGCGATCAAGCTCCAGGTGGTTCCCCAGCGCGATCCACCGATCTTCCTGCGTGCTACGCGCATCGCGGGGAATGGGAAATTTGTTTCGGAGCCGTCTGCGACGCCGGGACCTTTGGTTGGCGATGACGGGCCCGCGCTATCGGCTCCGCTCTCGACAGGCGCCCGCATTCTGGCGAGCGATTCCAATGGGAACCTCTACCTCAACTACCAATACAGGGTGCAGAAGATCGACACCAACGGCATCATGCGGCAGTATGCAGGAACCGGAGGAATCGGCTCAAGTGGCGACGGCGACTCGTCGAGATTTGCGACCTTCCGAAACATTGCCGACATTCTGTACACCGATGACGGACTGTTGATCGTCGACTCTGTGGCTGGCAATATCCGTCAGGTTCGAACCAACGGCGTGATCACGACGTTCTACACAGCCAGCAATACTGGTCCGTCGCTGTTCGACGCGAAACTTGCGCTCGATTCCAACGGGACCCTTCATCTTGGAAACAGCACCGGGGTGTACCGCTGGCAGGGGAACAATACTTGGACTCGCCTTTTCTTCAACACCGATGTCGCGCCGGCGATCAATGGGAATTTCGCCTTCTTTCGATCGTTCGCGATCGACAAGCGAAACAATTCGTTTCTCATCGCATTTACGGATCGCATCAGCAGGAGAACGGCAGCCGGGCAAGTGACGGTCGTTGTGGGTACGCCTGGCAAGGTCGGCTTCGCGGGCGACGGCAACAACACGGCGACCGGGTCGCTTACGGAGTCGCCTTCGTATTTGTCGGTGGACGCACAAGGCACTCTGTACTTCGTGGACCACAATCGCATTCGCGTGGTCACCGCCGCTGGAGTGATCGGAACGGTGGCGGGCAGCGGATTTCCCTACTCGGATACAGCCCCCATTCCTACGGACAATTCGCTCGCGACCAGCACGGCGTTTGGACCGTTCTGGGGACCGCACGTCGCTGCGAACGGCGACTTGCTGGCATTCAGTGCGCCAGCGCTCGTCTACCGACTTGTCGCGGGAGCAGCGCCCACCAGTTCGATCGACGGTGGCGGAGTTGTCACGCTGGCCGGGAAAGCGAAGGTCGCGCCCGGAGCGATCTTCTCTATCTACGGCAAGCTGATGGCGGATGGAGTTGTCAATGATCCGACGCCGCCTTTGAAAAATAGGCTGGGCAGCACGCAGGTGCAGGTCAACGGCGCGGACATCCCGCTTTTCTACGTGTCGCCGGGGCAGATCAATGCGCAGATGCCGTATAACGTACCCGTGGGCACGGCCAGCGTTCGTGTGATCCGCAATGGCGTGGCGACCAGTGAGCAGATCGTACAGATCGTGGCGGCGGCTCCCGACGTGATTCAGTATGGCGCGGGGCGGGCGGTCGCGGTAAATCAAAATGGCAGCGTGAATGGAGTCGGAACGCCGGCGGCGACAGGGTCCTATGTGGTGCTCTACCTGACAGGCATCGGCGTCGTGAGTCCAGCGCTGGTCGCTGGTCAGGCCGCGCCAGTCTCACCGCTCGCGCAGACGGCCCTCCCCAACAAGATCACGTTGAGTAACGGAACTACTTCGGTGGATATCGCGCCGCTGTTCCTGGGACATACGCCGACGTATGCAGGTCTGGTGCAGGCGAACTTCCAAATTCCGAATATTCCGGCGGGAGACTACAACCTGACGCTTACCGTGGGCACCGAACCGTCGAACGTAACGAAGCTCGCCGTCGGGCCTTAAATAGCCGGAGCGGGCAAAGGGAGCGGGGTCTTCTTCACGAAGCTCTGCTCCTGTTCCTCAAACGCTTCGACGCCGCGGATGGTGATTTCGTAGGCGTTGTTGTCGGCGCGCTGCAGCAGTTTGTTCTCTTTGAGGAACCACAGGGCGAACTCTAGATGTTCCGCCGGGCAGCCGAGCATTTCGACGAAGTCCCTGCCCTTGAGGCAAGGCTCGTGGGGATTCATCATCCGGCGTGTGTAGAGCAGTTTCAGGACACCTTGGCGCTTGCGGATCTCCGCAAGTACACCTTGTGTGCTCTCCAGAGAATCGAAGATCCGCACGCGGACGTGATTTTCCTCGAGGAGTTGGATGTCGTGTGCGGCGCGGAGTTCGGGATTGGCCAGGACGCGGTGGGCTTCGACGGCCTGCCGAAACTTACCTTCGTCGCCAGTGACGCTATTGTCGGGATGAAAGCGCTGGGCGAGAAGATGAAACACGCGATGGATGGTATCGACGTCGGCATTGCGGCTCACTTGCAGGACTTCGTAAAAATCGACCCCAACGGGCTGCGCTTGCGGACGGGCCTCCGGTTCGGGCTTGGCCAATTGCGGCATCAGGCCGGCTTGATACTTGCCGATGCCGGAGAGGACGCAGGAGAATACGCGGAACTGGCCGAGCAGAGGCACTTTGCCCTCTGGAGTTTCAATTTCCCCGACCAGGCTGACGGCGGTTCCCGGTCCCAGGGCTGCGGTGACCTCCACCTTAAGGCCGTCATCGTTTATATGTCCCAGAAAACGCGCAGGTAAACGCGAGGAAGAGGTGCCACTGGCGTCCAGAATGACGGTTAGCCCCTGCGAGGCGGAAGCGGCGGCGGAACCGTCAATCGTCTTCATAATCCGCAAGCGAGCCTGCGCGTGGCTGGACATCTAGGCCTCTTTCTCTCGTAAGTATCGGTCGTTTGGGGGCAGAAAGCAGTACTCAGAACCCCTTAGTTCTACTGACGAATCCCAGTAGGCGACAATAAGAGGCTTGGATCGCCTGAGAATAGTCGTATGGAGTGTTGCCCTCGCGCTGGGGGTGGTGGTTGCGGCGCGGTGGGTTTGGGGGCCGTTTTCGATAGCCGGGGTCCCCGTTAATGTTCCCTTGAACCCCGAGGGCGTCTTCGGCTTGCTGCTGACACTCCTCCTAGCCGAGAAAACCCCCGCACTGAGCCGCGACCATAAGGGAGCGGATAGGCGCTGGCTCCTCCTCCTGGCACCTTTTACGATCCTAACGCTGTGGCCCGCTCTGAACGTAGGCTTTCTCTCGGACGACTTCATTCTGATTAAACAGGCTCGGGACTTTTCGATGTCCACCCTCGGCCCGCTATTTACGACCGCGGGAGGTGACGGCTTCTTCCGCCCGCTCGGGTATCTTTCGTTCGATCTAAACGCGCTCGTGAGCGACGATCCGCGCTGGTGGCATTTGTCCGCACTGCTGCTGCACGCGGCGAACGCGGTGCTGGTGGCGATGCTGGGGGCTCGATTGGGGGCGTCCCGATCGGTGGCGCTGCTCGCGGGAGCATTATTCGCGCTGCACGGCACGCATCTGGAAGCCGCAGTGTGGATCGCTGGGCGCTTCGATTTACTGGCGGCGCTGTTCACGCTCGCGACGTTGTTGCTGTTCGGGCGATCGACTGCTGCGGCGTTGGTCTGCGCCTTGGCCGCGCTGTGGAGCAAGGAGGCGGCGTTTGTCCTGCCCGCGCTAGTGACGCTGCTGGCGTGGCATGAGAGGAAGTTGCTGCGCAGTTCCCTGCCCTTTTGGGCGATCACGGCGGCGGCGTTCCTATATCGATGGCTGCTGCTGGGCGGGATCGGTGGCTACACGGCGGAATCCGGTGGGTCGGCGTTTTTCTCTTTGAAATTCGCGACGACCGCGAAAGCTGTGTTCGTGCGCGTGTGGACCTCGCTCTACTTCCCGCTGAACTGGAGCCGCGAGCCTTCGATGCTGGTGGGGCTGCTCGCTTGCGTTTACATCGGTACGCTCTTGTGGCTGGCGTGGAAGTGCCGACCGACTGCCGCGCTGCGGCTTGCTCTGATCGGACTGGCAATTTCCATTCTGCCTCCGTTGCACTTACTGGGCGGCGCGGCGGATCTTTCGGGGGGACGGCTGCTGTATCTGCCCTCCATCTGGTTTTGTTTGCTGCTGGCCTTCGCGACGGCAAATATGGAACGCCGTACAACAGTGATCGTCACGGTGGCGCTGCTGGCATTCCATCTCGCGGCGTTGCATCACGACCTGCCTTTCTGGCAGCGGGCCGGAGAACAGGTGCGCGCCATATGCCAGCAACCGACTACGCCGCCGGAACTGCCTCGCGCGATCGAAGGCGTGCCGGCGTTGGCGAACGGATTTGCCGAGTGCATCGAGGCCGTCCATCGGTAATACAATATGGGCATGTCGTCGCCACTCCATCTGGTTCCAGGCTGGGCTCCGGAACTGGCTCGGCGGCGCTTCAGCTTTTCGCCCGCGATCGTCGGGACCACGCACAACGAATGGACGCTGCACCGCGTGGGCAGTGACGAAGCGATCGTGGTCAATACGGCGAGCCAAGAGGAGTTTTCCATTCCGCGCCGTTTCATCGGCGACGTCTCGCGGTTGGAAGAGCCGGTTCGCGTCGTCACGCTCTTGCGGCGCTTGGAATATTCAGACGGACTGGTCCGCCCCGTCAACCGAGCAGTGATCACCATGCCTGTGGCATCGGACGCACCGCGGATGCGTGCCGCATTGCCTGCGACGGTGGTGGCGATCCGCGAGGAAGTGGAACCGACACCGCGATGGAAACACTACCTACGGATCTCCGTGGCCTTGGGATGCTTGGCGTGCTTCATCGCCGTTTACGTATTCCGCGAAGGGCGCTCGGCACGCGTCAGGCGTTTTTCAGCACGTCCTTCTCGCCTTGTTCCACATCCGCCTGCGTCAATACCCCAAGTCCAGCAAGAAAGAAGATAAGCAGCGACAGAATCGCGATGCGATAACTGCGCGTGAACTGGTAGGCGAGGCCGAAGGTCGGAGGTCCGAGCCAACTGGTGCCCTTGTCGCCCACTTCGTAGATGCTGAAGTATTCGGCTTCCTTGCCCTGCGGCACCAACTGCGCGAAGATCGATCGGCTGAGCGCTTGGCTGCCGCCCATGACGAGTCCTGCGAATGCTCCCATGACGTAGAATTCGGTGGCGTTGTGGACGAAGCCGTAGGCGTAGAACAGTAGGGCGATCCACACCACGAGGCTCACCATCACGGCTTTCTTCGGAGTGATACGTTGCGCGAGTTTGTTGAAGAAGAGCGCTCCGCCGACGCCAACGAACTGCGAGATCAGAATGGTGATGGTCAATTGCGTGTCGGACAGGCCGAGTTCTTTTGCTCCGAAAAGGGCGGACACGACGAGGACGGTTTGGATGGCGTCGTTGTAGAGCAGGTAGCCGACGAGGAACTTCATGGTGTTGGGGTAGCGGCGGACATCGTGCAACGTGTGGGCCAGTTGTCCGAATGCGACGCCGATGGTCGATTTGCTCGGGGGTAAAGGCTTCGCCTCGCCACGATTCTGCAAGCGCGCGAGCACCGGGATCGTCCACAAGATCCACCAGACGCCGGTGGAACAGAGCGCGATACGCACGGCCATGGTGGTGGAGATACCCAGTGATTCGGCCTGCGATACGAGTCCCAAGTGAACCAGCAGCATCACGCAGCCGCCCGCGTAACCGAGCGCCCATCCGCGCGAGGAGAGCGCGTCTCGCTCCTCTGGCGAGGCTACTTCCGGTAGGAACGAATTGTACACGACGATGGATGCACCGAAGCACACATTGGCGACGATGAACAGAGCGGCGGCGAGCAGGTAGCTGGAGCCTTGCAGGAAGAACATCGAAGACGCGGCAGCAGCGCCGATGAAGGCGGTCGCAGCGAGACATTCTTTTTTCTTGCGGCTGAAATCTGCGATGGCACCGATGACAGGCAAGACCAAAACCTGCAGGAACACTGACAGGCCCACGAGGTAAACCCAGAAGCTGCCCGCGAGCACGGGGATTCCGAGTGGGTACAAGAACCCGTCGGCGTCCGCCCCTGCCGTGGCTAACGCCGTTACGTAGCGCGGTAGGAAAAGAGTGATGGCGGAAGTGGCAAAGACGGAATTCGCGACATCGTAGAGGCACCAGCCATTTTGTTCACGCGTCATTCGATAAAGAATAAGTCTATCGACTTCCCAATACGCTCGCGTGGTGTGTAGCGTTTCAACCAGTCGAAGGAGCCGTCTTTGGCGTGTTCCAAGTACAGATAATGCGCACTGATCGCGACCCATCCCTTGTCGGGAGTGCGGGCGTTCAGGTCCCAGTAGGTGGGCAATCCGGCCTTTTCGAGAAGCGCTGAGCCAAAGTATTTAATGTGGACTTCCGGAGCCTTCACCTGTTGCAGACGACGAGCGAGGCGGTCGAGGTCTTGCCCCCAGTCAAGATCGGACTCGGCGAGAATCCGCTCCGGTTTCGCTCCGGCAAATTGATTGAAGTACGCGATGTAGTCGGGGTGCGCGAGGACGGAATCTCCGACGACAAACAATCCCAGGGCTACCACGGCAGCCCTGTGCACCGAGCCGCGCACGTAAGCAAGCGGAAAGACGCTGCCAGCCAAAATCGCCAACAACGGATACATGGACAGGATATGACGCACACCCAAATCGATCCCCGATGGCAGGCACACAAGTAGAATCGCCAACGGAAACAGGGCTGTCATCCGCTGTTGCCAGGTGCGCAGTCCCCACAGTGCAACAGCGGCAAGCAGCAGCAATCCGATCGGAGTCTTCACGGCGAGCACTACGGGGAAGAAATACCACCAACCCGTAGTTCGATATTCGCCGAGCAAATACGAGCCGTGGCCTAGATCGTTGTGGCGCATCACGTCTCGCATTCCCAGCAGCAACTTGGGGAACGGGACGGGGGTCGCCATCGCCGCGTCCCACAAGGGTCGCAACGCGGGATGCTCGGTCAACATGCCTTCGATTTTCGGATGCGCACCCCATTGTGGGCCGAGCGAGCCCACGCTAAATCCGTATCCGGCCCACAGCAAGATAAAGAGGACACCTGCGGCGATGGCGAGTTCCTTCAATTTGGGTCTGCGCCAGAACAGAGCGACCACGCAGCACGCCCCGAGAAACAGTACGCTGGAGAATTTCACCGAAAGCGCCAGAGCAACCGCGGCTCCGAATAACGCTGCTCGCCGCGATCCTGGCTCCTCCAGCCACCGGATGAGCGCATAGAGCGCCGTAACTACCGTCGCCGCACAGGCGAGATCGAGCGTCGCGAGTCCCGTGTGGCCCAAGATCGGCGGAATCGAAATCAGTAGTCCCACGGCGGACAATCCGGCGATCGGCGAGAACCATCGGGAGGCCCACGCGTAGGTGAAGACGCACAGCAACACAAAGAAGGGCAACACGCCGATGCGAGCGAGCGTCAGATTGTGCCAATACTGGCCGTCCGTGTAGAGAATCTCGTTGCCGTCCTGGAACACCGTCATGAAGCTTTCGGTCCGCATGTCGCGATGCGTCTTCTCTCGCAGTCCCGCGAGATAGGGGCCCAGCGCCACAGCGATCCGCGCCATCGGCGGATGCTGCAATTCATAGCTGTAGGACCCGAACTGCAGCACCTCCATACCCGCGTCGACATGCGCGGGCTCGTCGGAGGTGCTGTTCAGCGTCCCGTAGGTCGCGGCGATACGGGCGACACCCAGGGCGATGAGCGCGAGCAGAATCCAAATGTGTTTGGGTTTCGTCACCGGATCAGGCGACCAACGTTTCAATGCGCTGGAGCAGCCTGGCCATGCGCGGCGCTGCATCGCGATGTCCGCCGAAGCGTACTTGATTGTAAGCGGCGGTCAGGTCTTCCACCAGCAAGGCGAGTTCGGAAGAAGGCAGAACGCCAACGAATTCCTGCGGCGTGAGCCATGATGGCTTCTCAAAGCCGCGACGTTTCAACAGCGACAGCATTCGCTCATAGAGAAGCGTCGCATCGGACGCTTCAGCTTCCCCACGCTGCGCCCTTCGCAATCGACGCCGACGCTTCCACCATTGCCTCCATGACGACGCATTCAGCGACGCGAAGATGCCAACGCCCATCGCCGCGAACCCGCCAAACCAAATCGACCGATCGCGATCCCACGAGCGTTCAAGATCCGCAGCAACTCCACCCAATGCCGACCATTTGCTGGCACTGCTCCATCCACGCCCTGCGCTTTGCATGCGCGACGCGAGCGCCAATTGGTGATCGAAATCGTAGGTCAGCACCCAGTCGCGCCAGAATTGATCGGCGGCATCGAGCACCAACGATGCGCGTCCCCATGCCTGACTCCACATGCTGGATTCGGCGGCGGACGGGTCGGCGGGTGTCGGATCGAAGGTCATCCAACCACGGCCGGGAATCCACGCCTCCACCCAGCTGTGCGCGTCGGATGCCCGCACCACCTGCCATCCCGAGAGCGGATTGTAGACGCCGCCGAGAAAGCCCGTGGCCACGCGCGAGGGAATGCCCATCGTGCGTAACATCACCGCCATGGAGCTGGCGAAATACTCACAGTGGCCTTGCTTGCGGACGAACAGGAAATGCGCGAGCGGATCGGCGACCTCTGTATCGAGCAACTGTAGGGAATACGTAAAGTCCTTGTGGAAATGCGTCTCAACGGCCCGAGCCATCTTCTCCGGATCGCGCTCACCGCGAAGCCACTCCTGACCTAAGTCCACGATGCGGCTATCGATCTGCGGCAACTCCAGAAGCGTGAGCTGTTCTTCCGTGCCCAGCGGCGCGACGGGTTCCAAGACAGCGGCCCACTCGTTTTCGACGCGGCTATCCGCACCGTAGCTCAAGCCGGCCATGCCGAAGCGAGGTGCTCGAATCGCGCCCGATGGAGATCGAAACAGGTTCAGCGCCTGGATGCTGATGGTCTGCGGCGTGCCCGCGAAATAGAGCGTATCGGAGGCGATACTGCTCAACTCCACCGCGTAGCGCAAATTGCGACCGGGTCGTGTCTGGCGAACCGGAGGTAGCGCCAGTTGGCCCTTGGTCACGGGCAGTCGCTGTTCTACGACCGGCGGATTGAACCAGCGCTTGCCATCAAAATGCGACAGCGCCGAGCCTCGCCAGCGGAGTCCGACCAACGACACATCGTCGTAAGAACGAACGTGCATCACGGGTGTCGTGTTTTGTTTTAGCTCGCCGATTTCGCCGAGCGTCACTTCAGAGCCGAAGCCCGGTAAGTGATAGCGTTGCGGCACGAAGCGCTGGAATGCGGCGCGGGCGGTTCGCGGCAAGACAAAGAAGAGCGCGGCGGTGATGACAAGAATTCCGCAGAAGAGACTCGTCGCCATCGCACCGAGCCGCATGGGCATCGCACGCGCCGGGAATCGCGAGACACGCACGTCCTGCCGCATGGATCGAACCACTTCACCGCTGGCGAAGACTCCGATGGCGCACAACACGAACGCTGCCAGGAAAAAGAAAAAGCTCAACTGCGAGGAGAGCAGCGCCGCAGCGAGTAATTCCAGACCCGCGATCAGCTTCAAGTAGAGGAAGTCCCGTGGTGTCTCCGCCGTCAGGATCTTGACCACCGCGACAAAGAACAACATGTGGACGGTCGCCGCGATGAAGGATCGCGAGAACCACGCGTAGTCGGCCGCATAAAAAAGGAAGTACCCAGCCGCAAGCGCGGCGACCATGGCGGCGGGGATCTGCGGTCGCCAGATTCCAGCGATCATCATGGCGCGGAATAGCAACGCTCCGCACATGATCGCAATGGTGGGCAAATCGAGTTCGCCGGAGCCGAGCACGGCCAGGAATCCCGAGGTCAGCATACCCAGCAACGTCACTTCGAAGAAGTTCTGTGCTGGGGACGGCATATCGCTATTGTAGTTCTCAAATACGCGCGGCAACCATCTCTGCAAGCTCCTGACCAATGGCGAGCGATGAGGTCGCACCAGGGCTGGGAGCATTCACCACGTGTAACTCCCCTGCCCCTTCCACGAAATCGAAATCGTCCACCAGCGTTCCGTTGGGAGCCATCGCCTGCGCGCGCACGCCGGCGCCGCCGGGCATCAAGTCTTCTTCGCGAATCTCCGGTACCAGCTTTTGCAAGGACTCGCAGAACAGACGCCGACTGAAGCTGCGACGTGATTCATCCCAGCAGGTTTTTCCGTATTTCTTGAGGAAACGCCACAGTCCCGGATAGAGCAACGCATCCGCGGTATCGGCGGCGTTAATGATGTCTTTTCGATACCCTTCGCGCGATAGTGCCAGAACGGCATTGGGTCCGGCCTCAATGCCTCCGGTGATGCGGCGCGTGAAGTGAACGCCCAAGAATGGCAGGCGCGGATCAGGCACGGGATAAATGAGGTGCTTCACCAAGTGCTGCCGTTCCGGCCGGATCAGGAAATACTCGCCGCGGAACGGAACAATTCTGGACGCGCGCGGACGCCCTGTGAGAGCGGCCACGCGATCTGAATGGAGGCCAGCGCAGGTCACAACGAAGTCGGCTGGAACGGTGCCGAACGCATTTTCCACCTGCCAACCCGTCCCGTCTCTGCGAATCGCGTTCACCTTCGCGCCCGTCACCACGGCCCCGCCCGCATCGCGAATCAACTTGGCCATCATTTCGCAAACGGCGGGATAGTCCGCGATGCCCTCTTGCGGCACGGCGATCGCAGCGACGCCAGCAGCGTGCGGTTCAATCTCGCGCAACGCTTCCGGACCCAACAAACGGAGGCCTTGCAGTCCATTCTGCTGCCCGCGTTCGTAGAGAGCCTGCAAGCGCGGAACCTCGTCCGCCTCCGTCGCGACCACGAGTTTGCCGCAAATTTCGTGGCGGATGCCGTGGGTCGCGCAGAATTCCGTCATCTGCAGGATGCCGGAGACCGCCAGCTTCGCTCGCCGGGAACCGGGCTTGTAGTAGAGGCCACAATGCAGCACACCGCTGTTGCGGCCGCTTTGGTGCGTACCGACAGCGCTCTCTTTCTCGAGTACCGTCACGCTCGAACCAGGCAGGCGCTGTTGTAGGCGCAATGCCGTAGCCAAGCCAACGATCCCACCGCCCACCACGACAATTCGCTTCACACTATCTATCTTACTTACCTAGTGAACTTCGGGCCTAGTCGACTTCAGGGGCCGCGATGAAGGAAGGCTCGTTCGAGAACGTCCGGCGCGCGGGCATCTTCCAATACCGCAGCGCCATGCCGACCGTTAGAACCTGGATGCTCACGATGAACGCGGCGCAGGCGGGCCAGCCGCCCCAATTCCAGAAGTAACCGGGCAGGACCGCGCCGACACTTCCGCCTAGGTAATAAAAGCTCGCGTATAAGCCGACGGCGAGTGCGCGATGACGCTCAGCGGCGATGCCGACAAAGCCACTGGCGGCGGTTTGCGATGCGAAAACGCCGGTGCAGCAGATCGCGAGGCCGAGGCCGACGGTCCACAAATTCGGCACGAAGGTCAGTGCCACGCCGATGACGCCAGCGGCAATACTGCTCGACAACACTACGCGGGCACCGTACTTGTCGATGGCTCGTCCAGCGATTGGATTCACGGCCGCTCCGACGAGGTAGACGAGGAAGATGGACCCTAATGCGTCAGACTGTAGTCCGAACGGCGGTGCTGCGAGATAGAAGGTGACATAGGTGAAGATCGCGATGAGTGAAAACAGCACGCAGAAGCCCACCAGGTAAGTCGCGAGCAGGAGCCGGTTTCGCAGATGCTCGGCCACGGCGGCGGGAAATTCTTTCGCGGGCAAAGCGCTGCGGCGGGAGTTTCGCTCAGGCTTGAGCAGGATTGCAACGGCGACGGCGCACAACAGGCTCAGCACGCCGAGAACGAGGAAGCTGACTCGCCAGTCCCATCGCGCAGCGACTAAACCCGCGATGAAACGGCAGGAGAATCCGCCCAGGACGGTTCCACTGACGTAGGCGGATAGGGCCGCGCCTACTCCCTGCCCTGCCCATTCATCGTTGATGTAAGCGACGGTTACGGAGAAGACTCCGGGGGTACAAACCCCTTGCAGGAATCGCCACAGAATTAGCGTGGGAAGATTCGGCGAGGTCGCGGCAAGCAATCCGCACGCCGCGAGCAGGAACGCCGACCACACGATCACTCGCTTGCGTCCGATGCGGTCGGCGAGCAATCCGGCGAACGGGGCCGACACGGCGACGCCGAGCGCAGCCACGGTCACAGTGAGGCTGACCTCAACCGTTCCCGCATGGAACACGCGCCGGAGCAGCGGAAGAATGGGTTGTGTTGCGTAGAGTTGCAGGAACGCGCAGAACCCAGCGACAATTACGCCGAGGGTTCGCACGGCTTAGTGTTGGCTTTTTTCCCAGGGACGGGCGTGCGCCACCGCGTCGCGATCCTTCACCCGGTCATACAGGTGATCGTCGCAAGTGGTGCCGAGCGCGGTGTTGTACAGGCTGGTTAAGCCCAGGCCTTCCCGCAAATCTTCATCGAATGCGTGGAGCGCCTTCAATTGCGAAGCCTGCGCGGGAACCTGTTTGCCGGAAGGCGTGCGCAGGAACATCTGGTAACCACCGTGGACCAGATGCGCGATCTCGCCGCCGACCAGAATCCCGGCCTTGCCGATGGTGACCTTGCCGTCGCCTGCATCTTCCACGTTTGCGGCGCAACCATTGCGGCTGGCGAGCGGCTTGCCGCTGCCATCGCGGCTGGTCTCGAAGCCAAACTGCTTCAGGTTCGCCAGACGACTGTCCAAAGTAAATTCTTGCGGTTTTTCGCGACGGAAGAACATAGGAATTTACTAGTATAGCGATTCCAATGGGGCAGGCGGGCAAGGTGCCCGCCGCAGCCTGGGAGGCTGCCCTACTAGGCCAGCTCCGCGCGTATGGCGTCGGCGATGGCGTGGGCCCAGTGGTCCACGCGTGCTTGGGTTGGCCCCTCGACCATCACGCGCGCCAGCGGCTCGGTGCCGGAGAAGCGCACTAGCACGCGGCCGGATTCCTGGAATTCGGCTTCAGCTTCTGCGATCATTTTCGTCACGGATGCAAGGTCTTCTAGCGGTCGGCGGTTCTTCACGCGGATGTTCACCAGGATCTGCGGGAAAATCTCCAGCTCCGAAGTCAGGTCGTCCAGATTGCGGCCCGACTCGCGAATGATCTGGCAAATGCGCAGCGCCGTCAGCAGCCCGTCGCCGGTGGTCGCGAACTCGCGGAAGATCACATGCCCGCTCTGCTCACCACCCAAGGGAGCATTGCGCTTGATCATTTCCTCCAGCACGTACTTATCGCCGACCGGGGTCCGCACCATATCGATCCCATGGCGTGCCAGTGCGACTTTAAGACCGATGTTCGACATGACCGTCGCGATCACTTCGTGCAGCCCTTGCTTTTCCTTCAGCCAGATTCCAGCGAGCAGCAGCACAGCGTCGCCGTCCACAGTCTTGCCGGAGCCTGAGACGAACATCGCGCGATCTGCATCACCGTCGAACGCGACACCCAGGTCCGCGCCGGTTTCGAGCACGCATGCCCGCAAGGATTCCAGATGCTGCGAACCGCAGTGCAGGTTAATGTTCCGGCCGTCCGGTGCGTTGTGAATGCAGTCCACTGTCGCGCCCAAGCGTGTGAACAACTGTGGACCCAAATACGTCGCCGCGCCGTTACCGGGATCGATCACAATCTTCACGCCCTGCAATCCGCCGGGCAGGGTCGCTGCCAAGTGTTCCACGTAGGCATGATCCAAGCCTTCATCCACGCTCAACAGCATCGGCGTCGGCGCCTGACCCGAAGCGGCCCATTCAAAGATGTGCGCCTCCAGCAGATGCTCCTGCGCGTCGGGGAGCTTAAATCCCGAATGATCGAAAATCTTGACGCCGTTGTCGTGATACGGATTGTGGGATGCCGAAATCATGACGCCCGCAGCGAAGGGTCCGGTGCGAGCGACATGCGCTAACCCAGGGGTGGTGATCAACCCGGCGAATCTCGCGCGCACGCCGCCTTGGGCGAGGCCGCCCGCAACGTGTTCCGCAATCCACGGACCCGACTCTCGCGTATCCATCCCGATGACAACCTCGGGATCCAGATGGTTGCTTCCAATCCACTTCGCTAGCGCAACACCCACAGCGAACGTCGTCGCCCGGTCCAGCGGATACTCATCCGCACGGCCTCGGATGCCGTCGGTTCCAAACAACTGTCGTACTGGACTCTTTGTCTCACTCATAGTTCAAACCAGATTATCGGCAGCCACCAACCATAACCATAGAAGGACCGCCAGCCCCAGGCAGGCCAATTTCCAACCTAAATTGTGAGTTAGCGAGCGCCGGGCACGGCGCGAAAACGTCACGGTTGAACGCTCCCCAACTGCGCCGCCGTGTTTTCTTGCGGATGCCGAGCGCCCGTCGAATGGTGCGTGAGGCGTTCGCGCAAACGGTCCAGCGACACGTCCGCTTCGAGCTCACCGCGCCATGCAATCGAAATCTGCCCGGTCTCTTCCGAGACCACCACCGCCAACGCGTCGGTGCCTTCCGTGACGCCTATCGCCGCGCGGTGGCGCGTTCCCATCTTGTTGCGCATCGCGATGCCATGCGGATTGGCGGGGTTCACATGCAACGGCAGAAAGCACGCCGCGGCCGCGATGCGGTCGCCTTGCATAATCACCGCTCCGTCGTGCAACTGCGCGCCCTGATAAAAAATCGCGAGCAGCAGATCCCGCGACACCATCGCGTCCAGAGTAACGCCGCTCTCGATAAACGTGCGCAGGCCGATATCGCGTTCCATGACAATCAACGCGCCGGTGCGCTTTTCCGCCATGTGCTCCACCGCGAGTAGGATTTCGTCGACAACTTCGCGGCGTTCCAGTCGTCCGCCCAGGCTCATCCAGCCGCCGCGAGCCCAGCGAATCCTGCCCAGCCGCGTCAGGTAGCCGCGGAGTTCAGACTGGAACATCACGATAAACGCGATCACCGAATACGGTGCCAGACCCGCGAGAACCGACTCCAATAGGCGCAGTTGCAGCCACACCGCGACCAGATAGATGAGCACAAGAACGGCCATCCCGCTCAGGACAGACATCGCCCGTCGGCCGCGCAGCACCAGCACAAAATTGTATAGGAGCACCGCGACAACAAGCACGTCAACCACGGTGAGCACCGTGATCATCGGGTTGTCGGGCCAGGAGATCCGGGGCATGGCTTTTCTCTAGTGTATCGCCGCCCGCAGTCTCGGCTTACTTGGCTTTGCCCTTGGGTGCAGCAGGGGCCGACTTCGCGGCAGCTGCCACAGGACCCACAGCGCCCTTCATGGCGGAATCCCAGTGCTCGGCAACCTTGCCGTCCACGATACGGAACATATCAAACCAAGTGGTGGTGTAGCGCTTGCCCGCCGCTGTCGGATCTTCGTATTCGCGCACGAAAGACATCGTCACGTAGTCACCTTCGGCTTGCACCGCGACCAGCCCGGCTAGCGTGTCCGGGATGGGTTGCGGTCCGCCCGGGAGCGCGGAGAAATACGCCTTGAACCCTGCGATGCCGGTATCGGCATTCGGATTGTGCTGCATGTAGTCATTGTGCATGTACTGCTCAGACAGGTCGAGACGACGGCCCTGCAACACAATGCGGAAGAAATCGTAGGCGATCTTTTTATTGACGGCCAACCTGGCATCGTCACTCTTCAGCAGGTCTTTCTGCTTATTTACCGGAACCGCCACCACCGGCAGCGCTGCAAATAGGGACGTAGCGAAAGCCATCAATCCAACCGCAATTACGAATTTCTTCATGGTCGTGTGTTTCTCCTGTCCTGCTATTCTACCGCCGATTGGCGCGTCCGGGCCTCTATGGCGCGTTCGGTCAAGCGGTTGGCGCGCCTGATCATTCCTGTTTTCCTCGCTTTGGCTCAATCTGGTTTTGCATCGCAGCGCGGTGCCAAAGGAAAACACCATGAAACTCCAAACGATCGCTCTCCTATTGACCCTCGGCACCGCCGCTTTCGGCCAGTCCGCGACTGAAGAAACGCCGCGGGCCTCCATCGCCGTCGAGGCCGACGCCCTAGCCTACGGGCTGCCCGGGTACTCCGGCATCGTCAACCTGTCGCTGCGTAACGGCTTCCAGATCGCGTTCGGCACGGGCCGCTACGAAGTCCCGGGCTTCCTGCTCAAGGGCGACGACAACTACGACGCCGTCGGCTGGAAAGCGACATCGAAATCCGTCCAGGTGCTGCGCGTCACCTATCGCTTCAACGGTCCGATGAAGAGCGGTCCCGCGTTGGGAGCCGTGTTGCTCAATCAGAGTTGGCGGCTGCGCGCCGAAAAGCTGAGTGGCGAGACAACATTCCGGCCCCTCAGCGTAGGCATCACCGGCGGCTACTACATCCACGTTGGCAAGCATTTCTACATCTATCCGACGGCGGCGTTCACGCACAACAGCGTGGTCTCCGGCAGGACTTCGCTGCAAGGGACCAACTACGATGTCGCCAAGTGGGGGCCGAACGCGTCCGTGCATGTCGGCTGGGAATGGGGTCTCTAGGGCCTCGGCAGGCTGAATGCCTGCCCCACCTCTGTTCACAGACTATGAACCGTAGTGGTGGAGCAGGCGCTTTCGCCTGCCTGCTAAACGGATTGGAATTGCGTCGGGGCGGAGCCGGTCCAGCGCCGGAACGCCCGTGTGAAGGCGCTGGGTTCGGAGAAGCCTAATAGGAACGCGGCCTCCGACGCTGAGGCTCCGGGTTGGGCCAGATGCTGCATCGCGATCTCTTTGCGCGTGTCTTCGATGAGTTGCCGGAAGGACGTGTTCTCGACGCGCAACTCCCTCTGGATGGTGCGCTCGCTCATGCCGAGTTCGGCGGCCACTTCGTCGAGGGTGGGCACGGCCACCGTGATGCGGCGAACCAGGAAATCGAGCACCTTCCGGCTCACGGGACCACGTTGTTCCATTTGATTGAGAAGCTGCTTGGCCTGCGCGTCGAACATATCGAGCAGAACTGGATTGGCCGAGAGCAACGTACCGTCGAGATCCGCCGATCGGAACTCCATCGCGGTCTCGGGCTGCCCAAATGCGACGTTCCCGAAGATGCGCAGATGCTCCGTAGTGCTCGCCGGCTCGGGATGCTGAAACGCGACGCGTAGCGGCTTCATCTCGGTGGACGTGAGCCGGCGCAAGGTAACCAGCGTGCCGCAAGCCATGGTCTCCAGCGCATGGCGGGGCGACCGCAGCAGGTAGTTGTCGAAATTCGTGGCGACTTCAAATCGGCAAATTGTTTGAGCGCCTTCCTTGACGATGCGCACCCGCAGTCCGTCGTTCAACAAGGCCGAGTATTGCGCAAGACGGCCCAGAACCTCGGACGCCGTGCGGCAACTTAGGATTACGTAGCCAAGCAGGTTCAACGCGCCTGGATTGAAGTTTTCGGCCGTGTGCAGACCCAGGTCCTGATCGCCACTGAGCCGAACCGCCTGATCCCAGATACGCTCCACGACCGATCCAGGCAAGCGAGCATTGGGGCTTTCGAGAAGAGAGGGATCGACAATGATCCCTTGCCAAAAGTCAGCCGCTGGAATTCCCTGACGTTCCAGGTACCGCGCCAGATCCACCATTAACGCCGCGGCGACTGTGCTCTCCTTGACTTTCATCAGTTCAGCGTAGCGCAAGGGCTCGAGCGTGCTGGATCAGGCATCGAGACGAGTCTCGATGCGGCCCGCACGAGTGCGTGCGTTACCTGCGTGCCAGCCACACTCGGAATCGCCTATACGCCAGCGCGAGTCCGGTCCACACTAGTAGCGCACCGCCGGCCGAAACGATCCCGGCGATGGTCTGACCGGTGAGTCCGTAATACTCGCCTGTGTGCACGAAGCGCATCCAGGTGCGAGCCTGCCGACCCGGCTCTTGCTTGTCAAAGGTCTCGAACTTGACCACTGAACCTGTCGCGCGGTCGAGCGTCAACGTCGATTTCTTCTGCGGCTGGCCGCCACTGCCGGTGTCGATGGCGAAAACCAGGGGCGCCTTGTCCGAAGTCGGAATAGGGAACGTGATCGTGCGCCACTCTGGCACTTGTGTTTTGGCTTCAGCCACCAAGACGTCGATCCCGGCGAGGTTGGCCTCTGCAACCTGCCTGCTTTCGCCGCCTTTGCCCTTGCCTTTTCCCTGGGACGGAGCTTCCATCCCATAAGCCCGATACACCATGTTGCTGGCCCACGGATAGGAGATCACCACGCCGCTCATCACGACGAAGAACAGCGGCACCAAGCACCAGAAACCTGTGAAATTGTGCCAGTTGAAGTCCCGAGCCTTACCCGAAAGCCCGCCACGAAATAATGTCACTGCGCGCACGCTATTCCACGTCCACACGCGCGGCAGCCAAATGTAGAGGCCGCTCACCACGATGAAGAGGAACAGCAGATTCGACACGCCCGTAATCATGCGGGCATTCGCGCGGTTCTCTCCCGTCACACCCAGCCACCGATGCCAGTCCGTGACAAATCGGAAGAATGCTCGCACACCCGCCGGGGGCGCCGAGATCGGTTGGCCGGTCGCCGGATTCACCATGACGGTCTCGCGATCCACGGTCACCGTGAAAGGGTCCTGCGGGTCCGCCCGCAAGGTGATGTTCGAAGGAACCGCTCCGCCAACGCTGCGGACGTTCGCGAGCAATGCCTCGACACCCATGCGGGCGGACTCCGGCGCATTCACCGCGGAGGCCATGCCAGGCCCAGCGGCACTGCGATCCACATACGCCACGATCTGCTTCTCATACATCAGCAGTACGCCGGTGACGCTCATGATCAAGATGATGACTCCGGCCAGCACGCCGGCGATTAGGTGAGACCAAAACAGAATCTTACGGAACACGTTACACCTCCGCCCACATTCTCAAAAGGTTGTGATACACGCCCGTCAACTGCACGGCTGACGGGTGATCCGGCGCTTCCGACGCTAAACGCTGGGTGGCCAGGTCCAGATCAAACAGTAGGGTTCGCTGACTGTCTTCCCGGATCATGCTTTGAATCCAGAAGAAGGAGCACGTGCGCGCGCCGCGAGTCACCGGCGTCACGTGATGCAAACTGCTCGACGGGTACAACACCAGATCGCCGGCTGGAAGCTTCACGCTGTGCAGGCCATAGGTATCTTCCACGACAAGTTCGCCACCGTCGTAAGATTCGGGCGGCGAGAAGAACAGCGTCGCGGAAAGGTCTGTGCGAATCCGGTGCAGGGTCCCCGTCACTTGGCGAATCGCATTGTCGACGTGCGTTCCAAACGCCTGCCCGCCTTCGTAGCGATTGAACAGTGGAGGGAAGACCCTCGCGGGTAGAGCCGCCCGCATGAACAGCGGACTGCGTTCCAGCGCACCCAGCACCACGTCGGCCAGTTCCCGCGCGAGCGGATGATCCTCCGACAACTGTTGGTTGTCTTTCACCCGCCCGGATTGCGGACCAGCGGTCACCCGTCCATCCACCCACTCCGCTTCTTCGAGCGCGCGCAGGATGGAGGCCGCTTGTTCCGGATTGAAGACGTTGTTGACCTGAAGGACCATGGCGTTAGAAGTGAAAATTGGTCGTCATCAACACGCCGCGAGAAGCCGCCGGGATGATGTGCCCGCCACCCAGGCGATCGAAGTAATACGCGTTGTTGAGATTCGTCAGGTTCAGTTGGAAGCTCAGCTTGGAATTCGCCGTGACGCCGATCATCGCGTCCATGGTCCAGAAGCCGTCTACGACACGAGTGTTCGTATTGTTGCCGTAGCGCTTGCTCATGAAGCGCGGTCCAATGCCGACGTTGAAGCGTTGCTTGGTGTACGTGGCCCACAAGCTGGCCGAGTGTCGCGGCGTATTCTGGAAAAACTTGCCGACCTCCGCCGGAGTGTTCGACTTGCCGATCTTGGCGTCGATCAGAGTGTAGGCACCCAGCACGCGTAGCGACCGTGTGATCGCGCCCGTCAGGGACATTTCTACGCCCTTCGAGACCTGCTGGCCAGCGAGGACCTGCGGTGGATCGGTAGGCAGTAACCCGGGCGTACGAGCATTGTCTTTCGCGACACGGAACACCGCGCCCGTCGCCAACACGCGTCCACCGATCAGGTCCCACTTCGCGCCCGCTTCGGTGGTGTACGTCTTTTCCGGCGGGATCGCGGTATTGGAAGTGGTGTAAGACAAGCCGTCCAGAGAAGGCGAGATCGAGCTTCCGTAAGAAGCGTAAATGCTGCCGGACTGCACGGGCTTATACGTCAAGCCTCCGCGCAGGCTGGCGAACTTCACGGTCTGCAAGACGGGTGCAGGCGTGGTGCTCACACCGTTGACATCGAAGCGTTCGAAACGAACGCCGCCGCTGGCCTGTAATTTTCCGCCGACCATACTGGCCGTATCGTTTATCCAAGCGGCCTGCGTATTTCCCACGATGTTGCCAACAATGGGATTCTCGACGAACGCCCCCGTGTAAACGTCGTTCGGATTGGGGTTGAGCAGCGTCGTGAGCGAATTCGGTGCAGTGCGCGTCCGGCGAATGTTCGTCTCGCGTGTCAGCGCGGCGCCCGCGTTCATCGCGTGCGATATCGGCCCCGTGCGGAGATTGAAGCGCAAGTCCGACTGGTTGTCCCAGATACGATCCTGCGCAACCCAGGCGCGCATTTCGCGATTGATCACCGTCGTGGTGGCGGCATTGAAGCGAGGCGGCGTCGCGATGGAGTTGCGCCCGGCGCGTCCGTAACGAAGCTGGTTGCGGAAGGTGAGACCATCGCTAAAGTCATGTTCGTACTTGATGGTCGAGCTGTCCTGATTCAGGAACTCACGGTCACGATCTTTGAATCCGTAGAAGGTATCGCGCGTAACCGGAGCGATCGTGTCTCCCGGCAAAACAGTGTTGGTCGCGGGCACCCACGGAATGCCGTAGTCGGACGTGTTGTCTTGCTTCAGCTTGTAATGCTGCAACGTGAGGCGATTGCGCGTTCCCATGCCGAAGGTCAACGCGGGAGCAAATCCCCAACGATCGTTCTGCACTACTTGACGACCCGGAACGCCGGATTCGTGCCACAAAAGATTCAAGCGGAACCCTGTTCGCTCGCCCAGGAACGGAGCCGGCGTGTTGATGTCGAACGTCGAACGGCGCTGGCTCGCATTGCCGAAGGCGAACGAACCGCCCATGCCGCGCATGGAACTGGGAGCCTTGCTGACCAGGTTCACCGTGCCGCCCGCCGAACCGCGGCCGCTGATGGAAGAGGTGGGACCCTTGGTGATCTCTACCTGCTCCATATTGAACGGATCCCGTGACTGTGAACTCAGATCGCGCGAGCCATCGATAAAGATGTCGTTGCGCGCGCTGTTGCCGCGGAGCGTCAGATTGTCGCCCGCCGCCGCGCCGCCTTCACCGGCAGTCATCGTAATGCCCGGAACGTTGCGCAGCACCTGAGCCAACGTCGTCGCCCCCTGCTGGTCGATCACCGCGCGCGAAATCACGCTGATGCTCTGCGGTATGTCGCGCAGGGTTGCCGTATAGCGCGGCGACGTGACTTGCGGAACCGCGTCCGTCACTTCCACGCGGAACGCGGAACGCACCTCCAGCAGCACGTTGTTCCCGTCCAGCCGATAGCTCACGCCCGTGTCCATGAGCATCTGCCGAATCGCGGCTTCCAAGGTCAGCGGACCCGAAATCCCTTGCGAGCCGATATCCAAGATTTGGTCATGGAGTTGGCCATTTTCGAAAATCACGCGCCGTCCAGTTGCGGATTCGAATGCCTTCGCGACCTCGGATAGTGGTCCCTTCGGAATCTGGAGTTGGACCACGGGGAGCGTGTTGCTCTGGCTCGCCGCCGTTCCACCTGCAGGAGCCTGCTGCGCTTTTGCGGGTTCTGCCGACCCCAGCGTCATGTAGGCTGCCAGCGTCCCCGTCGCCAGCCAGCGGTTTGCGACCGCCTTCTTTGACTTGGTCCTGATCTTGATTCTTTTTACGCTCATCGTCGCTGCCTCTTCCCTCCGGAACGCAGAACTGCGACGATAGAAACGTCGTCAGCCCTCGGGTTGTCGATCCTCCGGGTCGCGGCTCCGTCCGTCCAAGGTTAGGGGCTGCGACTCGGTTACTGATTTTCTTTTAGTTTTAGGTTTGCAAATTGGACTACGGAGATTTGGCTGTTTCTTAGCAAAATCACCAGCAGAACAACACTTTCATACAGGACTAGTCTAGTCTGATATGCAAATGGATGTCAACTGAAAAATGCAAGTCAGTTGCAATCAGTCCCACCGCCGCCCGGCGTCTGGATCTCCAGAACGTCCCCAGGACGGGCTTGCAGGCGGGTTTTGGAAGCGATGGCCTTGCCGTTGAAGCTGTCTTTCCCGGACTTTGCGTTGCCCGGACCCTTTGCGCGCCGGTCTGCGATCAGCGTCACTTCGGCGTCCTTTAGGAAACGAAACGCCCGCACAATACCATCGCCTCCCGCGTGCGTGCCTTTTCCTCCGGACCCTCGGCGCACGTGATAGCGTTCAATGCGAACCGGATACTGGTGCTCAAACGCTTCGACGGGAGTATTCCAGCTATTCGTCATGTGCGTATGATGCGCGCTTAAGCCAGGCCCGGCGATCGAAGCGCCCGCGCCACCCGCGATGGTTTCGTAATACGCCCACGCCTTTTTGTCAGCAAGGCCGCCCCCGAAGCTGACGTTGTTCATCGTGCCGCAACTGGGCGCCGGAATCCGCTCCGGAGCAGCCTTCGCCAGCGCCCCCAGCAACACATCGGTGACGCGCTGCGAAGTCTCGACGTTGCCGGCCGCCATCGGCGCAGGAGCCAACGCGTTCACCACGGTACCCTCCGGGGCGATCACCCGAATCGGACGTAGGATGCCACTGGTAAACGGAACGTCTTCCCGAATCAGGCAGCGGAAAACATATATCGTTGCCGCGAGGGTCACCGCATAGTTCGCGTTCATGGGACCCGCGACCTGCGCATCGGACCCGGTGAAATCGACCGTGGCTGTTTCCTTGCCGATCGTGACACGCACACAAATCTTGACCGGCGTCGCAGTTACGCCGTCATTGTCCAGAAAATCCTCGAAGCGATACACACCCGCCCGAAGCTCGCGCAAGGTCGCGCGCATCATGCGCTCGCTGTAATCCTGCAAGCCCTGCGCCCCGGCTTCCAACTGCTTCGCGCCGAACTTCTCCGACAACTCCTGCAATCGCCGCTCCCCGCGCTCGATAGAAGCGAGCTGTGCCGCGATATCGCCCTCTCGCTCCTCCGGGGTCCGCACATTGGCCAGAATCATCCGCAGCAGCGGCCCATCCAGCTTCCCCGCCCGGCGAATCAGAATCGGCGGAATACGCAGCCCCTCCTGATAGATTTCCGTGGCCAGCGGCATCGATCCTGGACTCATGCCGCCTACATCGGAATGATGCGCCCGGCTCGCCACATAGAAGGACGGCTTGCTCCCACCTGTGAACACAGGAGCCACCGCCGTAATATCAGGCAAATGCGTGCCGCCCTGGAACGGATCGTTCACCAGCGCCACATCGCCCGCTTGCAGCTCGAACGCATCCATCACGGCGCGCACGGATAGCGGCATCGCCCCGAGATGCACCGGCATGTGATCGCCCATCGCGATGGTCTCTCCGCGTGCGTCATACAGCGCGCAGGAATAGTCGCGGCGTTCTTTGATGTTGGCCGAATACGACGACTTGCGCAGCACCGCGCCCATCTCTTCCGCGATCGAGACCAGCAGGTGCCGGAATAATTCCAGCTGCACACCGTCCACAGGCATGAAGGTATTGTGCCGTAAATTCCACGCGGCATGTTAAAATCGACCCTTCCTGCAAATGGTCCAACTCCTCTTCAATGGACTCGACAGAATCCGAGGCTGGAATGTCGATTCCACCACTGCATTCGTGATGGTCGGCATCTACGCATTCGTGCTCACGCTGTTGCTGGTTCGCGCCCGGCGGAACTTTCTGGCCTTGCCGGAATTGGCCGTCAGGCCCGCACAAGCCACGCCGCCGGACTGCATGGTCGTCATCCCGGCCCGCAACGAGGCTGGGTTCATTGGACGCGCCGTGAAGAGCCTGCCGCCAGACTCCGTCATCGTCGTGGACGATCACTCCACGGACACGACCGTTGCCGAAGCCGCAGCGGCCGGAGCCGGAGTGTTGCGCAGCCCCAAATTGACCAAAGGTGTTTTCGGCAAACCCTACGCCTGCATGACCGGAGCCAGGGTGATCACATCCAAATGGATCCTCTTTGCCGACGCCGACACGTGGTACGAACCGGGAATTTTGGAATCGGCGATCCACGCCGCAGAAGTCAACGATCTGTCGTTCTTATCGATTCACCTGGCACTTGAAACCGAAGGCCTTGCCGAACGCGCCGTGGCACCGCTATTGCAGGCGTTGTTCTTCGCATCCCTGCATCCACGCGAACGTCCGGAAGGTGTGTTCTACGGCCAGTGCGTTCTGGTGCGGCGAACGGCGCACGAATTCATCGGCGGCTTTGGAGCGGGGCTGACCTTCCTGGTGGACGATGTGAAACTGGCGCTGCTGGCGGACCGGCATCGCATGCGCTTCGGCACCGCGCGCACCTCCACCCTGGGCCACGCGCGCTCGCATCGCGGCTGGGAAGGGCTAAACGAAGGCGTTCGACGAAACGCCTATCGTTTTGTGCTGATCCCGGGCCAACACAGCGTCATGCTGTTGGCGACTGCCATGGTCCTGGCCCTGTGGCTGCCGTTCGCGATCCTTCTGATCCTCACGGGTTGGGTGCCGCTCGCCATCGGGATCGCGGTGCTCCCCGTCTTGCTGCTGTTTCCCTGGTACGGAATGGCCGGGGTCGCGCTCGCGCCTGCGGCGCCTTACATCGCGATCCCCATCTTGTTCAACGCCTTGTTCGGGGTTTTGACCACAACCCATGTCGACTGGAAAGACCGGGAGGTTTAAGACACATGCCGGACACATCCGCTCCCCTGATGTCAGCAGAAATCGCCGTCCTGGACGACGATCTGGATTTTCGCAATTACCTCGAAGACGTTCTGACCGACGAAAAGATCTACACGGTCCGGACCTATTCGAGCGCGGCGGACCTGATTGCCAGTTTTGAAGAGCGTCTGGCCGACATCGTTTTGCTCGACATGAAGATGGGCGACGTCACTGGCGACAAAGTCGTCGAACAATTGCTCGCCCGCTGGCCCGGCCTGTGCGTGATCATCATCACCGGCTACCCGTCGCTAGAAGACATGCGCGCGACATTCAAGTTGAAGGTCTTCGATTACGTCGCCAAACCGTTCACGCTGGCGCAACTTCGGCAGGTACTGAAGAATGCTGTCGAGGCGTTCGGCTTGGGACACACTGCGCAGGACCGTTTGCGGGAACGCCTGGGCCACGCCATCAAGATGCTGCGCGTTTCCCGGGATTGGTCTTTGAAGGATATGGCCGCGCACACTCGCTTGAGCGTCTCGCAGATTAGCGCCATTGAGCGAGGCGCGAACCTGCCCAGCATCGAAAGCATGTTGTCGATTTGCGCGGCGTTCGGGAAGAAACCGTCAGAGGTGCTGGCTTCGATCGAGTTCTAGCTTACGGCTCGATCCGTTCCCCAGGGATCACGAACAGCGCGAAGTTCGCCAGAAGCCGTCCGAGGAAGCTATCGTGCTCCGATACGCTAACCCAGGCCACCTTTTGCGGATCGCCTGCGTCGTCGAAGAAGCCTACGCCGCCACGCACCAACCGCTTATCGGTCATCGCACCGATCATGGTGCTGCCTAAGTAGGTGCGGATCTGATCGCCATTCACCGTGACGCGAATGCGATAAGCCGCGCCGCGTTCCAGCGTCACGGGCAAAGGCACCTGGTAACGGTCCGTCTCGCGGCCGTTCACCATCGCATACCGGATCAAACCTGCGTTCGGCAGAGGGCCGGCCTTGATGATCGCCAACTTGGTCGCGTAGTAGTTACCGGCGTCCGCCGCGCGAACCGCCCAGCTGAGGCTGGTTTTTTCCAGTTGCCCCTGGAATTCCATTTCGTAATTCTGCATCGCCGTGGACTTCTTCCACAGCCGCAGGCTGGCCGAGGTCTTGGTCTTGCCGATCCAATCCCGCGGATCGTCAATTTGCGTGGCACCCGCCCGTAGCGTGAGATTGGACCATTCGGCCGCGCTCGATACCGCGCTGCCCAGGCTTCCACCACCGAAGCTCTGCCGTAAAGTAACCGGAGCAATGCCACGGACGAAATCGCTCACCGCGCTGCTGGCCCCGCTAATCATGCTGGGTTTCTTGCCGGTTTCCGCCGAGACCGAAGCGAACGCTCCCCCGCCACCGCCGGATTTGCCGGAACCGCCCATCATCAGGACAGCCACCATGGCTCCCCCGATGGCGACAAAGGCTAAAACCGCACCCGCTTGACCGGCTGGCGAGGTGCCCGACTTGGCGCCACCCTTTTTCTTTGACCGGGACGACGCCCAGGTCTCCGTGTCCTCTTCGTCGCGGAGCGCTTGCGCCGAAGCCAAGCCAGCCTCCCTCCGGTGATTGGCGCAGCAATACTGCTGATCCGCCAGGGACCGGAAGAAGCCGATTTTTTTACCGCACAAGAAGCAATGCATCTGTACTCTTCAAAACCAATTCTAACGGCAACTCCTCAGTCCTGGACCGTACTAGGGGAAGTTAGCCTAAGGGTCTGGCACTTACCCCCCAATAGTTTTAAGGCATACGCTCTAGCAAGTAGACTCGCCTCGTACCATTGGGTAGCTGGGGACATCTCACACCTCCCCCGTCTTTCGGCCAAATCTTTATGAAGCTGTAGCGGGAACTGCTAGAATCGACATGTGTTCCGGAAGGTCTTGATCGCCAATCGAGGCGAAATTGCGGTCCGTTTGGTGCGAGGCTTACGCGAACGCGGCATCGCCAGCGTCGTAGTTTATTCCGACGCCGACCGGGCGTCCCTGGCCGTAACCCTTGCTGACGAAGCAGCTTACATCGGCCCCGCTCCTTCCTCGGAAAGCTACCTCAAGATCGAAACCATCCTGGCCGCGGCACGCAAGCACGGAGCCGACGCCATCCATCCCGGTTACGGCTTCCTGAGCGAAAACGCCGAGTTCGCCACCGCCTGCCGCACCGCCGGTATCACCTTTATAGGACCACCCGCCGAAGCCATCCGCGACATGGGTTCCAAGACCGGCGCCCGCAAGATTGCCATGAAGGCAGGAGCGCCCGTGGTGCCCGGAACTGAGTCCACCATTAAGGACGTCGCCGACGCCAAGATCACGGCCAAGAAGATCGGCTATCCCGTCCTGCTGAAAGCCTCGGCCGGAGGTGGTGGGAAAGGCATGCGCCGCGTCGATCGGGAAGAGGATCTGGAAGACGCCCTACGCGACGCCTCCAGCGAAGCTCTCCGATCCTTTAAGAACGGCGACATGTACGTCGAGAAGCTGGTGGTTGAGCCGCGGCACATCGAAATCCAGATCCTGGGCGATCACCACGGCAATATGATTCACCTGGGCGAGCGCGAATGTTCCATCCAGCGCCGCCATCAGAAGGTGATGGAAGAATGCCCCGCCCCCATCATGCAGCAGCGCCCCGAGCTGCGTCAGAAGATGGGCGAGGCCGCAGTGAAGGTCGCGAAGGCCGCTGGCTACACCAACGCCGGGACCATCGAGTTCCTGGTCGACCGCGACGGCAAGTTTTATTTCCTGGAAATGAACACGCGCCTGCAGGTGGAGCACCCGGTCACTGAACTCGTCACCGGCATCGACCTCGTAGAGTGGCAGTTGCGCATCGCGGCAGGCGAGAAGCTGACGATCCGGCAGCAGGACGTGACGTGGAAAGGCTCGGCTATTGAGTGCCGCGTCTACGCTGAAGATCCTGAGCAGAACTATATGCCATCGCCGGGTAAGATCGAACACTTGCGGGAGCCTGCGGGTCCTGGCATTCGCATCGACTCCGGCGTGTACGAAGGCTGGACGGTTCCGATGGAATACGATCCGCTGCTGGCGAAGCTCTGCGCTTGGGCGGGCACGCGCGAGATCGCGGCGCAGCGACTGGATCGTGCGTTGGCGGAATACACGCTCACCGGGCTCCGTACCAACTTGGCGCTCTTTCGCCAGATTCTCGCCGATCCTGAATTCCAGGCAGGGCGACTGACCACTGCGTTTCTCGACGAATTTTTCAAGCGTCGGCCCAAGCCGGCATCGACTATGGAGCAGGAGGCTGCTGCCGCGTTGGTATTGGCGCTGGCTTCGTCTAACCCGCTCCCTGACGGTCGCGGCTCTGTTCCCAATCGCCTCAGCACGGAGCCGCGATCGTCAGGAAGCGGACAGACGCAACAATCCCGCTGGCTATCCCAAGGACGGTCGGAGGTCCTGCGATGAAACGCGACGTTCTCGCCAACGGCAATCCCGCCAAACTCCACATCGAAGGCAACCGCCTCCGCTATGATCGCGAAGGCGAGCGATCCGTCCTATCCGATTTCGAAATCACTCCCGCCGAACCCGGCACTTACTGGGTCCGCCTGGGTCCCAATAGCTACCGAGTCACGCCCGGCCCCAACGGCCAAGTGTCGGTCAACGGCCAACTGCTCCCCATGGAAGTCTTCGACCCCCGCGACCTCCGCACTACTGGCCGCGGCTCTTCCAAGGACGGCCGCCAGGAAATCCTCTCGCCCATGCCCGGCAAAGTGATCCGAGTCCTTGCAGCCGTAGGCGACACTGTAGAAGAGGGCCAAGGTCTGGTTGTCGTCGAAGCGATGAAGATGCAGAATGAGATGAAATCCCCGAAGGCTGGCAAGGTGCTGGAAGTCCGCACCAAAGCCGAAGCTACCGTGGCCTCGGGCGAAGTCTTATTGGTGATCGAATAATGGCCGAATCAGTTTGCCCCATCTGCGACGGAACCGGCTACGTCGTTGTCGAACGCAACGGCCTCTCCGGAGCCAAGCGCTGCACCTGCGCCGCCGTCGCGCGTCCCGCCGCCGTTCGTCGAGCCGCCAACATTCCGCCCAACTACGAAAACGCATCGCTCGAAAATTTCCAGATGCCGCAAGAGAACCCCATCGCCCGAGCAGGCCTGGGCAAGGTTCTCATGCAGGTCCGCAGCTTCGTCCGCGAATTCCCCGCTCCTGATCGCCCCGGTTTGCTGTTGGTCGGCGACACAGGTTCCGGTAAAACGCATCTCGCAGTGGCGGCGCTAAAGGCTGTGATGGAGAAGGGCCACGAAGGACTGTTCTACGACTTCCAAAATCTGCTCGACCGCATCCGCTCCGGCTACGACGCCGCTTCGGGTTCATCCGACCGCGAAGCCTATCGCAACGCCATGGACGCCGAAATTCTGCTGCTCGATGACCTGGGCTCGCACCGTGTGACCGAATGGGTCGAAGACACAGTGACCTCGATCATCACCTATCGCTGCAACAATCAAAAGACGTTGATCGCGACGACGAACCTCGAAATCGAAGATAACGGCCCCGTAGCCTACACCACGGCTGGCGGCACCCAGGTCCACCGCAAGACCCTGGGCGACGTCATCGGCGCGCGAGCACGCTCCCGCCTCTTCGAGATGTGCCGCGTGGTCCACATGCCGGCTGTCGAAGACTACCGCGTCAAGCGCGCGCGGTAGCGCGACCGAGAAACAGAACCAGCGGAGACGAGTCTCCTTGGTATGCCGTCACTTTTCGCTGAACCCAAACTCCCACCCAACGATCCCGACCCCCGAGATCCGTTCCCGCCGTTTCCGCAACCCGATCCTGACGGTCCAGGACCCGACGTCCCGCCGCTGCGCGATCCCGAACCCTTGACCATGTAGCCTCCGTCGTTCGGCTATAATCAAACTAGTCAGACTAGTTATGAAAGCCGTCAAGCCCATTCCCGAGTGGCAGGTGCAAACCGCCAAAGCCCGCTTTAGCGAACTCTTCCAGAAGGCTCGGACCGAGGGTCCACAGAAGATCACGCGCCAAGGCAAAGACGCGCTCATCCTGCTGCCGATTGAGCAATACGAAAAACTCACAAAGCCTAGCAAGCCCAAGGAAAGCTTCTATGAGTTTATGCGCCGATCTCCGCTCGTCGGTGTGGAATTAGATCTCACCCGCGATCCCGATCCAGGGCGAGACATCGACCTATGAGCGGCTATCTCATTGACACCAACTGCGTCTCTGAGACCACCCGCCCCCAACCCGATTCCAAAGTCGCCGACTGGTTTCGGCAAACCGACGATTCGCTGCTCCACATCAGCGTCCTTACACTGGGCGAAATCAGGAAAGGAATCACGCGCCTCGAGATTGGTCGGCGCAGAACTCAATTGGAACAGTGGCTCGATATCCAACTCCAGCTTCGTTTCGAAGGGCGAATCCTGCCCATCACAGGTCAAATTGCGCTGCGGTGGGGTACTCAGGCAGGGCAAGCTCTGCTGCGGGGCCGCACGCTCCCCGTCATCGATGGCCTGCTGGCCGCTACTGCGCTGGAACATAACCTCACGATCATCTCCCGCAATACCCGCGATTTCGAAGCCGCAAACGTACCCGTTTTCAATCCCTGGACCTAACCAGTCCGGCATCCTCTACCGCCTCCGTTGTATACTCTTAAAAGACCCCGGACATGCTGTCCACAAGTTAGTCGTGCCGCCCTTTACCGCGCCACGCACCCGGCCTGCCCGGCCACCAGTACAATCAGGAGACATCTCAAATGAGTGAAGTGCTCAGCGGAGCCGAATTTAAGAAACAACTGCGCGCGGGAGTCCCCAAGTTGGGCCTCTTCTTGAACTCG
The DNA here is from genome assembly GCA_039926185.1 of Bryobacteraceae bacterium. Classification (GTDB taxonomy): domain Bacteria; phylum Acidobacteriota; class Terriglobia; order Bryobacterales; family Bryobacteraceae; genus Palsa-187. The sequence continues at coordinate 47,469 of JBDSXJ010000012.1, read as the reverse complement.
CACAGTCCCACCGTAGCGGAGCAGTTGGCGCACAGCGGCTATGATTGGCTGCTCGTCGACATGCAGCACGGTCCGATGAACTACGAGAAGCTCTCCACAATGTTGGGCGGTATCTCGAACGGCGGAGCCAAATCGCTGGTCCGCGTCGCGGGCTATCAGGATCGTCAGGGCATTCAGCAGTCGCTCGACACGGGTGCCGATGGCGTTCTGGTTCCCTACATCAACACCGCGGAAGAAGCGCGCCAAGCGATCAGCTGCTGCAAGTACCCGATGGCGGGCACTCGCTCTGTGTATTTCCCGCAGCGCAGCATGAATAAAGACGGCCTGCTCGGCTACGCCGGCGCCGCGAATGACAACACCATCGTCGCGCTGCAGGTCGAAACGCACGATTGCATCAAGAACATCGACGAGATCGCAGCCGTCCCCGGCGTGGATCTGCTGTTCCTCGGCCAGAACGATCTCTGCATGTCGATGGGCCTGTTCGAAAAATACAAGTTCCCCGATATGTACACCTCGCCCGAACTGCTGGACGCGACCAACAAGCTGATCGCCGCGGCCAAGAAGAACAACGTCATCCTGGGCTTGTTCCTGTTCGGCACCGCGCGCGTGGGCGAATTCCTCGACAAGGGCTTCCCGCTCATCAGCCTCGGCAACGATCTGCACCACATTCTCACGCAGGCCGGTGCTTATGTGAAGGACGTGGAAGCAATCTCGAAAGAGAAGGGTTCGAATTGGACGCGCCGCAAAACGGCGCTCATGTAGTAGACACGTTAGGCAACACAACAATGGAACTAGTAAAAGGAATGGCCGGCCTTGGTGCCGAGTCAGCGTTTGAAGTCCTCGCCAAGGCGCGGGCACTGGAAGCGCAGGGGAAAAGCATCATCCACCTGCAGATCGGCGAGCCGGATTTTCCGACGCCGAAGCACGTCGTCGAAGCAGGGCAAAAAGCACTGGGTGATGGCTTCACGCATTACGGCCCCACCCAGGGCTTGCCCGAAGCGCGCGCTGCCATCGCGCGTTACGTCTCGCGAACTCGCGGCATCGAAGTCGGACCCGAGCGCGTGTGCATCGTTCCTGGCGCCAAGCCGATCATGTATTTCGCGATGATCGCCCTGCTCGGTCCCGGCGATGAAGCCATCTACGCCGATCCTGGATTCCCGATCTACGAATCCATGATCAAGTTTCAGGGCGCGACAGCAATCCCGATCCCCTTGGTCGAAGAAAAGGGTTGGACGTTCGATATGGACATGCTCGAGTCCAAGATCACATCCAAGACCAAACTGATCGTGCTGAACTCGCCGCAGAATCCGACCGGCGGTATTATCCCGAACGAAGATATCGAACGCCTCGCGAACCTGTGCAAGGATCGTGATGTGATCGTGCTCAGCGACGAGATTTACTCCCGCATCATCTACAGCGGCGGCTTCCCCGATTCCATCGCGAAGTATCCCTGGATGCTGGACAAAACCATCATCCTCGACGGGTTCTCGAAGACCTATTCGATGACCGGTTGGCGCTTGGGCTACGGCGTGATGAGCAAGCAGATGGTCGCGGCCACCGTGCAACTCATGGGCAACTCGAACTCATGCACGGCGACGTTTACGCAGCTCGCCGGCATTGCAGCCCTCGAAGGCCCGCAAGACGACGTCGACATGATGGTCGAAAAGTTCCGGGAACGCCGCGACGCCATCGTGAAGGGCTTGAACGAAATTCCGGGCTTCAAGTGCACGCTCCCCAACGGTGCCTTCTACGCGTTCCCGAACGTGAAGGCCACCGGTGTCCCGTCCAAGCAATTGGCCGAGATGCTGCTCCAAGATGCAGGTGTTGCCTGCCTCGATGGCCGTGGCTTCGGAGCATACGGCGAAGGCTACCTGCGTTTCAGCTACGCCAACTCTCTGGACAACATCCACGAAGCGTTGAAGCGCATTAAAGCTCTCTCCGCTCGCTGGGCGAAATAAGCTCCGCTATTTTATTCCGCCGATCCGGATGTGAATTACGTCCGGATCGGGTTGCTCCACGGCTTCCGGCAAGTAAAACCTCGCTCCATCCTTCGTCACCGTCACAAAGTTCAAGTCCCCAAACGTCGAGGCCGGTAGTCGCACGGCGAATAGAGGCTTCGCTTCGCCATACGATGCGGTCCATTCACGGCCACCGACCATATATAGCTCTTGCCCTGATACGCATCGATGTAGACGATTTCCTTGCCGTCTCTCCGCCACACCGGATAGTTTCCACCCGGAGCGATCTGCGTGCGCAGTCCGGGACCAGGGAACGGCTGGACATAGATGCCGCCTTTCAGGGAATCCGGTGCCGCCGCAGCATAGAGAAGCCTCTGGCCATCGGGAGAAAACTGCGCGTGCGCCACTTGCTCACCTGTCTGCACGAGAGGCTTCGCTTGTGGAACGGACCCGTCAAGAGCAAACGAGAACACCGTCCCGTCGCCGGCGCCTCGGTTGAACAACAGGGTCTTGCCGTCCGGGGAAAGATCCAGAGGTTGTGCGGCCTCGGCCGGAACGGCAGCCACTTCATGCTCGGCTCCTCCGCCAACGGGGCGAGCTACAAGATGAGCTCCCTTCGGGCCGGGCACAATATCCAGAAAGCTGTCGCCGTCAGTGGACCACCACGTATGCTTGCCCGCCCTCGGAACCCTGGCGCTTCCCGGGCGGTCCGGCTCCAGCAACAGAGCACTTTCGAAAAATCCAAGAAGAAGATGTTGACCATCGGGCGCGAGCCGCAACGTCTGGATGTCAACGGGAGGACCCGTCAGTCCCAATTGCTTCCCGGCTCGATCTAAAGCAGTCACCTGCGACAGTCCGGCTGTCCCCGGACGCCATGCAATCACACCGTCGCGCGACACGGAAAAATTAGCTGCGGAGAAGCCGGGCGAAGAGCCGACACCTTTCTGGATCAACTCCGGGTCACCTTCCAGCTTGCGGGACGCCCTGTCGAGTTTGCGCGAATAGAGATTGTTGTCTTTCACAAAGAGCAGCCGTCCCCCACCAGCCGAAGTGAAGTGTCCTGCTGTGGTGTTCTTCATCAACGCGACCACGTCGGTCGCCTTACCGTCTGTGAGCGTGGCCAAGTAGATCTCGCGTTCACCTGCCGCGTCGCGGAGGAACAGAAACTCTTCACTGTCCGGCAGAAACTCCGGCCAATAAACCTCGGATTGATCACCGAGTTCCACCGGTTTGATTTCGCTCCCACCCGCGGGGAGTGAATAGAGCGCAACCTTGGCACGCACGGCGGAAAAAAGGATATGGCCCATGCCGCTGACGCTTCCGCCGAGCATCAGTCCTTCCACGCCTGTCGCCACAATTTCTGGAGCGCCATCCGGTACGCGTACCTTGTTCAGCTTCGAATCGTTCAGGCTGTAGAAGAAAAATCGTGAGTCGGGCGACCAGAATCCTGGGTTGAAGTCGCTAGGAACAAGCACTTGGGTCTGTAGCGAGATCAGCGTTCGGAGCTTCAGTCCATCCGGAGACTGAAACAAGACTGCCGAACCATCGGGTGCGATGATAGGACCCGCCGCCAACTCGCCCACTTGATACAGCGAACCGGGCCCGGCAGCGATGCTCAGAACAATGTCGTGGGAGGCGGTCTCAGGCAAACTTCGCGACCAAATCGCAGCAGCCGCCGCCAACGCCAGCGCCGCGGTGGCCCATCCTGCCCGCGCCCAAGGAGACTTCGCCGATCGAACCGGAGGCTGACTCGGAGGTCCCGCCGTGAGGGCAATGCGCGCCTCTCCGATATCCCGCAACCGGGTCTTCGCATCCCGATCCAAACACCGCCGCAATAAGCTCCGGATCTCCACCGGCGCCGCAAACTGTTCCACGTCAATGGGAGCACGCAAGACCGCCGCCAACGTCTCGGCACTGCTATCGGCGCGAAACAGCCGCTTGCCACTCAACATCTCCCACAACACCACGCCGTACGACCAAATGTCGGTGCGATGGTCCACAGCCGCGCCAGTCGCCTGCTCCGGACTCATGTATGCTGGCGTGCCCATGATCGTCCCCGCCTCGGTCAGCGACATCGACTGCGTAGAAGCGTCCTCGCCCATTGGACCGGAATGAACAATCGCCGCTAATCCGAAATCGAGAACTTTGACCGACCCCTGCGGCGTAAGCATGATATTGGCCGGCTTCAGATCCCGATGCACAATACCCTTTTCGTGCGCCGCCTCTAAAGCCTCCGCGATCTGCCGCGCAATCCCCAGCGCTTCCTTGAGCGGGATCGCTCCACGCTTGATCCGAGCGCTCAGCGGCTCGCCCGGCACCAGCTCCATCGCCAGCGCGCGATGCTCGCCGTCCTCCACTAACCCGTGAATGATCGCGATATTCGGATGATTTAACGAGGCCAGAACCTTACCCTCGCGCTGGAACCGAGCCATGCGCTCCGGGTTCCGTGCAAGGGCCGCAGGTAAGACCTTCAGTGCGACATCCCTTTGAAGAGCGGTATCGTGGGCGCGATATACTTCGCCCATGCCGCCCGCGCCCAGCGGCGCCACGACTTCGTAAACTCCCAAGCGAGTTCCAGGGGTCAGCGTCATGCGGTGGACTATTGTACCCCGCGTCGTTCCGCCGCTGTATGCTAGAGAACATGCGCCTCGTACTTGCGTTCCTCCTTGCCAGCTCCGCTTTTGCAGCCGACTGTGACCGAGCCTGCCTCAAAACCACGCTCGACCAATACCTGAACGCGGTCATCAAACACGACCCAACTGCGGCCCCGCTTGTTATCGGCTTCCGTCAAACCGACAACGCCGTCGTCGTGAAACCCGGCACCGGCGTCTGGAAATCCGTCACCGGCCTCGGCAAACTACAACGCCGTTTTATGGACACCGTCAGCGGACAGGCCGCCTACTTCGGCATCGTGACCGAGGGCGACAAATCTGCCATCGTCACCGTGCGCGTCAAAGTGGAGAATCGCAAAATCACAGAAGCCGAGTGGTACCTATCCCGCCCCGGCGACCCCGGCATGAACGGCTTCAACGCGAACGGCACGCCCAATGGGAACTTCTTCGAGCCCGACAACCTGCTCATGAACGCGCCGCCGGAGCGCGTCGTGCCCAAGGATCAGCGCGCCTCCCGCGAAACCCTGCTCGCCATCACCAATAGTTACTTTGACGGCCTCACAACGCACGACGGCTCCATCATCCTGCACCATGACGGCTGCTCGCGCATTGAGAACGGACGCACCATGACCACGCAAGGCGATTGCGCCGCCAACCTCGCCGGCCTCAACGTGTCGATCGTCGCCGCGCGCCGCTACCCTGTGGTGGATGAGGAGGCGCAGGTCGCGCTCGCCTTCGGTGTGTTCCTCCGCAAACCCGGAACAGCGCAGCGCCGCAATGCCTTCAGCGAGTGGTTCTTCATCGACGCCAATAAGATTCACAACATCTACGCGGCGTTTTTCTTCCCGACGCCCGATGTGCCCGTACCCAACTGGCCCCCTTACGACGGCAACTTCCAGCCCCCAGCAGAGCTGGCTCCCCGCCCGGCCCCGGCTCCAGCCAAATAGGTCGCTAGAACTCGACCTTGTCGTAGATCTCCGCCATCGGAATCGATACGCGCGCTCCCGCCAGTTCCGGAAAATGACAGATCCCATCCAGACCGTCGACATCGGTCAAGAGCCACTCGCCCGTGCTGTGGCGATGATAAATCTCCACGTGCGCCTGATCTTGCGACACCAAGGCGTAGGCTTGCAGTGAAGGGATCGTGCGGTATTGCGCCGCCTTCGCACCCCGGTCGTAACTCTCGGTCGAAGGAGACAACACCTCAACGATCACCGTCGGATTGAGCAGCGTGTCTTTCTGATCGTCGGCGAATTTGCGCGGCTCACACGCGATCACCAAATCCGGGTAACAATACAAGCGCCCTTGCCCCACGCGCACTCGCATATCGTTGGGCATGACTAAACATGGCCGCTTCTTGAGAGCATCACGGAATTCTCCCGCAAGATTACCCGTGATGTGGCTATGATACGACGATCCGCCGGACATCGCGTACATCACGCCGTCATAGTATTCACTGCGGAATTCAGCGGCGCGCTCGATCGCCAGATATTGCTCCGGTGTGAGGCGCGGCTGGGCGGAAGCGGACATGCCTCCAGTGTACCGCTACAGTCTCAGGCGCTTATCGCCGTGTTCCTGTGCGCGATGCCGCTTGTTAGCGGTCGAATTTATAGAGGGTCAGGAAAGAATCACGGAAGACGGCCTTCGCCTGTGGATTTGCGTCGAGAGACGCTTCGAGTCTCGGATTCAGAATATGCTGGGTGAGTAGATATTTAGCTTCCAGACCATCCCGAACGGCTGACACAGGATCCACCAGGGTCTTGCCCGAGCAATCTTGGGCGCTGCAGATGATGCTTTTATCGTCTGATAGGTGCCGCCATGTCCAGTATTTCTCGGGCGCCAGTAAGTAGGTGAAAGTGGGTTCGATGCCAATGAAATATTGGTTGGTTGGGTTCCAAAAATAGAGATAGTAGTAGTCTCCCCAGCGAGCGTTGATAACCAACTCCTTCGGATCGTGCTCATGCAGGTAGGCAGCCACAGCCCGATATCTGGCAACCTGACCTGAGTTCCGATTGGATTCCATCGACAGCAGAACATTGAGTACGCAGAGGGACGCCGCCACGTAAAAAAGATTCAGAGCTTGGCGGCGATGCGCTTTCACCCACGGTGTCCATTGGACGGCCGCGTACATCGTGGCAAATGGCACGAAGAATTCGAAGGTGCGGCCCACACGGAACGATCCCGCTAGTGCCAGTAACGATACGGCCAACAGAATGTCCCGCTGTTCCCCGAATGGGACAGAGGTCCAAGTCTTCACTCGCAACCAGATCGCCGCAAACCATGGCAAGGCTACCGCTAAAGAAGCGGCAAGGAACCAACCCGCCGGCATCGGCCAAAGTTCTCCGCCAACCACGACTCCCGCCCGTGTCGCGATTTCGGTAGCACTGGCATTCACGAGTGCATAGGAAAGATTTTCCGGAAAATACGGATTGGAGATCAACCCAACTCCTATCCCAAATGCGCAGCAAAGAACAAGGCGAAACGCTGCTCGATCCCGCCGCAGCAATAGCCAAAGGCCCGGCCCCATAGCCACCAGGAAGAACATGGAATAGCAGGCAGCGTGGACCGCCGAGGCGATCGCCACCCACCCTGGCCTATTCTTCAAGGTCAGCAGCGTGACCGTGAGTACCATCAGAGTTCCGAGCACAAATGGTCGCGACACAGTGGCCCGGTGCAACGTGATTCCGCTGCCGAAGACCGCAATCATCAACCAGGCGGCACGATACTCGACTTCGAAGTGTTGCAAGATCCGTAATGACACAAACGCAGTCGTGCCAATGATAATCGCGCCAAACAACTTAATTGCCGTAATTAACTCGAACACCATGGTGAACGGTGCCAGCAAGACGTGAAATCCGACGTAAGGGTCCACGGGTTTGGTCCAGATGTAGGCGACGTGCCAAGGATCTTTCATGACCTCAGCGAAACCTTCGGTAACCAGACGCGACGCCATTCGTACGTGGCGATACGCATCGTAACCTGACGGGATATCGGGGATCGTCGACGCCAACAGGAAAATTGCAATACTGACGAGTGTCGCGACGAGTGCGTCTACTTGGATGCTGCTCAACGACACAACGCGGGTTTGCTGGATTTCTGAGGCTTTAGATTCCATGAGAGGCGGCACTCTTAGATCGGCCCCTCGCCGGACAAGCTATAGCCCGAGCCGTTTGTCGAGTTCCGCGGCGTAACTCGCTAATTTGTCTGGGTTTCTCAATAGGTTGCGCAGCCCATACCCGCCAAAATCTTGGTTAAAAAGCTCCACGGCGCGTAAAGCCTCGGCGTAGGCCATGCGCGCCGTCGCTGCGTCCAGGCCGGACCAGTCTCCGCCTAACATCGTCAAACTGGGCAACCGCTTTGCCTTTCCCAGCGCCGAAAGTTGCTCCCGCTCGACCGGCGACAACACCTGCCCTGACATATACTGCGCCACCCCCTCCTGTAACCAGGCCGGCCACCGGCCCAACATGGAAAGACAAGCGTGAGTCGTCTCATGTGCCAGGGTTCGCCGGGTATCCGCGTCCAGCGTCCCTCTGTCAAACACGGGCACCCGTATACGTCCGTCATACTGCCCTGCGCTCCACTCGGCCGCCGCCGTGGTCTTCTTATATGCGTCACGGCTCTGTGCGATGGTCACAATCCGCTCCTGCGTGGAACAGCCCAGCTGCGCGGAGATCCGGGCGAATTCCTGGTCCACCACCGCAGCCATCTCGCGAGCCGTTTCCACCGAAATCGCCGTACCCTCGTAGCGCAGCAAAACCCGTGTCCCCACCAGCCTTTGATTGCTCTGATCGCCTTTGGTCTCGCGCTCCACGCGATCATAGAGCTCCTGCACCTGCGCATTGGGCTGGATCGACAGCGACTTCTTCCAAAGCTCCAGAGCCCTCTGCGGATCGTCGGCACGCCAAGCCGCCGCGCCAGCCAACGCGAACAAACCCGCGTCCGGGCGCTTCTTCAACTCCGGCTCGAGTAGCGCCAATGCCTGCCCCGGCTGACTGCTCTCAATGAGATTGGCCGCCCGATCTGCAATATTGGCTCCCGGCAAACTCCTTAAAGAGGATGCCGTCGGCGGGACCACCGCCGCCAACACTTCCTTGGTTCCCAGTGTTCCACCCTGCTTCCGAGCCGCTTCAAACGTTTCCAGGCCCGAGATGGCGCTGGCGGGAAGATACCCCTCCTCGGTGCGGCCATCAAATTTCGCGACAACCTTATAGCAAGGAACACTTTGACCCGATAAGGAATAGCGAATGGTAATGTCAGCGCCAGCGGGAAGTTGCGTCAATATCGCGGAATCGGGCTCACACCCGCCTCGCAACGGGGCGCCTCCGTCCTTTATAGAGGCTGCCAAGACCAATGTGAGCAACAGGTGCATGCTTCGAGCTTACGGTTTCCTCTCAGGGATAGCCCTCAGGCGAAAGCCGCAGTACGCCAGGGGGATTTGGCTGCCCGCTCGGAAACGTTGCAAATACAAGAGATCCAGTAGACACTTCCCGCGATCACCCCAGGAAATGAAAAGTACTAAGGTAAATCGCCCCGAATTTAGTCGTCCGCCTGAGGGCAAATCGGACTCTTCTTAGGCACTCCTGCTGATTTCTAAAAAGTCGAGTCCCCGTTAATCTGAATCTGTCGACAGGGAATGTCGAACAGCACAAAGGGAGAGAGAGAACACAAAATGAAAAACATGATTCTGAAGTTGAAGATTTGGAAAGACCAGAACGGCCAGGATTTGATCGAATACGCGTTGATGGCTGGTTTCGTCGCCGTCGCCGCCGGCGCCATCATGCCGGGTGTGGCAGCTTCGATCAGCACGATCTTCTCGAAGGTCGCGTCTGTGATGACCGCCGCGCAGGGTCAGTAGTTCTTAACACAACAACTGGAAGGGGAGCGGGCAACCGCTCCCCTTTCTGCTATTTACCAAGCTCTTTTTTAAGTTCCAGATACAACGGATACAGCAGCGGCTGCACTGCCGGTTCCCCGGATTCGGGTAGCGGCCACAAGACCAAGAGCTTCTCTGCCTCCGCCTTCCGACCCGTCATCACCAGCGCCTTCGCGTAAACCACCCGCGCAAATCCGTCGCTCGCCGATGGCGTCCTGCGATAGTTCTGCTCCAGATTCCCGATCTCCCCAGCCAATCCCGCAAACATCGTCGATCGACCCTTCAGCACCTGCAGCTGCGCTTTCGCCATACCTGCCGCCGGACCCGACTCGCTCGCCAGCCGCTCCATCGCTTGGACCTCCCGGCCGGTCGCATACTCCCAGCCAGCCAGTCGCCAATTCACTGTCTGATCAGCACGTTGCGAGCGATACTGAAGGTAACTTTCGAAGATCTTATCTGCCCCCGCCAGATCTCCCGATAACCAGTGTGCGTAAGCCGCTTTCTGCAGGTCTGCCCCATCCAGCATCTGCGGATTTGCCTGGTGCGCCCGCTGAAAGTACTTTTCAGCTTCCGCAAACTGACCTGCCATGAACAGGACCTCGCCCTGGGAATCCAGCCCATTGGCGTCCTGCCCCGGGTGCTTCGCGTATTCGTCAAAAGAGGCGCGCGCCGCAGCCAAATTCCCTGCGAAGAACTGCGCATAGCCTAAAGCGTTGTAAACACTGAAGTCATCCGGTGCCAACCGCAGAACAGATTGGTACAGCGTTACGGCAGGTGCAAAATGCCGAGCGTTGGACTCCGACTCCGCAAGCTTCCGTGCCAATTCCACGTCATTCGGAACCAACCGGACCAATTCAAGACTCGCCTGACTAACAGCCGCATCGTCGTGACGCAGCTGGGCTGCCAATAGTCCGATTTGCGCCTTCTCCAGCGGAGACCGAAGTCCTAGTTTACTTAAAGCATTGCTCGCAAATTGCACAGCCTGTTCCGGTTGTCCGACATTAGATTGAATCAGATCCCGCCACGCCGCGCCAAAATCCGGATCCAGCTGCGTGGCTTTCTCGAAATCACGCCTGCCCCACGCCTCCATGGCGGCAGCGTTCTGCGTAGAAAACTCCTTCGCACCGGCATCCATCGCCTTTGCGATCGCGGCCGAGGCATGCAGCGCATCCCCATCCAGCGCCAACGAACGCATCTTGTGCGTATCGGCGTCCTCTATGGAGAACTCGAAATGCAGAGCACCACGACGGCGATCAAAGTATCCGTGGATCAGCGTATTAGGAGCGAGAATAGATGCTTCGCGCGAACTCTCTACGTGGGATGCCCGCACCCGTGCCACCCCGGCTAGTTGTGCGGTCGCCGCCACTGGCACCGCTTCGCGCATCCACGACAGAGATTCATCGCCGGATAGGTTGTCGAGCGTCACAAAGGCCACCCGCTCCAGCGTCCGGGGAGGTGCCGACGGGGAACAGGCGGCTAGCAGGAGAATACAGCTGGCAGCGAGGTACTTCAGAGGACGTTCTGCTCCATTGCGAGCAGTTCCTTGAACGTCACACCTTCCTTGAACGTCGCGAATTCCGGCTCATCCAGGAAGCGCTGCTTCTGCTTGAAGCCGCTCTCCAGGGCAAAGCGAATATACTTCAGCATCCGTTCCTCATCGCCGGCCTTGGCGTAGCTCTTGGCGAGGGTGTAGTAGAACATCGCCTTTTCTTCGACCGACCGTTCCTGCAGCATGACCCCGTTTGTGCCTCGGCGCTCAAACACCTCCGGGTCAATCTTCATGGCCGTCTGGTAGGCGCGCAGTGCCTCTTCGTATTTCTTGCGAGCAAAGTACGCCGTCCCCAGGTTGGTCCAAACCGCGGCCGCGTTCGGCGTCAGGGCTAATGCCCGTTCGTAGCTCTTGATCGCGTTGCCGTAAGATTTCTTAGCGTAGTGAATCGTACCCAGGTTGTTGTGCGCCTCCGGGTAGAGCTTATCCAGCTTGATGGCGCGCTCATACAGTTTCTTGGCGTTATCCAGGTCGCCGAGTTGATGGTAGGCGATGCCGGCTTTGTTCGCCATGATGGCGCTCTTAGACGAAGACGGCTTGTAGAAATCGATGGCATCGCGGTACATCTTGCGAGCCATCATGATGTCCCCGCGAACCTCGTCGGTCAGGGCTACATTCTTCTCCGCGATCACCCGCGGGGAGGGGGCGACAAACCCCGCGTCCGTCGCCTGGTAGGCGGCTTGCGATGCCATCAGCAGTAGTACGAGAGAATTCATAACGCGTTTCTCCGTTCGGTATCTTCTACTTTAGCATCGGCCATCGGCCAACACGCGACTAGGAGGTTGCTAAAAAAAGGCCGACAACTTTATCCCACAGCCCCTTGGCCGGCTTGGGTTCCTGCTTGGGAGTCGGCGTAATCGGGATCACCTTGGGTTCCTTCGACCGCGATCGCGGCCGGGGAGCGCTGGCAGTCACTTCCCGTGGATTCGCCTGCGCTACCGCCACTGGCTCAGGGTCACCGCCAAAGGCGGAAATCAGCGTCTGCCCACCGCGTCCATGGAGGTGGCAGGCTTGGATCGGCTGCGTTCCGGATATGAAGACTTCGGTGCGCACGCGCGGGCAAGCCGAAGTGGCCAGTTCCCCTGTTTCCGCGTCCACTTCCACCGTCACCACCCCATCGGGAGCGGCAAACGAATGCACATTGCTATATTCGCGATGCTTGTGGGCCCGGGCCATAAACTCGCCCCAGATCGGCAGAGCGCTGCGAGCGCCTTCTAAAACGAAATCGCGATTGTCGTCAAAGCCGACCCACACCGCGCAGATAATGCGCGAAGTGAACCCCACAAACCAACCGTCGCGCGAGGTCCCGGTCTTGCCGGCCGCTGGCAGCGTAAATCCGTACTTGCTGACACCGGCGCCCGTGCCGGAGCGCAGCACTTCCTGCATCATGCTCTGGACCAGGTAGGCGACGCGCGGGTCCATCGCGTCTTTCTTTTCGACCTTCGATTGGTAGATGCGCTTGCCGTCCGGGGTGCGGATGGCCTTGATCATACTGGTCTTGATCAGTTCCCCCTGATTCGCGAACACCGTGTAGGCGCCAGCGATCTCCAGCGGCGTAACCTCGTAGGCACCCAAAGCGATCGATGGCGTTGCCCGGATATTCCGATTCAACCCCACCGCCCGCGCTACATTCACCACCTTGTCATAGCCAACCGACTCCGCGATCTTCACTGCGGGGATGTTTAAGGAGTGCGCCAGCGCATAACGCAACGTGACGCTGCCCTGATACTTGCCGTGGCCACCCGGCTCATACGGCTTGTCGTCGAACCAGAACGTGGTCTCCTCATCCATTACGGTGGAGGCTGGCGTCAAAACATTCGCGGCCGAGGAATCGAGACCGCTCTCCATCGCCGCAGCGTACACAAACGGCTTGAATGACGACCCCGGCTGGCGCATGGCCAGCGCGCGATTCAACTGCGTCTCGCCGTAGCTCCGCCCGCCCACTTCCGCCAGAATTTCCCCCGTCACCGTATCCAGAGCAACCAGAGCAACCTGCGCCTTCGGCAGTTTTGCCGTTCCGTAATTCTTGTTTCGCTTGAGCCACTGCTCATCTACCAGCGGCATTCCCTTGCGCACAGCTGCGACCGCATCCTGCTGCAAGTCCAAATCGACCGTGGTGTAAATCTTATGCGCCGCCGTACGGAAATTGCGATCCTTGAACTGGCTCTCCAAAGTCGACGTCACCAGATCGACAAAGTACGGAGCATCGCTCGACTCTGCGGCTTCCGGAATCACGCCTAACGGACTCGCGATCGCTTCTTCCAGTTGCTTATCGGTGATCTTGTTGTTCTCGCGCATCGCCTTTAAGACGATATTGCGGCGCGCCAGCGCCTTGTCCGCATGCCGAAACGGATCGTAACCCGAGGGACTCTTGGCCAAGCCCGCCAGCATGGCGGCTTCCTTCAACTGAATCTGGCTAAGATCCTTCCCGAAATACGCCTGCGCTCCCTGCGCGTAGCCGCGAACCCAAAAACTGCTCTGATGCCCGATATCGATCGAGTTCGCGTAATACTCGAAGATCTCTTTCTTCTCCAGCTTCTGTTCCAGATGCAGCGTGATCAGCGTCTCTGGCAGTTTGCGTTGCCAACCGCTCTTTTCATCGCTGAGCCACAAGGTCCGCGCCAACTGCTGGGTAATCGTCGAGGCTCCTTCATGCCGCCCTTCGACCACGTCGCGATACACTGCGCGCAGGATTCCGAACGCATCAAACCCGGGATGGTCGAAGAAATTCTTGTCTTCCGCCGACGTCGCCGCGTCCACCATCACCTGCGGAATATCGGCATAGCGCACAATGCGCCGCTTCTGCCGCTGTTTGTCGAACAGATTGCTGATCGCTTCCGGCTCCAACAGGAACTGATTGCGCTTGCGATTGTCGTGCTGCGAGAGGATCTCGCTGACCACGCCATTGGCAACCTTAATGACCGCGCCCTCGGAATCGTACGCCTCAGGACCCGGATTGACCTCGATCCCATCGGGACGCACCCGGTACCACCCGACGCTGCTGCGGTTGGTGTTTTCCGAATACCCTGCCCTGCGCAGATACGCCGCGATCTCGGCTGGCGTGATGCTCTCGCCGGTGCTCACCGGACGGGGCGACGCATAGAGCACGCTCATATCCGCGAACGGACCCGCCTCCAACTTGTCGTGAATCATGTTCGCGTACAAGTTGTAGTAATAAATAAACGTGCCGCCGCCCACTAGAAACAGGAGCAGCGCGGTCCCCACGACGATGCGCCGGAAGGGCGTTCCGACCAGTCTTGCCAGCCTGGAACTCTTGGAAATGCGAACTTTAACGGCCACTGGTTTACTCAAGCTGGTTTGCTCAATGTGACTACTTCTTTAGAAGCTCTTTCCACATGTCTTCGTTGGCTTGCCAGTCCGGCTCCGCGTGCCCGGTAATCTGCAGCTCTTCAACCTTTAGAGTACCGTGACCGTAGGGGCAAATGTATTCGGTTCGCGGGCGGCTCAGCAGCACCTGCGTCCAGGAACCGGTGGCCACGGGCATCCGTAAGCGGCGAAGGCAGGTCCGGCAGCGGTAGCGATGATCCCAGAGGATCATCCACAACAACATCGCCGACGCCACGGTATAAATCATGATGCCGACCGTGTATTCGAGGTTGGTACCAAACGGCTGGACCACGAGACCCCGGATGGGCGCGGGACGAGGTAAAACCGAGAGCGCTGCAGCCGCAATGCCGTACAGCAGCAGGACCGCCCCTGCCAGTTTCGCCGCCAGATAGCCCCAGTACCTCATACCTTATTAGACGTTCCAACGGATACATTGTCCCACCGGGAGCATCTTGTTAATAGGATCATACAACTTTGCCGATGGTAAGGGGTCCGTTGATCCTATAACCCGAAACCCTGTGCTATCTTCAGAACATCAGGCGGCAACCCGCGTCGCGTCTGCTCGGAGTATCCCAACTATGACAACCTTGCGCACTTCCCTGGCCCTGATTTTGGCTGGACTTCCCATCTACGGCCAAGTTTCGCCGGCGATCAACCTATTGCCAACCCGGGAATTCGGACAGGCCAAACTCACCTTTGGCGTCCAAACCGCGGCCCCGAACCTGCTTGAAGGCAAAGAGTTGAACAGTCCGACTGCCATCGCGTTTGACACCACCTCGACCCCGCCCATCGTGTACGTTGCCGATACGGGCAACCATCGCATCCTCGCATGGAGGAATCCGGCGAATCTCACTAAAGGCAACCTGGCGGATAAGGTCATCGGACAACGCGATTTCTATTCGGCGTTTCCAGGTGGACCCGGTTCCAGCAACGGCCTGGTCTCCTCGGGAATGGTCCTCCCCAACAGCCTAGCCGTCGATTCCACCGGCAATCTCTACGTGCTCGATGCGGGCAACAATCGCATCCTGCGCTTCCCCAAGCCTCTCGAACAGCAAGGCGAGGTCGTGAATCCGGATCTGGTCATCGGACAAAAAACTTCCGGAAACGGCAATCAGTCCAATCAAGGACTTCCTAAGCCCAGCGACAAGACTCTTTCGTTCAACCGCGGCGCCGTTTCGCGCGGCACCATCGTCTTCGACAAGCAGGGCAACCTGTGGGTGGCTGACACCCTGAACAACCGGGTGCTGCGCTTCCCCAAAAACCGTCTCACCGGCTCCGAACCCGCGGCCGATCTGGTGCTGGGTCAGAGCACCTTTGACAACGATACAGGCGCGGGTACCAATCTCCAGAACGACCTGGTTTCGTTAAGCCGACCCACAGGCTTGGCCATCGACGACAATGGCGGAGTCTACGTCACCGACGGCTACCTGCGCGTGGTCTACTATGACGCGCCCTCCACCGGCGTGCTGGCCAAGCGCGTTTTGGGAATCGATATTCCAGCGACGCAGACCGTGCCGCGTCCCCCCGCGCCCAACGAATACACCCTCGGCCGCTTGGGCAATCAAGGCGGCAATCCGCAATGCGTATTCACGCTGGGAACCGTGGCCTTCGTTTGCGACAACGTGGCCAACCGCATCGTCCGCTACGGCAGCCCGGACTCCTGGCCAGCGCTTGCCAACAATCAACTCTCCCCGCCCATCTCGGCTGTCTACGGCCAGAGCACCCTCCTGGAAGGTGGTGTCAACCGCGGCCTGGGACTCAGCATATCGGGCAACAACACCTTCTCCTCGCCAACGTCCGGGGCGTTTTTCAATAACGAAATGTGGATCGTCGACACCGGCAACAACCGTGTGCTTGCCTTCGCCTCCACCGGTCCCTTCAACTACCCCACCGCCACCCGATTGCTGGGACAGCTCGATTACGATTTGAACAGCACCAATCTGATTGACGGGCGTGAGCTCTTTATCGCCGGCTCCTCCTATCGAGGCAGCGCGCTGGCCGTGGATCGCAATTCCACTCCGAATCGCCTCTACGTGGCCGACAGCCTGAACAATCGCATCCTGGCATTCCGCGATGTCCGCCTCGTCGGTACCGATAGCCGCACCTTGCTCACCAAGCAGGCCGACCTCATCATTGGCCAGCCCGACCAATTCCACGCCGGCCCCAACTATCCCGGCTACGATCCTTTCGTGCCCAGCGACCAGGGACTCTTCACCCCCTCCGGCGTGTCGGTCGATGCAGCAGGAAACTTGTGGGTGGCTGACACCAATAACGGTCGCCTGGTGCGCTTCCCCAGTCCGTTCAATCAGCCTGCTGGCGCACCGCAGCGCGCCAATGTGGTGCTGGGACAATCGAATTTCTCTATCCGCATCACCGACGCTTCTTCGTCCACCATGTCCGCTCCCGTCGGCGTCGCGGTATTCAACAATGGAGATGTCGCCGCGGCCGATTTCAATCACAACCGCGTTCTACTGTTCCGCAAGGCCGGCTCCGATTTCACCAACGGACAAACCGCGCGCGCCGTGCTCGGACAGCAGACCTTCAGCGGCGTCGCGGCCTCGAATAGCGCGAATGGGTTGAATCAACCTCGCGGGCTGGCCGTCGATTCCGGCGATCGTTTATACGTAGCTGACTCTGCGAACGGCCGAGTCATCATCTATGGCAACACGCCGACCACGCCCAATGGCGCCACCGGCACATCCGTCCCGGGCCTCAATTCTCCGGAAGGTATCGCCGTGAGTCCGAACTCCGGTGAACTCTGGGTCGCCGCTTACGGCGCCAGCCTGATCTATCGCTTCCCCGAATTCTCCACCCTGGTGACGAACCCCGTCCCCACAGCAACCATTCCGTCCGCAGCTCCGATCGGCATTGTGCTGGACAATTTCGACAACATCATCGCAGCCGAGGCAGCCAATCGCCTGACCTTCTATTACGCGCGCGCCGTTTACCAAAACGGAGCGACCTACGGCGGCAGCACCAACCTCGGTTCCACCATCACGCCGAACCTCTACACGCTACTCTACCGATTGGGCAAGGACTTCGACCTCACTCCCGCCGACGGCTCGATCCCCTATCCCAAGACGCTCGGAGGCCTGCAAGTGGTCGTGAATGGCGTACCCGCGCCGATGATCAAAGTATCGAAGACTCGCATCGACTTCCTGGTTCCGAACAACACTCCCAGCTCGGGTGACGTGGAATACGTGGTGCTTCGCCCGGCAACTGGGGAAATCATTGCCGCTGGCAACTTCACCATGGGACCCGCTGCCCCTGGCTTCTTCACTACCAATCTGCAAGGCAGCGGGCAAATCGCCGCCTGCAACGCCGTGGATGACTGCAGGGAGAAGGTTAATGGCCCCACGAATCAAGTCGGTCAAGATCAGGTCTTGACTATGTACCTGACTGGCTACGGGCACCTCGATAACGCCCCGCCGGATGGAGTCGCACCGGGAGCAGCGTTCGATATCCCCAGAACCAACCTCGCGATCACGATTAACGGAACATACAAGGTACCGCCGGAGAAGATCCTTTATTCAGGTCTCTCCCCCGATTTCCCTGGGCTTTGGCAGATCAACATCCGCATGCCCAAGAATGGCGAAGCGGGCGCACCCGTTCCTGGGCCAAGAATCGCCATTCTCGTCCAGATGAACGACGTCCCCAGCAACATTGGCGGTCAGGGTGTCAGCCTAGTCAACGGCAACTGGTTCGTCAATCCGGATCGCTACCTGCTCCTCGGTGGAGCGAATTCGTTGATTACCACCATCGCCCTCAAGTAGTCACAAGCGGCGGGGACTGTTACCCTAGAGGTTCAGTCCTCGCTATGCAAAATCCTTACGCCCGGTGGATGTATGACTGGGAGAATCGCCTCTGTTCCGTCTCCACGAATCGCGTGGTGCGCCCCTTCGATTGGGGCTTGGAATGGACCCGCGACCTTCCCTGCGCCCCCACGCTAAACGGCCACACACCCCACGAATATCTCAAAGAGCTTAATCTCGCAGCCCTCGCCAACACCGACGAGTTTTTCCGCTACGAGAAGCCCAAAGACTTCACGCTCGAAAACAATATCCTCCGCTTCACCACCGCAGCCCCGTCGCCGTTCCCTGAGAATGACAAAGTCCACGGCGTGTGGTTCCCCGCCGACCACAAACCGGGCAAGCGCAAGACCGCGACCATCGTGCTCCCGCATTGGAACGCCTCGCTCAACCAACACGGAGCACTCTGCGCCGGCATCGCCAAGTTTGGCACCAGCGCCCTGCGCTTGAGCCTCCCCTATCACGACTACCGCATGCCCCCCGAGCTGCAGCGCGCCGACTACGCCGTCTCCTCGAATGTAGCGCGCACCGTCCACGCCACCCGCCAAGCCGTCATCGACGTCATGAGTGCCGCCGACTGGCTGGAACAACAAGGCTTCGAAAGCATTGGCCTCGTCGGGACAAGTTTGGGTTCCTGCTACGCATTCCTAGCCAGCACCCACGACCCCAGACTCAAGGTCAACGTCTTCAACCACTGCTCCACCTACTTCGCCGACGTAGTGTGGGAAGGCTTGTCCACGCAGCACATCAAGACGAGCCTCGAATCCGCCATCACGCTCGACCAGTTGCGTGACAGCTGGAAGTGCATTTCCCCGCCCTACTACATCGACCGCTACGCCAAGGGCAACAAGAAACCGCTCTTCATGTACGCGAAGTACGACACCACGTTCCCCGTTCGCTTCTCGCGGCAAGTCGTCGAGAAAGCCAAGGAGCTGGGCTTCTGGCACAAGTCGGTGGAACTCCCCTGCGGCCACTACACGCTCGGAGAGACGCCGTTCAAATTCATGGCCGGGTACCACATCATCAGCTTCCTGAAGCGCCACCTGTAGCGCACGCGCTCCCGCGTGCCGCGTCGAGACTCATCTCGACGCCTGTCCGTGGTCCCCACTCAGCCCTACCGCTCTAAATCCGTTGCCCCCTCCTGCAGCGCCGCGAGCATCGACTCAAGCGCACGTCTGCGCTGCATTACCCTTTCAACACTTTTGTTCTTCGCCGCCAAGCCCCACCAGGTGCTCACAATCATCAACACCAGGTTGTAGCCCAGCATCCCCCACGAGGTGGAGTTACCATTCAGGCGACCCGATTCCCACAAAATCACTCCCGCTCCAATCGTGACGAGAGCAATCAGAGTCAGCACTCTGGGCGTACTATACAAACTCAATTCGAAGTCGACCTGCGAAATCCCCCGCTCCAATTCTTCCCGCAACGACGGAGCAAACACGTGCTGTGTTCGCTTGTGCCGCCTGTGTTCGGCGTGCATGAAGACCATGATGGCGATCGATGCGACCGTCGCGATCACCAACGCTACGCCATCCCAAATCGTCATCCGCGGGTCGGTCATCCTCATCTTACTAGCCGTCTTAAAGTAGAACGCAACAAGCACAAATCCTGAGAAGAAGATCAGCAAAGGCAATGTGAAGTAGATGGGAGCAAACTCCCTGCGAAAGATCCGCCGCCCGCGTTGCTCGCGCTGCTGATACAACGCTACGCTCAACCTCGCATCATCCATCGCGAACACTGGCCGCTCATTCTGCGTGTCCCAGACCTTTTGCAACTCTTCAAACTGCATGGCGAAGCTCCTCTTTGGACTTGCTGGTTAACTGCGCCTTGATGCGGTTGATCTTCACGCCCACGTAGCTCTCCGTGATTCCGAGCATCGACGCCATCTCCTTGTAGCTGAACCCGTCCAGCATCAGCAGTGTCAGCGAGCGGTCAATCTCATTCAGCGCCCGGATCTGCGCGTAGAGCCATTCAACCCTCGGGTCGGACGTTGCAGAAGGTTGCAGAATCGATGGCTCCACTCCATCCACGGATTGCTTCCCGCCGCGATGTTTCCGCTCCTGCCGTGTCCACGCGATCGCCGCATTCAGAGCCACGCGATAGATCCACGTCGTAACCGCGGACTCCCCTCGAAAGTTTGGAACCGATCGCAACACCTGCGTGGCAATTTCCTGAAACAGATCCTCTTGATCCGGCGGTGTGAACGCATACGCCCGCACCACTTTGAAGAGGAGTCCCCGGTGGCTTTTGAGCCACCCATCGAAGATCCTCTGCTGCTCTTCGGCCTGCATCGAGTTCATCTAGACCTATTAGTAGCGATCGCGCGCGGGAAACTTACAGGTCGAAAACTTCTTTAGCGCGCCACATCCACGACCAATTCGCCGCACATGATTCGCAACACCTTGGCCGCTTCGGGTGGCAGCCCAACAATCCGCGCATCGAGACCCGCTCCCAGCACCTCCGTCAGCAGGTCCTTCTTCAATGCGACCCACCCACCCGGCGTTTCGTAGCTCACAAGGAAATGCCCTTCCTGTCGCCCGGCCAGCAGTTGTTCGCGACCGTCCGACCCACGTGCAAAATATCGGTCCGGTAATTCCGGAATCGCTCCCGGTCCGATATAGAGGCACCCGGTTCGTGACTCTTCCACGGCATGCAGAGCACGTCCGATGCGCTCATAAATCTCCTCGGCGAACTCTTGCGGATAGGCGTACAGCCGTTGCACTTCGCGCGGGATGTGAGGCAAGTCCCGCCAGCCATTCACCCACGCGAGTTTCGCCGCACGGGTATCGCGATCGTCAAACACATCCTCCAGACTGAATCGTGTCTCGGCGTCTGGTTGCAAGGCCTTCAGCGCCATGTGCTCGATCAAATTCGATGGCAACCCGTGTACAACTCCGTAGGGAGAAAAGCGCCCGGCGACGGGCCTGAAACGCGGCAAGTCTTCGCGCAGCGGCTCGATCAATCGACCAACCAGCGCTTCGTACTCTCGGCACAATTCCACGTGCCGCTGTCCGTGGACCGAATAGGCAGAACCACCCACAGCGATAAAGTCGCCTTCGACCATGCTGTAAGCTCGCAACAACTCGACGCGATTCAGGAACAACTCAGGATCGGCAGATACACCCTGAAAGATGGCTCCCGCCATGTCGAGCCGCATTCGCTCATCGCCGCTGTGCAACGCGCGTTCATACGCCTTCAGCAGCCCCACCAACCCTTGAACCAGCAAAGCCAAGTCGAGCGCATTGGCGGTGCGCGTGCCAACCACGACGTTGAGTTCGTCCATCGACACGCCGTCTTTCGTGCAGTAATAGCGAATCTGCGACGCTAGATGCCCGCCCAGCATTCGAACGTGCGCCCTCTGGATCTCGAGCACATCCGCTTCCGGAAGTGAATCCGCAACCAGCAGCGCGACCTCGAAATAGGGCGCCAACTGATCGGTGATCAGGCTCTGCGCCAACGGAATCAGCCAGCGCGCGTCACGCACCATCGCAGGCTGCCCGGCTGGCGAGCTTCCCCACAGCTCATCGAGCAGGCTTTGAACCTCCGCCAGCCGTTCGCTCGGGTCGTCATCAAAAACGCGCAGGCTCAGAAACTGCAGCGACCGCAGTACGTACACATTGAACAGCGTGTGCGCGTAGTGCGTGCGGCCTCCACGCCCCGGCCACCACGTCTGCTGCCAGCAATGAACGGCGCGCAGCATCATCTCCGCCGGATCGATCAGGTCGTTGTGCACATGCTCGACCGCACGCGGCTGGAAACGGTGCGTCGCTTCCAGTTGGCCTCGCAGGTGAGCCTGGCCGGCAGCGTGTTCAAAGAAGCAATCCTCAATGTCGCGTGACAGGCGAGCTTGGTCGTACCGCATCGGCTTTCGCAGAGCGCTCACAACTCCCCCGATGCGCTCGACGATATCTCCGCGGTGCTTCAGAAACAACCGCAGCAGCTCAACGTGTTCCTGAAACCGCACCCGGCCAGTATAGCGAGGCTGGGGCCCTAATGAATCTCAGGTACTCAGTCGATGAATTCTCAGGTCCCAACACTATGTCGCGGATGTTTACCCCCGAAACCGAGCCCTCTTTGGCCGCCGCCCCTTCCGTTGCAACGGAGGAGCAAGCCGACTTTGAATTCGTCCTGGGCCGCCGCCAAATCGCGAGCCTGAGTCTGGTGGGACTTACCCTCATCGGAGCCTTCACTGCCGGCGCGTACATGATCGGCAAGTCTACCGTTCCGACCCCCGCGCCGGTAGTCCAACCCAAGCCCGTAGAAATCATCGCGGCCGCTCCCGTCATGGTCGAAGCTCCCGCAGTAGCTGAGATTCCGGTCTTCGGAATTCCGGAAAAGAACGAGCGTTATCTCCAATTAGCCTCGGTCGAGCGCGGTTTCGCAGTTCTGATGGTCCAAGGCGCACGCAAACAAGGTTACCCAGCGATCGTCGCCGCCGGAACCAATCCCAACGTCTTCCGAGTCCTCGTCGGCCCCCTGAAAGATCAGGAGCAATACCAGTCCGCCAAGACGCTCTTCACCTCCATGGGCCTCGAACCCTTCGCGCGCAAGTATGGTAGCGACGCAAAAGAATCTGAGACCACTGAGCCATAACGCTGCTACAGTGGCGTGAGTGGATGGAGTCATCGTAGTAGATAAGCCGAGTGAGTGGACCTCGCACGACGTAGTCAATAAAATGCGCCGCTGGGCCGGCACACGCAAAGTGGGCCACCTCGGAACCCTCGATCCCGCTGCCACCGGCGTGCTGCCTCTAGTCATCGGACGCGCCACGCGCCTGGCCCAGTTCTACACCAAGAACGAAAAGTGTTACGAAGGCGTCATCCACTTCGGCTACTCCACCGACAGCTACGATGGCGACGGCGAGCCCACCAGCCCCGTGCAAGACGTCACCATCACCCGCGAGCAGCTCGAACCCGCCCTGGCAAAACTCCGCGGCCCGATCTCGCAAATGCCCCCGGCCGTTTCAGCAAAAAAGATCGGCGGCCGCCCCGCCTACGAACTCGCGCGCAAGAATCTCCCCGTCGAACTCAAGCCCGTCGACATCGAAATCTACGCCCTCGACCTTCTCGACATCGATGGCCCCGACGCCCGGATTAGAGTCCACTGCTCTGCAGGAACCTACATCCGCAGCATCGCCCATGACGTCGGCCAGGCTCTCGGTTGTGGAGCCTTCCTCAAGTCCCTGCGCCGAACCCAATCCGGCGACTTCAAAATCGAAGACGCCCACACGCTCAAAGAGATCGAACAAGCCTCCGCCGAAGGCCGCTTCAACGACCTTATGGTCCCCGCCGCCCGCATGCTCCCCAACTTCCCATCCGAACAAGTCGACGACGCCACGGCCACCATGATCCGCAACGGCCGAGCCTTCCACACCTCCCCCTTCGGCCCCGCCCGCGAAGCCCGCCACGTCAAAGCCATTAACTCCGCAGGCGAATTAATCGCAATCGGCGAAGCAAGAATGCCGAATCTCTATCACCCCGTGCTGGTCCTGTAGCGCACGCTCTTAGCGTGCCGCGTCGAGACTCATCTCGACGCCTGCTCCGTGTCAAAATAGAAAGCCATGAACCGCCTAGTGCTCGCCCTGTCCGCAGCCGTTTTCCTCCACGCCCAGCCCCCCGAGACCATCCTGATCAACGGCAAGATCCTCACCGTCGACGCACGCAACTCCATCCAGCAAGCACTCGCCATCCGCGACGGCAAGATCACCGCACTCGGCACCACAGCCGCCATCCGACCCACCGCCGCCCCCTCCACCCGCATCATCGACCTCGGCGGACGCACCGTCATCCCCGGCCTGATCGATTCCCACATGCACGCCATCCGAGCCGCGCTCAGCTTTTCCACCGAGGTTAATTGGATCGGCGCGCGCTCCATCCCCGAAGCCATGCGCCGAATCTCCGCCGCCGCGAAAGCCAAGCCTGCGGGCTCATGGCTCATCGTCGCCGGTGGCTGGACCGCCGACCAGTTCACCCAACGCCGAGCGCCCACCCAAGCCGAACTCATCGCCGCCGCGCCCATGAATCCCGTCTACGTCCAACTCGGTTACAGCTGGGCCATCCTCACCCCCGCAGGCTACGCGAAGCTCGGCGAACTCCCGCCCGGCCTCACTCCCGACGCCAAGAACCCAGGAGCTGTCAACGGTGGCCAGCCCGCCATCGTCGCCCTATTCGATAAGCTCCCCAAGCCCACACCCGACCAGCAACTCGAAGGCACCAAGCTCTTCTTCACCGAACTCAACCGCCTCGGCATCACCGGCGTCGTCGACCCCGGCGGCAACAACCTCTTCCCCTCCGACTATCAAGCAGTCCAGACGGTTTGGCGCAACGGCCAACTCAGCGTCCGCGTCGCATTCTCCCTAGGAGCGCAAATCGCCGGCGACGAGTTTAATGACTTCCAGAACCAGACCCGCTTTCTCCCCGCAGGCTTCGGCGACGACTATCTACGCTTCACCGGCATCGGCGAGCGCATCACCGCGACGATGAACAACAATGATCGCCCGACTGCGGACCAGAAGGAGAAGTATCTGCAAATCGCGAGATGGGCCGCCGCCCGAGGCATGGCGCTCACCATGCACTGGCCCAACAATTCTTCCGTGGGCGAACTACTCGGCATCTTCGAAACCGTGAACAAAGACATCCCGATCACCGACCTCCGCTGGTCCATCGCGCACCTTGG
This sequence comes from Bryobacteraceae bacterium, assembly GCA_039926185.1. Classification (GTDB taxonomy): domain Bacteria; phylum Acidobacteriota; class Terriglobia; order Bryobacterales; family Bryobacteraceae; genus Palsa-187. Next base: position 22,645 of record JBDSXJ010000012.1, on the reverse strand, counting down.
CGACGCGAGCGAAGCCACCATGCAGCGCATGAAGTCCCTTGGCATCGGCTGGACCATGCAAAACGGCAGCTACTTCGGCGCGTCCCCCAACGAAAAGTTGCCCGCTCTGAACACCGCGCGCAGAGTCGGCCTCCACGTAGGCGCAGGCACCGACGCTCACCGCGTGATGTCCTACAACCCCTTCAGTGCCTTGCAATGGATGCTCGATGGAAAAACTGTAGCCGGAGCCCAAATCGCCGGCATGACCGAAGTCCCGTCTCGCGAAGAAGCCCTCCGCCTCTACACCCTGGGCAGCGCCTGGTTCTCAAAAGACGACACAAAGCGAGGCTCCCTCGAAGTAGGCAAATACGCCGACCTGGTAGTTCTAACCAAAGACTACCTAACCATCCCCGTCTCCGAAATCGGCAACCTGGAATCCGTTCTCACAATCGTCGGCGGCAAAGCAGTCTTCTCCGCCTCGCCCTTCTAACACGATGTGGCGCACGCACTCGTGCGTGCCGCGTCGAGACTCATCTCGACGCCTTCACCACCAACGTATCCTCCGCCGCGACCTTCCTAAACTGCATCGGAAAACTCACCCCGTTGTAGTAGCCCTCAAACTGGTCCCGATAATGCGGCGACAAAAAATGCCCGCTCTCCCCGAGCGTAATATTCGCCAGCGAGTGATCCAGATCCGCGAAATCCACCACCATCCGATACGACGGCCCTAACTTCCCCGACACCTGCTTCACCGTCGAAGACGCACCACTCATCGCCACCGGACCCGCATTAAAATACGACCCAATAAACGGCAGCGCACCAAACACCGGATGGTCAATCCGGATCGCGATGAACTGCCCATAGTCCCACCGCGACACATTCGACCCCTGAATCCGCTCACCCTCTGCCAAGGCCTTCGCCAACGTGTTCACCAACAAGTCGTCATAGTCCGGAAACCATCCCGTCGGTCGTTCGCGCAGCAATCTCTCGATCACCGGCGACGCCGCCCGAGCCGCGTACTCATTCCCCGACCCCGCCGACGCCCGCTCCGCCAACGCCTTGCGTAACTCCGCATACATCAGCGCCGCTACCAGCGGAGCCGCCTGCCCCTTCTCCATCTGCCCGTCCCACTTGCGCAGAGCATCCACAGCCGCCGTCGACGCCTCATTCCGAGCAGGCTTCTTGTCCCAAGCCTTCACCACCTCCCTGCCCAGGAAATGTAGAAACGAAGAATAGACATCCTTCTGAATTCCAACCATCTGCTCCGCAGTCCACTTGGCCTTCGACGTCAACCGATCCCGAATCTGCTTCGCACGATACGGCGGCGCAAACACACCCGCCACCGGATACTTGTAGTCCGCCGGAAACGGATTCTGATTCGCGCTGACAATCACGCCCGACTCGGGATTAAACACCTGCGGCAAGTCCGCGTATGGAATCACACCAACCCAATCGCACGCCCCCGTCAGCCCATCCGACGGAACATCCCCATGGCATTCCGCTGGTCGAACTGGCACTTGTCCCGCGACGTGATACCCGATGTTCCCCGCGTCATCCGCATACACGAAATTCTGCGGAGGCCCCGGGAACCGAGCCAACGCCGCGTTGAACTCATCCCAATTCTTCGCCCGATTCAAAGCCAGAAACGCGAAATCAACATCACCGGTCGAACCAGCCACCAACGTCTGCAGCGAGTACCCTTGATTCTGATCCGTGACAAACAGCGGCCCGTGCCGCGTCCCCAACGTGACCACGTCCACCGACTTCTGCCCCTTCACCGGCACCACATTACGCTCGATGCGAGCCTGCTCTACCTGTCCCCGATACGGATACCGCCCCGTTTGCCCGTCGATCCGCTCGCGATACAGATCCTGCATGTCGAACTCCAGATTCGTCATGCCCCACGCGATGTGCTGGTTGTGCCCGATGATCACCGTCGGCACTCCCGGCAGCGTGGCCCCCGTCACATCCAAATCACCTGCCTTCAAATGCACCATGTACCACGTCGACGGCGATGAGAATTCCAAATGAGGATCGTTCGCCAAAAGTGGCTTGCCCGACACCGTGTGCGCTCCCGACACCACCCACGCATTCGATCCAGGCGCGGCTTCCGTCGCCAACCGAGCTGGATACAAGTACGACACCTTCTCCGCATCGCCCTTCGCCAACATATGCAGCTTGCGCAATTCTTCCTGCCACGACGTGGTCAACGTCCGCGTCATCTGCAACCCGATCAAAATCGTATCCAGCGGTCTCCATGGCCGCGGCTCATAGCGCAACACCGTGAACTCTAGCGGCAACGTCGCGCGATGCGTCTCCAGAAAATAATTCACCCCGCGCGCATACGCAGCGAAGACCTCACGAGCCTCCCCCGTGAGCTTCTTCTCCTGCGCCTCCGCGAGCTGCGGCAACCGCAGTCGCCGAGCCTCCGCATCGCTAGCCACCCCCGCCGTACCCACCACTTCCGACAATTCCCCCGCCGCCAATCGCCGCATCGCATCCATCTGCCACATCCGATCCTGCGCCGTCGCGTAGCCTTGTAAAAACACCGCATCCTGCCACGACCCAGCAGTGATGTGCGGAACACCCAGCGAATCGCGGACAATAGAAGCTTGAGTCGAAATCGGCGCGCTGATCTCACCAGAAGTTTGTGGCAGCGCCCGCCAGACGTACCAATACGCTCCGATTAGGAGAGCTAGTAGCAAAACCGCTATGCTCAGATTGATCGCTCGCAGCACGGAAAATCGTGCTCTGGGCTCCGGCGTCGGATCAAGGCCGGGTATGGAAGGGGTCACGGCTCGATTGTAGCTGGAAATGTCGCTTCGTTTCATCATCTTCATCGCTATCCTCGCGCTCAACGCTTACTTTTCAGCGGCCGAAGTCGCATTGGTCGTCGCACGCCGGTCCAAGCTCGAAGAGCTGGCGCGTCAGGGCCACCTTGGCGCGCGCGCCGCCCTCGAGGTTCTCTCGAATCCCGAACGCCTGTTAAGCGTCACCCAGGTCGGCGTCACCCTCGCCAGCCTCGCACTCGGCTGGGCGGGCGAAGAGACCGTCGCTCAGGTCATTCATTCCCTCTTCCAACCCTTCGCCGACCGTCTCGGCGAAAACGGTCTCCACTGGACCAGCCTCGGCATCGGCTTCATCATCACCAGCTTTTTCCACGTCGTCATCGGCGAAGTCGTCCCGAAAAACCTCGCCCTCGACAAGGCCGATCAGCTCGCACTACTGGTCGCGCCACCGCTGATCCTGTTCGACAAACTCTCCTCGCCCTTCGTCTTCATCGTGGAGCGAGCCTCCACCGGCCTCTCCCGTTTGCTCGGCATCAAGTGGCGTCACGGCGGCGGCCATTCCGCCGAAGAACTGAAATTCATCATCGAAGCCAGCGCCCGCGAAGGTCACCTGGAAGGTTTCGAGGAAGGCACCATCAGCCGCCTGCTGGGGCTGAAAGACGTCTACGCGCGAGAGATCATGACCCCGCGCATGGACATCATCTCCGTTCCCGTAACAGCCACGCTCGATGAACTGCTGCAAGTCACGCTCGAACACAAATACTCGCGCCTGCCCGTCTACGAAGACAAGCCCGAAAACATCGTCGGCGTCGTCCACTACAAAGACCTGATGCGCGCCTGGCGAGAGCGCAAAACTGCCAACGACAATCGCCGTCCCACGCGGCCCTTCCTGCTGCGCCGCTACCTGCGAAAGCCGTTAATCGTTCCCGAAACCAAACCACTGCACCAACTGGTCGACGAATTCCGCCAGAAGCACACGCACCTCGCCATCGTGGTCGATGAATTCGGAACCATCAAAGGCCTGGTCAGCATGGAAGACGTGCTGGAACAAATCTTCGGCGAGATTGGCGATGAGCACGACGCCCGCCGTCCCGTCCCGGCCCACGGAGCGCCCATCATCGAAGTCGACGGCAGCGCCAGTATCCTCGATCTCGCCAATCAATACGGAATCCAGCTACCCGGCGACGCAGGCTTCGAAACCCTGGCAGGCTTCATCTTGTTCAAGCTCGGCTACATCCCCTCGCCCGGCGACACCGTCACGCACGGATCGCACACGTTCACCGTGCGCCACATGGACCGCAACCGCATCGTGCGCGTGAAGATCGTTACGGCTGCTCGGCCAGACGAAGCCCAAGCCTCTTAACCGCTTGATCGCTGACCTCGGCGAGCATCTGACGTATCGTCCGCTTCGTCACTGGATGTCGAAACTCAGGAGCCAACTCCGCCAGCGGCTCCAACACAAACCGCCGAGCCGGAATCCCCGCATGCGGAATCTCAAGCCCTTCCACGTGCACCACCGAGTCGCCGTAAAGCAGAATATCGACGTCGATCAATCGCGGCCCCTTCGGCTGCGACCGCACCCGCCCCATCTTCCGCTCCACCTGCTTCGCCCGGGTGAATAATTGCCGTGGAAATAGATCCGTCTCCACTTCCAACACCTGATTCAGGAAAAACGGTTGATCGAGAACATCGCGCGGAGCCGTCTCAAAAATCGAACTCGCCCGCTTCACCCGCAACCGATCCGACGCGAGCATCTCCGCCGCCACCCGCAAGTTCTCCTCGCGATCGCCCAGATTCGTACCCAACCCCAAATACGCGATCTTCATCTAAAACAACTGCGACTGCGCACCAGTCGATCGCCGAGGCACCTTGAAATACTCAAACGCAGCCGCCGTCGCCACGCGCCCACGCGGTGTCCGATCCAAAAATCCCAGTTGCATCAAGTAAGGTTCGTAGACTTCCTCAATCGTGTCCGGCTGCTCATCAATCGACGCCGCAATAGTATTCACGCCCACCGGCCCGCCGCCGTATTTCTCCAGCACGGTCCGCATGATCTTCTGATCAATCTCATCCAGGCCAAACGGATCCACTTCGAGCAAGTCCAGAGCCTTCTGCGCAACCCCCGCATCGACCTTCCCCGCCGCCCGCACCTGCGCGTAATCCCGCACTCGCCGCAGCAGCCGATTCGCGATACGCGGTGTCCCCCGAGCCCGCCGCGCCACTTCCTTCGCGCCCTCCGCATCAATCGAAACATCCAGCAACTGCGCCGACCTCGCGACGATCCCCGTCAACTCCGGCACATCATAATGATTCAGCCGCAGCACCAACCCAAACCGCCCACGCAGCGGAGCGCTAATCAGCCCCTGCCGAGTCGTCGCCCCAATCGCTGTGAACCGCTTAATGTCCATCGCCACCGTCCGAGCCCCCGGCCCAGTCCCGATGAGAATGTCCATCCGAAAATCTTCCAGCGCGGAGTAAATCATCTCCTCCACGTCCGGCTGCAGCCGATGAATCTCGTCGATGAAGAAAACCTCGCGCTCCTGCACGTTGCTCAGGAGCCCTACAAGATCGAGCTTCTTCTGCAACACCGGCCCCGAAGTCATCTGCACGCCGACCCCGAGCTCACTCCCGATAATCGAAGCGAGCGTAGTCTTCCCCAACCCCGGCGGCCCATAAAGCAACACATGATCCATGGCCTCGCCCCGAGCCTTGGCCGCCTCAATCGCGATGGAGAGATTCTCTTTGACCTTGGCCTGCCCCGCAAAATCCGCCAACCGTTGCGGCCGAAGCGTAGCCTCAAACTGCCGCTCCTCTTCCTGCAACGCCGCCGACGCTATGCCTTGTTCACGCATGAATTCCTAGTGTACTGTGAAGGCTGCTCATCGCATAAGGTGAGCTTGATCGAATTGCGATGGCCTTCTGTAGATATTGCGGAACCAACCTGAACACCCTCCGAAAGGGCAATCCCGACTGCGTCGGCTGCCGCTACTATCCGCCGTGGCATTTCAAGTTACCCTGGTGCTTCTATTTTTGGTTAGTTGCGATCTGGCTGCCGTTTTTCTGGGTGGGGATGTCCGCTCCTGGCGTGTTCTCCAAGTGAGATCGCAGGAGCGACAGTGGAGGCACGGGCTTACCGCTCTTCGAGATGCTTCAACCGGGCGTCGAGAATCTCTTCCACTCGATGTAGCTCCGACCGCCACATATCCCGCATATCGTCAAAGCGCTGATCCATGTGCGTACGCATCTCGCCGATCCGAGCATTCGTATCGTTTAGTCGTGAGTTGTTGACGAGAATCCCCATCAACACCGCCAACAAGTTGGGGATCGCCAAGGACACCGCGAGAATCACATTGTCACTCATGACTCGTTAGTGCCAGAATACCGCAATTCCTCTCTGGTTTAATCAGAAACAAAATGGCGCGCCGAGCCAAAGCCCAGCGCGCCATTCTGACTCCCGACTCCTGTCTCCTGACTTCTACTTCTTCACCGCCATCACACTATCCGCAATCTCCCGGAACTCCTCATCCGTCAAAATCCCGCGCTTCGCGATGCCCAGATCCTTAACCTTCTTCAACATCTCCGCGTTCTGCTCATCCGTTACCGGAGGCAGCCCGAGCTTCTCCAGGTTGTAGCTGATCGAAAGCTTGCCGCTCTTCTTACCCAGCACCACTTCGCCCTCGCGACCCGTCAGATGCGGATGCGTGCCGAACATCGCCAGCGGTTCCTTCACCACCAGATCCACACCAATCCCCGACTCGCGCGTAAAGTTCCTTGCGCCCAGAATCGGCTTGTTCACCGCAATCGGGAACTTCGCAATCCGGCTCACGATCGCGCCCAACTCCGGCAGCTTATCCAGCTTGTAATTCGTCTCGTACCCGTACAGCACGTGCAGCGCGACGATCAATTCTTCCAGCGCCGCATTCCCCGTCCGCTCGCCGAGCCCATTCGCGCAACTATGCACGCACTCCGCGCCCGCCTCCACCGCCGCCAACTCGGTTGCCACCGCCATACCGAAATCGTTATGCGTGTGCGCTTCCACCGGCAGCTTCGTAATGTCCTTCACCATGCGGACCATGTACTTCATGGCCTCAGGCAGAATGCAGCCCATCGTATCGACCACGCCCACCGCGTCCGGCGGAGCATCGCGCATCATGCCCTGCAGCAAATTCCGCAAGTCTTCCTCGCGAGCACGCGTCGTGTCGTACGGGAAATACACCACGTGCAGCCCGCGCTTCTTCGCGTAGTTCACCACGTCCGCACTCTTCCGCAGCACGTCTTCCCAAGTCCACTTGAACTGATACTTCAGCTTCGGATACCCGATCGGCACCTCGACGATCACACCGTGGCACCCGCACTCCAGCGCCTTATCGATGTCCGCCGTCATCGCCCGAGCGAACGAATAAATCTTCGACTTCAACCCCAACTTCGAAATCCGCTTGATCGCCTCAAAGTCCTGCTCGGAAACCGCCGGCATCCCCGCCTCAATGCGGTCGACACCGATCTCATCCAACTTCTGCGCGATCTCAATCTTTTCTTCGACGCTCATCACCACGCCCGGAGTCTGCTCCCCGTCGCGCAACGTCGCATCGTGGATCTCGACCTTCGCCGGCAGCTGATACGTGCCGAGCACCTTCGGGTCCACATTATAAGGACTCACCCACCACTGGCCTTCGCGCAAATATTCGTGTTTCATCGGGATCTCCTTTTAGACAAACATTAATTGTAACGAAAATGCATGCAAAGGCTGCGGCGCCTATGGATACCGCTTCGGCAGTTCTTCCCTCAGCTTTTCACACGCAGCCATCACCCTTGGCCGCTGCAGTTGTAAGTAGGGCAAGAGCTCACGATCCAGCTTCGCTAGAGCGTCCGCATCCCATTCCCTCCGGACTGCTCCAACCGGCATGGAACCAGTATTGTGATCCACGTCGCGGAAAGCGGCGAATAGGTCCTCCGCGTCACCGTGGAACCTTCGTGCCAGCAGAAGCAACTCACGGCTTCCCTCAATAAGCCCCAACTGCCCGCTACGGATTCGCTCAACAGCTTCAAGAACCATCTCCACCGACCGATCCGTCAAGTCGGCCCCTTCGCCATAGTTCGCCATGAGTTGTTGCGAGAATTCTAACCACCTCGCGCGATCACTGAAGAGAGGGCACATCCCTTCGAGAAGTTCGCCTGCAGTCACTAGTCCCTCGAAGTGGTTATCAATCCCCGATCCTGCCCGCATTCCTAGCACGCCAATTTCCGCGTATGGCTCAAGCCAGATAATCCATTCCAAGCCCGGCGAATACCACACAGCGACGCTGTGCTCCCCAACGGAATGCAACTCTCCGGCTACGGCCAGATACTCCGCTAGGGTTGTGTCTCGCCGAATCTCCACGGGCGACGTGCCACGGAACGGATCGCGAACAACCAACCACCTTTGATCGTTCGACTCACTGTTCAACTTCCACGCCAACTCCCAGATCCACTCGGCACTGAAGGGCTCAAAGAAACGAAAACTCGAGTATCCGGGAGAGAAGACCATCTCCGGTACCCGAGACGCCAGAACCAATGCTGAACTGAGCTCTTTCAAGCCCCAATTATCCGATATCCGTTCGCTAAAGAGGCGCGCGACAATGAGAGACATGCCGACGTGGCCCGACCGCCGCATCCTCGACCTCCTCAAAATCGAGCACCCCATCATCCAAGCCCCCATGGCCGGATCGGACTCCGTGGCCCTCGCGACGGCCGTCTCCGCGGCCGGTGGCTTGGGCTCCCTAGCCTGCGCCCTGCTCACCCCCGCAAAGATCCGCGAAACAGTCGCCTCGTGCCCACACCCCATCAACCTGAACTTCTTCTGCCACAAACCCGTCACGCCGACCGCCGCTCAACTGGAGCGCTGGAAGAATCGCCTCCGCCCCCACTACGAACGCCTGGGCCTCGACATCAACCACGTCCCCGAGTCCCCCCTCCGCGCCCCCTTCGACGCCGACTACTGCGCAGTCGTGGAAGAGGTCCACCCCGAAATCGTAAGCTTCCACTTCGGCCTCCCCGACCCATCTCTGGTCGCACGCCTAAAACAGCGAGGCATCACAATCCTCTCCTCCGCCACCAGCGTCCAAGAAGCAAAATGGCTGGAGCAAAACGGCTGCGACGCCATCATCGCCCAAGGCTCCGAAGCCGGAGGCCACCGAGCCATGTTCCTAGAGGAATCCGTCGCCACCCAAACCGGCCTCTTCTCCCTGATCCCTCAAATCGTGGATGCCGTATCCGTCCCCGTCATCGCCGCCGGAGGAATCGCCGATGCCCGAGGCATCGCAGCCGCCCTAGCCCTGGGAGCCTCCGCCGTCCAACTCGGCACCGCGTACCTGCTCTGCCCCGAATCCAACGCCACAGTTCAACAACGCAAGATCCTTTCCGAAGCGAAAGAAACCGCCATCACCAACCTCTACAGCGGCCGCCCCGCCCGAGGCGTCGTAACCCGCTTCATGCAAGAATCCGGCCCCATGTCCGACGCCGTAGTCCCCTTCCCCCACGCCGCCACCCTGGTCGCCCCCCTGCGAGCCGCATCCCCCGACTACGCCCAAGTCTGGGCCGGCCAATCCGTGGCGCTCGCGAAGCCAATCCCCGCCTACGACTTAACCAAGTCCCTAGCAGAAGAAGCCCTGTCCCATCTGCGTTAATCCGTGTTCATCTGTGGCCCAAAGTGTTTCTCGCTCCTTTTCAACCACATGTCACTTTGGTCCGCCCCCATTCCCCAAACCGAGCGTTACCTTCCAATCAAGCAGTAGGGTGTTGGTCTTGCACAGTACCTGCTGGCCAAAGCCGCGAGGTTCTAGAAAAACTCGCGCGCACGGTAAAAGTTCCTCGGCGGAGGAGCACTGGAAGATTCAAGTCGGGTGGCATCATCGAAAGGATGCCCGGCTGGTGGACGTCGATAACCCTCCATCAAAACAGAGAGCTCTCTGAAAGAAAAAGAAACAGACTGGCACACAAAACCGCAAATTGTCGTTCCGGACTTTGCGATTCTTTGCGCCTTTGCGTGAGAATTACGATCCCGCGCCTCGAGCAACAGTCAGGCGGAGCTGCGTCTATTTACTCGGCTTCCGCCTGGCAGCAGCTTTTTCGCCAGCCAGATCGAGCGTGCCGAACCCTTCTTTAGCCGCCCCGCTAGCCTTGCTGAATTGCCCGGTCTTGACGCGCTTCTCCACGAACTTGTCGAGATGATCCGTCAGATTCACATTCCGTGTCGGCATGCTTTGACGTTGTCAAGATTGGCAATCCTTGCCAACTTCGTCATCTAACTAAGATCGACGAACACTAACGCGCCCGGTTCAATCGCGCGGATCGCGGCCAAAATCGCTTCTGCATTCGCTGTGATCACCACTTCATCGTTGTCGCTCAACACAATCATCGCCACACGTGAATATTTTCGATTCTGCTGGTAACGAATCCCCTGATCCGCCGTGATGATTGCGTCGAACGCGGCTTCTTCTGCTACTTTCAGTAAGGTGCCATTGCTCAGTCCGGCCCACCCTTGGAATGCCGTCGTCCTAACATCGTGCCCCGGCAGAAGAAGTCGGAGCCGATGTGGCAAATTCTCATCGAGAAGAATGAGCATGAATCTCGATGGCAGGCGCTCGGTCACCAGCAAACACAGGGTCGCCCGAGCGCGCCAGAAAATCGAGGACCGAATCTATTTGCTCGCGAGACACGGAAGGATACTCCACGACAAGTTCGTCCGGAGTTAGGTGCTTCAGGTTCGTCAGGATCACTGAGACGGGCACGCGAGTCCCGCGAAAAACCCACGCTCCGCTAACCTTCCCAGGAACGCTTTCGAGAACCGCACATTGTGACCAATCAATCATGTGAAACACCTTTTAACCTTGATGCTAGCGCTTCGCAGTACCCGTCGCAATCGGTCGCGCCGCGAGCGGCGGAATCGGATGTCTCAGTTCAAGAAATAGCTTTAATATCATGTGCTAACTTCTGAACAGAGGACTCAAGATGGCTAGATACGCAAAACAAGCACTTTGGGAAGCAGTAAGTGCATTGGCAGAAGGACATGAAAGCCTTCAGGTGCGATTAGCAGTTGCGGCAGGTTCGCGAGGCACAGGCCTAGTCAAGATCGCTCACGATTTTGAGACACAGCTTCCGCTGGAGCAACACGAGGAGTTCAGAAGCCTCTGGAGCACACTCGGAGGAGGCTCGAGCGAAGACACCTGTAACAAGCTAAGCAATCAGGAAGCTCAGCGATTAGCTTCACGCATCGTGGGCCTTTTTGTGGATATCATGGGCGGCCTCTGAAACCGTCCGCTTCCTACGCTAACCCCGCCCGCCGCATCAGCGCCCCCGGGTCCGGATCACGACCCATAAAGCTCCGGTACAACTCCGCCGGGTCCTCGCTATCGCCCTTCGCCAGAATCTTATCGCGATAGTCATGCCCCACCGCCTCGCTGAACACGCCTTCCTTTTGGAACCGCGTGAACGCGTCCGCGTCGAGCACTTCCGCCCACTTGTAGCTGTAATACCCTGCCCCGTAAGCCACCGGACTCGCGAACAAATGCGTGAAGCCGGTGATCATCGCGTAGTCTGCCGGCAGCTGCGAAACCGAAAACGGCTGCAGCATCCGTCGAGCGTACTGGAGCACATCTTCCTTCCCATCCCACTCGCGATGCAAGCCCAAATCCACAAATCCAAATCCGAGCTGACGCATCTGCGTATTCGCCGCGCGGAACGTTTTCGCGCGTTTCATCTTCTGGAACAAATCCTCAGGCAGCGGGGCGCCTGTCTCATAGTGCTTCGCGAACGTATCGAGCGCTTCCCTCTCCCAGCACCAGTTCTCCATGATCTGCGACGGCAGTTCCACCCAATCCCACGGCACGTTCGTTCCCGCGAGGCTGCGAATCTCAACGCGCGTCAGCAAGTGATGCAGCAAGTGCCCGAACTCATGGAAAATCGTCTCCGCTTCCCGATGCGTCAACAGCGCAGGCTTGCCATCCACCGGAGGCGTAAGATTCCCGCAAATCAACCCAAGATTCGGACGATCCCGATTCACATCGCCCGTGATCAGCGAGTCCATCCACGCACCGCCGCGCTTGTTCTCGCGTGGATACCAGTCGGCGTAGAACGAACCCAGATGCGCACCCGATTTCGCATCGTGCACATCGTACGTCTTTACGTCCTTGTCCCACACCGGCATCTTCGTTTCCGTAACCTTGATCCCCAAGATGCGACCAAAGATCTGGAACATCCCATTGACGACACTCAGCAGCGGAAAGTAAGGCCGCAGAGCCTCTTCATCGAAGTCATACAACGCCGCGCGCTGCTTCTCCGCCCAGTAGCCGACATCCCACGGCTCGAGTTTCTTCCCCGCGAACGCCTCGAGTTCTGCGTTCTCTTCCAGGAATCGCTTCTCCGATTTCACCCGCAGATCCGCTATGAACGACTGCGCCTTCGCCCCGTTATGTGCCATGCGATCGTCCAGAACCAAATCCGCAAAATCCTTGAAGCCCAGCAGGACGGCCTTCTCTTTACGCAACTCCAAAATCTTCACGACCAACGGACGATTGTCATGCTCGCCCACCGTCGCCCGAGTGTTATAGGCGCGCCACATCTGCTCGCGAATCGGGGCGTCGTCCAAATACGTCATCACCGCCATGTAGCTCGGAGCCTGCAGCGTAAACCGAAACCCTTCGGCCTTCTTGGACTCCGCCGACGCCTTCGCCATGGCCACAGCCTGCGGAGGCAGACCCTTTAACTTGCTCTCGTCAGTAACCAACAATTCCCAAGCGTTCGTCGAGTCCAAAACATTCTCGGAAAACTTCGTCGTGACCTCTGACAGCGCCACATCAATCGCTTCCAGCCGAGCCTTCCCAGCCGCATCGAGCTCCGCACCCGCGCGCTTGAACGAATCCACGGTCTTCTTCAGGAACCGACCCTTGGTCCCCTTCAAAGCCTTCCCGGCCTCAGACCCCGCGTACTTCTGGATCGCCTTCCACAGCCCCTCATTCAGAGGAATGCTCGAATAGAACGCGCTGGTCTTCGGCTGCACCGCATTGAACGCCGCGCGCAATTCCGGCGTCGTCGCGACGCTCTCCAGATGCCGCACCACGTTCATCGCGTAGTCGAGCGGCTCCGTCATCTCGTCGAGCGCCATCAACGGATCGGCAGCCGCTGTCGTCTGCTCCACGCTCTTGGCCGAGCGCGCCAACAACTCATCGATCGCCGGCTCTACGTGCTCAGCCTTTATCTGATCGAACGGAATCTGAAACTGTACTTCGAGTAAAGGATTCATAGTGACTCAGCAATACCAACACCGCGCAAACGGCGGCTAAACTCCATTTAATTCGCGCCGGAGTGCGGATCGCATCCAGCAAAGTAGAGGTCGTGTCCGCGATCCGAACATCCAGGATATCCAGAATCGCGAGGTTTTCGAGAACATCAAACACGCCGATGGCCAACGCACACAGCGCGACGGCGACGCCCGCCGCTCTTCTCCAACCACCTTTTTGGGCGGCCAGCACTCCGAGCGAAACGAGGAATGCGACGTAAGCCAGGATGAACGCGAAATCGATTTTCACTTTGATTCGCATCGTCTCGCGGTCCTGGCTCGGAGCATCGCCCAGCGTTAGCCGCAGATCCTCGGCATCGGTCACGGTCTGCACTTCCAAGCCCGGGTCGAACGACCATCGCGCTGGCACGGACGCTGTGCTGAAATACGGCGGCCCTGCCAGTAGCCCAAAGCAACTCAGCGTCACGACAGCAGCCACCAGCGCGAGCCGCTTTACCGGATCACGCCAACATCGGTACACCCAGCGGACGAATTTATCCCAGAAGTTTAGCTGCATCGCGAGCAAAGTACGTCAGGATGAAATCGGCACCAGCGCGCCGGATCGAGGTCAACGTCTCCATCATGATGCGATCGTAGTCGAGCCAACCACGCTCCACCGCGGCCATAATCATGCTGTATTCGCCCGAGACTTGGTAGGCACTAATCGGCACGGGAAAGCGATCACGAGCCTGGCGGATCAAATCCAGATACGGCATCGCGGGCTTCACCATCAGCATATCAGCGCCTTCTTCGAGGTCCAGTTCCATCTCATGCATCGCCTCGCGGCCATTGGCGGGGTCCATCTGGTAAGTACGGCGATCGCCAAATGACGGCGTAGATTCCGCGGCTTCACGAAACGGCCCATAGAATCCCGAAGCGAACTTCGCGGAGTAGGCGAGCACAGAAACCTTCTGATAGCCGTTCTTGTCCAGTGCTTGGCGGATCGCACCCACACGGCCGTCCATCATGTCTGAGGGCGCCACGATATCCGCCCCCGCGCGAGCATGCGTCACGGCACTCGCGGCCAGCCATTCGAGCGTCGAATCGTTATCGACATCGCCATCGATGACATTTCCGCAATGTCCGTGGCTGGTGTATTCACAATTGCAGACGTCGGTCATCACCAGCAAGTTCGGATACGCCTGCTTCACGGCGCGAATGGTCCGCTGCACGATACCGTTGTCGTCGTAATTTTCCGACGCCACTTCGTCCTTGTGATCCGGGATACCAAAGAGAATGATGCCGCCGATGCCTAGCGCGTGCGCGCCTTCGCATTCCTTCACAATCTCGTCGACAGACAACTGAAATTTGCCCGGCATGGAACTGATCGGCTTGCGAATCCCCTCGCCGGGGCACGCGAAAAGCGGCAAAACAAAGTCCGCTGGTTCGAGCTGGGTCTCGCGGACCAGCCGCCGCATCGATTCGTTTACACGCAATCGGCGCTTGCGATGGGTAGGAAAGGACATGTAACTCCATGATACGACGTGTCCGATTCGGAAGCCGACCGACACACCCGCTCTCGCCAAACATTTGTGATATTCTGCGCCCATGCGCACGCTCATCAACTTTTCACTCTGCGCGACTGCGGTCGCCATGCTCGCCATCAACGGAAACGCGCAGCAGCCTCCCGCCGCTGCCCAGGCGAAGGCTAAAGCCCCGCCCCCTCCCATGAGCTTCTTTATCACCAGTGTCGGTAACGGCAAAGGCGCAAATCTGGGTGGACTCGCGGGAGCCGATGCACATTGCCAGATGCTCGCCACTGCGGCCAACGCAGGTGATCGCACCTGGCACGCGTACTTGAGCACGCAGGCCCGCAATGGACAAGCGGCGGTGAACGCGCGCGACCGCATCGGCACGGGTCCCTGGTACAACGCGACCGGCCAGGAGATCGCGCAGAATCTAGCGACGCTCCACGGAGACACGGCGGAGCAAGCTCGTGTCGGCAACAACGTATTGAAGGCCCGCGCACTTACCGAGACCGGCAAACAGGTGAACGGCGTTGGCGATACTCCGAACACGCATGACATGATGACGGGTTCCACTACGGACGGCCGCGCCTACACGGACAACACCGATCACACTTGCGGCAACTGGACCAGCGAAGCGGCAGACGGTATCGCGCAGTTGGGACACTTCGATCGCAACGGCGGCGGCGTGTCGTGGAACTCCGCGCACCCCAGCCGCGGCTGCAGCCAGCCGAACCTGGTCGCCACCGGCGGCGCAGGATTGTTCTACTGCTTCGCGATCGGCCCGCGCTAGTTCCTCCTCAGTTCGCGATCACGGCCAGCACAAACGCCGTGATCGCGAACATATGTATCAGACTCGCGATATCCTCGGTTCGGCTCCCTTCTGTCGGCAGAGCATGCTGAAAAAGAGCACCGCGAAGGCGACATCAAAGATACCCGCCGCGAGCAGAATCTCGTTGCCCAGCCTGCTGCGGAACAAACTCAGGCAAGCGGTAAAGTACGCGAGCTTGCCAGCACCGCCCGCTACCAAAATCGTTTGCCGAGCCCCACGCGATCACGTTGATCCACGTCGCACGAAAAAAGAACGCCTGCAAGGGATCGCTGAACTGAAGCGCTCCCGTGTACATCTGGGCAAGATGGCGGCTGGGATCGAGCAATGCCGACAAGCCTCCCAACACGTTCCAGCTGCCCGCGAAATAGAGGATCCTTCGAGTCCAAGTTTCTGTCATCACCGCACCTCCGCAGGAAGTATGGCCGCCCGCGGCCCCGGAAGCGTCCGCCGGAAGGATGATTTCCGTCGATTCGAGGGATGATTCCAGTGGACGAGTGGCGTACAATGGCCCCATGTCCAATACCATCAGTCGTCGAGACGCGCTGCGCACGGGGCTCGCTGCGTCCAGTTTGCTTGCGTTGATTCCGGAATGGGCGCTCGCACAGGGCGATGCGGATGTTCCGTTCACCGATATTCCGGCGAACTTTAATCCGGGTAGCCCGACAGGGACTCGCATGCTCGACATTCGCAAGATTGACGGCATGACTACGCCGAAGGATCAGTTCTTCGCGATCAATCACTTTGATCGGCCGGCGGTGGACGCAGCGGCTTACAAATTGAAGGTGACTGGGCTGGCGACCAAGCCTGCCGAATTTTCCCTAGCCGATATCAAGGCGATGAAGTCGATGGATCTGGTGAATGGTTACGAGTGCTCGGGAAACAGCGGACGTTCGGTGCAAGGGCTTGCTTCGTGCGGCAAGTTTACGGGCGTGCGGTTGAGCGACGTTTTGAAGAAGGTCGGCGTCGGGGCGAAGGCCAAGGAAGTCGTATTTTTAGGAACTGACCACGGCGCGGCCGATGTGGTGTTCCGGCAGCAGACGTTCAAGCTGGACCAGCAGTTCGGGCGCAGCATCACGATTGACGACGCGTTGAAACCGGAACCGCTGCTGGCATGGAATTTGAATGGCGAGCCGCTGACGCGGGAACAGGGCTTTCCACTGCGCCTCATCATTCCTGGACGCTACGGGGTTTCGAACGTGAAGTGGCTGTCGGAGATTCGCCTGCAACAGGAGCGGTACGTGGGCAACTATCAGGCTCGCTGGTATCGCACGATTCGCGGCGTGGGCGGTTCGGGTAAGGATGACGGTCCGGACACGCAGTGGATCGAGAACGAAGTCACCGATCTGCAGCTGAAGTCTGTGATCGCGCGTGTTCGCAAGTCTGGTGCGTCGCACACCATCATGGGTTTTGTGCTGAACGACGGGACGCCGCTGAAGTCGGTTGAAGTGCAGATCGACGGCGGGGCGTGGCAGAAGGCGACGATGGATCCGGCGAATAGCAAGTATTCGTGGAAGCTGTTCAGCTACAAGTGGGACGGAGCGACGCCGGGGGAACACACCATCGTTTCGCGCGCGACCGATGCGGACGGGACCGTGCAGCCGACGGCGGCGGAACTGGCTCGCAAGAAGACGTTCCTTGAGGACAACGGGCAGTTCCCGCGCAAGGTCAAGATCGGCTAGTGTGGCAGGCGTCGAGATGAGTCTCGACGCGGCACGCTGAGAGCGTGCGCTACGCTAGCGGGGAGTTAGGGCTTCGAAATCGACTGCGTCGTGGAAGCCCTTTTTGTAGGCCTCGTAATAGATCTGGTCATACCAGTGGGCCGGGATGAAATCCTTGAGCGGGCGTTCGCGGGCGTTGTCTTGAATCAGCGGCGCACCGACGTTCAGTAACCCCTTCACGCCTACGTATAACTTGGTTGCGTCCTTCGCGATGGCGTTATAACGGTCCACGTGTGTCGCGAGGTCGAGGTACATCTGGTGGATGGCCTTGCGATAGTCGGTGAGCGGTGCGTCGAAGCGTTCGCGGTCGGCTGCCCACTGCTGAGCTTGATTAGGCTCGACGGAACGGCGTGAACTCCACTGCGCCTTGACCTGATCGAGGGCGCGTTTTGTTTCCTTTTCGGCCCGAAGCAACTGCTCTGCGACTCGCGTAAATTCGCGAACCGGAATGTCCGCGTCCGCGGCGTGGGGCGTATCGAAGTCGATCTGCTCGACTTGCAGAATCTCTACGACACGTTTTTCGCCCCCGATTTCGATGGTGACTTTTCCACCGTCGATTGTACGGACGATGCCAGACATCGACTGGCCGTCTTTCAGCTTGATCGAGTCGGCTCGCATGAGTAACGGCGATAGAAGCAGGACGAAGGTAAGCGTTCGCATGTTCTGGCTATAGCATTTGGTGGGCCAAACATAAGGCGACAGGATTGTGATGCTTTCGAAACACTTGCGTCATTTCGCGCAGAAGGCCTGCGCGCTATTCTAGTGGCAAAGGAGAAAGTACCCATGAGTATCGCTCAGGCTTTGCTACCGGAATTTGACAACGAGATGGCTACCACGCGCCGGGTTTTGGAACGCGTGCCGGAGGACAAGCTGGATTACAGACCCGACCCGAAATCGATGACGCTGGGCCGCTTGGCCGGGCACGTCGCGGAGATGCCGAGTTGGGGATCGGTCACGGTGAATCGTGACGAACTCGACTTTTCGACCGGCGAGTTTAAGCCGATGGAAATGACTTCGCGCGCTCAGATTTTGGAAGCGTTTGACAAGATTGTCGTGGAATCACGGGCAGCACTGGCCTCGGCGTCGGATGCACACATGATGGGCAACTGGTCGCTGAAAAATGGGGACGCCGTCCTGTTGACGATGCCGCGCGTGGCCGTGATCCGGACTTTCGTGATGAACCACACGATTCACCATCGCGGGCAGTTGAGCGTGTATCTGCGTTTGGTGGGTGAGAAGGTTCCCAGCATTTACGGTCCATCGGCCGACGAAGGCCAGATGGGCGCTTCGGCTTAGTAGCGCAATCATGGGACGCTAGAATAGAAGTTTAGCGTCCCATGTTTAAATCCCTCTTTGGTTCCCCCGCCCCGGATACTCCATCCCCGGAAAAAGCTCCCAGCCTTCTCGACCGCCTGAAAGCCGGTGTGCAGAAGACGCGCGCCGGGTTGCTGGAGAAGATCGAGGACGCGGTGCATGGGCGCAAGGAAATCGACGCCGAGGTTCTGGAGGAACTGGAATACGCGCTGATCACTGCGGATCTTGGGTCGCGGACAACGAACGAGATTTTAGAACGGATTCGGGATCGGGTCGCTCGTCATCAGGTGGGGGATGCGGCTGAGCTTAAGAAGCTGATTCGCGAATATCTGCTGGAAGTGTTGCAAGCGTCGGAAAAAGACGTGGTGCATGTGGCGGAGCCTCCGACGGTCATCATGGTGGTCGGGGTGAACGGGGCGGGTAAGACGACTTCGATCGGGAAGCTTACGCGGCGGCTGCAATCCGAGGGCAAGTCGGTAATGATGTGCGCGGCGGACACGTTCCGAGCGGCGGCCATCGAGCAACTGGAAGTATGGGCGCAACGAACTGGCTGTGAGTTTGTAAAACAACAGACGGGAGCTGATCCCAGTGCGGTGTTGTTCGACGCGCTGCAATCGGGCAAGGCTCGCAAGCTGGACTACGTGATCGTGGATACGGCGGGCCGGCTGCACACGAAGGCGAACCTGATGGCGGAGCTGGAAAAGATGCGGCGCACGGCGCAGCGCGTGATCCCGGATGCTCCGCACGAAGTGCTGTTGGTGATCGAAGCGACAACGGGACAGAACGGGTTGGAGCAGGCGCGCAAGTTTACCGAGACGGCTGAGGTCACTGGTATCATTCTTACTAAGCTCGACGGCACTGCCAAAGGCGGTGTTGTGGTCGCGATTTCCCGTGAGTTGGGCGTGCCCATTCGCTACGTTGGCGTAGGGGAACAAATCGACGACTTGTTGCCGTTTGAGCCGGAATCGTTCGTAGCGTCACTCTTTGATTAAATGAGCCAGTATCTTCAGGAAGCTTTGGAACTTGCCGCGCAGGGCGCGGGAGCAGCTTCGCCCAACCCTCTGGTGGGCGCGGTGGTGGTTGCCGATGGGCAGGTGGTTGGACGCGGATTTCACAAGTGGTCGGGCGTGCGACACGCCGAAACGATCGCATTGGAAGAGGCGGGCGCGAAGGCGGCGGGCGGTACGATTTATGTGACGCTGGAACCTTGCTCGCACACGGGGCGAACGGGACCGTGCGCGGAGGCGATCATCGCAGCGGGCATTCGGAAAGTGGTCTGCGCGATGGAGGATCCGAATCCTAAAGTTCGCGGCAGAGGATTTGCGATGCTGCGACAGGCGGGCATCGAGGTCGAGATCGATGCCGCTCATGATGCAGCAGCGCGGGCGTTGAATGAAGCGTTCGTACACTTCATGACGTATGGTCGACCGTTGGTGACCCTGAAGGCGGCGCTGACGTTGGACGGGAAAATTGCTGCGCCGGATGATGGGATTTCCGGGATGCCCACGGGTTGGATCACAAGCGAAGTGGCGCGGGCGCATGTGCAGACGATTCGGCATCGGGCGGACGCGATTCTGACGGGCATTGGCACGGTGATCGCGGATGATTGCCGGATGACGGACCGCACAGGGCTGGAACGCAGCCGGCCGTTGCTGCGCATCGTGGTGGATTCGCAATTGCGGTTGTCGCCGGATTCGAAGATTGTTACATCGTGCAAGGGTGACGTGCTGGTGGTGACGACCTCTGCGGCTTCGGCGGAGCGGCGCAAAAAGCTGGAAGGTCTCGGCGTGCGAGTGGAAGTCGCCGAACGTCACGATGGTCGCGTGGATCTGCCCGGCGTGGTGCTACTGCTCGCCCGCGAGCAGTATTTATCGCTGATGATCGAAGCGGGTAGCCGCGTGAATTGGGCTGCGCTGGAATCGGGCATCGCGGACAAGATTTTCTTCTATTACGCGCCCAAGATTCTGGGCGGCCTGCATTCCCTGCCCGTGGCCGGTGGCGTGGGACGTCGGCGGCGCAAGGATGCGTTGCAGTTTCAGAATGTGAAGCTGCACACGATCGGCTCGGATGAGTTTGCTGTGGAAGCCTGGGTCCGGCGGGACGTCTAATGTTCACTGGCATCGTAGAAGAACTCGGCACGATCGCAGCGTATGAAGCGCATGCGGCGGGGGCGAAGATTACGGTGCGCTGCGAGAAGATTCTGAGCGATCTCACCATTGGTGCGAGCATCGCGGTGAATGGGGCTTGCCTGACAGCGACGATCATCGGTGAGGATTTTTTCAGTGCGGATCTGGCTCCGGAGACGTTGTCGCGCACCAATCTTGGGTCGCTTGCGACGGGGTCGCGGGTGAATTTGGAGCGTCCGGTTACGCCGATGACGCGGCTTTCGGGGCACATCGTGCAGGGGCATGTCGATGGCACGGGGGAACTTCTCGCGATCGATGCGCTGGGTGACGGGAACTGGTGGATCAAGGTCGTGGTACCGCAGTCGCTCGATCGCTACATGGTAGAGAAGGGCTCGGTAACGCTGGACGGGATCAGCTTGACGATTGCGAAGCTTGATCCGCTGGGCGTCACGATTATTCCGCACACGTTTGCGAATACGACGCTGGGGCATACGAAGCCGGGTGCGAAGATCAACATCGAAGTCGATGTTCTGGCGAAGCACGTTGAAAAACTGCTGACGCACAAATGACGCCTGGGCCTAAGCCGTTTGTTGTGGAGATGGCTCAGGGTCTTACGCCGGGGCGCGCGCTCGATCTTGCTTGCGGGGATGGGCGGAATGCGATCTGGCTTGCGGATCGAGGCTGGCAGGTCACGGGCGTCGATCGCGCTCCTACGGTGATTCATCCCGGAGTCAACGTAGTTACTGCGGATCTGGAGAAGCACGAGTTCGCCATCGACGAAGCTAGTTGGGATCTGATTGTCGTCTCGTACTATTTGCAGACGGATTTATTTCCGCACATTGTCCGTGGACTGAAAGCGGGCGGAGTCGCGATCATCATTGTGCTGCTGTTCGAGCCGGAGCATGCGGCGTCTCGCTTCAGCTTGCGACCCGGCGAACTGCGTAGGCATTTCGAAGGGCACACGATTCTTGCCTACTTTGAAGGCAAGCCGGCACCCGAGGCTCGAGCAGTGGCGCAAATCGCCATTCGGGCTTGATAAACTGGGCATTGCCCAATAACTCACCTTCGTCCAGCAGGATTGTGTTCCTTGACTGGCTCCGAGGCCTGGCGGCATTGATCATGCTGCAGGGCCACGTCTTCCACTCCTTCACTCGGGTCGACCAGCGCGGGCACGGACTCTATATTTATTCGCAATTCCTCGGCGGCCAGGCGGCGGCGATGTTCCTGTTTCTGACGGGGATCACGTTCGGGCTGGGTATGGATCGGCGTTCGGACTTGCCACCGCTGCAAAGAGTGTTCGCGGCGTTGAAGCGTGCTCGGTATTTGTTCCTGCTGGCGATTTTGTTTCGGTTGCAGCTTTTCATTACCGGGTGGGGACACACTCGGGCTGTCGATTTACTGCAGGTGGATGTTCTCAATTTGATGGGAGTGACGACGGCGCTGCTGTCGGTGGTGGCGTTGGCTCCGGATGGGGCGGCGCGGTTTCGATGGGCGGCGCTCGCGGGGATTTTGATGGCGGGGTTTGCGCCGGTGATTGCGGATGCGGATACGTCGGGGGTTCCGCTGTTCCTGCGGGATTATTTGGTGCCGGGGGTGTGGTTCAGCATTTTTCCCTGGGGCGCGTTCCTGGCGTTTGGGCTAGCGTGCGGGAGTCTGATTCCGCGGGTCGCGCGTGAAGATTGGGGGCGTGTGACGCAGTGGGGAGCCCTGGTTGGGTTTGGGTTGATCCTGCTGGGGATCTATTGCTCGCAGTTGCCGTTTTCGATTTATCCGAGCGCCGATTTCTGGGTGGATAGTCCGGCGTTGATCGCGTGCAAGATGGGGACGACATTGTTGCTCGCGGCGGCGGCGTTTTTGTGGACGGAGTATTTGAGTCCCGGGGCAAGTGTTGTGAGGCTGCTGGGGACGACGTCGCTGCCGGTGTATTGGGTGCACATCGAGTTGGTGTATGGGAACTTGTTGTGGTTTTACAAGGAACAGCTGATGCCGTGGGAGAGCGTCGGGGCTGTGGTGTGCGTGGTGGCCGCGATGGTGGGGATGTGTTGGGTGATCCAGCGGTATCGGGCTACGTGGCGGGAATGGTTTTTGTGGCGGACGGCGGGGGAGATG
>JBDSXJ010000011.1:0-5178 GCA_039926185.1 Bryobacteraceae bacterium | reverse complement strand
CTGGGGGAAGATTTCGCGGCCTTGCGGCACGTAGCCGATGCCTCGTTTGGCACGTTGTTCGGCGGCGCATTTTACGAGGTCGTCGCCTTCAAACACGATGCTGCCGGACCGGATGCCTTGCAGGCCCATGATGCACTTCAGCAGCGTCGTTTTACCCATGCCGTTACGGCCCATGAGGCACATGCGCGCGCCAGCGGGGATGTCGAGGTCGACGTCCCACAGAGTGTGGCTGCCACCGTAAAACTGATTGACTCCTTTGATTGCCAGCACTCTTAGACTCCCAGATAAACTTCGATGACCTTCGGGTCCTTTTGCACTTTATCCATGTCGCCTTCCGCGATCACGTGGCCTTCGTGCAGCACCGTGACGCGGGTTGCGATGGAGCGGACGAAGTGCATGTCATGCTCCACAACGACTACGGAGTGGTCGCCTGCGAGCGAAAGCAGCAGCTCCGCGGTGCGTTCGATTTCGTGCGGCGTCATGCCGGCGACGGGTTCGTCGACCAGGAGCAACTCGGGGCTCTGCATGAGCAGCATGCCGATTTCGAGCCACTGCTTCTGACCGTGCGCGAGAATTTTACCGAGGTACTCACGCTGCTCGGTGAGGCCAATGATCGAAAGCACTTCATCGATCCGCTCGCGCTGCGCGGGTGAGATGCGGGCACGTAGGGTTTTCAGGAACGATCGGGTTCCCGCTAGTGCGAGTTCCAAGTTTTCGAAGACCGTCAATTGCTCGAAGACGGTGGGTTTTTGGAATTTACGTCCGATACCGGCTGCGACGATTTCGGCTTCGGACATGCGCAGCAGGTTCGTGGCGGTTCCGAAGAATGCCGTTCCCGAATCCGGGCGCGTCTTACCGGTGATGACGTCCATCATCGTGGTCTTGCCCGCGCCGTTGGGTCCGATGATGCAGAGCAACTCGCCTGGATCGACGTAGAGTGATAGATCGTTGAGGGCCTTGAAGCCGTCGAAGCTGACGGTTACTTCTTCAAGATAGAGCCGATTCTGGTGAGTGCTCATTTCTCTTTCACCGGAGGCTTCACCAGCCCGATAATTCCGCGCGGCAGGAAAACTGTGACTAATACGAACAATGCGCCGAGCGCGTAAAGCCAAATTTCTGGGAACGCGCCCGTGAAATATGTTTTGGCGTAGTTCACGGCGATGGCTCCTATGACGGCTCCGAAGAGAGTCCCCCGCCCGCCGACCGCGACCCAGATGACGGCCTCGATGGAGTTGATGGGAGAAAATTCGCTGGGGTTGATGATGCCGATTTGCGGTACGTAGAGCGCGCCAGCAATTCCAGCGACCGCGGCGGAGAACACGAAGACCCAGAGTTTGAACGATTCGACGGGATAGCCGAGGAATCGGGTGCGGCTTTCGGCGTCGCGAATGGCTCGCATGACGCGGCCTGCGCGGGATTCGACGATCATGCGACAGGCTACATAGCTGGCAGCGAGCGCGAAGATGGTGATGATCAGCAGCACCACTCGAGTCATGTCGGAATGAAGATCGAAGCCGATAATTTCTTTGAAATCGGTAAAGCCGTTGTTACCACCAAAGCCCATGTCATTGCGGAAGAACGCGAGCAGCATCGCGTAGGTGAGGGCTTGCGTGATGATGGACAGGTAAACGCCGGTAACGCGCGAGCGGAAGGCGAGCCATCCGAAAATCAGGGCCAGCGTGGCGGGAACAACAACGACCATCACGAGTGCGAATGGGAACATGTTGAAGCCGTACCAGAACCATGGGAGCTCTTTCCAGTTGAGAAACACCATGAAGTCCGGCAGGATGGGGTCACCGTAGACGCCTCTGGTTCCGATTTGGCGCATGAGGTACATGCCCATCGCGTAGCCGCCAAGAGAAAAAAACGCCGCGTGCCCGAGGCTGAGGATACCGCAGTATCCCCAGATCAGATCCACGGCGAGCGCGAGCATTCCGTAACAGAGATACTTGCCGATCAGCGTAATACCGAACGGCGAAAGATGCAGGGCAGAGCCTTCCGGGAAGCCCAGGTTGAGAATCGGGACCACGATCGCGAGGAGGGCGAGGCTCATCAGGAACCAGGCACCGCCGCGATCACCACCCGTAACTGAATTCAAAATGCGTGCCACGCCTATTTATCCTCCGTGCCGCGGCCAGTGGGCGGGAACAGCCCGCGCGGGCGTGCCTGAATGAAGAGAATCAGTGCGACCAGTACAACGATCTTGGCGAGTACGGCTCCAGCGTAGGGTTCGAGTAATTTGTTGACGATGCCCATCGACGCGCCGCCGATGAAGGCGCCCCAGAGATTACCGACGCCGCCGAAGACAACGACCATGAAGGAGTCGATGATGTAAGACTGGCCGAGGTTGGGACCGACGTTCGTAAGCTGGCTGAGGGCCACTCCGGCGACACCTGCGATGCCAGAGCCGAGGCCGAAGGTCATCGCGTCCACCCATTCGGTGCGGATGCCCATGGCTTTCGCCATCGCGCGATTCTGCGAAACGGCTCGGATATCGAGCCCGATGCGGGTGCGCTTCAGCACCGCGAGAATCAGAGTGAACACGATCAGGGTAAAGAGCACGATGTAGAGCCGGTTCGACGTGATCGCGAGCGCATCATTGATGCGCACGGAGCCGCTCATCCAATCCGGGGTTAAGACGGACCGGTTATTGGCGGAGAAAATTGATCGAACGGTCTGCTGCAGGATCAGGCTGACGCCGAAGGTAGCGAGCAGGGTTTCGAGAGGACGACCGTAGAGGAAGCGGATGATGGTACGTTCCATCAGCACTCCAGCGAGACCGGAAACGATAAACGCCGCGGGGATCGCCACCAGGATGGATAGGCCGATATTGTTCGGCATCATCAACTGCACGGTGTAGGTGGTGTAGGCTCCCAGCATCATGAGCTCGCCGTGGGCCATATTGATCACGCCCATGACGCCGAAGGTGATGGCGAGGCCGATGGCGATCAGGATTAGCACGGAACCCAGGCTGAGGCCGAAGAAGAGGGTTTCGATGGCGGAATAAAACGTGCGCCACTGGTCAATTCCGTAAACCGCAGTGGTTGCGGCTGTGCGAACCTTCTCGTCAGGCTCGGCATAGGAACCGTCTTCTGCTTTTTCATACAACAGCGCCAGGCGATTTCGAACTTCCTGGCTGACGCTGCTGCTGAGGGTGTTGATAGCCGCGAGTTTGGCTGCGCTATCCATGCCGTCGAGAGCCGCAAGGGCGAGTCCAGTTTCGATTTCCTTCTTGACGCCGGCGTCGGTCTCTTTCGCGGCCCGTTCTTTCAGGATGGGGACGGTGGCCTCGTCGAGGGATTGATTGAGGTCGCGAACCGCTTCCAATCGGACGCTTGGGTCGGGACTGGCAAGCTTAAATCGCGCGAGGGCGAAGCGCAGAGTGCGCCTCAAGCCGTTGTTCGTACCGATCTTGGTAAGGCTGTCGGGTGGAGCGGAACCGCTCTCTTTCAGCGACAGAGGATCGATCAGCTTGATCGAATCGCCTTCGGGTGTAGCGCCAACAAAAACTTTTTGGTCATCGTTACGGAAGAATAGGCGGTCTTCCATCAACGCCGTCAGAACCGCGCTGACGCTCGCGTGCCCACTTTGAGTTAGTCGCTCAACGAGGGCGGCCTTGTCATCGTACGTCGCCTCGCGAAGTTCTCCGAGCGCTGCGACGAAAGTCTCATCTGGGGTTTGGGCGTGTAAGATGCTAACGCCCGAAAGGGCGAGCAGCAGCATGGTTAGCCACTGCGCGCCCCACGGGAAGGTTCTCATTATTTATAGTTCTGTCCTGAGCACTTTTTCGTTGTCTTATTGTAGTTACCGCAGTTGAGAGTAACCCAGTCAGCTTCGATATCCTTGCTGCCCGGCAGGAAGTCGGACCACGCATCGCCCGCTACCAGACCCGGCGACTTGGACACGACGTTGAACTGTCCGTCCGCCTTCACTTCGCCGATCAAGACCGGCTTGGTGATGTGGTGGTTCGGCAACAGCTTCGCCATTCCGCCCGTCAGGTTCGGAGTTTCGAGGCCCGGCAGAGCGGCGATCACCTTGGTGACATCCGTCGTCTTGGCCTTCTCCACAGCCTTCACCCACAGGTTGAAGCCGATGTAGGTTGCTTCCATCGGATCGTTGGTGGTGCGCTTCGGATTCTTGGTGTATGCATGCCACTGATCGATGAACGTCTTGTTTACCGGGCTGGAGACGCTTTGGAAGTAGTTCCACGCGGCCAAGTGGCCAACCAGGGGCTTGGTGTCAACGCCGGCGAGTTCTTCTTCACCGACCGAGAACGCGACCACAGGGATGTCCTGCGCCGAGACCTTCTGGTTGCCGAGTTCCTTGTAGAACGGCACGTTGGCGTCACCGTTGATGGTCGAAACCACTGCGGTCTTCTTGCCAGCGGTACCGAACTTCTTGATCGCGGCTACCCGGGTCTGCCAGTCGGAGTGTCCGAACGGCGTGTAGTTGATCTGGATATCAGCAGCGGCGACACCCTTGGACTTCAGGTAGGCTTCCAGCACCTTGTTGGTGGTGCGCGGATAGACGTAGTCGGTTCCTTCCAGAACCCAACGCTTCACGCCTTCCTTCATCAGGTAGTCAACGGCCGGGATGGCTTGTTGGTTCGGAGCCGCACCGGTGTAGATTACGTTCTTGGAGGATTCTTCACCTTCGTATTGAACGGGGTAGAAGAGCAGGCCGTTGTCCTTTTCGAAAACCGGCAGAACCGATTTGCGCGAGACGGAGGTCCAGCAGCCAAAGACAACGGCGACCTTATCCTTCTCAAGCAATTGGGCCGCTTTCAGCGAACAATGGCCAATCGGACGCCGGATCGACGACCACGGCTTCCAGTTTCTTGCCGAGCACGCCGCCCTTCTTGTTTTGTTCCGCGATCATCATCAGGACGGTGTCCTTCAGCGTGGTTTCGCTGATGGCCATGGTGCCTGACAGCGAGTGCAGGACGCCGACCTTGATGGTCTCCTGCGCCTTCGCGCTGGTAAACGCGGCCAGGCCCAGAACCATACCGGCGGTCGCTGCCAGCCAACGCCGGCGGCTGAAGGGCTTCGATATATCGTGAGTCAATTGAGTAAGCATGAGGTGTCATCTCCCTGACGCAGACGTTAAAACGCTGCGAAACGGCCCCACGGCCGCCTGCGTTAACGGAATCGCAAGAACCGTGCCACCTGCGTCAATCTG
>JBDSXJ010000010.1:0-32325 GCA_039926185.1 Bryobacteraceae bacterium | reverse complement strand
GCAGCGCTGATGACGTTGCTGGTCCGAATGGCATCACTGACCGCGGTGACTGGCAGGTTGTAGCCGTTCAACTTTTCCGGATCGACAACGATGTGATATTCGCGAGGACGACCGCCGGTGATGGTTGTCTCAGCGACGCCAGGGAGTCGATAGAGGCGAGGCGTCAGTTGATAGTAAGCGAGGTCATAGAGATCGGCCAAGTTGCGCGTGGGCGAAGTGATGCTGAATCCGATCATCGGGAACACGGAAAACGTCATGCGATTGACGTAGAACCGAGTGTTTGCGGGGAGTTCGGGCAGGATCTGCGCGATGCGGCCCTGGGTTAGGTGCAACGCGTTGAGAATGTCGATATCCCAGCGGAAAAATACGTCGATCTGCGACGCCCCGCGCGTCGTGTTGCTGCGAACGTTGGTGATACCCGGCACCATACGGATCGCTTCTTCAAGCGGCTTGGTCACAGTCGTCATTTGCACGTCGACCGGCTGGATGCCGTTGTCGACGAGGATCACGATACGCGGGAAATTCGTCTGCGGAAACATCGAGATCGGCGTCTGAAAGATGAACGCGACACCGGCGAGCGCGAAAGCCAGACAGACGGTGACGAGTCCGCGGGCGTGGCCCTGGACAAATTTCGCTAGGGCGGGTGTCATTCCTTGGCGCCCACTTGCACGGCGGTGCCGTCAGGCAGGGCATAGCCGCCTTCGATCACAACGGTATCGCCAGCCTTCACGCCGCTCTTGAGTTGGATCATGCCGCCCGATTTTTCCCCAGGCTCCACTTCCACACGATGGGCGATGTTTTTGTCGTCTACTACCAGCACGGTTCCCATGCTCTGGCCCTGTTGAATTTCGATGGCGGCTATTGGCACCACCACCGCTTTTGAAATCTGACGCACAATGATGTGCACTTCGCCGAAGACGTTGCCATTCAGTCGAGCATTCGGATTGTCGATCTGGCACCATATCTCGACAGTGCGCCTCTGCGCGTCGACCGCTTGATTGATGACTGTCACCGTTCCCGTGAAAGTTCCCAGCGAGGTATCCACCGGAACAAAGCTACAGCCTTGCCCTGGGTGCACGCTTCGCGCCTCATCTTCGGGGACCTGTGCGTGCGCGTTCACCACCGCCAGATCCATGATCTGGAACAGTGGCCGCGTGGTATCCGCCAGATCGCCCGCGAAGACAAATTGATCGGAGATCGTGCCGCTAAACGGGGCTCGAATTTCCGTGTATTGCAGCTGTGTCTCGGCAAGGGTCACCTTCGCACGCGCAGAATCAACACGTGCGCGCGCGCTGCGAATATCCCGGTCATTCGTCTGCGTCTCGGCAAAATCCAGGGCGCGTTTGGCGACATCTCGCGTCGTCTTTGCTTGGGCTAGATCCGTTTGTGCCTGCAACAAGTCGCGCTGCGGGATCGCACCCTCTTGAAACAGCTGCGCGCGGCGATCGGCATTCAACTGCGCTTGATTGAGCGCCGCCTCAGCGAGTTGGATCGCTCCCCGCTTCTGGTCGAGATCCGCGGGGATGGTGCCCTGCTGTGTCCTCTCCAACGTCGCTTGCGCATCGGCGAGCTGCGCCTGCGCATCCACGCGCTGCGCGTCAAGATCGCTATGGTCGAGGGTGGCCAGGCTCTGGCCTGATTTCACTGCCTCGCCTTTTCGCACCCGAATCGTCTGGATGGGCGCCGTCATTCGCGAGGTGACGTTCGCCTGCTCCCGTGGAAAGATCGTCGCGGGTGCCGTGACCACCACCGTAAGATCCTGCGTCTCGGCCTTCACGACCTTCACGGCGACCACCGGTTTCGGCTCGGCTTCCTCCTCGGCCGGCTTGGAACAACTCACCGCGAGCATCGCGCAGAAGGGAATTGCGTAATAGAGTCTCATCGTCCTGCTGCGACCTCCAGGTCGGCCTTGGCGTTGGCGTAGTTCGCCTTCGCCGTAAATTGGTTGGCCCGCGCTTGGGCGAGTTGGTTTTGTGCAGACACGACATCCAGCGCGAGGCCTTCGCCGCCTTGATAGCGGACCCGCGAGAGCCGTAGATTCTCCGTCGAGAGCCGGACCTGTTCGTCAGTGAGCTTGAGTTGCCCGGAGAATTGATTCACGCGCGCGAGTGCATCCTGATATTCACGCGAGAAGGTCCGCTCGGCGATCGCGCGATTGGTCTCGACCTGATCTGCTTGCACCTGGGCCTGCGCGACCAGGTTGCGCGTTCGATGCCAATCAAAAACAGGAATCACCAGGCTCGCGATAATCGCCTGACCGCGGTCTTTGTAATTTAAGCGATAGGAATCGATGCCGTACAAATAGCTGATGCGCATTTGCGGCAGCAGATCGGCCTTTGCGCGCCTTGCATCCGCCAGGAAGCCATCCCGCGTGGCCGTCAGGGCAGCGAATTCGGGACGCTGCAGGAACGGCCGGTCGGTTTCCGCGGTAACTGCCACAGGTGTCATTTGGTCGAGCGGGTCCACCACATTGAGCATCGTGGCGACGTCCGGGGTCCAGAACGAAGCGAGGTCGTGATTGGCCAGCTGTGCCTCAAGCTCCGCGTTGCTCACGGACTGCTGCTGGAACAGCGTATCGGAGGAGGCCTTGATGACGTCTGCTTGCGCTGCTTCCCCTCCGGTAAACAGCTTCTGCGTTAATTCCTGAAATCGCTGCGATTCAGCGAGCGCATCTTGCGCGACACGAACGATGCGCCGAGCGAGGACCAATCGATAGTAGGCGCTGGTCACCAGCCGACGAATATCTCGTTGAGAGATCGCGACGTTCGATTGCGCGAGACGCTGATCGGCCTTTGCTCGCGCGATTTCGGCGCGCACGCGACCGGAGGTATCAATAACGGCGTCCGCGGCTCCCTGGTTCACGTATTCGCGCGGCGCGTTCAAGGAAACAAATCGGAATGAGTCGCCATACGGACTGGTGTATGTGTACCCGTTTTGCAGGGTGATCGCAGGATATAAACCGGCGCGTGCGGCGCTGAGGCCATAGCGGGCGATGACGGTTTGCTGCCGGGCGATGGCCACGCTGGAGGGCGCGCCCTGGGCAAGCTGGATGCACTGTTCCAGGGTGAGTGACGCTTGGGCGTGAAGCGCATTTGCGACCAGCAGCGCGAGAAATCCGACCGGCGTTCTGAGCATAGTTCACTATACTAGGACGGTTCCGGGCGGAAAGGGCCTTACGTGGGTCTGAGTTATTTGAACTGAGCCTTCGAATTAGACCACGGTCTCGAGCCGGATCAGGGAAGCGCCGGGAACGCAGCTGAGGATCTTGGAATCGCCGACGAACACGGATTCGAGATTCCGGCGCGATAAAGCGGCGTGCTCGCGAGCCACGGCCTCAGCGCGCGTGCCTTGGTGATTGGCAAGGGCTTCGAGGATGGCATGGTGCTGTTCCTTGCCGATGGTCATCAGTTCCACGGCGCGTGGCAGCTTGGAGCGGGCGAAGACCATCGCGCTGGGGTTGGCGAACGGCAGCGACGTCAGGTGCTTCAGGGAACGGTCCAGCATGGAGCTTTTGGCCAACGAGATCAACTCGATATGAAACGATTCGTTCAGATCCATGTAGCGCGCAAAGTCGTCCATCGTGTTGTTCGGGATGGCGTCCATCTGCCTCTGATACTCGCGAAGCTGTAGGAGTTCGGATGGGTCGGTCAGCCGTTCCGCAGCCAAGCGGGCGGCTGTACCTTCCAAAACTCCGCGCATTTCGATCGAATCCCAGATATCGGCGAGCGTAAACTCGCACACGATGAATCCGCCGGACGGTGCGCCGGTCAGCAGCCCTTCGTGCGCTAAGCGGTCCAGCGCCAAACGGATCGGCGTTCGCGATACATTCAGGCGCGCCACCAAGGCGAGTTCGGAAAGACGTTCGCCCGGAGCGAATTCGCCCTTCAGCAACATCTCGCGCAAAGTAAGCAGGGCTCTCCCTGTCTGGGAAACAAATTCAAGCGTATTTTTCATGCGTTCGGTCTTGTTAGCGGGAGGCCTGCTTTTGGGCCAGCGCTTTTTCGAGGATGCGCGCAGCCGCAGGAAACTCTTTCTTTGAGTTTGCCATAAAGATGCCCTTGGTGATCATCAGGGGTGTCCAGCCATAATCGGTCTTCGCGTTTACGTCCGCGCCCTTGCTGATGAGGTACTCCACGATCGAGTTCTGATTGCACAGGATGGAACCGTGGAGGGCGGTCATGCCGTCCCAGCGGGGATCGCCCACGCCGAGACCCAAGAGGTCCTCAACGTTGTCCGGGTACCGCATGATGGTGGTTTCCGGCGGTCCGACAATCGGATAGTCCCCGAAGTTCGTGCGCGCGTTGATGTCATTGCCGAGTTCCAACGCGAGCTTTACCGCATCCAGGCGTTCGGCTTCCGAAACACCGGTGGTCGGGCCGGGGCTCTCACCCTCGTAATAGTCGAGGCAGGCCGCACCCATCAGGGGAGTTACGCCGACCGCGGTATTGATGTTGGGATTGGCTCCCATCGAAACCAGCAGCTTCATCATCGGAGCATCGCCGTTGCGTGCGGCGTTGTAGAACGGGGTTGACCCGACAAAGCTCAAATGGTGCCGACCGAGGTTGATATTTGGGGGAGCCTTCGTCGTTCCGAGCGACTTCGTCATCAAGGTTTCTTTCCAGGTGATGCGTGCGTTCGGATCGGCACCCTTCTCAATCAGCTTCTTTGCCAGTTCGAGCGAGGAAGTTTTGTCGAACAAGCGCGGCACAGGCAGCGGATCGCTGGCCGTACCGGCAGCTTCCCACGACGCGCCCGGCTTGCGCATCCACATCAGCGAATGCAATGCAGTGCCGTTCAAATCCTGAATCTTCGGATCGGCACCAAGATCGAGCAGAGCCGACGCCATATTGAGATGCGCGTTGATGATCGCCATGTTCAGGGCGGTGCTGCCGTCCGGAGCTCGATCGTCCACACTCGCGCCGTGCTGCGCTAGAACTTTCATTGCCTCAATCCGGTCATTGAGTACCGCGAACAGGAGTGGCGTGAAGCCGCCCTTGGATTTCGCTTTGACGTCCGCGCCGAACTCGACGAGAAGGGCCGCCGCATCGGTGTTGCCTTCGCCTGCCGCCCACATCAGCGCCGTCTGGCCTTTGAATTTTTCCACCGAGTTCACGTTCGCGCTGTTCTTCAGTAGCATGCGTACGGCGTCCACGTTGCCGTTGAGCGAGGCGCTCATCAGCGCGGTCTGACCGTCGCCAAACGTTGCGTTGACATCGACACCAGCCTTGATCAACCGCTCGATCACCGCCGCGCGTCCGTTCTCAGCGGCCAGCGCCATCGGCGTGATGCTGTAACGATTCGACGCTTTCGCGTCTGCGCCTGCAGCGAGCAGCATGTCGGCGATCGCGACATTGCCCTGCTCCGCAGCCCAGTGGAGCGCTGTGGTGCCGTCCACCTCAGCGACCTTCACATCGGCCTTCTGCGCGATGAGTGCTTTCACCGCAGCAGTGTCCGACTTCTTCGCCGCGTCTATCAACTTAACGTCCGCAGCTTGAAGCGTCGCGGCGAACAGCATCAGAACAGGAATATGTTTTGTCATGGCTATTGCTTGCATACCTGCATACAGTGTATACTAGAACTGTTTACATGGGAAGCGGCACTTTTACAAAATATCTCATCGCCCCGATTGCGGTGGTTTCACTACTCGGACTCGCATCGGTCGCCTTCACCCAGACCCCTGCTCCGCAACAATCTGAACAGCAGGCAGCTGGTGCCATGTTTGGTCAGTATTGCAGCGGATGCCATAGTCCGCAACTGCGCATTGGCGGTATGGTGGTCAACGCCGCCGGGCTGGATCAAATCGCGCAAAACGCGGAGAGTTGGGAGAAAGTCGTGCGCCAACTGCGTCAGGGCGGCATGCCCCCTGCCGGATCGCCTCGGCCCACGCCCGCCGTGTACGCGCGCACAGCAACCTTCTTAGAGGGTGCGCTGGATAAAGTCGCCGCCGCGAATCCGAACCCGGGCGAATTGCCCGATTTGCACCGGCTGACGCGCACGGAATACAAGAACTCGATTCGCGATCTGCTGGCGCTCGACAGTCTCCCCAAGGAGATGGACTTCGAGTTCCTGCTGCCCAACGACAACGCGTCGAGCGGCTTCGACAACCTCGCCGACCTTTTGTATTTGTCCCCCGCGACGATGGAACGGTATCTGGACGCCGCGCGCAAGGTTGCGCGCCTCGCCGTGGGCGACCCCAATATTCCCGTGATGGTGAACCTGCATCGCACTCCGGATGAAGGTCCGCAGACGACGCAACTGGAAGAGCTTGGCTTTGGTACGCGCGGAGGCATGGCCGTCAAGAGCTACTTCCCTCTGGACGGCGAGTACGCCTTCCAAGTGGAGACCGCGGGTGGCGGTCGCGACGCGCACGAATTGGAGATCACCGTGGATGGGGAGCGCAAGCAACTCATCACCCTGGGCGGTCCGAACGCAGGTGGCGGACGGGGCCGTGGGGGTGGCGGTGCGCCTACCGAATATCGCATCCCGGTTACCGCAGGTCCACACCTGATCGGAGCAACCTTTGTGCAACGCAGCCGCGCGCTGGACGAATCCACACTCGCGACGCGTCCCCGCAGCCGTGGCACGCAGCCGGCCATCGGCGCGCTCAATATTCGTGGACCCTATAATGTCACTGGTCCGGGCAACACGCCGAGCCGGGCTCGCATCTTTACTTGCACTCCTGCGAACGCAGCGGAAGAAGCAACTTGTGCGAAGAAAATTATTTCGACCTTGATGCGCCGCGCCTACCGACGTCCGGTGACCGACGCGGACGTCAACGATCTGTTGCCGTTCTATACCGATGCGCGCAAGGACGGAAATTTCGATTCCGGTATCCAGGGCGCGCTGGAGCGCATGCTGGTGAGTCCGCAGTTCCTGTATCGCGCGGAACGCACGCCGGCCAATGCTCCGAAGGCATTTGCCGTCAGCGACCTGGAACTCGCCTCCCGACTCTCGTTCTTCCTCTGGAGCAGCATCCCGGACGACCAACTGCTCGACATCGCCGCAGCCGGCAAGCTGAAAGATCCCGCGACGCTGCGAGCCCAGACCAAGCGCATGCTCAAGGACCCGCGCTCAACGGCGATGGTCGATAACTTCGCCGCCCAATGGCTCTTTCTGCGCGACATCCGCACCAAAGAACTCGATCTGTTCCTATTCCGCAACTTCGATGCCGGCCTGCGGGAATCGATGGAGAAGGAAACCCAACTGTTCCTCGACGACGTTCTGCGCGGCAACCGCAGCGTGCTGGACCTCATCACCGCAAACTACTCCTTCCTGAATGAGCGGCTCGCGAAACACTACGGAGTGCCCGGCATCCGCGGTCCGCAGTTCCGTCGGGTCGAATTTCCTGCGAACATCCAGCGCGGTGGATTATTAGGGCAGGGAAGCCTCCTAACGCTGACCTCGTACTCGATCCGTACCTCGCCCGTGTTGCGCGGTAAGTATGTTCTGGAGAACCTGCTGTCCTCCGCTCCGCCGCCTCCGCCGCCCAATGTGCCTTCTTTGAAGACCGAAGGCGACAGCCCCGACAAGCCGCATACCCTTCGGGAAGCGATGCAGCTCCATCGTGCCGCCCCCGCATGCGCCAGCTGCCACGCGCGCATGGATCCCATCGGATTCGCGTTTGAAAACTTCGACGCTACCGGCGCATGGCGCGATCACGACGGCGGCCAGCCCATCGATACCATGAGCAAGATGCTGGACGGCACCGAGGTGAACGGCATCGAAGGCGTGAAAAAGCTGGTTCTCAAAGATCCCGCACGTTTCGCCGGGGCGATGTCCGAAAAACTGTTGATGTACGCCATCGGCCGCAACGTGCAATATTACGACACCCCCGCAGTTCGGAAGATCGTAAGCAGTGCCGCCCCCAGTAAATACACCTTTGACGCTTTAGTCGAAGGCGTGGTTTTGAGTGCTCCGTTCCAAATGAGAGGTTCTAAGAAATGACATTCATCACGAAGAAGTCTCTAGCTCGCCGCACGTTCCTCAGAGGCGCGGGCACAGCCTTGGCGTTGCCTTTGCTCGACTCCATGATCCCGGCTCTCTCCGCGCAAACCGCCGCGCCCATGCGCCTCGGCTGGGTGTACGTTTCCCACGGCATCATCTACGACCAGTGGAAGCCCACCAAGATCGGTCCGGGCTTTGAACTCACGCCCAACCTCCAACCGCTGGCAAAGATGAATGGCCAGTTCAGCATCCTCTCCGGGCTCAGCCATCTGGAAGCGGATACCAAAGGAGACGGCTCCGGCGACCACACGCGCGCTTCGGCCGCATGGCTCACCGGCGTCCACGCATATGACCGCACGCGCCCCGGCGTCGAAGTAAAACTCGCCACTACTGCTGACCAGATCGCCGCCAAGGTACTTGGCATGCAGTCCCCGATCCCCTCCATCGAAATGACCGTCGACCCGGCGGCGCAAGGTTCCTGCGATTCGGGCGATTGCTTCTACGTGAACACGTTCTCGTGGCGCAATGAGACCACCCCGAATGCTCCCGAAAATAACCCGCGCGTGATCTTTGAGCGCCTCTTCGGCGATGGCGGTTCTGCCGCCCAGCGCGCCGCACGCACCCGCCGCACTGGCAGCATCCTCGATTCGGTGGCGGAAGAAGCCCAGAGATTTGCGAGCAGCCTGGGTAGCGGCGACAAGAGCAAAATGGGCGAGTACCTCGATTCGGTCCGCGAAATCGAAAAGCGCATTCAAAATGCCGAGGCGCATGGTGCGCAATCTCTCGACATTCCCGACCGCCCCTTCGGCGTTCCCGATTCCTTCGAAGCCCACACGAAGTTGATGTTCGACCTGCAGGTCACCGCCTTCCAGACCGACATGACGCGCGTGTTCAGCATGATCCTGGCCCGCGAGTTGAGCGGCCGCACTTATGGGCACATCGGTGTTCCTGGATCGCACCACCTGATCTCCCATCACCGCGACGATCCCGCCCAGATGGCGGAGAAGGCCCGCATCGATACCAACCACGTGCAGATGCTGGCGTATTTCCTCGAGAAGATGGCCGCCACCAAGGACGCCAACGGCTCGCTGCTCGACAACAGCCTCATCATGTACGGCAGCGGCATGGGCAATGGCAACCTGCATCGCCACTCCGACCTCCCGATCCTGCTCGCAGGCAAAATGGGCGGCAAGGTGAAGCAAGGCTCGCACTACGCCTACAAGCAGGACACGCCCATGACGAACTTGCTGGTGACGATCCTCGATAAGGCTGGCGTGCCGATCGAAAAGCTCGGTGATAGCACGGGTCGGTTGGTACCGAATCCGCTAACTATCGGTTAAACTCGAAGCAATGCCCCAAACGGTGGATCGATGAGCGACGCTCTAACGATCCACCGTTTGCATTTTGCGTTCACGATTACCTTCCACTACATCTTTCCGCAGCTGACGATGGGCTTGGCGCTACTGCTGGTAGTACTCAAAACCCTCGCGCTGCGGACCGGTAACGAGCATTACAATCAAGCGGCGCGCTTCTGGGCCAAAATCTTCGCCATCAATTTCGCTATGGGCGTCGTCACCGGCATCCCCATGGAATTCCAGTTCGGCACGAACTGGGCTCGCTTCTCGAAAGCCGCGGGAGGCGTCATCGGACAAACGCTCGCGATGGAAGGGATGTTCTCTTTCTTCCTTGAGTCCACATTCCTCGGCCTGTTCATCTACGGCGAAAAGCGTCTGGGACCCAAACTTCACTGGCTCGCTGGCTTCGCGGTATTCGTCGGTTCCTGGCTCAGCGGCTACTTCATCATCGCGACCGACTCGTGGATGCAGCATCCTGTCGGCTACACGATGGACGCCTCGGGCAACATCGTCCTGTCGAGCCTGACCGCACTGCTGGGCAATCCCTGGATTCTGTGGCAATACACGCACAACATGACCGCGTCGGTGCTGACAGCCAGTTTCGTGATGGCGGCGCTCGGCGCGTTCTATCTCCTGAGCGGACGCAGCCTTGATTACGCGCGCACTTTCCTTCGAGTCGGCGTGATCAGCGGAACCATCGCAGTTCTTCTGCTCGCGTTCCCGACCGGCGACCAACAAGCCAAGATGGTCGCATTGCACCAACCAGCCACCTTGGCAGCGATGGAAGGCTTGTTCCACGCCGAGCAGGGAGCGCCGCTCGTCTTAATCGGACAGCCCGACGTAGAGAACATGCGCCTGGACAATCCCATCGCCGTGCCCAAGCTGCTCAGCTTCCTCACCTATCAGCGCTGGCACGCCGAAATCAAAGGCCTGGACGATTTCCCGCGCGATCAGTGGCCCGACAATATTCCGCTGCTGTACTTCAGCTATCACATCATGGTCGGCCTCGGAACCATCATGACCGCCGTGATGGGCGTCAGTCTCATCCTGCTGTGGCTCGGACGCCTCGACAAGAGCAGGTGGATGCTGTGGATCCTGATGCTTGCCTTCCCGGCGCCTTACATTGCGACCACTGCGGGCTGGATGACGGCGGAGATCGGTCGGCAGCCGTGGTTGATCTACGGCCTGATGCGCACCGCCGACGGCACATCCTCGCGCGTCTCGGCAGGCAATGGCCTATTCACGTTGATGGGCTTCACGGGGATCTACACGCTGCTTGGTATCCTGTTCCTCTTTATGGTCTGGCGTGAAATTGAGCACGGCCCCGAGGCAGAAGGGAGCCACTAATGGAAACCGTGTGGTTCGCCCTGGTTGCGGTCTTACTCGCAGGTTACGTCGTGCTCGACGGCTTCGATATCGGTGCAGGAATCATTCACCTCTTCGTCGCCAAGACCGACGCGGAACGCCGAGCTGTGCTCGCCTCGATCGGCCCCGTATGGGACGGCAACGAAGTCTGGCTGCTCGCCGCCGGAGGCACGCTCTACTTCGCCTTCCCCGCGTTATACGCGTCCAGCTTCAGCGGCTTCTATCTTGCCTTAATGATCGTGCTGTGGCTGCTGATCCTGCGCGGCATCTCCATTGAGCTCCGCAATCACATCGACAATCCCCTCTGGCATTCCCTCTGGGACGCGGGCTTTGCGTTCTCTAGCATCCTGCTGGCGATCTTCTTTGGAACCGCACTGGGCAACGTCGTGCGAGGCGTGCCGCTCGATGCCGACGGCTACTTCTTCCTGCCACTGTGGACCAACTTTCAACCCGGAAGCGACGCTGGCATCATCGACTGGTACACCGTGCTGATCGGTGTCGCTGCGCTCGCCGCATTAACGATGCATGGAGCATTGTGGATTCAACTCAAGAACACCGGTGAGGTCCAGAAGCGCGCATCCAGGCTCGCCTACTACGCCTGGGGCGCAACGCGACCGCTCAGCATTGCGATTACCATCGCGAGCTTCAAAGTGCAGCCGCACCTATCCGCAAACTTTGAGGCCAATCCCTGGGGAATCGTTTTCCCCGCAGTTGCCCTGGGTAGCTTTATCGCGATTCGACGCCTCCCTGAGGCCCCGGCCTTCTTCAGCAGTTGCGCGTTCATCGTGAGCGCGCTCTGCTCGGTCGCTTTTGGTCTCTATCCAAATGTTCTCCCCTCGAACCTCGATCCCGCGCGGAGTTTGACCGTCACCAACGCTGCCGCGCCCGCTTATGGCTTGGCCGTAGGCTTCTACTGGTTCATCCCTGCGATGCTGCTCGCGCTCGGCTATTCGTACTTTGTTTACCGCCACTTCTGGGGAAAAGTCGACGTCCCCTCAACTTAACTTCAGAAATGCGCTATGATGGGAAAGCAAGCCGATCCGCCTTCCTTCCCCCTAAACGTTGGAGTGCTGATGCCTTCGCACTTTCCAACTAATGAATACTTTCCAAGAACTATCCCTATCCCCTGTTTTACAGACGAATCTCGCGCAGAACAAATTGGTTCAGCCGACCCCTGTGCAGGCTCAATCCATTCCGGCGCAGCTCGAAGGGCGTGACGTTGTCGTCACCGCTCAAACAGGCACCGGCAAGACTCTCGCGTTCGTGCTGCCGTTGCTGGAGAAACTGATCCAGAACCGCACCCCGGGCGTCAATGCGCTGATCCTTAGCCCGACCCGCGAACTCGCTTCGCAGATCGATGAAACTTTCCGCCGCTTGGCGCGCGGTACCGAGATTCGCTCGGCCGTCGTCACCGGTGGTGCGAACGAACAACGTCAGTTGCTGCAGATTCGCCAAGGCGCGCAGGTTGTCATCGCGACTCCGGGCCGCTTGGCCGACTATCTCAAGCGCAAGCTTGTGAAGCTGGCTCCGACGCGCTTCCTGATTTTGGATGAAGCCGATCGCATGCTCGACATGGGCTTCCTGCCGACCATCAAGGAAATCCTCGCGATGTTGCCTGCCGAACGTCAAACGATGTTCTTCTCAGCGACCATGGAACCTTCGGCTGCGCAGCTCATCCGCAGCTACCTCAAAAATCCCGTGCGCGTCGAAGTGGGTTCCACCACCAAGACGGCTGACCACGTCGACCTGCACCTCTACGAAATCGACCAGGACCGCAAGCTCAGCCTGCTCCAGATGATGCTCAAGGACGAAGAAGGTTCCTTCCTCGTTTTCGCGCGCACCAAGCATGGTGCCGATCGCCTGGCGCAGAAGTTGATCAACAACGGCGCGAACGCGACCCGTATCCACGGCAACCGCACGCAGTCGCAGCGTAACCAAGCTTTGCGCGGTTTCCAGGACGGCGATTATCGCGTTCTGGTCGCCACCGACGTTGCCGCTCGCGGCATTCACGTTGACGGCATTGCGCATGTCGTGAACTACGATCTGCCGCAAGCCCCCGAAGATTTCATCCACCGTGTGGGCCGCACAGGCCGCGCTGGTGTCCGCGGTACCGCGACCACCTTCAGCACTAAGGGTGAACGCAGCGAAATCGGCCGCATCGAACGCCTGCTCGGCATGAAGTTGACGCGCCGCACCACGGCTGCCGATCTTCCCCGCGAAACCCGTTCGGAATCGCACGCCGCTCCGCAGCGTTTCGAAAAGGCCAGCAACGGTAAGCCCTCTTACGGCAAGCCCGCGCACCACGCCGACGCTCCGGCCGCCAAGCGCGTTCCGTTCTGGCAGAAGCCAGCCGCTGCCGCCCGCTTCAACAACAAGCGCAAGACCAGTTCCAAGTCCCGCTAGTTCGTCCTTACAGGCCAAGCAGTTCCTGCCGGCGTTGCACACCATACAGGTGAGCACGCCGGCATTCTCGTTTGCGGATGCTCCCGCCAAACGCGAAAACCGGCTCCCACCAAACATTCTGGTGGAAGCCGGCAGGTGCGACGCGCTTAGAAGCTAACCGTTACCGGGGCGGAGCAGTTCGTCGTCCCGGCATTGCAGACTTTGTAGGTAAACGTCCCAGTGCCCTTGCCCGGGATGTTGTCCGTATAGGCCCCATCATTCGTCGTGCTGGTCGTGGAAGAGGACGTTCCCGTGCGCATGACCGTCACCGAACTCCCCTGCGCTCCCGACCATGTCAGATCTACCCGGCGGTTGCCGTTCTTCTGTACCGACTTCACAACCGAGAGGTAAATCGGCGTGGCCTGCACCACTTGCGAAACCGCGGCGGCGCTATTGTTCGCCGCATTGGCATCGGAAGTATCGAGCGAAGCTTGCAGGGTATGGGAACCGGACACTGTGCTGCTCCATGTAAAGGTGACCGTCGAATTCTGGCCCGCGCTCAAGCTGGGGATGCTCTTGGTCGCTACCAGCACTCCGTTATCGCGCAAGGTCAGGGTGAAGCTGCTCGCAGTCTGGTTGCCGGTATTGCTCACCGGAACACTTACGCTCGCCGAAGTTCCAGATGTCACCGACGACGGAACGCTGACGGCCGTCACGGCCAAGTCGGTCACAGGCGCGGGCGACAAGCTTCCGCCGCAGTTCATCGCGGCCAGGTTCGCACGCACCAGGCCGTAGCCGTATTCCTGATCCGGACCCGCAGCGCCTAAATCCAACGCTGTGTCCCGAATCCGCTGCCGCACCGACGCGGGGTTCGTGATCCCGCAAGCAACCACCAGGGCCGCGACGCCCGCCACGTGCGGACTCGCCATCGAAGTGCCGCTCATGTAGGTGTACCCATCGTTGAGGTAGGTGGACAGAATGCTGACCCCGGGCGCGGAAATCTGTACCGCCGGACCGGTGCTGGAAAAAGAGGCCCGGACATTGTTGCTATCGGTCGCAGCCACTGCCATCACGGACGAGTATTGGCCAGGGAAGCCAACCGTATTCGTTCCGGCACCGGAGTTGCCTGCTGAAGCGATATGCGTGACGCCCGCAGCGGCCGCGTTGTCGAATGCCGCCTTCACCGTGCTGCCAGGATCGGTGGATGAGCCGTAGCTGTTGTTCGTCACCTTGCCGCCCACATTGACGCATTCCTGCAACGCCGCGATCACCGCACTGAAACTGCCACTGCCCGTTGCACCCAGAACTTTGTAGATATACAGATCTACTTGTGGGGCCACGCCGCGAACAGCCATG
The DNA here is from genome assembly GCA_039926185.1 of Bryobacteraceae bacterium. Taxonomy (GTDB): domain Bacteria; phylum Acidobacteriota; class Terriglobia; order Bryobacterales; family Bryobacteraceae; genus Palsa-187. Next base: position 17,923 of record JBDSXJ010000010.1, on the reverse strand, counting down.
CTATTCATCATGGCGGCGATCGTCCCGGCGGTGTGCGTGCCATGGCCGTTGTCATCGAACGGATCCAGATCGTTGTTCACGAAGTCTTTGCCCCCGCGATAATTCATGTAAAGGTCGGGATGGTTCGTATCAATGCCGCTGTCGAGCACGCAGACCTTGACTCCGGTTCCCTTGTTGCCAGCGTCGTGCACCAGGCCCGCGCCGATTTGCTTCGCTCCCCAAGTCGCGTCCAGTTCGGCGTCGTGCGCCACGAACGTGCCATCCACTTCTAAAGCAGCAACGTTCGGATTGCGCGAAATACCCTGCAATGCTGCCTGCGGTAGACGCGCGGCCACTGCCGGCACGAGGGAAAACGTCCGGGTCACTGCGCCGCCCGCGGACTCGATCAGAGCTCGTTCGGCCTGACCGGGATTCTGGCGAAACCGGATCAGCACCGGCGACCGGCCGTCAGCAGCCGGCTGCCCGTAAGCTGTTGCAGTCAAAAGGACTCCGGTTACGATCGTCGCGACGAGCGAAAAACGATTCAGTTGCAAGTAATGCTCCTTGGGGCCTGGAAAAGCATGCTGGTATGTACTGGAAACATGCAATTCCGGCCAAGTCACAGTCTACGGATCATAGGCCGTTGAGTCACTTCGTTCTATACCTTAGGTGCCCTTAGATACCCCGTAGAACTACGAAATGCTGTAACTTCTATAGAGAGATTTCAGAGTGAGGTTTTATGAAAATTTCAAGATCCGTACGCATTGGACTGGCTGTGATGGGAAGCGGCGCGGCGTTATGGTTAACCACGCAGGCGCTGGCCCAGCAGACCTCGCGTAAGGTCGATTCCGCGCAGTTGAAAAAAGCTCCCGCAGAAGAATGGCTGAGCTATGGCCGCGATCAATCCGAAACGCACTTTACCCCGCTCAAGCAAATCGACTCCTCCAACATTTCGCGCCTGGGTCTCGCCTTCGCCACCGACGTCGATGCGCCCCCTGGCAATATCGAAGGCACGCCGATCATGGCGAACGGCACCGTCTACACCAGCTTCGCCTGGGGCGTGATCTCCGCCACCGACGCGCGCACCGGAAAATTCAAATGGCGCTGGGACCCCGAAATTCCGCGGACCGGCCCGAATCGCCCCGGCATGTGCTGCGGAGCCGTGAATCGCGGCGTGGCGATCTACAACGGTCGTATCTATGCCAGCCTGATCTTCGGTCGCCTGGTCGCGCTGGATGCTGAGACCGGCAAAGAGGTCTGGTCCGCGCAAACTACCGATCCGAATTCGGATATGACCATCACCGGAGCCGTCCGAGTCGTGAAGGGCAAAGTGATCGTCGGAACCGCCGGTGCGGAGTTCGGCGTTCGAGGCTACTTCAGTGCCTATGACGCCGAGACAGGCAAGATGGCGTGGAAGTTTTACACCGTCCCCGGCGCAGCTCCTGAAACCCCCGAGTTGAAGGAAGCCGCGAAGACGTGGATCGGCACCGACTGGTCCAAGATCCCCGGCGGTGGCACCGTGTGGGACGGCATGGCCTACGATCCCGATGCCGACCTGCTCTACATCGGCACCGGCAATGGCTCCCCGTGGAATCGGCAGTACCGCAGCCCTGGCGGCGGCGACAACTTGTATCTCGCCTCCATCCTCGCCGTGAAGCCCGATACCGGAAAGCTCGTGTGGCATTTCCAGACGACGCCGGGCGAAGCGTGGGATTACACTTCCGTCCAATCGCTGGTTCTCGCGGACCTGCGCATCAACAATCGCAATCGCAAGGTCATCATGCAGGCTCCGAAGAACGGCTTCTTCTATGTAATCGACCGTGTCACTGGCGAGTTCATTTCCGGCCAGCCATACACCGAAGTGAACTGGGCCAAGGGCCTCGACGCAAAAGGCCGCCCGATGGAAAATCCCGGCGTCCGTTATGAGAATGGAACCACCGTCGAGATCGCGCCCGGCTCAGGCGGAGGCCATAATTGGCAGCCGATGGCCTTCAGCCCCGTGACCGGACTTATGTATATTCCCGGCTCCGTCAACTCGCGCATGTATCATTCGACAGACGGCTACGCGCCGCAAAAGGGCAAGCAACTTTCCGGCGTCGATATGAACGATTTCGCAGCGGGTCAGTCTCCCGCAGGAGCGAAGATCTCGAACAAAGGCACCTTCGTGAAAGCATGGGATCCCGTGACGCAGCAACAACGCTGGAGCGTCTCGCAGACCTACAGCGCGGGACTACTGGCCACCGCCGGCAACTTGGTCTTCGTCCCCGGCGGTGATGGACACTTGGTCGCGTTGAGTGCGGACAAAGGCGAAAAAGTGTGGGATTCGACCTTGCTCGCCGGGATCAGCACGCCGATTTCCTATCAACTCGACGGGAAGCAATACATCGCGGCGCTCGCAGGCAGGGGCGGAAATCAGCCCACGCGAGTTTACACTTTCATGCTGGATGGCACCGCTCCGATGCCCCCGGCTCCACTACCCGCCGCGGGCAAAGGTAAGGCTAAGTAGACTATTCGATTGATAAGTACAGAGTTTGCGTAAGCGGTTGCCCTTCGACCGTGATCTCGAACTTCGCGTCGCCGGAAGGCGCCGAAGGCACCTGGAAGTTGAACTGGTAGAGTCCAACGTAGCCGCTCGCGAGTCCAGCGTAGTCCACGGGAGCTTCGATGCCGGCGATCCTGATTTTGACGTCGGGCAGGGCATTCACGCCGTTCGCGATATATCCGGCTCCGATGAACGGATTGGTCGGCCCGAATCCGATGCCATAAACCACGACGCGATCTCCGGACCGCGCCGGACGAAAGTTCGCTCCCGGAATCAAGCCCTGTGGACCGGCGAAAGCGCCGCCAGGAACGATGGCCGTCACGTACTGTTTCCCGTTTCGGGAGAAGGCCGGCGGCGCTAGAAGATAGGGCGCGCGTGGAGTCACCGTCATGACGATGGGTTCGCTGGTAATGACGTTGTGCAGTCCACGGTTATTGATGACTTCAATCGTTACATTGCCGCTGATCCCGTCCGGGACCACTGCGTTGACCTGGGTCGGGCTTACCGACTGCATGTAAGCATCCACCCCACCAATCTTCACGCTGATGCCCGCGAGCGATGACGGAGTGATGTTGCCCACAAAATCACCAACCTTCCAAACCTGCGTGGTGTCGGCCAGCTTCTCGCCGTAGATCTCCATCCATCCCCCCGGACTTAATTTCGTTCCGGCTCCAAAGGTCCCCGGGGAAATCACGCCGCTGATCGTGGGCGTTAGATACGTTGAGGCAGTGAGTGCGACGACGCGTAAGTTCGCCGTCTCCGCGAAATAGATCACGCCACGGTCGTCCACCGTTACATTGCTGATGCCGTTAAACCGAGCCTGCAATGCAGGCACACCGAGGGAACTTGTGTTGCCCCGGACCGTCCCGCCTGCGATGCGATACATTTTCGACGTAAACTTCTCGATGCGGAAAATCGCACTCGCATTGCTCACCAGAATATTTCCGCTCGAATCCACGGCCACGCCAATCGGGTTCGGCAGCGATGCCTGTGTTGCCAGACTTCCATCTCCCGAGAAATCGCTGAGTCCGTTGCCCGCTACGGTGTCGATCTGGTCTCCTGCCGCGTTGATTCGCCGAATGCGGTGATTGGCGCTATCGGCGACAAACAGGTTGCCATCCGAGTCCACAAAGAGACGCTGCGGCGAATTGAGCTTCGCGTCCGTCGGCAGCCCCCCATCCCCTGAAAATCCCGGCGATGCAGCCGCGCTCACCGCGCCTGATCCGGCATACGGAAAGACTTGGTCGGTTGCCAGACTGATTCGCACGATCCTATGCAGCGAGGTCAAAGACACGTAGACGTACCGTTCGGCAGGATCCACGGCAACGCCACCGAGCGTCGAGGCGAAGATCGGACCCACCTGACTGATGGCCCCGTTCGCTCCAATCCGCCGGACAGTGTTGGAGAGTGCGTCGGTGGTGTAGATATCCCCGGAGGCATCGCGAGCGAGTGCCACCGGTGATAGCGACGCGCTGAGTGCCGCTCCACCGTTGCCAGACGCTCCACCCGGTGCGCCCGATCCCGCGATCGTAGTGAGAGTGCCAGGAGACGAGAAGCGGCGGATGACGCGGTTGATATTCTCGCTGATCAGCAAACGCCCCGTTGTCTCCACGATGACATCCACCGGCTGCGTTAGGAACCCATACTGCGCCGGTCCACCGTCGCCCGCAAACATCGCTGTGCCCGCGAGCGTCATGAGAAAGCCATTGGACCCCGTACGCCCAATGCGGTTCGCTCCGTAGTCGGCGAACGAGACGTTGCCGGACGCATCCACGTGCACGCCGGTCACGACGCGAAGATCAGCGAACAATGGCGCGATATTTTCCTGGATGACGCCCTGCACGCCGGTTCCCGCGTAGCGGTCAATGATGCCGGTATCGAGCTGCAAGCGGCGGATGGTGGGGGCGCTGGAGGCGATGTAGAGTTGCGTTCCTGTGCGGTCGAGCTCGATATCGCCATTCCCCGAGAGTTGCGCCTGAATGGCCGTCCCTCCATCGCCGAGGCTGCCGCAATTCAGCGACCCTGCGACCGTCGTGATCAGGGTGTTCAGCGCCACCCTGCGGATGCGGCAGTTGCCGGTATCGCTGATGTACAGAACTCCATTGGTATCGATCGCCAGGCCCAGTGGGCTGTTCACCTGCGCGCCTGCCACAACGGGTGAACCGTCGCCGGAGAAGCCCGCGGTGCCAGTGCCCACGACATTGTCAATTCTTCCGGTCGCAGGATCGATGCGGCGCACGCGCGTGCTCTCCGTCAGATAGATGCGTCCTTGCGTATCGGCCGCGAGCGCTCCCGGGAAATTCAGCGAGGTAGCAGTCGCCGTGCCGTCAGCCCCATCCGAGCAGGTTCCGTTGCCCGCGAAATTGGAGACAATCCCCGTGGTCAGATTCACGCGCCGGATGTTGCACGGCACGCGTTGCGAAAAGTAAAGAAAGTTTCCAGAGACCGTGATGCCAGCGATCGAAGTTATCCCGGCGTCCACCGCAGGACCGTTGTCCCCACTCGCGATGCCGTCGATACGCAACGCGATCGAAGTAATGGTTCCATCCGCCGCGACCTTACGAATGCGCCCGATCGACTCCGCGATATAGTAATTTCCCGCCGCATCGCTGGTTACGTCGGTCGGCAGGAACACGCGTGCTGCCCGTGCGGGACCCCCATCGCCTATGGAACTGGACCCGGCAATCGTGCGCGCATAGTAAGCCGGTGGCTGGGCCTCGACCGGGACGACAAGTGCCGCTGTCAGGAAAGTGATGGCAAGCGCATGAGTTCGCATAGATGGTAGACCGTCAGTACTACCATAACTCCGCTTGGCCTCTTGGCAAAGCGCGGTAGAATTGAAATGTGCCCTACCCTGAACACCTAATCGTACCTATGCGTGCCGATCTCACCCGGCACGGTGTCGAAGAAGCCCGGACCCCGGAAGATGTGGACCGCCTCATCGCTGATGGAACGGTGCTGATGATCGTGAATTCGGTATGCGGTTGCGCCGCCGGTCGCGCGCGTCCCGCAGTCGGCATGGCGCTGCAACACAAGGCCCGCCCGTCGAAGGCCGCCACTGTGTTCGCCGGCGGCGACGAAGAAGCCACGGCCCACTTACGCGGCATCCTGGCACAATACGGCATTCCGCCGTCCTCGCCTTCCATGGCGCTCTTCAAGGATGGCAAGCCGGTCTACATGCTGCACCGCGGAGACATTGAACGCCGCGATCCTATGTCGATCGCCGCACTACTGACCGAAGCTTTCGAAGAAAAGCTGTAGCTCGGATTGCGGTCTTAGCGAAAAGTTTCTAGACCGGCAGGTAACCCTCTTGCCCGGTGGAATCCGCCTACACCAGTTCAGAATGCGAACTGCCGAATGGCAACCCTTTCTCCATCTCGTAAGTCATAGTAAAATTATGGCGGTGCATTCCCCGATGAACTCCCGCCTCACCCGTCGCGACAGCCTGAAATTGCTCGCCGCGGGTTCCGCTTTCGCACGGTACGCGGCCGGGCAAACTGCCTTAGCTTCCGCAAAAATCGCCGACAACTTCACGCTCATCAGCGGAGCCGGATCGAATGTTCTTCTCTTTACCTCGCCCGAAGGCAACCTGCTGGTCGACGGCGGCTCGCCGGAACATACCGCCGACCTGGTGAACCTGGCCCAGCCCGTAAAGGTGCTGATCAACACCCACTGGCACTACGAATCGACCGGCTCGAACGAAGCCCTGGGCAAAGCCGGAGCCAAGATCATCGCGCACGAGAAAACCAAGCTGTGGCTCGGCGCCGAACTCGACATCCACTGGACCGGCAAACAATTCAATCCGCTTCCGAAAATCGCGCGACCGACGGAAACTTTCTACACCACGAAAAAGCTAACCTTTGGCGGCCAGGCTATCGAAGCGGGTTACCTGCTGCAGGCCCACACCGACAGCGACATCTACGTTCACTTCCAGCAAGCCAACATCCTGATGGTCGGCGATGCAGTATCGCCCGGCCGCTATCCCGATCTCGATTGGTCCACGGGCGGCTGGATCACCGGCATGGTCGACGCGCAGAAACTGCTGCTCGACCTCGCCAACGACCAAACGAAAATCATCGCTGGCGTGGGACCCGTGATCACCAAAGCCGACTTGCAAGTGAGCTACGACAAACTGGTCGTGCTCCGCGACGCGATCTTGAAGAGCTTCCGCCAAGGCAAGACCCCGCAGGAAATGTTCGACGAAGGTTTAACCAAGGACTACGCCGCCCAAGGCGACGCGAAGGTATTTCTGCAAAACGCCTACCGAGGCATGTGGGGCCACGTCCGCGAAGTCGGGGGCATTGTCTAAATGAAGTCGCTTACTCTATTCACGACAGGCGGGGCGCTGCTGATTCTCGCTCTTACGGCCTCATCGCAAACGGGCGCTACGAAGGGCAAGGCGAAGTCCGTAGCTCCCAGCCCTCACAAGGCTCTCGTCGACCGCTACTGCGTCGGCTGCCACAACGCGCGCACCAAGACCGCTGGTCTCGCGCTCGATACGCTGAACCTCTCGAACGTCGGCCCCGACGCCGAAATCTGGGAAAAGGCCGCGCGCAAGCTGCGAGCGGGTATGATGCCGCCCCCCGGCGCTCCGCAGCCCGAACGCGCCGCTGTCACCGCGATGGTGAATTATCTGGAAACGTCGCTCGACAAGTACGCGGTCACGAATCCGAACCCCGGCGTCGTTGCCCTCCATCGCCTGAACCGCGCTGAGTACGCTAACGCGATCGAAGACATCCTAGGCATCCGCGTCGACGCCGGAGCCCTGCTCCCTACCGACGATGTCAGCGACGGCTTCGACAACATCGCCGCAGTCCTCAAAGTCTCACCGTCGTTCCTCGATCAATACGTATCCGCCGCCCGCACCGTGACCATCCAGGCAGTCGGCACGGCGCCCATGGACGGCCCGCAAGTCATGACCATCCGAGGCGGCGTCACCGGCGACCCCTACTCGCGCACCGGCGTTCCCCTCGGCATGCGAGCCTCTATGCTCGTCGACCAACTCTTCCCCTTCGACGGCGAATACGAATTCCGCTTCGGGAACGCCGCTGGCGGCGCTCGCGGTGGACGTGCTGCTGCCGCGCCCGCTGCTCCCGATAATTCCAGCGTCGTGACGCTCGACGGCGTGAAGGTCCCTCTTACTGGCCGCGTCGCCGTGAAAGCAGGCTACCATCGCGTCGGCGTCAGCGCCCCGATGCGCAGTTCGGTCGACTCCGAAGCCCTGTTGCAAGCTTTCGTCCCCGGCCAAGGCGGCGGTGGATTTGCCGGCGGTCGCGGTGGTGGAGGCGCGCAAGCCCTCACCGTCAACGGACCTTTCAATCCCACCGGCCCGCGCATCGAAACTCCCAACCGAGCCAAGATCTTCATCTGCAAACCCGCCTCGCAAGCCGATGAAGCAACCTGCGCCAGCAAAATCTTCGCGAACCTCGCCCGCAAGGCCTTCCGGCGTCCCGTAACCGAGCGCGACCTCACCGCCCCCATGCAGTTTTTCCGTGATGGCCGCGCTCTTGGCAATTTTGAGACCGGCATTCAAACCGGCCTGATGACGCTCTTCGCCAGCCCAAAATTCCTCTATCGAGCCGAGTACGATCCTGCGGCGGCCAAGCCTGGCACCATCCATTCCCTCAGCGATCTTGAACTGGCCTCGCGCCTGTCCTTCTTCCTGTGGTCCTCCGTTCCCGACGACGAACTGCTCACCGTCGCCGAACAGGGCAAGCTGAAAGACCCCGCCATCTACGAGGCGCAAGTTCGCCGCATGCTGGCGAACCCCCGTTCCAAAGCCTTGGTAGAAAACTTCGGCTTCGAATGGCTGCGCCTCCGCGAGATCGACAAATCCGAGCCCGACGTCATCCTCTTTCCCAACTTCGACAACGGCCTCCGCACCGCCTTCCGTCGCGAGATGGAACTGTTCCTCGCCAGCATCATCACTGAAAATCGCAGCGTCGTCGACATCCTCGGTGCCGACTACACCTTCTTAAACGAACGCCTCGCCGCGCACTACGGCGTCCCCGATATCCGCGGCGATCAGTTCCGCCGCGTCACATTGAAAGACGAAAACCGCTTCGGCATCCTCGGTAAGGGAGGCATGCTGATGGTGACCTCTTATCCGAATCGCACCTCCATGGTGTTGCGTGGAGCCTGGGTGCTCGACAACATCATGGGCACTCCGCCCGCCGCGCCGCCTCCGGGTGTGGAAGGTTTCAAAGAGAATAAAGACGGCGAAAAGGCCCTCACCGTTCGCCAGATTACGGAAATCCATCGTGCCAATCCGAGCTGCAATTCCTGCCACGGCGTGATGGACCCGCTAGGTTTCTCGCTCGAGAATTTCGACGCCGTCGGAGCCTACCGCGTGAAAGACAAGTGGGCCAACTCGCCGATCGATGCGAGCGGTAAACTGGTCGACGGCACTCCCGTCAACGGACCCGCCGACCTGCGAAAAGCCTTGGTCGCGAACCCCACGCAGTTCGTCCAAACCGTGACCGAGCGCCTGATGACCTACGCCCTCGGCCGCCGCGCCGAATATAACGACATGCCCGCAGTGCGCAAAATCGTTGGGGCGTCAGCCGCCGCCAACTATCGCTTCGCCGATTTGGTCCTGGGCATTACGAAAAGTGACCCGTTCCAGAAACGCAAAGTTCCCGCAGCCCCGAAACAAGTAGCAGCCAAGAAGTAAGAAGGAGACATCATGTTCAACACCAAAAAGCATTTGGACCGCCGCACGCTCCTCAAGAGCGCGGGCGCGACGCTCGCACTCCCGCTGCTCGACGCGATGATCCCTTCGAACACGGCCCTTGCGCAAACTGCCGCCGCTCCGAAAATCCGCGCGGGCTTCATCTACTTCCCCCACGGTGCCATCATGACCCAGTGGACGCCCGCTACCGAAGGCAAAGACTTCGAGATGCCCACCATCCTCAAAGCGATGGAGCCGCATCGTAAGGTCATCACCATCGTCAGCGGCCTAGAAAACAAAGGCGCGATCGCGCCGCCTGTGCACGCGCTCAGCCCCGGCACATGGCTCAACGGTGCCACCCCGCGCAAAACGCAGGACCCTTACGGCGGCACCACCATTGACCAGATCATCGCCGCGCAAGTTGGCCAGGACAATCCGTTCCCGTCCCTCGAAGTTTGCACCGAGACTCGCGGTGGCGGCGGCTCCTGTGATCGCGACTATGGCTGCAGCTATTCCGGCACCATCTCCTTCCGCACGCCGACCACGCCTCTGCCGATGGAGAACGATCCGCGCAAATTGTTCCAGCGCCTCTTCGGCGTCGGCGATACAGCGGAGCAGCGCAAGACCGTCTCGCGCCAATACGCCAGCATCCTCGACCTCGTCCAGGAAGAAGCCAATGACCTTCGCCGCAACCTCGGTGCGTCCGACCAAGTCATGCTCAGCGACTATCTCGAAACCGTGCGCGAAATCGAACGCCGCATCGAGAAGATGGAGAAGAGCGACGCCGCGAAGATGACTCTGCCGAACGCGCCCGCCGGCATCCCTACGCAGTTCGACGCTCACCTGAACCTGATGTTCGATTTGATGGGCCTCGCCTATCAAGCCAACCTCACGCGCGTCTTCACCATGATGATGGCCGCTGAGGTCAGCGGCATGACGTACAACCACATCGGCGTGCCGGATTCCTTCCACCCGATCTCGCATCATCAGAACGACAAGACCAAGATCGACAAGCTGGTGAAGATCCAGACCTATCACACGCAGGTGATGGCGAAGTTCATCGACAAGATGGCCAAGATGCCGGATGGCGATGGCTCCATGCTCGATCACTCGATGTTCCTGTTCGGCTCGAACATGAGCAATAGCAATGCGCACAATCACTATCCGCTGCCCTCCGCCATCATCGGTGGAGCCAACGGTCGCATCAAGGGCAACCAGCACTTGAAGTATGCGGACCAGACCCCGCACTCCAATCTGCTGCTGACGCTGCTTGATCGCGCAGGTTGCAATATGGACAAGGTCGGCGACAGCACCACGCAATTCTCTGAGGTCTAGCCCATGCGCCGTACGTTTCTGATTTTCGCCGCCGCATGCCTGGCGGCTTTGGGGCAGGGCAGTGGCCCGGATACACTTCTGTGGGCCGTTCACGATGGCAACGTCGCTGACGTGGAACGCCTGCTCAAATCCGGAGCGAACGCCAACTCGAAGAATGAGTACGGCCTATCGCCGCTCGCCGAAGCCGCGAACGTCGGCAACACGGCGATCATCAAAGCCCTGCTCGACGCCGGTGCCGAACCCAACGCGCTCCACTTCGACGGCCAAACCGCGTTGATGGTCATCGCGCGTTCGACCAACGTGGAAGCCGCGAAGCTCCTCTTGGCCAAAGGTGCAAACCCGAACCTCGCCGAATCGCAGAAAAATCAGACCGCGCTTTTGTGGGCCGCAGCCAGCAGCAACGGGCCGATGGTGAAGATCCTGCTCGATGCCGGAGCCAACCCCAACGCACGCACCGTAGTCAACGAGAACTCCGCGCAAGTCTCCGCCGAGCCCCGAGCACAATACCGCTCCTACGGCGGCCTCACGCCCTTGCTTTACGCGACGCGCGAAGGCTGCCTCGATTGCGTCGCCTACCTGGTCGAACGCGGCGCCAAGATCAACATGACCGACCCCGAGGGCGTCACGCCGCTGATCACCGCGATCCTCAACATGCACTTCGACGTCGCCAAGCTCCTAATCGAAGCCGGTGCCAATCCCGACAAATGGGACTGGTGGAATCGCACGCCTCTCTATCTCGCTGCAGACGTCAACACGATTCCGCGAGGTGGCCGAGCCGATGCTCCGTCCCTCGACGAAACTACCAGCCTCGAAATCATCGATCTCCTGCTCAAGCGCGGCGCGAACCCGAACGTCCAGGTCAGCCTGCTCGTCCCCTTCCGCCAAGTGGGCGCGGATCGCGGCGTCGACCTCCTCCTAACTACCGGCGTAACCCCGCTCCTCCGAGCCGCCAAAGCCCTCGACGCCCCTGCCGTGAAGCTGATGATGGACCACGGCGGCGATCCGAACCTGCCGCAAGTCAAAGGCATCACACCTCTGATGGCCGCCGCCGGAATGGGCTCGGTCGACGCCGACACCCGAGGCCGTTACGACACGCCCGACACCGCCCAGCGCTCGGTCGACACCCTGCGCATCCTGCTCGATAAGGGCGGCGACATCATGGCCCGCGACAGCCGCGGCCAGACCGCACTGCACGCCGCAGCCTTCTGGGGCTGGAACGACGCGGTGCAATTCCTTGTATCGCGCGGCGCAGACGTCAACGCCAAAGACAGCAAGGGCCTGGTCCCGATCGATAATGCCATGGGCCGCAACGGTGGCAACAGCCGAGGCGGCGCGCGCGTCGACGTCCACCAGGACACCGCCGACCTTCTCGTCAGACTCGGCGCGACCCTCGTGGTCCCACCCGCCGCGAAACCAGCACCAGCCAAACCGGCCCGCTAAACTGTAGTTCATGTCCGTGCAGATCGATCGCTTCTACCTCGGCTGCCTAGCGCACGCCTCGTACTTGATTTCGTCCCAGGGTATCGCCGCGGTCATCGACCCGCAACGCGATGTCGACATCTACGTTGACGCTGCGGCCAAAGCGAACCTCAAGATCGACTACGTCATCCTCACCCACCTGCACGCCGACTTCGTCTCCGGCCATCTCGAACTCTCCGAACGCACCGGCGCGAAAATCTACATCGGCGCAGGCTCCGGGGCCTCCTTCCCGCACGTCGACGCGAAGGACGGTGACACGCTGAAGTTCGGCAGCGCCCAGTTCGAATTTCGTTCCACCCCCGGCCACACGCTCGAAAGCATCTCCATCGTCCTGACCGACCTTGAAGATCCCAAGCGCCCGCCTTCGGTCTTCACCGGCGACACCCTATTCATCGGCGACGTCGGACGCCCCGACCTCTCGCCCACCCACACGCCGCCGCAACTCGCCGCGCTGCTCTACGAAAGCCTGCACACAAAGCTACTCACGCTGCCCGACGAAACCGAAGTCTTCCCAGCACACGGAGCAGGCTCGCTCTGTGGGCGCCAGATGAGCAACGAAGCGTCCTCGACCATCGGTAAGCAACGCGTGTCGAACTACGCGCTGCTCGCGAAAAGCTCCGACGAGTTCGTCCACTTGCTCACCGACGATCTCCCACCGCGCCCCGAATACTTCGCGCGCGAAGTCGAACTCAATCGCAAAGGCGCAGCCCCGATCGACGAACTCCCCGAACTGCAAGCCTTCGACGCCCCCGAAGTACTGAAACTCCAGTCCGAAGGAGCAGTCGTCGTCGACACGCGCCCCGCCATGCAGTTCGCCGTCGCCCACGTGCCCGGATCACTGCACATCGCCCTCACCGGACAATACGCATCCTGGGCCGCTCGAATTCTCGGCCTCGACCGCCGCCTGATCATCGTCGGCGAAGATCCCGAGCACATCCGCGAATCGCAGCTCCGTCTGGCCCGCGTCGGCGTCGAAAACGTCGCTGGCTATCTCAAGGACGGCATCGCCGGCTGGATCAAAGGTGGCTACGAGCTCGACTACATCCCGCAAATCTCCGCCCAGGAGTTCGCCGAACTGCGTGCCACCGAACCCGGCAATATCGCCGTCGTCGACGTTCGCGAACCCGGTGAATGGGAACACGGAGCCATCGATGGTTCCATCAATATCCCTCTCGGCCAGATTGAAAAACGCGCAGGCGAACTCGATCCCAATAAGTTGAACGTCGTCCATTGCAAAGGCGGCTATCGCAGCTCCATCGCCACCAGCCTCTTCCGCCGAGCCGGCATTCGCGACATCGCCAACCTCACCGGCGGCTACGACGCCTGGCAGACTACACTCAAAGGTTAATGCCCTCCTCGCCCACGGTCCTGGTAGCAGGCGGTGCCGGCTACATCGGCAGCCACACCGCGAAATACTTACGCGACGCCGGCTACACACCCGTCGTGCTCGACAACCTGGTCACCGGCAACCGCTTCGCTCTCCGCTACGGACCCTTCCATGAAGGCTCCATCAGCGACGCCGCGCTCATTCGCCAAATCGTCGATCAATACCAACCCCAAGGCGCGATCCTCTTCGCCGGACACATCGACGTCGGTGAATCCGGCCGCGCCCCGCGCAAATATTTCCGCAACAACGTCAACGAAGCGGTCGCTTTTCTCGACGCCTTGCTCGATGCGGGGCTGAATCGCGTCGTCTTCTCCTCCAGCTGCGCCGTATATCGAAGCCAGCCGGAACCTTTGTCAGAGGACACGCCCAAAGGCCCCGTAAGCGTCTACGCCGAAACCAAACTCTTCCTCGAAAAAGTGATGCAGGCCTATAGCTCCGCTTACGGTCTAAAGTACGCTGCCCTGCGCTACTTCAATGCCTCCGGCGCCGACCCCGGTGGCGAAATTGGAGAGCACCACACCCCTGAATCGCATTTAATCCCTCTTGCCATCCACGCCGCGCAAGGCAAGACCGAGTTGAAAATCTTCGGCGAAGACTACCGCACGCCCGACGGCACGGCCGTCCGCGACTACATCCACGTCACCGACCTCGCCGACGGCCACCTCCGCGCGCTACGTTACCTCATCGACGGCGGTCCTTCCGTCGCGCTCAACCTAGGCACCGGCTCCGGCTATTCCGTCCGCCAAGTCATCGATACAGTCGAGCGCATCTCCGGCAAAAAAGTCCCCGCCCACATGGGCCCCCGCCGCGAAGGCGACGCCCCCGAATTAGTCTGCGACCCCCGCCGCGTCCGCGAAACCCTCGGCTGGATCCCGCAACATTCCTCGCTCGACGAAATCGTCACCACCGCCTGGCGCTGGCATAACGAGTTCGAAAAAGTGGCTCTTTCCGCGCAGCCGGGAGTTAATATTTAGGAGCAATGAAATACACCGTTCTCTACGCACCCACAGCCACCGGATATAGCGCCCACGTCCCAGACCTTCCGGGATGTATCGGCGCAGCGCCCACTCTCGACGAAGTCCGCTCTCTCATGAGGGAGGCTATTGAGGGACATATTGAGTGCATGAAGGAGTTCGGCTATGAACTGCCGCGTCCGTCCACTGTCGTCGAAGAAGTAGAAGTCCTCGCCTGATCTCAAGCCGGAAAAGTGGCTCTTTCTGGCCCATCTGCTATAATCGCTTGAGTACGGACAGGTGGCCGAGTGGTTAATGGCAGCAGACTGTAAATCTGCCCCTCCTTGCGAGGTACGAAGGTTCGAATCCTTCCCTGTCCACCATTCCTGTTTCACCCCACCGCAATAACTATCAAGCGCTAGCTCCCGGAACCCTTTAATCTGGCTTTGTGAGCGTTACTGCGAAAGCCCTTTGGTACATCGAAAGCCACCTCGTCGATGACGATCTTAGCCTCGATGCCATCGCGGAATCCGCAGGCGTTTCCCGCTTTCACCTCTCCCGAGCCTTCGCCGCCGCCCTCGGCGTTCCCCTCGCCACCTACGCCCGCGCCCGCCGACTGAGCGAAGCCGCGAAGCTACTCGCAGGCGGCGCGTCCGACATTCTCGACGTCGCACTCACCGCCGGCTACGGCTCGCACGAAGCCTTCACCCGAGCCTTCCGTCAACACTTCGACGTCACGCCTGAACAATTTCGTCTGCACCCCAATCAACCACTCCAGGAGCCTCTCCGTATGAATCCCACGCACGCCAATACCCTGACCGCGCCCCGCATCGAAAAACACGAGGCCATTCTTTTGTTCGGCCTTAGCATGCACTGCAAAATGACCGGCGATCCCGGCATCCCCACGCTGTGGAATAAATTCACTCCCTACATCGGCAACATCGAAGCCAAAGTCAGCAACGCTACCTACGGAGCCTGCTACAACTCTGACGACGCCGGAAATTATGAATACCTCTGCGCCATCGAAGTCCGCAATTTCCCCGCGGAACCCAAGGAGTTCACCCGCCTCCGCGTCCCCGAACAAACCTACGCCGTCTTCGAACACCAGGGCCACATCTCCGGCATCGCAGGCACCTTCCGAGCCATCTGGGAACACGGCCTCTCCGACGCCGGCGTCAAAGCCTCTGATGGCCCCCTATTCGAACGCTACGACGAAAACTTCAACGGCATGACCGGCCAAGGCGGCCTAGAAATCTGGATTCCGATCCGCGTCTGATAGACCCACAATGGAGGGGCAGGCGTTTTCGCCTGCCTTGCCCAACAAGGAAAACGAAAATGAAGAACACCGGAACCCTCAAGGTCACCACGCCCACCGACAACGAAATCGCCCTCACCCGAGTCTTCGACGCCCCCCGCCAACTCGTGATGGACGCCTTCTCCAAGCCCGAACTCCTCAAACGCTGGTTTGGCCCCCGAGGCTTCACCCTCACCACCTGCGAAGTGGATTACCGCATCGGTGGCGGCTGGCGCTTCATCCTCACCAGTCCGGACGGCAAAACCATGGGCATGCGCGGTAAGTACCTCGAAGTCGGCCCTGACCGCACCGTACACATCGAAACCTTCGACGACTACCCCGGCGAGTCCACCGTAACTGCCGTTTTCTTGGAACAAAATGGCAAAACGACGATGACCGCCACCGTGCGGTATCCTTCACAAGAGGTGCGCGATATCGTGCTCAAGTCGGGCATGGAACACGGAGCGGCCGAAAGTTACGACAAGTTGGCCGAAATCCTCGCCGCCTAAATAGGCAAAATGAAACTTCGCATCTTAGCCGCCATACTTCTCTGCGTACCCGCCGTAGCCCAAACCACTCTGCGCGGCCACTGGACCGGAGACATTGAAACTCCCGGCGGTAACATCACTCTCGAAGTCGACCTCGATCAAACCCTCAGCGGTTGGATCGGGTCCGTTTCGATCCCCGCTCAGGGAGCCAAAGGCATCGCTCTCGAAGGCATCACGTTCAAGGATGGCAAGGCCACTTTCCGCATCCGAGGCGCCGGAGCGCAAGCCCCCGCCTTCACAGGCACGATCTCCCCAGACGGCCAAAGCCTCACCGGCGAGTTCGTTCAGGCCGCTTCGTTCACGCCCCTCAAACTGGTCCGCACCGGCGAAGCCAAAGTAGAGCTCCCTAAATCCAGCCCACCCGTCGCCCCCGAGTTCGTCGGCACCTGGGAAGGTACCATCGAAGCCGGCGTAAAACTGCGCGTGCAACTCGTACTCGCGAATGTTTTCGGTGCCTCCGAAGCGACCCTAATCAGCCTCGATCAAGGCGGATCAAAGATCCCCGTCAATACCGTGGCCCAGCAGGGAACCAAGCTCCGCCTCAAAGTAGACTCGGTCGGCGGTGGGTACGAAGGCGAACTCAGCGCCGACAAAACGCAACTCACCGGGAGTTGGACCCAGCAAGGCACAACAGTACCGTTGGTGTTTAAGAAAGCCGCGAAATAGGCGCGCGGTGCGAGCATGAACTTCCTCGCTCTATTTCTCTTGATCCAGGGCCTCGGACTGGCTGAACCGATCCCAAGCATTCTGTGGGGTACTTGGACCGTTAAGAAGATCGTTCCAACAAGAACAATTTTCTGTTGGGATGACAAGGAAGCCAAGGCATTGCTCGGGACGCAACTGCAATACTCGGCAAAGGAGTTCCGGTGGCGCAGGACGGCGTTGCAGGACCCCGTTGCGGAAGTCACAACAGTGACCGCTGAACAATTTCACGACGAAAACTCAGGGCGGGGCGCGCTTAGTTCGCAAGTGACCTTCGAGCAGCTAGGCATTCGAGAACCGCAGGCTCTCCAGGTGAAGATCGCTCATCCGGACGCAAATATCACCGCGGGAACGACTGAGATCCCGGGAGATGTCTTGCTCGTGAAGAGCCAGAACACCATCATTTTTGCCGTTTGTGGTATTTACTTTGAGGCGACGCGGAGTGGAATACGACGAAAGTAACCCTCAGGGTCGTCACTTGGAACACTTCGCCCCATCCGATTTGCGGAAAGAAACCCTGACCATGCTACACTGTTATCTACCCTAGCTTGTCTGACGGGAACGAACTTGTGTCCCGACGGATCTAGCGTGCCACACGTAAGCGAGGGATCTGTTCTATAAGCCGTTGTAGCTCAGCTGGTAGAGCGCGTCCTTGGTAAGGACGAGGTCACCGGTTCAATCCCGGTCAACGGCTCCAGATTTTATCCCGGAGCGCGCGCCCGTAGGGCGCTTAGAGAGAAGACGAAAATGGCGAAAGAAAAATTTGATCGTAGTAAGCCGCACTGCAACGTGGGAACGATCGGACACATCGATCACGGCAAGACGACATTGACTGCGGCGATCACCAAGACGCTGGCCAAGCACAATCCGAAAAATACGTTCCGCAGCTTCGATTCGATCGACAATGCTCCGGAAGAAAAAGCACGCGGAATCACAATCGCCGCTGCGCACGTGGAATATGAGACGGCGAACCGTCACTACGCGCACGTCGACTGCCCGGGCCACGCCGACTACATCAAGAATATGATCACCGG
>JBDSXJ010000009.1:0-151667 GCA_039926185.1 Bryobacteraceae bacterium | reverse complement strand
GTCGAGATGAGTCTCGACGCGGCACGCACGAGTGCGCGCGCCACAGGGGTACGCGGGTGTTCGTGAAGGTCAGGAACGCAGTGCTACGGGAACACGGGTGCGTTTGCCGCCGCCGGGGCCGCTGTCGCTGTCGACTAGCGAGAGGATTACGAGGGCAATTAGGGCGAAGAAGGCGTAGTCGGAAGGCAGCATGCGAAGGGTCAGTGTGCATCATCAACTACGCGGGTCGCAAGAGGGACTTGTGGCCTAGGACTCTCACTACATTTTCC
Source organism: Bryobacteraceae bacterium (assembly GCA_039926185.1). Classification (GTDB taxonomy): domain Bacteria; phylum Acidobacteriota; class Terriglobia; order Bryobacterales; family Bryobacteraceae; genus Palsa-187. The sequence continues at coordinate 151,398 of JBDSXJ010000009.1, read as the reverse complement.
ATCAAACGGAGGCCGCACTGGCCTTCCAGGGTCAGGATGGATTCGGGGTGGAACTGGACGGCTTCGAGCGGGAGATCCTTGTGGCGGATGCCCATGATGACTCCGTCGTCGGTTTCGGCGGTGATCTCGAAGCAGGCCGGGAGCTTTTCGCGGATGGCGTAGAGGCTGTGATAGCGGCCTACGGTGAAGGTGCTCGGGAGGCCTTCAAAGACGCCTTTGCCGGTGTTGTGCACGGGGCTGGGTTTGCCGTGCATCGGGTAATCGAGGATACCGAGTTCGCCGCCGAAGGCTTCGACCATGCCTTGCAGGCCGAGGCAGACTCCGAAGGCGGGGATTTCGTGTTTCGCGGCGTAGCGAACGAGGTCGGGCACGCCGAAATCGCTGGGGCGGCCGGGGCCGGGACTGACCAGAATCAGCGACGGGTCGACCTTTTGGATCATCTCCAAGGGGAAGCCGGTGCGGTAGGTGACGACTTCGGCTCCGGTTTGGCGCGCGTAGTTGGCGAGTGTGTGGATGAAGCAGTCTTCGTTATCGACCAACATCATGCGGACGCCGGAGCCTTCGGTTTTCTTGGGGGCGTAGACGGGCTCGGATGACGGCTCGACATTGAGCGCGCGGAAGAAGCCGGTGGCTTTGAGGCGGCACTCTTCGTGTTCGCTGAGCGGGTCGGAGTCGTAGAGGAGCGTTGCTCCAGCCGAGTAGTTCGCGATGCCTTCGCGGAGGCGGACGGTTCGGATCGCAATGCCGGTGTTGATCTCGCCGTTGAGCGTGATCATGCCGACGGCTCCGCCGTACCAGCCGCGGGCGTCGATTTCGAGATCTTCGATGGCTTGGGCCGCCCACTTCTTGGGAGCGCCGATGATCGTCACGGCCCACATGTGGGTAAGGAAGGCGTCGAGCGAATCGTATTCGGGGGCGAGGATGCCTTCGACGTGATCGACGGTGTGGAAGAGGCCGGCGTAACGTTCGATTAAGCGGCGGGCGATTACGCGGACGGTGCCGGGGATGCAGACGCGCGACTTGTCATTGCGGTCGACGTCGCTGCACATGGTGAGCTCGGACTCTTCTTTCGGAGAGTCGAGCAGGGCGCGGATGTTGTCGGCGTCTTTCAGCGGGTCGCCGGTGCGACGGGCTGTGCCTGCGATGGGGCAGGTCTCCACTCTCCAGTCACCGTTGTCTCTCTTCTCGACGCGCACGAACATTTCGGGTGATGCGCCGATCAACTGTTCTTCGCCGAGTTGCAGGAAAAATTCGTAGGGGCTCGGGCTGGCTTCCTGGATGCGCTCAAAGAGTTCGCTCGGCGAGCCTTGGTAGGGGGTGCGGAAGGTTTGGCGGAGGACGACTTCGTAGTAGTCGCCGCGCTTCATGCCTTCGCGGACCGTTTCGACCTTGGCCATGTATTGCTCGGCTGTGTGGTCGGTGGTGACGGGTGCGGGTTTACGTTTCGCGGGCTTCTTGATTTTCGCTGCGGTGCGCTTTTTGTCGACGGTGGTGTCGCTGCCTAAGGCGAAGTCGAACTGGTAGTGTTCGATCTTCTCAGTCTTGCGATCCATGAAGTAGATGTCGTCGCAGAGGAAGAGGTGGAGGTCTTTCACGTCTTGTCGGGCGTGCTTGAGCGTGATCGGGTCGAACTGGAAGAGCAGGTCGTAACCAAAGGCTCCGACGAGTGCGAGGCGTCCGGCGAGGGGGCCTTGGAATTCGTGAATGAGGGCCCGGAGGATGCTGAAGGCTGAGGGCTGCTTGCTGCGTTCTTCTTCGGAGAAGAGCGTGGGCAGGGGCTTGAGGCGACCTTGGAGCGTGTTGTTTTCGAGGGCGAAGGATTCCCAGTGCGGATGCGAGCGCAGGACGGCGTCGAGCATGCGGTTGAGGGCTTCGCCGCGTTCGTTGAGCGGTTTGAAGGTGACGTCGCGGCCTGCGGCGATGATTTCGATGGGCGGGGCGACGGCGGCGACATCCCAGCGGGCGTAGCGTTCCGGATACTCGTAGCCAGAGGACAAGTAGATGCCCCGCTGCGTATCGAGCTTGCGCAGCAGGGGCTTGAGTCCCTTGTGATAGGGGACTTTGGAGATGGTGCGGCTGACGACGATGCCGTTGGGTGTGGTGAATGTTTCGGGGCTCATACGGCTTTCGCGGGGATTAGTCATATTGTAGCGGACGCAACATTCATGCGGCTGAGTGGGGCTTGGAATTCCTGGTTGGTTTTCATCCACTCAAAGCAATTCTCAAAAGGTGGACCTCGGAGTGCTCGATGACACGGTATGCATTCTCTCGCGATCGTTGATGGACGGGTATCTCGGGCAAATCCCTTCGTGACCAAGACCCTAGGCACCGTGGCACCTCTCCTGGCGCTGCTGGCACTTTCGATCACGGCCTTGCCGGGGGCCACCATCTTCGCGGCGGGACCCGTGACTGCTGCAACGGGAACTGGGCTCCCCACTTCTGTCTGGTCTTTCTCTACTTTTCACGGTACGATCGCCGCGTTCGATGCGGCAAGGGGCAGTTCTGCGCCGACGTCCACGTTCCTCACCAATACTGTCTACTATCCGTTAAGCACGGGTTTGGGTGTGCAGGATTTTGTCGGATCGAGCGGAAGCAACTTTAGCGCGGGAACACCCGCGACCATGGCTTTAACCTATTTCCTGCTTACCGGCTATATTCAGCTAGATACAAGTGGGCCTGCCTCTATTCCATTCCGCTTGCTTTCGGACGATGGTTCCCAGCTATTTCTTGGCGGCATTCAAATCATAAACAACGATGGGGTTCACACGAGTGCTGCGGTAACCGGAACAGTCGAAATCACCCAGAGCGGCCTGTATCCGATTGTAGTTAAGTACTTCAATAACAACAGTCAAGGGGTCCTCAGGCTAACTTACGATCCGACAAATAGTGGAACGTTCATCGATATTCCAACAAGCAAGCTGTTTGCCGAAGTTACCCCGGAGCCTTCCACGGCGTGGTTGGGTGGGGGCGCATTGCTGGCTCTTGCTTTTCTGTCGAGGCGGCAAAACCGTACGATGTTGAAGCCGTAGCGGCGAAAAGCTAGCAGCGTTTTGGATAAAGTCCTCTTTTGGATGGCTTAGGAGCGCCAGTTTACGATTGGCGGAACCGTCTTCTCACCCCCCCAAATCACCCTCACGGCGCGTGGTTCCAGACCCCGCGAGGGAGATCCCATGCCTGTGGATTCATGGGCCCGGCCCCAATTCACGCAAAGCCGCGACCGGGCGCCAAGACTGGCGTGCCTGCGTGCTCTCAAGCGGAGTGTTTCCTGGGAAGATTTTCGTCTAAGGCAAATACCCCGATCGAGCGCTGCGACGACCTTAGATGGTCGGTTGACCCTCTAAGGTCATTTCCCGGAGGCAGTACTTGGTACTTAGAAAGGCGAACTGCGTTGGCGGATTCATTGTGCAATGAACAGGTTGCCGCGCGAGGGAAAAAATCCTTCATAGGGCCACCAAAGTGATCTTGCTTTCCCGTGCGCGTCCCGTCAATCAGCGGAGCTTTCTTCTCACGAGGGTGACAGATGAGCGCGAATCAAAACCAGGAGAAACAATAATGAATATCAGTCGGATGATACAAGTCGCCTCATTGACAGGGGTGGCGTTCTTCGGAGTGACGGCCAGCGCAAATGCTGCTCTCATCACTTTCAACACAAACGCAGCAGGGACAGTGTTTGCCGGCAATGGCTTAACGCTGGCACAATCGTCGGGTGTGGCCGCGACGCTCACGTTCGTGCCGAACGTCAGCAGCAGCATTAGCACGCCGACCAACGTGAACTACGGCGACTTTTTGCTGACGTGCACGACTTGCTCGACGCGCGAACTTGGTACGGCGGGCGCGTTCTTCAATGCGTTCACGTTCAATTTGGTGGTTACCGACGTTACGGACGGCGGAGTTGGAACGTTCGTGGGTACCTCAACTGGCGGCCAAGTCTACAGCAATTCCAGCGAGATCTCGATCAGCTGGTTGCCCCTCTCTCTCGGACCGGGTGCAAGCGGAGCAAGCAGCGGGAGTTTCGGTGGCACGACGTTTAACATTACGAACATCTCGCTGATCGTAGCGCCGAATTCGGGTACGCCGGTGGGCGATACGACTGTGCAAGGATCCGTCACCAGCAGGGCCACCGTCCCGGAACCTGCAACCTTCGCGATGGTCGGCCTGGGCTTGGTAGGCCTCGGGTTGATGCGCCGCAAGAAAGTCACTCAGCGCGGTTAAGCAGTACATCGATATAGAGGGGGCAGCGGTTCACGCCGCTGCCTTCGTTCCGTATACAACGAGGGATCTTCTTGAGAAGCGAGACGAGTATGACGCCACAGACGACTTCAGCCATTCCCCATGGACTCGATGTAGTTACTTTGGTCAACGCCGGAGGCGAGGTGCTGTGCACTTCTCCGTCGATTGCAAATGCATTCGGATACTATTCGGACGAACTAGTGGGACAGTCGGCATTCGACGTGATTCATCCGGGCGATCATCGCGATGCCAGGCGGGCCATTCGGGGGGCACTGACTGGGCCCTTCACGCCGCACCATCTCAAAATGCGGGTTCGCAAGAAGCTTGGACGCTGGTGCTGGGTGCAAAGCACGATCTCTAATTTTCTGGACGAACCGCGCGTAGGTGCGATTGTGGTCAGTTTGCGCGAGATCAGTCCGGCGCGCGGGCCGAAAGATAGCGAACGGCAGAGCGCTGACGAGTCCGAGCTTGCGATCGCGCAGCCGGGTGCGGCGCTCGGTCTGGTGTTATGCAAGCGGATTATTGAAGCGTTGGGCGGACGGCTGTGGCTGGATTCCAAGCCGGGTGAGAAGCCCGTCTTTTGTTTCGCATTAGGGGACATGGATCACCAGAATGCGGTGGTGAGCCTGCTGGGGTCGGAGGGAACTGCGACTCCGGTCTACCTTCGCCGTACCAACGGGCCTCAACTGGCTGCCAGCCGATAGGTTCACTGGGTGATCAAGTGCTTCTCGCTGGTGTTGTTCTCGGCGCAGACGAACTCGATCAATTCGTCGTTAGGCAGCAGGCGCTGGAGCGATGTCACGGTCCAAGGGCGGGTGTAGGTTTTGGGATCGTTGACGGTAATCTCGATGGCCAGAGTTCCGTAGTTGGGGCGGCGGATGCGTTCGGTGACGCGGGCCTCGTTGCTGAGGGGGCTGCCATTTTCGTCGATCCACGCGTTATCGAGGAAGCCGGTGGATTCGACTACCAGTGTGTCGCCATCCCATTTGGCTACGGAGTAGCCATACCACCAGGGTTGGACGTCGGCGGGGTTGGGGAGCGCTCGGGCGTCGGTGAAGATTTGGCGCGTGCCGCTGTTGGCTTCGGCTAGCAGGACGAGTTCGCGCGGGGTCTGGATCAACTTGCGGGGTTCGGGGTGGAACCAGAGTTGAATGGGATTGAGCGGGAGACAGTGGGCATCGGGATGGTCTGCGCTGTTGCGGGCCAAGCGGGCGTTGCGGAGCGCGAGTGCGGCGGGTTGGTAGGGGAGCAAGCCGCCGGGAAAGCTCGCTCCGATGTTGCGGAAGTCTCCGGGTGGGATGCCGTTTGCTGCTTGCGGGGGCGGTCCTTTGTCTTTTCCTTTGCCGAAGGGTGGGGGAGCTTTGTCTTTATTCTTGTCCTTGGATTTATCCTTCCCGTCTTTTCCCCCTCCGGGTCCGCCGCTGGTCCAGACTCCGGAGAAGTCGGGTCTACCGTCCGCGGTGGTGGGCGCGGGGCCGTTCGGGTCGGGCTGGGCTTCGCTGGACTTTGGCCATTGGGCCAGTAAGGCGAATGAGCACACCAAAGACGTGACCACGGCTGACAGGTTTGCGAGGCGGCGCATGCGCTGATGGTAGCGCGTCACACCCACTCCCTTACGGTCGCGGTTCAGTGTTCGATCTGGTCGACGATTTGGACCGCATCCAGTTTGTCTTTGGTTCCGACGACGATGAAGGTGTAGAGGCGATCTGCTCCGACGGGGAGCATAGAGAGTTTCATGGGGGTCGGCTGGTTGCCTTGATGGACTTCGATGGAGCCGGGGGCGAGGTCGGTAAAGGACGTGGTGGCACCGGCGTCGACGCCGTGGGCGATGCGCATGTTGGTGCCTTCTTTGTAGAGGTCGAGATCATCGACATCCTGGGTTGCGTTGATCAGGCGGATACGGGCTTCGCCGGGATCGATTGCACCGAGGTTGTCGCTGAGGCTGACGAGTTTCGCGACGCCTTTCTTCGAGGGCGGGAGGGCGACGAAGGTGTAGTGGCGACCGGGGAACAGTTCGCGACGACTGGAGGCAAGATCCTCTTTTCCGTCGACGACTCGGAGTTTGAATTGCGTGTAGCCGCGCGGGAGTTGCATATAGGGGCTGATTCCTTTGTAGGCAACGTTCGGGAAAGCCGGGCGGTCGCCGGCCCAGAGTTGGAGCGTTGCGCCAGAGGGGTCGGCGTTGACGAAGCGCACGAGGGCAGTGTTGGCCTCGGCTGCGTCTTTGCCAGCGGGGGCGTCGGTTATCTGGCCCTCGGATGTGGTCGTCACCGATGGGGCGGTGGTTTGCGGTGAACACGCGCACAACAATAATCCGAGAGACACACTTGTTCCAATGGCTACCAGGCGCATAGAAACTCCTTCGTTGGGGAGATTGTTCCAGGGGCGCAGGTGTTTCAGAATTACAGACTCAAGACTTGCGCGAGCACTTGGGCGGCGCGCTCGCAATCCTCGCGCGAGACGTCGTAGTGGGTGACCAGGCGGATCTTCTGGCCGCCGATGGCGCTGGCTAGGACGCCTTCGGCTTTGAGGGCGGCGATGAACTCTGCGGGGTTTGAGTCGATTTCGAAGATGACGATGTTGGTCTGGATCGTCGCGGGGTCGATGCCGACGGCGGTGGCTAGCATGCGGGCGTGGTCGTGGTCGGCGAACATTTTCTGAGGGGATTCGTCGAGGGCGATTAAGCCTGCTGCCGCGAGGATTCCGGACTGGCGCATGCCGCCGCCGAGGTTCTTGCGATAGATGCGGGCTTGGGCGATCAGGTCGGCGGATCCGGCGAGGAGGGATCCGACGGGGGCGCCGAGACCTTTCGAGAGGCAGGTCATCACGGTGTCGACGTTCTGCACGATGCGGGCGGGGGTAAGGCCGCTGCGGGCGACGGCGTTGAAGAGGCGGGCTCCGTCCATGTGGACTTTCAGGTTGCGGGCGTGGGCTCGGGTGGCGATGTCGTCGATGGCCTGGATGGCGTAGAGCGAGCCGCCGCCCATGTTGTGGGGATGCTCGAGGTTCACCATCGCGGTGAGGGCGCTGAAGCCGCCGGGGTTTTTGATCTGCGGTTCGATCACGTTCCAGTTGAGGATGCCGTTGGAGCGGGGAATGGGTCGGGCGAGGCACCCGGAGAACCACGCGGTCATGGAGAGTTCCCAATCGAGGATGTGGGCTTTGTCGTCGCAGATGACTTCCTGGCCGTGGTGGGTGTGGAGCTTGATGGCGATAGCGTTGCCCATGCTGCCAGTGGGGACGAAGAGGGCGGCTGGCTTGCCGAGGAGTTCGGCGGCTCGGGCTTCTAGGGCGTTGACGGTGGGGTCCTCGCGATAGACGTCGTCGCCGACTTCGGCTTCGGCCATGGCTTTGCGCATGGCGGGGGTGGGGCGGGTTACGGTGTCGCTGCGGAGATCGATCATGACGTTCTCTTCAGAATACTCGCACGCCCCACGAAGCACCGACCTAGGGCACTGACGGCTTGAAGAGTCTCCGAGCGGGAGTGGGGCAGCCACCTTGGCTGCTGCGGCCTCGAAGGCCGCTTGGGGGTGGAGAATACTGCGGAACATGCGGACTGGGAGTCCGCAGCGGCCAGAGTGGCCGCCCCACTTAGCGGTAGTGTGTTCCCTTACGATTCAAACGAAGTCTGAGAATACTTCGTTTGATAGTAGGACCCCACGGGGGGTCAGCTGCAATCGGCCGTTGGTGATTTGCAGGAGGCCTTCGGTGATGCGTTGCTCGATGGCGGCTTCGAAGGGGGCGAAGGGGGGTTCGATGCCGCGGGTTAGGCGGAGGCCTAGGAAGAAGCGTTCGGCGATGGGGTCGGCGGGGGTGCGTTCGGGCGTGGGATTGAGCACGTAGTCTTTGGCTTGTTCGGTGTTTTGGATGCGGTCGGCGCCGTCGAAGCCGTGGGCGTCGGAGCCGAAGCCTAGGTAGGGTTCGCGGAGCCAGTATTTGAGGTTGTGGCGGGATTCCAGGCCGGGGCGGGAGAAGTTGGAGATTTCGTAGCGGGCCACTCCCATTTGAGCGAGACGGTCGACGGCGGATTCGTAGAAGTCGGCGATGGCGTCGTCGCTGGGGATGTCGGGGGCTCCGTAGCGTTGGCCTAGGGAGAGGGCTTCGGAGCCTAGGCGGCTGTCTTCGTCGATCTCCAGCATGTAGACGGAGACGTGGGGGGCGTTGAGGCGTTCGATCCAGTCTAGGGACTCGGACCAAGTGGCGGCGGTTTGACCGGGGAGGCCAGCGATCAGATCGATGTTGAAGTTCGTGATGCCGGCGGCGCGGAGGTTGGCGATTTCCTGCTCGACGATCGCGGCGGTGTGTTTGCGGCCGGTGCGGGAGAGTTCTTTGGTGATGAACGATTGCACGCCGAGGCTGACGCGATTGATTCCGGCGTTGCGCCACGCGGTTGCGCGATCTACTGTGATGTTGCCGGGGGCGGCTTCTAGCGTGGCTTCGGCGAAGGGCGCGCCGGGGATGGCGGCGATAAGAGACGCGAGAATTGCTGGCTCCATCTGGCTGGGAGTGCCGCCGCCGAAGTAGACGGTTTCTGGGGTCCACGGCCAATCGATCGCGCGGATTTCGTTATGCAGGGCCGTTACGTATTGCGCTTCTAGTTCGCGGGGGAGGACTCCCGATGCGAAGTTGCAGTAGGTACACTTCTGCGCGCAGAACGGATAGGAGATGTAGACGCCGGGCATGGCGGTGTTTACAGTTTGACGGGTTCGCCGAGTTGGCGGGAGACTGCGTTGGCCATCATCTCGGCGAGGGTATCGCTGCCGAGGACGAAGGCTGCGCGGGCGGGGTCCCAGTCGAACTTGAAACTTTTGGAGTGTGCCGAGACCCAGATTTGTTTTACGGGAGAGTTGGGGCTCACGATAAATTTCGCGGGCGGCGTCTCAAATTCGACGGCGAGTGCGCCCGCGTTGAAATCGACTTCAAAGTCATGCGTTTCGACGGCGCGGACTAAGCGTTGGTAGAGATCGTCGATGGCTGCGTCGGCTTGGGTTTGGAATTCTTTGTCGTCCACGGGTCCTTCTATCGTAACGTGAGTCGGGCGATGATAGAAGCATGATACGGCGTGTCACTTTTCTTTTCCTGCTTTCGCTGGCTTCGGGATTCGCTGCGGATCGCGCGAAGAATGTGATTATTTTCCTGGCTGACGCCGGAGGGCTGCCGACGGTGAATGCGGCGAGCTTGCATGGATACAATGCGCCGCAGAAGCTATTTGTGCAGAGTTGGCCGCACATTGCGCTGTCTGACACTTCGGCGGCGAATGCGTGGGTGACGGATTCGGCGGCGGGGATGACAGCGATTGTGACGGGCGTGAAGACGAACAACAACTACGTCAGTAATTCGCCAACGGGTCAGGCGCTGAAGAGCATCGTTGAGTATGCGGAAGAGAAGGGGCTTTCGACCGGCGCGATCACCAACATGCCGATTGCGGATGCGACGCCTGCGGCGTTGTACGCGCACAACAACGATCGCAGCAAATGGGGCGATATTTTTCTGCAGTTGTTTCAGCCTCGGTTTGGTGACGGTGTGGACTTTGTGGTGGGGGCGGGGCGGACACAGATTTATCAGCAGGCGGCGGCGCTGGGCAAGAATCCGGATGAGGTTGCGAAGGCTGCTAAGCGGACGATTTACGATTCGCTGGGGGCGGTTCCAGCGGACAACATGCGGCCGGTTGTCGTGCAGACGGATGGTGTCGATGTGGCTGCGGCATCTCGGCGGGCGGTCGAGGTGTTGTCGAAGAATCGCAAAGGGTACGTGTTGATGATCGAGTGGGACGCGCACACGGACAATCCGCGGGTGGGGCTCGACAATCTTGTGAATTTCGACAAGTTGATTCGCGAGTTGAGTGCGAAGGTGAATCTGAAGGACACGCTGTTGTTGTTCACGGCGGATCATTCGTTTGAGATTCAGCTTACGGGGGGCAAGCCGGGTGATCCGGTGCTGCCGTCGCTGAAGACGGGGCGGCTGCATACGGGCGAAGAGGTCGTGGTAGCGGCGCAGGGGGCGGGGTCGGAGCAGGTGAAGGGGTTCCTGCCGAACACGCGGTTGTTTCAGGTGATGATGGACGCGTTGGGGTGGAAGCCTTAACGCTGGGGGCGGCCTGGGAGGCCGCCGCAGCCAGGGTGGCTGCCCTACTTAGCGCGGAAGGTGTCGCGGGATGTTTTGGTGGCGGCGGCGTACTCTAGCATTTGGGCGGTTAGGTCCTTGGGATAGGAGACCTTTACATCGGTGATGGAGCCGTCGGAGGATTTTACTGCTTCCAGGCGCGGCATGACGAAGCCGGTGTAGGAGGGGAGCTTGAGGCTCTCTACGCGCGCTACGATTTCGTCGCGGAGTTTCGGGTCGAAGTGGATGCCGTGGTCCCCGAATAACTTCTTGGCGGCGGGGAAGTCGCCTTCGGATTTGATGCGCTGGACTTCGGCGAGCAACTTGGCGACGCCTGCGCGGAAGGCTACGGGATCGGTCATCACTAAGAACGTTTTGTTGTCGCGCATTTTGGATTCGATGGCTTTGGTGTTGGCCATCAGCCAGCGGACTACCATCTGGCGATTGCGCATATGGTCTTCTTCGATGGTGGTGCCTTGGCGCACGCGGCGCAGTTGGACGAGGGCGTTGCGGGTGTAGCTTTCGTATTCGGCTTTGACGATCTCGGCTTGGTCGGCGGCGGGGACGAGGCCTAGCTCGGCGAGTTTCGGGTCGGCCAGGAAGTAGAGGCCCACTAGGTCGGCGCGACCTTCTTCGAGGGCGGAATAAAATTCTTTGATCGCTAGCTCAGGCTTGCCATTCAGTTTTGCGTCGAGTTTGCCGGAGGCGTGGCCGATGGCTTCGTGCATGTTGGTGACGAGTTCGCTGGCGAGGCTGCCCCATTTTTCGGTGCGCGCGGCTTCTTCGGGAGACCAGCTGAATTCGCTGCGCAGGCCGGGGTCGGAGGACTTGTCGTAGGCTTCGACGACGTTCGAGAGTGACACGGACTTGCTGCCGTATTGCTCGCGCACGGAGGAGTCGTTGGGGAGATTGATGCCGATGGGCGTGACGGGGCCGGAGTCGCCGGTTTCGACTACGACGCTGATGGCGTTCGCGGTGATGCCCTTCACGCCGGTCTTGCGATATTTGGCGTCCCAGGGCATGTGATCTTCGAACCACTGGGCATCGGCAGCTAGCTTCTGGATGCCACCGGTTTTCGCCTGGTCGACAAAGAAGACGACGGACTCCCAGGAGCCTTTGACGCCGCGGGCGTCGAGATAGACCTCAGTGAAGCCGTTGATGGTGTCGACGTTGGATGCGGTGTCAGCGACCCAGGCGATGTCGTAAGCCTTGCGGTCGGCTTCTTCGCCGGTGCGGTACCACTGGGCGAGGGCATTGAGGGCCTTCGCCATAGGCTCGGTTGCGAAGCCTGCGGCGGCTTCGAGGTGGGTGATGATTTCGCGGAGCTGGGCGTCGTACAGGCCGCCGACTTTGTAGGGCTCTTCGACGAGCTTGCCGTTGATCTTCACGAGGCGCGAATTGAGGGCGTACTTTTCTTTGAAGCCTGTCAGGTCTTTGAGGGCGACGCCTTGATAGAGGTTGTTGTGGCTGGCTGTGAGGATATCCAAACCTTTTTCGGGAGTCTTGACGGTGACGGAGGGCTCGTAGTCGGCTGCGAAGAACATGGGCTTCAGGCGTTCGAGCAGCGCGTCGAGGGTTTCGCCGTTGCGGGTGGGGAAGGATGCTCCTGCGGTGGCGGCGCTTTTCGCGGCGGCGGCGAAGGCTTCGGGTGCGAGGTCGAGGACGAATTTGCGCTCGGTCAGATTGTTGTAGGGGCCGGTGTTGATCCAGAAGAGCTTGGCGTATTTCTGGAGGGCGTCGAGCGTGGGCTTATCGACGGCCGCGGGGTGAGCGAGGACGGCTTCGAAGGTGTCGCGCATGTCGAGCGCGTGGGCGTAGCGCTGGTCGTAGTAGATGTCGCGGCCGGCGATGGCGGCTTGGTAGAGGTGCCAGATGAGAAGTTTTTCTTTGATGGGGAGTTGCTCGAAGCCGTCGGCGTAGAGTTGGACGACTGCGGCGTCGTCGACGCGTTCCAGGAGGTAGGGGCGGGTGTCGGCGGCGGGGGCTTGTTTGGTTTCGGCGGGCGGGGCGCTGGAGCAGGCGGTCGAGAGGATAAGAAGCGCTGCGACTAGAAGTTTCATTCCCATAGGGAGAGCGTAGCAAACGGACCAGGCGTCGAGAAGAGTCTCGACGCGGCACGCACGAGTGCGTGCGCTACGTCGGGTGGTAAAGTGGCTTCGATGTTGTCCTTTACTTACGATGCGTTGCCTTCGCGGGTGGTATTTGGCTCGGGGGCGGTTAAGAAGATTGCTGAGGAAGTGGACCGGTTGGGTGCCAGGAAAGTCCTGGTGCTGGCGACGGCGCAGCAGTGGTCGGTTGCGGCGGAGGTTTCGGCGTTGTTGGGGGGCCGGGTGGTCGGACTGTTTGATCGTGCGGTGATGCACGTGCCGGTCGAGATCGCGAATGCTGGGCGGGCGGAGGCTACCGCGCTGGGGGCGGATTGCGTTGTGGCGGTCGGCGGGGGATCGACTACGGGGCTCGCGAAGGCGATTGCGCTGACTTCGGGGGTGCCGATTGTAGCGGTGCCGACTACGTATGCGGGGTCGGAGATGACGCCGATTTGGGGGATCACAGAAGACGGGGTGAAGAAGACGGGGCGGGATTTGCGGGTGTTGCCGAAGACCGTAATTTACGATCCGGATTTGACGCTCGGGTTGCCGGTGCCGATGTCGGTTACCAGCGGGATCAATGCGATGGCGCATTGTGTGGAGGCTTTGTATTCGAAAGACGCGAATCCGATCGTTTCGTTGATGGCGGAGGATGGGATTCGCGCGATGGCTCAGGCGCTGCCGCTGCTGGTGAAGGATCCGGAAAACGGGGACGCTCGGGCGCGGGCGTTGTATGGGGCTTGGCTAGGCGGGTCGGTGTTGGGGGCGGTGGGGATGGCGCTGCATCACAAGTTGTGTCACACGCTGGGCGGGTCGTTTAATTTGCCGCATGCGGAGACGCATACGGTGGTGTTGCCGCATGCGATGGCGTTTAATGCTCCCGAGACGGGGGAGGCGATGGAGCGGGTGGCTCGGGCGCTAGGGGTTCGCGAGGCGGCGGGGGGGATGTGGGATTTGGCTGCGTCGCTGGGGGCGCCGATTTCGTTGGAGGGGATCGGGATGGAGCGGCGGCATTTGGAGAGAGCCGCCGATTTGGCGATTGCGAATCCGTATTGGAATCCTAGGGCTGTTACACGGAGCGGGATTCGGGAACTACTGGAGAACGCGTTTGAGGGGCGGCGGCCGTCATCGCCCGTCGTTCATTAACGCGTGATCACGCCCATGCGGCCGGATTGGTAGTCCTCGAAGGCTTGTTCTAGTTCTTCGCGGGTGTTCATGACGAAGGGGCCGTAGCGGGCTACGGGTTCGTTGATGGGTTCGCCGGAGAGGAGCAGGAGTTCCACGGGCTCGGGTGAATCGGGGGCGGCTTCGAGTTGCACGCTGTCGGCGTTGTGGCCGAAGGCGACCATGGTGTGCGGGTCAATGCGCTTACCGCCGAAGAGGGCGGTGCCTTTGAAGACGTAGGCCAGGGCGTTCGCTTTGGCGGGGACGGGCTGCTCAATGCTCGCACCGGGGGCCAGGGTGAAGTGCAGGTATTGGATGGGAATGCGGGTGTCGATCACCGCTTTCGCGCCGAGGGCTTCACCGGCGATCACGCGGACGTGCACTTTGCCGTCGGCGGAGTGGGCTTCGGGGATGCTGGCTTTGGGGACTTCTTGATAACGAGGCTCGATCATTTTGTCGCGCTTGGGCAGGTTGAGCCAGACCTGGAAACCGTGGAGGTGGCCGCCGGTTTTGCGGAACTCGGTTTCGGGGGCCTCGGAGTGGACCAGGCCGGAGCCGGCGGTCATCCACTGGACGTCGCCTGCTTCGATCTTGCCGGCGTTGCCGCGGGAGTCGCGATGTTCGAAGCGACCGGATAGAAGGTAGGTTACGGTTTCGAAGCCGCGGTGGGGATGGTCGGGGAAACCTTTGGCGGCGTTGGGGGCGACGTCGATGGGGCCCATTTCGTCGATTAAGAGGAAGGGGTCGAAGACCGAGAGGGCTGGGGAGGGGAAGGGGCGGTGGACCAGGACGCCCTCGCCTTCCACGGTCGCGGTGCCGGGGATGATTTGGGAGATGGAGCGGGTCATTGTATTTGGGTTAGATGCCGTTGGCGATCCTGCAGATTCCGTTTTTGATCAGGGCGACGTTGAAGTTGATGAGAAGGCCTAGCTTTTTGTTGCCGAGGCGGAGGTAGGTCAGCAACTGCTTTTGATGGACGGGGAGCAGGTCGGTGACGGATTTGACCTCGACGATCACGCAGTCTTCGACGATTAGGTCGGCGCGGAAGCCTAGTTCGAAGTGGGAGCCCTCAAAGTCTACTGGCATTCCTACTTCGGTAGCGACTTTAAGGCCGCGACTTCGCAGTGCTTTTGCTAGGGTTGCGGTGTAGACGCTTTCGAGGAGACCGGGGCCGAGCGCTTTGTGAACTTGAAGGGAGGCATCCACGATTTCTCTCGAGGCGGCGTTTTCGTCCATGCGAGAGTTGTGGACGTTGGACCGAAAAGCTCTCACGCGAAGGCGCGAAGATTCGCAAAGGAAAGACTTAGCGAGTCTTTGCGACTTTGCGTGAGATCGGGTGTATGATCCTATAATACCGGCCGATGAAGTAGTATAATCTCTATAGGGAATTAGAGTATGCCTGATCAGAATCAACAACTCCTTGAAACAGAATACGATAGCACTGTCCGTGCGGACATTGAGCAGTTCCGGGCGCATGCGGAGAAGTGGCTGGCGAAGGAGATTACCGACGACCAGTTTCGGGCGCAGCGGTTGCGGCGTGGGGTTTACGGGCAGCGGCAGGAAGGGGTGCAGATGATTCGCACTAAGATTCCTGGCGGGTTGTTGACGGCGGATCAGATGCGGACTTTGGCGGAGGTCGCCGATGCTGTGGCGGGGGGAAAGGGACACCTCACGACTCGGCAGAACATGCAGTATCACTTTGTGCCGCTGCTCGAAGTTCCGAAGGCGTTGCACCTTCTGGCCGACGCTCGGATGACGACGCGCGAGGCTTGCTACAACACGGTGCGTAACGTGACGGCGGATCCGCTGGCGGGGTTGTTGGCGTCTGAGCCGTTCAACGTGCAGCCGTATGCGGCCAAGTTGGCGTTTGCGTTTCTGCACAAGGAACTCACCGACGCGATGCCGCGCAAGTTTAAGATCGCGCTGGCGGGGGGCGAGGAAGATACGATCGGTACGCGTATCAACGACCTTGGGCTTCGCGGGATTCAGAAAGACGGCGTGAATGGCTTCCGCATGACGGTGGCTGGCGGGTTGGGACCTTTGCCCACTGAGTGCAAGGTGATGTACGAATTTTTCCCGGCGGAGGAAGTGGTTTCGCGCGTGGAGGCCGTGATTCGCGTGTTTGCGCAGTATGGCAACTATGGGAACAAGGACAAGGCTCGGTTGAAGTTCATCCTCCGGGAACGCGGCTGGGATTGGCTGCGGGACATGATCGAGGAGAAGTATCAGGACATTCTGCGGGATGGCGGGATTCCGATGCCGGAGTCTGTGCCGGAGAATTTTGGTGGGTTCCAGCTGACGCCCCCGGCGAAGGGGACTGGGGAACTGCTGCCGATGTTTGATCCGTCGCCGGAGTTTGCGGAGTGGCGCAAGAGCAACGTGCGCGATCAGAAGCAAGCTGGCTACGGGATCGTCACGGTGATGGTGCCGCAGGGGAACCTGACGGGCGAGCAGATGCGCGGGCTGGCGAAAATCGCCGAGGATGCGGGCGATGGGTTGATGCGCGTCAGCATGTCGCAGAACATCATGTTTGCCTGGGTGCCGGTGGGTGCGCTGGGTCGGGTATTTGGGGCGTTGGCGAAGTTGGGTTTGGCGAAGGATCGCGCGGATGAGATCAGCGACGTCGTGACTTGCCCGGGTGCGTATAGCTGCAACCTGGCGCTGACCAAGTCGATGGGGTTGGGCGATGCGCTGGCGTTTACGGTGCGGAAGTACGACGATCCGGGGGTACGCGATCTCAAGATTCGCATCAGTGGGTGCCCGAATTCGTGTGGACAGCACTGGATCGGGGATCTGGGCTTCTATGGGAATGCTCGCAAGGTGGACACCGGAGGTCCCGAGAAGGTCGAAGTGCCTTATTACAAGATGCTGATTGGCGGGACGGAGCAGGAGTTCGGATTGACGGTGCAGAGCTTGCCGGCTCGCAACGTGCCGATCGCGGTGGATCGCGTTCTGGAGCACTTCATGGCGAATCGTGAAGGCGGGGAAAGCTTCCGCGAGTATGTGAAGCGGTTCAAGGTGGAGACGTTCAAGAAGCTCACGGCGGATCTGGAGAAGCCGCCGGCGGATGCCGATCCGGAGATCTTCATGGACTGGGGCGATGACGAGAAGTTCTCGTTGAAGCTCGGCCGTGGTGAGTGCGCGGCGTAGGGTTGTCCTAGCGAGGACGGTACACGTCAGCCATGACGGTAGCGAGGTCGACAATCTTGCCTTTTGGTTTATCTCTTACCTCTGCGCTTTCCATCGAATACGCGAGAGAGTCGAGACCTAACACGGGCTCGATCCACATCCAGACCACAGGAAGATGACGGTGGATAAGCACGACGGTAATGTGGACCTTGCCAATATCGCGTCTCTCAACGTAAGCCGAGACGCGGCTTCTTGTGACGGTCGAAAAGAGTGCCAAGTCAGGACGCCCCGTTTCAAGCTCGGTTATCGTCGGCTGAGATTGTCGGTCCTGGCGGAGATAGAATTCGCCGGCCCCTGAGCGCGAAGTACGCGCGGTCTGCACCGAGGCGTCTGCGGTTTGCGAAGCGGAAGTAAGAAGAGACGCTAGCGCATGTCGATAGGCCTCTCGCGGTTCTTTCCAATGCATCCACAGGGATGCTGCAGCCAGACCCACAACGATTGCGTAAACAAGAGCATTGACCCAAGTTTTAACGCGCAGCCCGAAAAGTTTCTCGCGATTCGTTATTCTGGCGGCGAGTGTCTTGCCTGCTGGAATCCCGCGCTGACGGAACAGAGAAGAAGCTCGGAGTATATCTGGAACTGTTAGCCATAAGCCGACGGCGACGGCCAGGACCATCGCCCAGTCCAATATCAGTCCAAGATAGCCCAGACTATAAGCGGCCTTCGTCTGGAACCCTAGCGTGACGATACCCGCGACTGCCACCCAGATGACGACGGCGCGTGCGGTGCTGACTGATGACGAGGTTTGGAGTACGTTAGCCTCAGGCTCACTGTTTTCGAGGGCGTAAGGAGCGCTAGACGGTCTTTGGGCTGATCAGGGGGTGCCGAAGTGAATGGGGGATTCTCTGGATCCGCTCCAACCGGCGAGCGCGTCTTTTCACTCTTGTATTCGACGAGGGGAGAGTACACAGGCCAACACTTCCCGCAGGAGGGGATATCTTTCTCGGTCACGAAACCACATCGGCTGCAACGTTTCATCTTGCGCTGGACTCTTTGAATGAGACCGGGTCTGATTGTAACTCGTCCCAAAAGCAAAACGCCCCGGTGTCCTTTTCGGACCCGGGGCGTTTTTTCGTTTCGGCTTAGCCGCGTTTGTTGCCGCGGGCGCGCAGGGCGTTGGCGGTTTCGGCGACGGCGCTTTGTGAGAGCGTAAGGGCCGGGATGGTCACCGAGGTGTCGACCAGGCGGGCCATTTCTCCGACCGGGAGGCCTTCGGCTTCGCGGGCGAAGCGCAACATCTTGGCGTCCTTGTCGTAGTCGACGCGGACCCAGTCTCCGCCGCGCACCTGTTCGGTGGCGATGAGGTTGGACATGGGCTGGACCAGCAGGCGCTCGATAGCGCGTTTCAGGTGGCGAGCGCCGTACTTCATGTCGGTGCCTTCGGTCAGCAGGAAGTCCTTGCTGGGGTCGGACACGGTGAAGACGAACGCGCGGTCGGCGGGCGAATTGAAGATTCGCTGCTGCACCTGGTTCAGCTCGATGTCGAGGATCTTGCGCAACTGCTCGGATCCGAGCGGCTGGAAGGTCACGATCTTGTCGAGCCGGTTCATGAATTCCGGGGTGAACTTCTTGCGGGCGGCTTCGACGCCGCTGCGCGCGAGTTTCCCGCTGAGCTTGTCGTCGGCGACACCCGCCGCGATCTGCTCCTGCAATTTGCCGATTCCGAAGCCGAGCTTGGGGGCCATCATGGCAGCCATCTCAGACGCGCCGAGGTTGCTGGTCATGAAGATCATGCAGTGGGAGAAGTCGACCTTGCGGTTGTCTCCCAGGGTGAGCGTGGCCTTGTCCAGGATGCCCAACAAGAGGTTCCAGAGGGCGTCCGACGCTTTTTCGATTTCATCGAAGAGCACGAAGCTGAGCTTGTTGTCTTCGGTGTGAAACTGATTGAGGACTTCCTGCGAGAGCAGGGGATGGGTTTCGCGATGTCCGAGGTATCCGGGAGGCGAACCGATCAACTTGGCGATCTCGTGGCTGTGTTGGAACTCGGCGCAATCGATCTTGATGACGGCGCGCGGATTCTTGAGTAGAGTCTCGGCAGTGGCCTCCACGATGCGGGTCTTGCCTGAGCCGGTGGGTCCGAGGAACAGGAAGTTCCCGATGGGACGTCCCGGAGGGTTCATTCCCGTGAGATTCATCTGGTAAATGTTCACGATCTGTTGGATCGCGTCATCCTGCCCGATGATCAGCTTGCGCAACCCACTTTCGAGCTGGGTGGCGTCCCGTCCGGTCTGTGCCGGGTCCAGCGGGATATTGAGCCGTGTGATTTTGGTGTCCATTGCCTTGTCTCCTCTCTCAGGTCCTCTTTGTTCCGGGACCCTTCTCTTCGGAAAAACATCTTCCAATCGCCGATTCTGCACTTGCTGCACCGGTTCGTCGTCCCGGTACAGCGTTTGCGGCAACCTCAGTGCCATTTGTTAGATGCTCCCCCGTACTGTTCGATTCGCCGGTTCCGTCTTGTATCTTTTCGACCGTGAGGGCCGGAGCACTACTTGAGTCGTCCAAGTTCTTTCTGGCATCTTTTTCTCCGACTGGCTCCTAAACAGTTGGACGTTGCGACGGGAGCTACGTGTTTCAAACTTCCACGCAGTGGCGGCGCAAATTCCCTGTGTAACCTTAGATCGGCAGCTTTGCCCTTGACTTTATTGCGGAAATTTTGAGCTAGGCGCTCAGCGTTGGACGTAGACGGTGCCACTGAACCTCTGCGCGCCATAGTTTGAGAGCAGGGTGATGAGGTTGTAGAGCCCTAGGCTTACAGAGCATACGTTGTTCGGGGGGCAGCTGAAATTGTTCAGGAGCGGCGTTGGGGAGCGGAGGTCAATGCGCGTGACGTAGGGGCTGGCTGCCGTTAGATTCGTCACCAACCAGCCGCTGTCGGCAAAGACGAAGGGTCGGGAGACTTGTGGTCCCTGCTGCAGGCCGTTGGCGAACACCGAGACCGTAGAGCCGAGCGTGGCGGGATTGGTGGGGCTGTTCAGACTGCCATCGGCGTTGAGGGCGACGGCGATTTGCGTGAACGCTGCGAAGGGTTGGGGTGTTTGGGTCAGGTCCAGGAAGAGCTTCGGGTTTGAGAACGCGAGCGGCAGGGACAGCTTGGTTCCCTCCGATCCGGCGAGGGTCAGTCGCAAAGGTGCGGTGGGTTGGGACAGGCTCACTTCCGGTACGGCGAAGTTGACCTGGGTGGGTGAGGCGTAAAGCAAAGGAGCGGGGCGTCCAGCGACGGTTACTGCTGTTCCTCCCAGATTGGTGGGAGATTCGTTGGTCCCGGAAACTCCCAGCGGGAGGCCGAGATTGGTGCCGAAGACGGTGACGAGACCGTTGCGAACGACGGGGCCGGCGGGGGATAGGTCGGCTGCATCGAGGACGCAGGCGATCTGTGGGGCGATGCGCGGGAGATCAGGCAGATTGAAGACGGTCGCGCCCAGGTAGGCTCCGGAGGTGGGACCGGGAGGGAAGGAGGTCGGCGTCAGAGTGTTCTCGGTGAAGGGGAAATCGGGAAGGGAGGTGGTGCCGACAAGCCACAAAGCTGAACCGGAGAGAGCGGTTCCGGTGAAACTCAGGGTCGAACCCCCGATGAATTGCGAGCCTGTGACGTCGCCGGTGGATGCGCTGACGCGCGCGGTGTAAGAAGAGATGGAGTTCGTGACGCCGTTGGGTAGGCAGCGGGCGGGAATGTTCGCCAGCACGGGAATCGTCGATTGGATGGCGAAGCCGGTGGTGAGGCCGGTGCTTCCGCCAACATAGACGGAGTCTTGAGCGTCCACCTGGACGCCGTTTCCGCCGACGGGCACGGAGAAGACGACCTTCTGTCCCAGGGCGTCGAGCTTGGTAAGGAACGGCAGGCCGGGGATGCCGAGGAGAGTGACGGGCAAGGATGGGACAGGGACTGTATAGGGATAGGTGTTGCCGGCGAAACCGGTGATGTACACGTTGCCGGTGGCGTCTACTGCCAAGCCTGTGTTGATGGTGTTGCCTTTGCCGGTGACGCCGGTGGAGTACAACAGCGTGGAGCCGCTCGGGTCGAGCTTGGTCACGTACTGGTTCTGTGCCTGGCTGGGACGGCTGCAGGGGGCGTTGTAGCAAATCGCGGAAGCGGGGAGTTCGGGCTGGTAGGTTCCCGGTGTTGTGGGGTAGTCGAGGAGCGTAGTCTGGCCGGCGAGATAGATGTTGCCAGCGGGGTCGAGGGCGATAGCTCGGCCGCCGATGCCGGTGGCGGAGAAGGTTGCGGTGGTGCCGGTGGGGTCGAGCGCGAGGATGTAGGGGCGGTTGGGGGTGTTCGGGACTTTGTAGGCGCCGGGGGTGGAGGGGAAACCTTCGGTGGTGGAGAGTCCGGTGATGAGGATCTGGCCGGTGGAGTTGATCGCGACCGCCTGGGCCTCGCTCGCAGCGGTGCCGCCAAGGATGTCGGAGAAGATGGTGTTGCCTGAAGGGTCGAGCTTCACAGCGAAGGAGCGTCTTGCGTTGGCGGTGGGCGGCGAGGCGAGTCTGCCGTTCGCGGTGACGGGAAAGTCGGTCGAGGCGGTGAATCCGACGACTACGGCGTTGCCGGATGGGTCGACGGCGATAGCGTTGGGGGCGTCGATGCCGGAGCCGCCGAGGTAGCGCAGGTAGAGATATTGGGTGGCCTGCGGGTTCAGCTTGGCTACGAGGATGGTCGACTGTGAGCCGATCGTCGCGCTGCCTGTGAGGTAGATGTTGCCTGCGGGGTCGACTGCGATCGCCTTGGGGGAGAAGTTGTCGCGCAGGTAGGTGGAATACTGGAGGGCGGGCGCGGCTGAAGCTAGCGTGCCGGCGAGAACGAAGAAGCTGAGAAAGCGCAAGGGAGACCTCCGAGGAGGACGCGGCTCCTTTAGGCTAGCAAACCGGGGCGGCAGAGCCATTCCCATAAATATGGGAACATGGGTTGTGAAGACGACGCTGGAAATGCCGGACGCAGTCCTGCGCAAGGCCAAGGCTCGCGCTGCGGAGCGAGGCATTCCGCTGCGGCAGTTCGTCACTGAGGCGGTAGAGGATAAACTGTCCGCTTCGCCTTCCGCCGAGAAGCCTTGGACCAAAATGGCAGGTAAGCTGAAGCACCTGCACAGCGAGACGATTCGTATCCAGAAGTTGATTGACGACGAGTTTGGCCAAATCGAGCCTGAGGATCGCGAGTGATCCTGGACACCAACGCTCTTTCCGCCTATGCGGACGGCGTGCCGGCGGTTGTGGCGATGGTGGATGCGGCGCCGTCGGTCGAAGTACCGGTGATCGCGCTTGGGGAATACGCATTTGGCATTGAGGGCTCGCGCCGCGCGGTGGCTTACCGGGAATGGCTGGTGGAGTTTGTTGAGGTAAGTCGAGTACTGACGATCACGAAGGAAACAGCCGCTCAGTATGCGCAAGCGCGGGTGGAACTGAAACTGGCCGGGTCGCCGATTCCGGCCAACGATCTCTGGATTGCCGCGCTGGCGCGGCAACATCGGCTGCCGATCCTGAGTCGCGACCGGCACTTTGATTCGGTCAAGGGAATCCGCCGTATTGGATGGTAAAGCGTAGAATCAAAGTGGGACGAACATGATTGAAGCGAGCACCTTGTGGTTGCGAGTGGCGGCGGTGTTGTACGCCGTGGGGTTGCTGCATTCGCTGCTGATGGCGGTTCGCCAGGGGCAGAGTGCGTTTGGGGTCGCGCTGAATGCGTTTCGGCTCGCCGTGATTCTGCATGGCGTGGCGATTGTGGACCTAGGGATCGCCGCTGGGCGCATTCCGGTGGACAACTTCTATCAGACGGTGAGCTTATGCGCGTTTCTGATCGCGCTTACCTTTGTGGCCGCGGAGAAGCGCTACGGTTTTGGCAGTGCGTCGGTGGCTCTGTTCCCGCTCGTATTTGGCATGGTGTTGGTGGCGGCCGTCGAGAAGCCCATGACGCCGCAGGACGAAGGGTTTCGGGGCGTGCTGTTGGTGGTGCACATCCTATTAGTGCTGGCCGGGTACGCGGCGCTGTTCTTCACGGCGCTGTCGGCGGTTGCTTACCTGATGCAGGAGAGGCGGCTCAAGAACAAGCAAGGGAGCGCGCTGCTGGAACGGTTGCCTCCGCTGGCGACGCTGGATGGGATGCTGACCAAGTCGCTGGGGCTGGGCTTCGCGTTCCTGACGCTCGGGCTGATCTTTGCGGTGATGTGGGCGTTTCTTTATTCCAACTCGAGCTGGATCGGGAATCCTAGCATCACGATTTCGGTATTCACCTGGATTCTGCTGCTGCTGATGCTGTTTCTGCGCCAGTCGGCTGGATGGCGGGGGCGTAAGGCGGCGATGATGGCGCTCGCGGTGCTGGGGTGCAGTGCGTTGACGTGGGTGACGCATCTTGGATTGGAAAGCACGCTGGCGCAATGAAGTTTCTGCTCACAGGTCTGAATCACCGCACGGCTCCCGTGGAGGTCCGCGAGCGGATCGCGTTCGATGAGGGTGCGCTACCGGAGGCTCTGGACAAGCTGAAGCGGCGTCCGGGCGTGCAGGAAGGCGTGATCCTTTCGACTTGCAATCGGGTTGAGGTGTCAGTGACGGCGGATGATGGCGCGGAAGTCGAAGCTGCGGTGGCTGGATTTTTGGCGGACGCGCGAAGTGTCGATCCATCCTTAGTCACGCCGTACCTCTATCGCTACGACGGCTCAGATGCGATTCGGCATCTGTTTCGCGTGGCGTCGAGTCTGGATTCGATGGTGGTGGGCGAGCCGCAGATCCTGGGTCAGCTCAAATCGGCTTACGCGGTGGCCAAGGCTAATGGCTCGGTCAGTGGTTTCCTCGACCTGCTGATGACGCGTGCGTTCAATGTCGCGAAGCGGGTGCGGACCGAGACCGAGATCGGATCGAGCGCCGTGTCCGTCAGTTACGCGGCGGTGGAACTCGCGCGGGAAATTTTTGGGACGCTGAAGGGCAAGGTAGCGCTGGTGATCGGCGCGGGCAAGATGGCGGAGAGCGCTGCTCGGCATCTGCGCCGAGCTGGCGTGTCTGAAATTTTGGTGACGAATCGCACGCGGGCTCGCGCGGAAGCGCTGGCGGAGGACTGCGGCGGTCGGGTGATCGACTACGAGAAGTTCGAGGACATGGTGCCCAAGGTCGATATTGTCTTGGCCTCCAGCGGCGCTCCGCACTACATTCTGACCAAGGATCAGGTGAAGTCGGCGATTTCGAAGCGGCGCAATCAGCCGATGTTCCTGATCGACATTGCGGTGCCGCGCAATATCGATCCGTCGGTGAATCAACTTGACGGTGCGTTCCTTTACGATATCGACGATTTGGATAAAGTGGTCGATCAGAATCTGAAGGGGCGCATTCAGGTTGCGAAAGACGCCGAGGACATCATCGGGGAAGAAGTCGATCGGATGATGCTGCGATTGAAGACGCGCGAGGTGGCGCCGACGATCGTGAAGTTGCAGGAACAGCTGGACGGGTGGCGCAAGGGCGAGATCGATCGGGCGCGCGCGAAGCTGGGGCCGTTGACGCCGCAGCAGGAAGAAGCCATCGAGGGGATGATGCGCGGCTTCATGAACAAGATTGCGCATGGGCCGATTTCGGAGCTGCGAAAACAGGGAACCGCGTCGACTGAGCTGGACATCATCCGGAAGCTATTTAGGTTAGGCGGAGACGAATGATCGTGATTGGTTCGCGCGGGTCGCAACTCGCGCTGTGGCAGGCTCGGCATATCCAAGCGTGTTTGGCGAAGTTGGGCGAGGAAGCCCGCATCGAAATTATCAAGACTAGCGGCGATCGGATTCAGGATGTGCCGTTGTCGAAGGTCGGCGGCAAGGGGCTCTTCACGAAAGAGATTGAAGAGGCGTTGCTGGATCGGTCGATCGATCTTGCGGTACACAGCATGAAGGATGTTCCGACGGAGCTGCCTGCGGGGCTCATTCTGTCCGCGATTCCGGAGCGTGAAGACCCGCGGGATGCGTTGATCGGCGTGCGCGTGGATGAGCTGCGCGAGGGCATGACGATTGGGACGAGCTCGCTGCGGCGGTCGTCGCAGTTGATGGCGCTGGGTCGCGGGTTGAAGATCGAGATGCTGCGGGGGAACGTCGATACGCGGCTCCGCAAGCAGGAAGAGGGGCAGTACGACGCGATCGTGCTCGCGGCGGCGGGGCTTCGTCGGCTAGGGTGGGCGGATCGGATTACGGAGCTGATTCCTGCGGATGTGATGTGCCCTGCAGTGGGGCAAGGGGCGCTGGCGATTGAGACTCGCGATGATGGCGGGCTGGCGCAGCAGTTGGCTGGGAAGCTCGACCATGCGGCTACGCGGAGTGCGGTGACGGCGGAGCGGGCGTTGTTGCTGGTGTTGGGCGGGGGCTGTCAGGTTCCTGTGGGGGCGCACGCTACGATCACGGGCGACGAGATTCATTTGGATGCGATTGTGGCTCGGCCAGATGGGTCGGAGGTTGTGCGAGGGCGCTTGTCGGGTAGGGAGGCGGCGCAGGTGGGGGCGACGTTGGGTCGGACGCTGCTGGATGATGGGGCGGAGGAGATCCTGCGCGAGGTTTACGGGGCATGAGCGTGGGGCACGCGCGTTTGCGTGCTGTACCGACAGGCGTCGAGACGAGTCTCGACGCGGCACGCAAGAGTGCGTGCGCCACATTGAGGGCCGAACATGGCTGGTAAGGTGTATCTGGTCGGGGCGGGGCCGGGGGATCCGGATCTGATTACGGTCAAGGGGCGCAGGGTTTTAGAGCGGGCGGATGTGGTGCTCTATGACGCGCTGGCTAGCGACCGGTTGCTCGCTTACGCACCTGCTGCGGCGGAACGGATCTACGTCGGCAAGAAGCGCGCGAATCACGAGATGTCGCAGGAGGAGATCAATTCCCTATTGGTCGAACATGGGAAGCGTGGGCGCAATGTTGTTCGGCTGAAGGGCGGCGATCCGTTCATTTTTGCTCGGGGCGGGGAAGAGGTCGAGGCTCTGGCGGCGGCGGGGGTGGCGTTTGAGATCGTGCCGGGAGTGACGGTGCCGCTGGGTGTGGCCGCGTACTCGGGCGTGCCGTTGACACATCGGGAGCATACGTCGGCGGTGACTTTTGTGACTGGGCATCGCGTGGATGCGATTGACTGGGGCAAGGTCGGGTCGGCTGAGACCGTGGTTCTGTTCATGGGGTTGGTGAACTTCCCGGAGATCGCGGCGGAGATGATTCGGCGGGGGCGGTCTGCGGATACTCCGGCGATGGTGGTGCGGTGGGCTACGCGGCCGAATCAGGAAACGATTGTGGGAACGTTGACGACGTTGCCGGGTTTGATCGCGAAGCAGGGCTTGCGTCCGCCCGCGACCATCGTGATTGGCGACGTGGTGACGCTGCGGGATCGCTTCAATTGGTTTGAGCGGTTGCCGTTGTTTGGGCAGCGCATCGTGACTACTCGGGATCATCGGCAGTCGCGCGAGTTGGCGGAGCCGCTGGAGGCGTTGGGCGCCGAGGTGATCGCGCTGCCAACGATTGAGGTCCTGCCACCATCGGATCCGGGTCCGCTGGCTCGGGCAATGGCGCAACTGGATACTTACGACTGGATCATCTTTACGAGCGTGAATGGAGTGCGGCGGTTTATTGCGGCGTTGGACGATATTCGAAAGTTGCGTGGGAAGATCGCGGCGATTGGTCCGGCGACGAAGGCTGCTGTGGAGGCGCTGCATTTGAAGGCCGAATGCATGCCTGCGGAATATGTCGCGGAGAGTTTGCTGGAGGCGCTGGCGGGTGAAGATCTCAAGGGCAAGCGGATACTGTTGCCTAGGGCTGCGGTGGCTCGCGATGTAGTCCCGACGGAGCTCGCCAAGCGTGGGGCGATTGTGGATGTGGTGGAGGCGTATCGCACAGAGGCTCCGGCGAATCTGGCTGAGCGGGCGAAAGAGGTGCTGGCGCGCAAGCCGCACTGGATTACGTTCACCAGTTCCTCGACCGTGAAGAATTTCGCGAGTGTGGCTTCGGTCGAAGGGATCAAGATTGCCTCCATCGGGCCGATCACTTCGGCGACGGCGCGAGATCTGGGCATGCGGGTGGATGTCGAAGCCTCGCCGCATACGATGGCGGGACTTGTGGACGCGATCCTTCGCGGTTAACTTAGAGGGATGTCAGAAAACGCACCTCCTCCTTTTGCGCAGACTTTGCAGTTGGTGTTAGGCGGCTGGATCAGTTCGGCTGTCTGCACTCTTGCGCGCCTCGGCGTGCCGGACCACATGGATAACACGCCGCGATCGGCTGCGGAGATCGCTCCAAAGGTCGGGGCAAAGCCGGACCTGCTTTATCGCTTGATGCGCGCGACGTCGGCTGTCGGAGTGCTTTCAGAAACGGATGACCAGCGCTTCGTGCAGACGCCGACGTCGGCTGCGCTGCGTTCGGACGCGGTGCCGTGCGTGCGTAATGTGGCCCTCTTTAACGGTGACGAGTGGCACGTGCGAGGATGGGGCTTGCTGGACGAAACGATTCGGACCGGGGAGCGGCCCACGGAAAAAATCTACGGCATGCCGCTGTTTGAGTACCTGGTCAGCCATCCGAAAGAGGGCAAGGCGTTCCATGACGGCATGACGGATTTGTCAACCATCGACTCTCCGGCGGTGGCGCAAGCGTACGACTTCTCGGGCATTGGGAGCCTGACGGACGTGGGCGGTGGGCATGGGCTGCTCATCTCCACGATTCTGCAACACAATGCGGGGATGAAGGGCACGCTTTATGACCAGCCGTCGGTGATCGCGGGTGCCGCGGGCGGGCCGACGGAATCGGTGAAGGCTCGGATCACGCTTACGGGCGGGGATATGTTCGCGTCGGTTCCTCAAGGTTCGGATGCGTACATGATGAAGTACATCATTCATGATTGGCCGGATGATCTCTGCTTGAAGATTCTCAAGGCCTGCCGTGCGGGGGTGAATCCCGGGGGCAAGTTGCTGGTGGTGGACATGGTTGTTCCGGGTCCGAACCTGATGCATATGGGCAAGATCGCGGATCTGGAGATGATGCTGTTTCCAAGCGGCAAGGAACGCACGGAAACTGAATTTCGCGAATTGTTCGCCGAGGCAGGATGGAAGCTGACGCGGGTGATTCCCACGGCGAGCCACGTTTCCATCATTGAGGGCGTCCCGGCGTAATTCGGCATGCTACAGTGGTGATTCCGCCCGCATGCAGATTTTTCTAGAAGGCAAACTCTTAGGAGTGGACGACTGTCTGCTCGCCCCCGCCACGCGTGACGCCGATCAGGTGTTTACGGGGCGGTCGCATTGGATCAGCCTGCTGAGCGAAGTTCTGCCGCGCGCGCTGCTGGCCGAGTTGGGCCTTGCAAAAATCCTGTTGGGCTCGAGCGGTGGTGGGCGCTTCATGATGCTGCTGCCCATCGAATCGCGCGAGGCTGCGGATGCGTTTTTAGCGGCAGCTGCCGTCGAGATCGGGCAATTAAGCGGCAACGCGCTGAAGTTGACCTGGAGTTCCACGGAGAACTTGGGCGACTGGAGCGATGTTCGCAAGCGCATCAACGAGGGTCTAGATCGTCGCCGCGGCGCGCCGGGCTTCGATGCGTCGGTGACGGTGGCCGATGCTAGCGCGGAAGAGTATTTCATCACGCAGCTGGGGTTTCCGTTGCGGGATGCGGAGTCGGTTTCGTGGTCGCCGGAGCATCCCGGTCGCATCACAACGACTGCTGGCAAACATTCCTGGCCGCTGACCGCTGCCCCGGATGCGATTCCGTTTGCGCGGCATACGGCACCGAGCGAAGATGGCACGGAACCGGCATCGACGGTGGTGCTTGCGAGTCGAGCAGGTGGGGTTGAGACGTGGGGCGTGTTGCGCGGCGACGTGGACAACTTCGCGATTCGCATGCAGCGGGCGCAGTCGATCGAGGAGCATATTCAGCTCTCGGTCATGTACAAACAGTTTTTCGCCGGAGAGTTGGAAGTTTTGTGCTCCATGCCGGAGTTCTGGCGCAAGGTTACGGTGATGTACTCGGGTGGCGATGACTTCGCGGTGTACGGCGCGTGGGATGCACTCATCGGACTCGCGGGCGAGATTGAGCGGCTGTTCCATCGTTTCGCGGAAGCGAACTTGAAAGACTTCGTCGGGCCGGAAGGCAAGACGATCACGATGGCTGTGGCGCTGGCGCCCGCTGTGGATGCGTCGCTGGGTGCAGTGTTTGAAGAGGCCGGGCAGCGTTTGGAAGCGTCCAAGTCGATCGATAAAGATTGCATCTGGTTGCTGGGGCGCACGCTGGAATGGAAGCAGTTTGCGGAAGCTTCGACGTTGAAGGATGCGTTGTCGAAGATGGTGACCGAGTTCGGTTGTTCTCCGCAGTATCTGCGCGACCTGTGTGGCATCTATCGTGAGACGCAGTCGCGTGTGTCGAAGAAGCAGGCCAGGAAGATGGGCGGCGAGCGGCCGTGGCGCTATCATCGGCGCATTCGGCGCATCTTAAACGCGTCTCGTCCCGGAAGCCGCGGACGGCAGGAATTTCAGAAGGCGCGCACGGCATTGATTGCCGATTTGATCGGTCGTAGCGCGATTACGGTAAAGTTGCGGCCTGCGGGCCGCGTGGCGCTAGAATGGGCGAGGTTGTCGGCCGCTCAGGCGTAGAGCGCTTTTCAAGGAGTTTGTATGGAAGAGAATCAAGAGAACGTTACTCCCAATCCCGAACCGTCGGCGGAACCCGTCGTTGCCGAGGCTGCACCTGCGTCTCCTCCGCTAGCGGACATGGCGGCGCAACTTACGCAAGGTCTGGCGAAGCGCGAAGGTCGTCCGCCTCGTCCGGAGCAGCAGCCGCAAGTGCGCGAACCTCGCGAGCCTCGTGGTGAAGGACAGAAGCGCGAAGGCCGTGGGGATCGCGGTCCTCGTCCTGAGAAGGGCGCGGGTGGTGGTGGCGGTCGTCCGGGTGGTGAGCGTGGCGGCGGAGATCGTGGACCTCGGCCGGGTGGAGATCGTCGCGAAGGCGGCGGTGGTCGTCCGGGCGGTGGGGATCGCGGGCCTCGCTCGTTCGAGCCGATGATGGATATCGACATCGAGAAGCTAATTTCGGATAGCTTGTACCTCGACAATCAGGCGCACGCGGTTGTAGCGCGCATGCGGGATATGGACAGCGGCACGAAGAGCCAGTTGCGCCGTTTGTTTAATGCTGTGCGGCGTGCGGTACGGGCGCCGGAGAGTGACAAGCAGCATCAGTTTGTGATGTTGCGGGCGCGGCTGGCTTACACGATTGCACGGCATTCGCTGCGAAGCCTGGACGGTCTGGAGCGGCTGCTGCTGCAAGTTACGCGCAAGAACAACGCGCAAGGTTACGAAAGATTTAAGGACTTGTTTGAGGCGATCGTCGCCTACAACGAATAGGGAACTATGAGCCAACATACTGCTCAAACCAAATTGAAGTTGATCGGCAAGTTGATCCTGGCCGGTGATCTGCATTGCGAAACGGGCCTGCACATCGGCGCGGGCAAGGGATCGCTGGAGATCGGCGGCGCGGACAATCCGGTTGTGAAGGACGCCTTCGGGTTGCCGTACATTCCGGGTAGCTCGCTGCGCGGACGCTTGCGGTCCTTGCTGGAAACGGCGATGGGTCTGACGGCTCCCTCGGAGCTGGTCTACCTGTCGAAGCGCCGCGGCCAGGAAGTTCGCATTCATCAGAGCGATCGTCCTGACGATGAGATCTGCCTGCTGTTCGGACGCAATCCGGGCCGCATGGAGCGTGTCGAAGGCGAGGCGATTGAAGCTCGCTCGGCGAGTCCTGCTCGGCTTGCGGTGTATGATGCTCCGCTCGATCAGGAGAGCATCACGGCGCAAATGCGTGAGAATCTCGACGACGAAATTACGGAAGTGAAGAGCGAGAATGCGATCGATCGCATCACGTCGCAGGCGAATCCTCGCACGCTGGAACGCGTTCCGGCGGGTGCGCGCTTCCGTGTGCGCATGGTGCTCGATATTCTTTGCGAAGAAGACAAGGCACTGGCGGGTCGCTTCATCGGCGGTTTGCGCTTGCTGGAAGACGATGCGTTGGGTGGTGGTGGATCGCGCGGCAGTGGCCGTGTGCGGTTCGCGAACCTCAATCTGACGTGGCGTGGCGAGGGTTTCTATTCGACGGGTGCCGCGGAAGCGGAACTCGCTTCGAGCGCCGATCTGGCTGCGGTGCAATCGCTCGTGACGGATTCTTCGTTCGCCGACAAACTGAGCTAAATGCCTCAAGGTCTTCTCATCCGCCTCAGGCCCACCGGACCCTGGCGCATCGGACCCGACTCCGGCGTGCGGGATCGTGTCGACCGCGTGTTTCACAGCGACTCGCTGTATTCCGCCGTGTCGAGCGCGATGGCGCAGCTCGGGACGGCGGCCGCGCCTAGTTTATTGGACGAGTGGCTGGATTCGACTGCGCGTGCGGAAGAGCCGGCCGTGCGATTCGGTTCGTGTTTTCCGTATCAGGGCGATACGCTGCTGGTTGCGCCTCCACGGAATTTGTGGCCGCCGCAGGCTTCTTCGAAGGTTCGCTGGAAGGGTGCGCGGTTTGTGCCGATCAGCGTTGTCGAAACTCTCGCTGCGGGTCGCACGTTGTCAGAAGGTGCCTGGGCGATTGATGGCGAGAGCGAGTGCTTGGTGCCGTCGCGCAATCCCGCGGTCTCGGGGCCGTTCCGCGTTGCGGTGCGTTCCAGTGCTGCTGTGGATCGCGATGGTGTGAGCGTGACGCCGCACTCGACTGCGTGTCTCGAATTTACTCCGGACTCCGGGTTGTGGACTGTCGCGCAGTTCGCGGACGATGCTGCTCGGGATCGTTGGACGGGTCCGTTGACTGCTGCGTTCCGCCTATTGGCTGACTCTGGCATTGGTGGAGAGCGTTCGCGCGGTTGGGGACGTTCGGAGATGCCGCAGATCACTGCGGGCGAATTGCCTGGGCTGTTGCTGAAACATCACAATCCTGAAGCTGAAAACGGATACTGGTTGCTCTCGTTATTTCATCCTGCGGAAGCGGATGGCGTCGATTGGCAACAAGGCGACTACGTGCTGACCACGCGCGGCGGGCGTGTCGAAAGCCAAGCGGGCTGGGGCGATGGGAAGAAGCTGACTCGGATGGTCGCTGAGGGTTCTGTGCTGGTAGCGAGTTCTGCACCGCGCGGGCAAGCGGCTGATGTCGCGCCCGATGGGTTCGCGCATCCGGTGTATCGCGCGGGGTTCGCGCTGACGATTCCGATTCCGTTGAAGGTGACGGCATGAAGTACCGCGTCACATGCTTGACGCCGACGCTGGTCGGTGATGGCAGCAAGCTTTCGCCGATCGACTACATGGTGTGGAAAGACCACGTCAATGTCCTCGATCAGCGACGTATTCTGCGGCTGTTGTCCAAGGGACCTCGCTTTGAGGGCTATCTGGAGCAGTTGAAGAAAGCGGATAAGCTGGACTTTGCTTCCTGGGGCGGGTTCGCGCAGAACTATGCGGGTCGGCGCATTCCGTTTGAGCATGCGAGCGCGGTGCCGGTGTTTGAGCGCACTCCTTCGCAAGGGCTGTTCCTGCCAACGTTCGCTACATCTGCGACGGGTGGAGCTTACTTGCCGGCGACCGCGATCAAGGGCGCGCTGCGCACCGCGGCGGTGTTTGATCGTTGGAGTGAGGCGACGTTGCGCGATTTGGTGAAGCGCATCGAGGCGGATGAAGCGGAAGGCAAGAGGTTGCCTCGTAATCCTGCGTTGAAGGCGGAAGAGGCTGTGCTGGGCGGGGCGGGGAAGAGCATCATGCGGCGTGTGTCGGCTGGCGATTCTGCGAGCACCAGTCACGCGGGGATGAAGATTTACCTATCGCGTACGTCGACGCTGGTCGCTAAGGGCGAGGGTAAGTACGAGTTGGGATGGAAGTCGGCGCGCGGGACGGCTGAGGCTCGTCGCATTGACGACAGCACTCCGGTGTTCGCTGAGATGGCATCGCCGGGGACTGCGTTCGAAGGCGTGTGGAGCGAATCCTCGGAGCGGGATCGCGCGAAGATGTTCCAGGCGGCGAATCGGTTTGCGGCGTCGCAGCTGGCGCAGCACAAGCTGTACGCGGAATGGACGGGGCTGGCGCCGCTCGCTGCGACGATTGCTGAACTGGAGACGAAGATCTCCTCGCGTCCGGATGCTTGCCTGCTATCCATTGGATGGGGCGGCGGCGTGTTGTCCAAGAATTCGGTGTCAGACACCTCTGCCCCCGATTTCCGGTCGCTGGCGAAGCGGGTGGCGTTCTTCGAGAAGGCGCTGCGCACGGGACTGCCGTTTCCTAAGACTCGCCGGATTATTTTCCAGGGCGGGAAGGCTGCTCAGCTGGCTGGGTTTGTGCTGCTGGAAGTAGGGTAGCTACTGGAGCGCGGCGGTGACGGGGCGTCGTTCCATAACGCGGAAGCTTCCGCCCTGATACGAGATCTCGTTCGAGGTTTTGTAGTGTTCCGCGAGGTAGGCCTCGATTCTCCGCATTCTTAGACGAGTGGGATCGCTGTGCGGCCAGATGCGCAAAATCTGTTCCTCGGGGATGTTGTAGTAAAGCACGCGTGTCGGAGGAGCCGCTCGTAATTCCGTGAGGACTGCAGATTCGTCAGCGTCGCTCATCATGCCCGGTTGAAGATACGAGTAGCGTGTGGGGTTCTGGCTCAGCGTGAGAAAGTACGCGATGGGCAGGTATGGGAATACGAATAGGTCACTCCCGCGTGGGATATTCGATCGTAAACCTCGCAAGAGCGCGATGTCGCTGCCTGCGGCCCGGATGGTGCCGACGTTGGACTCCAGCGGCGTTTCTGAAAAATACCGAGTGATGGGGTACAGGGTGAAGATTGCTGTCAGCAGACTTGCGAACAGGAATAGAGGCAAGCGAATCCTGGTTGTGGATATCGCTGTGATCCCTACCGCCAGGAGTGCGTAGAAAGGCGGGGCCGCATAGGTGAGATGCGGGACGTCGAAACGAGGATACGCGGCAGCCAGCAGAGCTACGCCTCCTATGATCGGAATGGTCCATTGTGCAGTCGTCGTTTTTCGCGCGAACCAGGCGAGCAATAGGGAAACGGGAGGCAGAATCGCAGGTAGTGTGAGGCCAAATACGATGAATCCTCGCGGGCAAATTCCATGCCCTCGGCTCCGGCGAATAATGATCGGTAGCCTCCGAAGCGGGTGCCATACAACATACGGTTCGCTTGACTGTAGTTTGCTCCCGTCCAAAGCATTTGTTGAAGCATGGGGCCTAGCGCGTGCTGCCAGGCCAGTACTCCTATCGCGGTCACGCTAACGATGGCGCCACCGCACATGAACCAAAGGGCGCGAGGTCGATCCTGCCAGATCAAGTACGCCAACAAGGCTAAAGGAACCAAGCCAACTGTTGGCGTAACCCAGGCTGCGAAGGCGCCGCAGGCACCGGCAATAAAGACCCACGTGGGTGTGGCCCTAGAGGAGAGTATCGTCAGGGCGAGGATCGCCAATGCGGAACTGTCCCAACGGTGATTGGGCAGAGCGACTACCGGGTCGGCGGTCTGCAGGATCAGGCATACCAGAGCCGTAAACGCCCCCAAGGCGATATTGGTCCCGCGGGCAACCAGCCAAAAGACACAACTGGCAATGACGGCCAGGTCCAGCATGGTGACCAGGCGTGAAGCAGCGAGCGTGATTCCAAATAGCTTCAGGGCGGCAGCCTGCAACCAGAAGCTGCCCGGTCCCATCAGGATGAAAAAGTCACGATAGGGTACCTGTCCGGCCAAGATTCTGCGGGAACCGTCCAGGAAGATGCCTTCGTCGTTGCTCAAGACGAAACGCTGGGATGTCAGCAAATAGAAATACAAAAGTCGATAGAAATATCAACGTTGTAGCGCCGGGTATGGAGATACGCTTCACTACTGCGGTAATCGGCAATCATCCGCGCAGGCAGTAGGAGGTCAGGCGGCCAGACTCGTTCCAAAACGACCCGAACTTTAGTACCATTCCGCCCTCCTGGATTCGCATGGTACCATCGATAAGTATAAAGAGAGGGTCCAGCCCCGAAAATGTATAATGCGTTTTTTGGCTTCTCGGAGAGCCCCTTCAACTTAAGTCCTGACCCGGCGTTCTTCTATCGTAGCGAGCAGCACGAAGAAGCACTTGCCAACCTTGTTTATGGCGTGCAGGCGCGTAAGGGATTCATTGTTCTAACCGGTGAGGTGGGTACCGGCAAAACCACCATGCTCGAATGCCTGCGCGATTACCTGGAAGACCAGTTTATCGAGTTCGCGTTCCTGTTTAACTCGCGGATTAACTCCGACCAGTTCTTCGAAATGATAGCGTACGATCTGGATCTGCCGTGTTCCAGAACGTCGAAAACGGAAGTGCTGTTCGCGCTGAATCAATTGCTGGTGGAGCAGGCTCAGGACGGTCGCACGGTGGTGCTGATCGTGGACGAAGCGCACAACCTGGAATGGGATGTGCTGGAAGAGATCCGTTTGCTGGGCAATCTGGAAAATCGCAATGGCAAGCTGCTGCAGATTATCATGGCGGGGCAACCCGAATTTGATCGCAAGCTGGACGCTCCGAATCTGCGGCAGTTGAAGCAGCGCGTGGTGTTGCGCTGCAACCTGCAACCCTTCACCTTGCGTGATGCGATCGAGTATATGGAATCGCGGCTGATGCACGCGGGGATGCCCGAGCAGACGGTATTCACCGAGGAATTGATGGCGGAGATTCACTTGCGAACGCAAGGCATCCCGCGCGTCATCAATGGTGTGTGCGACAACCTGTTGCTCAGCGCGTTTGCCGCGGAGAGCAAGGTATGCACGGTGGATATGCTGGACGAGGTCTGCCGGGACATGCGCCTGGAATGGCCCGGCAGCAGACGTTTGCACCGCACTCGTTCGATCGAAGAGACCGAAGCGTTGCAGCGCACGCCGTATTCGGCGTAACGACTACTTCTTACCTTTTGTAGCTTGCTTGGCGATGACTAGGTCCTTGATCTTGTCGTAGGTCGCTTGCGGCACAATCTTCTTGTTCACAAGATCGTCCTTGCCGGAGTAAGGACGTCCGTCCACAATCTTCTTGGAGTATGCGTCGCCGATGCCCGGCAATGCGCCGAGCTGCGCGAGGGTGGCGCTGTTGATGTCCAGAAGCTCGGTGGCTTTCGCGACCGCGGCTTTCGGCGCTTCCTTCACGGCTTCTTTGGCGGCCTTGGGTGCTTGACCGAACGCCAAGGCAGCGGCGAGGGCTAGTAACAATAGGGTAGATTTCATGTCCGGAGTCTAACAGACTGCGGACATGAATCCTAGGTCATGTCTACGGCGGTGCTGACGATGGGGGGATTGTAGTACAGGAAGCGCTGGCAGCTTTCACACTGCATCAAATTGGTGCCCTTGCGTAGGTCCTGGAACACCTGGGGACGCAGCACCATCTGGCAAGCGGTGCAGCGGCCACCGGTGGCTTCTGCCGCGACGGTGCCTTTCCACTTCTTGCGAATCCGTTCGTAGGTGGCCGCGATGGGCTTGGGCAGGGCAGCGAGTGCGACCTTGTGCTCCGCGCGGAGGATATCGAGTTCCGCCTGGGACGTTGCGGTCCGTTCGCGAGCCTGGGCCTTCTCCGCTTCCACCTGCTTCTGTTCCTGCTTCAGCGCGGTCTCGGCCTGTTTCACCGCAGCGTCCAAGGGTTCGGAGGCGGTGAGCAATTCCAGATTCCGGTCTTCGGCCTTGCGGATCTCTTTTTCCGCATAGTCGATTTCGTTCTGGAAGGCTTTGAACTGCTCGTTGGTCTTGGCCTGCGCCATCTGGTCGCGCAGTTTGGAGATCTTGCTTTGGTGAAGCTGGACTTCACCTTCCAGGTTCTTGCGATCTTTCTGATTCGCGGCCAGAGCAGCTTTGTCGGCAGAAAGCTTGCGCAGGTGCGAATCGAGTGTCTTCTCGATTACGGCGATGTGCCGGGGAAGCTCAGCAACTTCCTTGTCGAGGGCGGCGATTCTGAGGTCTAAGGTCTGAAGCTGGTTGACCAGAGCAACGTCTGGGTGCATGGATCTTGATTCTAACATGCCCGCAAGTGCCAGTAGTGCGCGAGAATAGGAAACGATGCCTCCATTCGACAACATGCCCCAGGTGCCGCTGACCATGGAAGGGTCCAGCGTGCTGCACCAAATGCTCCGCGTGCGTTGGGCCGCGTGGCGCGCAGTTCCTGCCGCGGAGCGGGCCGCGATGCTGGAACAGGCCACGACGGCCATGGCGTCCATGGAAGGGACCGCCGCGTTCTCGTTGTTGGGTCACAAGGGCGACCTAATGCTGATCCACTTCCGCCCCAATTTTGAAGCTCTGCTGGAAACGCAGACCAAGCTGGCGCACCTGCCTCTGTGGGATTACCTGGAGATGACGACTTCCTACGTCTCGATGGTAGAACTTGGGTTGTACGAGTCCAGCATGAAGACGTACACGACGCTCGCGGAGAAGAACATTGATCCGCACACCCCGGAATGGAATGCGGAGATCGAAGGCACGTTGCAGCGCCAGCGCGAGGCGATGGCCTCTCGGCTGTATCCGGAGATTCCGCCTGCGAAGTTTGTGTGCTTTTACCCGATGGATCGCCGTCGCGGCGAGGCCAAGAACTGGTATCAATTGCCGATGGCGGAGCGTCAACGCCAGATGCATGAGCACGGCATGGTGGGCCGTCGCTACGCGGGAACGGTGCGGCAGATCATTACCGGCTCGATCGGCTTCGACGATTGGGAATGGGGCGTCGACCTGTTCGCCGACGATCCGCTGGTCTTCAAGCGCCTGATCTACGAAATGCGCTTTGACGAAGTGAGCGCGATGTACGCTCTGTTCGGAACCTTCTACGTCGGGCAACGCATCGACGCGGCGGGGTTCAAGAATCTATTCTCGGTTTAACCAGTGGACCGCACCAGTTTCCTTCATCACCTTGCCGCCTACGCGCCGTTCGATCTCGAAGAGACGGCAATGCGCGACCGCATGCATCAGTTTGTCTCAGACAACGAATTATGTTTCGATCGGTCTCTGGAGGTAGGGCATATTACGGCTTCCTGCTGGATCGTGAACGCGTTGCCTACGGGCGAACGGCAGCGTGGGCAGGCGTTGCTGACGTGGCACAAGCGGCTGAACCGGTGGCTGCAAATGGGCGGGCATCTGGAGGCGGGGGATCGGTCGTTGCTGGATGCGGCGTTGCGCGAGGCTCGCGAGGAGTCCGGGCTGGCCAAGGTGCGTCCGCTCGCCGCAGCGATCTTTGACCTCGATGTTCACTTGATTCCGGAGCGCAAGAACGAGCCAGAGCACTATCACTACGATGTGCGCTTCTTGCTCGAGGCCGATCCGACGGAACAGCTGGTGGTCAGTGCTGAGTCGAAGGATGTCGCGTGGGTGCCGCTCTCCGGGGTGATGACGCTGAATACGGATGCATCCATGCGTCGCATGGTGGCGAAAACGGCGCGGCTTATTTAGCGACTTTGACGCCTTGCGCCTTGGCGAGTTCAATTTCCCTCTGCCGATCGGCTGCCGAGCCTTCCGCGTCGCCAGCGGTTTTTCGGGCAAGCGCGCGGTTGTGCGTCGCGTTTAGGTAGTCTGGCTTGAGCTTGATGGCTTCGTCGTAATCCTGAATCGCCCGCTTTGTGTCCTTGGACAGATAGTACGCGTATCCGCGGGTGTTGAAAAAAATTGGATTGGTCGGTTGCAACCGGATCGCTTCGCTAAGCGCTGTGATCGCCTCGGCATGTTTACCTTGATCGAGAAACTTCTTCGCCTGTTGATAGTGAGAATCCGGAGTGTCGCTGGCTACCGAAGTTGGAGCGACGGGACTAATCGTTGTGGCAGGAGCCGGCTTGGGCGGATTTGCCGTAATGAGAGTAGGGCTGGCCGGCGCTTGCGTCGGCAGCACAGGCGGGACGGCGACCACGGGCTTTGCGGGTGCGACTGGGGTCGGCGGGGGCGGCTGCTGTGGAACCACGATCGGAGTTGGGGAAGCTGCGGCACGTTGACGTTCCAGCGTGGCTATGATGTTTGGATCCAAGCGCAAGGCTTCGTTGCGATCCGCCAGCGCACGGGGCTGATCGCCCGCGGCCACGTAGGCCTCCGAGCGTGCCATGTACAGCGATGCATCGCTCGGCGCGAGCGCAATCGCTCCGGTCAGGTCCGTGATGGTGTTGGAATAGCGGCCCAGTTTGGTGTTCGCCTGACCGCGCACGGTCAGGGCCCGGACGTTCAATGCATCGCGGTCAAGCGCACGGTCGGCGTCTGCCAACGCAGCGCGAGCGTCTCCAGCCGTCAGGTACGCAGTGGCCCGCTGCACGTAGAGTGCGGACGTGGGGGTTCGCTGGATCTCCGTCGTGAGACTAGAAATATTTTGTGCATGGCAGCTAATTAGAGCCGCTAGAAATATCGCGTACTTCATCATCCCCTCTGAAACCGGCGCTGAAGTGGACCCGTGAACGACCGCAACACCATGTCTATCTCGGTGAGTCCAAGGGCCTTAGTACAACAATAATACACCGCTCCGCCCAACGGCAGGGAGACCGCCAGGTCGGCGATGCGGGCCAAGTGGGTAATTCCAAGCCATTGGCGCATATAGTGGCTGGACACCCAGACCGCGACGGCCATGGCCAGTGCGGCGAGCGTGATCCGTCCGATTTGCGACGCCAGCGCGCGTCCGTGAATGCCGCCGATGCGGCTGCGCAGGATCAGGAATTGCAACAGGAAGGCGAACATGGCGACAGCTGAAGTGGAAAGGGCGAGTCCCGCGTGCCCCAGTCCGCCAAGCTGGATCATCGAACTGGCGACCATGTAGTTGATCATGATCGAGCTCAGGCTGATGATCATGGGGG
Organism: Bryobacteraceae bacterium; assembly: GCA_039926185.1. GTDB lineage: Bacteria > Acidobacteriota > Terriglobia > Bryobacterales > Bryobacteraceae > Palsa-187. Next base: position 111,890 of record JBDSXJ010000009.1, on the reverse strand, counting down.
TCCGCGAATCGCCTAAAGCGTAGAATGCCGGGACGAGCACCTTGAGCGCGGCGTAACCGCTGAGGCCGATGGCGTAGAAGGAGAGTGCGAGCGCGGTGCGTTGCGTGTCGTAGGCCTGGAACGCGCCGCCCTGGTAGATCGCTCCGATGATGGATTCCCCCAGCACGACCAAGCCGATCGACGATGGAATGGTCAAGAGGAACACGCTGCCCAGCGAATGCGAGATTGTCTGGCGGAATTCCACCATGTCCCCGGCCGCCGCGCTGCGGGAGATCGAGGGGAGCGTGGCCGATCCGATGGCGACGCCGAACAAGCCCAAGGGCAGCTGCATGAAGCGGAACGCGCAGCTGAGCCAGCTTACGGGGCCGTCGAAGCCGCGCACTGGATCCGCGATCCCGGACGCGAAATTGCTGTTCACCATTACGTTGATCTGGACAGCGGCGTTGCCCAGGATTGCGGGACCCATCAATTGCAGGATTCGTTGCAGGGCGGGATCGGACCAGTCGACGATGGCTCGGAAGTGGAACCCCAGTCGGGAAAGGGTCGGCATCTGGTAGGTCAACTGGAGCAGGCCGCCGATGACGACTCCCACGGCCATGCCTTCGATGGCAGAGATGCCGATCATGGGACCGAGTCCAAAGCCGATGGCGATGCCGAATCCGACGGAGCCGATGTTGAAGAACGTCGACGACATTGCCGGGACGCCGAATCTGTTGCAGGCGTTCAGCACCCCCATCGCCTGCGCTGCCAGAGCGACCAGCAACAGGAAGGGGAACATGATGCGCGTCATGCGGACGGCCAGTTCGAACTTGCCGGGCACATTGTGAAAGCCGGAGCCGAGCAACTCCACCAACTGTGGCGCGAAGATCATGCCGAGGGCGCAGAAAGTTCCCACGACGATGATGATGGCCGTGGCGACCAGGTTCGCCAGCCGCGCGGCTTCTTCTTTGCTGCGGTTCGCCAGGTATTCGGTGAAGGTCGGTACGAAGGCGCTGGAGAGCGCGCCTTCGGCAAACAGATCGCGCGTCAGGTTGGGAATGCGGAATCCCAAAAGAAATGCGTCGAGGGACGTACTGGCACCAAAGAGGCGCGTCATCGCCATCTCGCGAACCAAGCCGGTAACGCGGCTCGCGAGTACGGCGAGCGAAACCACTCCCGCCGAACGCATCACGGCTTCGCGCTGCGGCTTGGGTTGATTACTTTCCGTACTTTTCAAAGAAGTGGGCAATGGTTACGATTCCCGCGTAGTAATTCGCTACCGGATACTTTTCGTTGGGCGAATGTAAGCCATCGTCCGGATTGCTGAATCCCATGAGAATGGTCGGGATGCCGAGGTGCGTCTTGAAGTCGCCGACGATCGGGATGGAGCCGCCGCCGCGTGTGAACACGGTCTCACGTCCCAACACTTCCGCGAACGCTTCGGCAGCGCAGTGAATCGCCGGATGATCGGGATTCACGCTGTTGGCGGCGCTGGCGCTGAGCACGCGTACTTCAGTGGTGATTCCTTTGGGGGTGATTTCGGCCACGAACTTCTTGTAGGCGGCGACAATCTTCTCCGGCTTCTGGTCCGGCACCAGGCGGATGCTGACTTTCGCCGTGGCCTTGGCCGGGATGACAGTCTTCGCGCCGGGAGCCATGTATCCGCCGACGATGCCGTGGACTTCGAGCGTCGGGCGCGCCCAGGTGCGTTCCATCACGCTGAAGCCGGGTTCGCCGGTGAGAACTGTGGAGCCGACTTCGGTCTTGCGATATTCCTCTTCGTTGAAGGGCAGCGACGACCAGCTATGTTTTTCTTCCGGCGTCGGAGGCGTGACGTCGTCGTAGATGCCGGGGATCTTGATGTGGCCGTCGGCGTCTTTCAACTTGCTGAGCAACTCGACCAAGCCGAAAATCGCGTTGGGAGCCGCGCCGCCGTAGACGCCCGAATGCAGATCGCGCATCGGACCTTTGGCTTCGATCTCGGTGTAGATCAAGCCGCGTAGTCCGACGCAGAGGGTCGGCATGCCTTCGGCGTAGAGTTCGGTGTCAGACACCAATGCAACGTCGGCCTTGAGCTTCTCGGTGTTCTTCGGCAAGTATGCCGAGATGGCCTCGCCGCCGCATTCCTCTTCGCCTTCGATCAGGAACTTCACATTCAGCGGGAGCGTGCCATGCGTGGCGAATAGCGACTCCACCGCCTTGATGTGCATGTAGACCTGACCCTTGTCGTCGGTCGCGCCCCGGGCGTAGATGTTGCCGTTACGAATGGTCGGTTCGAAGGGCGGCGTGACCCACTCATCCAGCGGATCGGGAGGCTGGACATCGTAGTGGCCGTAGCACAGCACCGTCGGCTTGCCGGGGGCGTGCAACCAGTCGGCATAGACCAGAGGATGTCCGCTGCTCTCGATTACCTGCACGTTTTCGAGTTTGGCTGTGCGCAGCGCGTCCGCGACGAACTCTGCGGCCTTGCGCACGTCGGCCTTATGTTCGGGAGCCGTGGAAACGCTGGGGATGCGCAGGAAAGCTAGCAACTCATCGAGCAAGCGCGCTTTATTAGCGTCTACGAAGGATTGGGTAGAAGGGGACACACTCCATTATAGGAGCGTTACGGACTGGTGGAGGATTTCTTGCCGCCGAGCGCCAGGGCCGCTCCCGCGCCGCCGCCACCGATGGCAGCGATGATGCCGACTTTGGCTCCTGTCGACATGCCCGTGCGCGCGACGGTCGGCGTGCTGGATGCCGGGGTTCCGGGATTCGCGGCAACCGTTGTGGGTGCTGGAGTCGTCGGCACTGTGGTCTGGGCGTTCAACGCGGCGGCGATGGTCAGGCAACCTCCGGCAGCGCGTTGGGTGATTGTGGAGACGTTCAAGATCGAAACTGCCGGTGCGATGGTTGCGGCTGCGGGCGAGGGCGTGCCTGTAACTTGCACTCGGTTGCCGACGTTCTGCGCCAGTGCGCCGCCAGTCAGCTGCAGGACTTCCGGAGAATCTTCCACTTGCAGGATGAAGCCAGTCCCTTTGTAGACAAGGCATCCCGCGCGCGAAATCGGCTGCTGCATTGCGAAGTTCATGTTGCGTCCCACCGGAACAGCTGCGAGCAGGTCGCCGCGCGACCCTAGGACTTTTGCACTGCCAATGAGCGCCGCAACTTCGAGCCGTGCGCCGGGCATCACGCCTACGCGATAGCGAGATCCTTGCACGCTCACGCCGCCTGCGTTGACCAGGAATGCGGAGGAAGCTGTGACTTGGCCAGAGCCGCGCTCCAATTCCAAACGGCCTTTCCAAACCCGGGCGGAACTATCGGCCGCAAGCTGGATTTTTACGCCGTTGGATAACGAAAGCTCGGATGAAGCGTCGGAGGTCTCAATCTTCGCGCCGTCGAACAACGTCGAGTTGCCCCAGATGCGCGAGCCTTCCACGCGAAATTGTCCGCTCGCTGTGGCTACGCCGATGGGTGCAGCCGCGAAGGCGGCGGAAGACAGTAAGACGAATGCGGCAGAAAGCTTCACTTGCCGTTAGTATAAGGTGATCCCCAGACGCGAGCAAGTTGTTTTCGCGTAATCGGAATGTATTACGTGCGGCACGCAATCACACTCTTTGTCTTATTGGCCTTGGCTGGAGCAGCCTCGCTGTCCATTCGACTCGCCCGTGCGGATGCTGCCTATCGCGAAGGGACACCTGAGGGCGTTGCCCGTGCGATAGAGGAAATGCCCGGGAATGCGGCCTATCTCGCTTTTGGTGCGTTGCAAGCTGACTACGAGGGGCGCGATGCCACGCCTTTGCTCGAACGGATCGTTGCGTTGACGCCGAGGGTGTCCGCTGCTCGTATCCGTTTGGGTTTGGGTGCGGAGCAACGGGGAGACTTCGTCGTCGCAGAGCGGTGGTTGCGCGAAGCTTACGGGGTGGATCACCAGTTTGTACCTCGCTGGACACTTGCGAATTTTTATCTGCGCCAGGGCCGCAACGAAGATTTCTGGTTGTGGATACGGACGGCTTTAGCGATCTCCTATGGCGACCGTCGTCCTGCGTTCGATTTGTGCTGGAGCATCAGTTCCGACGCGGATGAAATCCTGACGCGTGCGATTCCCGATCGCGAAGAGGTGGCCTCAGATTACCTGGCGTACCTGATCGATCACCACCAGGTAGAGGCTCTTGCTGCGGCGGCACAGAAGGTGCATGGCCCGGATCTATTGCTCGCAGCGACGGACGTTTTGTTGGACAACTCTCGTTACGCCGAGGCGACAGCAGTATGGCGATTGTCCGGACGCCGCGTTCCTGACGGCATCACAGGGCCAAATTTCGAAGCACCGCAAACCGGGCATGGTTTCGACTGGCGCCGCTTCCGCAGCGAGGGAGTGCGGCATCCCTTTCCTGGGCGCATCCAGTTATCGGGCCAACAAGCCGAATCGGTAGAACTGCTGCGGCAGTTCGTCGGAGGCTTGCACCCGGGGGAGCGTTACACGCTCCAGTGGAAGGCGTCTGTGGAAGTCCCCGGACTCACGTGGAAAATCAATGGCGAGCCTGCGGCCGAGTTCGTTGCCAGTTCCGAAGTTGCGGTGGTGTCGCTTTGGTATCAGCGGCCTCTTGGTGAGGTCCGCGCTGAGGCGTCGTTCGACATTAGCGGAGTCAGCCTGCTAGCGCTTCACTAGGACGAAGTTCGCCGTGCTTACAGAGCTCGTGGCCTGAGGCGTTTGGTAATTCACCTCAAGCAGATTGAATGCAGAGCCGGGAATAAACTCCACGGTGCCGCCCGTGCTGACCGGGAACGTCTGCGTCTTGCCTGGCTGCACAGGTCCCTGGAATTCGAACTGCAAACTGGCCAGTGGCGTGATGAACTTCGCTGTGAGGGTGCCACGCAAGTTGCCGTTCGACTCTTGCACTACTAGCTCCACGGTTTCAGGCTGCGGACCATAGTAAAGTCCCTTGTTCGGGAAAATCCATTCGCCGATGTAGCGCGTGAGTAGCACTTGCCCGTTGGCAGCCGGCCGAATGATCTTTGCTGGCGCGGGGCTGGGAGCAGCGGAGGTGGTTGAGGTGCGTCCATTTGCCGTTGCGCCTTCCAGGAGGTCTTTGTAATAGGTCGTCCAGTCCGCGGCCTCTCGCTTCACGTGCTCCGCCAATTGCGTGCGCCGCGCCACTGCCGATGACAGCGCTTGACCGACCAAGGCGCGTTGAATTTCCGCGTTGTCGGAAGCGTCAATCATTTCCGTCAACGGAGCTTTCGCAGTGGCGAAAGAATCGATCAGCGCGCGCAGCGTGGCGCGTTCCCGCTCCAGGGCCTGCCGCATGCGGCGGATCACCGGGTCCTTGTCATCCGCGGCAAATGAATTCACGCTGGTGCCCGCTTTGGCCGCTGCTACCGCGAGTAATTGCTGAACCTCTGGCGGCAACGTTAGCAACGAATCCGCCGTGGCGAGTGGTCGCGTGCCCCATGCTGCTTGCTCTGCGGCTCCGGTGTGCGGGTTGAGGTAGTTGGCTACCCGCGCGTCGAAATACGATTGTGCGGCTTCCCCGGTCTTCCGGACCTGATCGGGAAACGTTGCTGTTGGTGCGGCTGCGTCCTGTTCGAGCGCCGGGGCAACTTGCCGCCACGCCTGGTAGGGCAGCCAGTAACTATCGTGCGTGGCTTGGGCCCACGCCCCGGATGCGAGTAACGCGAAAGGAAGCAATCGGAGGGTTCGCATTAGCGTCCCGTCCCTTCGCATTCCACCATGGTTCGTGCGAGCCGCGCCGAATAGTAGCCGTTCCACTTCGTGCGCTCGTCGTCCAGCAGGGCCAACTGCTTGCGCACCGCGGCCTCGCGTTTTTCCAGTGCCTGCACCAGCGCTGCAAAGCTCCCTGCCGCCTTCTCGCCGGCAGTGATGTTTGCGGCAACCAGCCCGGCCCGCTCTCGAACCGAGGCTTCCAATCCCCGCAGTTCATCACTGGCCACGGTAAGCGAAACCCGTTTGCGGACGCTCTCCGCTAGATTCGTCGCTTGGCCGGCGATGCCCGCGCGTTCCTGCTCTACGTCGGCGAATTCGGACTTCTGGGCTAGGGCGTAGGCTTCTTCAGAACGCTGAATCTGCCGCGCCATCGCGACGTCCGTCGCTGCTTGATCGGCTACCGCCTGGGTAAATGCGATCAGCGAAGCTATCCGAGCCCCGGACGCCTTCTGCGCGTCGTCGATTGCGGCCGTCGCGGCGACGTTACAAGGAGCCATGCGGGAAAGGCGCGCATCCAAGGTCGAAGCGAGGCTAAACCATTGCTGCTGGGTGTTCTTCGCCGCCACTTCCAGATTGCTGAGCTGGCTCTGCGCGGACGCCAGCCCACAGCAAAACGTGAGCAAGAAGGACCGGCAAATGGAAGCAGTTCGGAGCATAGATTCTGAAGTTCCCAGTCTAACCCGAACGCGCGCGGATGTGGAACCACCAGTACTTATTTCACGCCGCCCATCAAGCCGGTCACGGGCTTGGAGATCAGCAACAGCACCAGTCCGAAGATAATGCCCACGGCACCCGCGTAGCCGACCAAGGACTCCAGCGGCACGGATTCGTAGAACGACGCCATGCGTCCCGCGAAGAAGTTACCCACGGATGTGGAGAGGAACCATACGCCCATGGCCATGCCGGCGATGCGTGCCGGGGCGAGCTTGGTGATCGAGCTGAGGCCCACGGGGCTGAGGCACAACTCCGCGATCGTGTGGAGCAGGTACACACCGATTAACCACAGTGGACTCACTTTGCCTTGGGTCCCTGCTGCTTGCGCTGCAAGGGCCAGCACCAGAAAACCGCCACCCGCTCCGAAGAGCGCGAACGCGAATTTTACGGGAGGCGACGGGTCACGGTCGCCCAGTTTGAGCCATAGCCACGCCATTAATGGACCGAGCAAGTAGATCATGATCGAGTTCACGGACTGGAACCAGGTGGAAAGGAACTCGAAGCCAAAGAGCGTGTTGTTTGTGCTGCGATCCGCGAAGAGATTCAGCGTGGAGCCTGCCTGCTCAAAGATGGACCAGAACAAAGCGGAGGCGATGAACAGCACCAGGATGACGTAAATGCGTTTTTTCTCGACCACCGTAAAATCCTTGGAAAGGATCAGGCCGGCAAATGTCGCTGCGACTGCGATGAGCAACAGCACTGCAAACCCGTCTGCGACTTTCTCAATAGACGCCTCCATAAGAAACAGCGCGCCTAGCGTCGCGATGAGGATGCCGCCCCCAGCCATCAGGAGCGTCCGGTCTTTAGCTGTCGCCTGGACAGCGGCGGTTGCACCCGCTCCTCCCAAGTTCTTCCGCGTAAGGATGAACTGCGTGAGCCCGGCAAGCATAAAGATGCCCGCCAATCCGAACGCGTAGCCGTAGTCTATGGTTTGCCCGATATAACCAAGAATCAGTGGCGCGATCCCTGCGCCGATGTTGATCCCGATGTAGTAAATGGTGAACCCCGCGTCGCGCCTGCGGTCCCCAGCGGGATACAGAAAACCCACCACGGTAGTGCAGCTTGTCTTCAAGAACGATGTTCCGACGGCCATCACCAGCAGGGAGAATACAAACGTGCCCATCGAATGCGCCATCAAGCCAAAATTTCCCAGGGCAATCAAAATCGCGCCCACAATCACGGCGTTTTGGTGTCCTAAGAACCGATCCGCGATCCAACCGGAGGGGAGCGAGAACACGTAGGCGAACGAGGTATAGAGTCCGTAGAGGGCGCCCGCGACAACCACACTCAATCCCAGTCCGTGTTGGTCGACTGCAGCCGTCATATACAGGATCAGCAGTGCGCGAATGCCGTAGTAGCTGAATCTTTCCCACATCTCCGTAAAGAACAAAGTGGAAAGTCCGCGGGGGTGTCCGAAGAATGCTGTGTCTTCTGCGGAGTTCTGGGCGGTGGTGGCCATGCGTCGATTATAGGCGGGATTGGGCCATCCGCAACACAGCGGCGACATCGGGGAAGCCGCGCGCCTCAGCAACTTCGAGCGGAGTGCGTCCGTGCTCGTTGGGGGTGCCGATGTGCGCGGTGGCTCCGGCATCGAGCAACAGTTGCACGGTGTCGACGGGCGCTCCGTAGGCGACCGCGTAGTGCAGGGGCAAGGTTCCGTGGGCGTTCTTATGCGAGATGCTGGCTCCGCGCTTGAGCAACAGGCGGGCTACGCTGTGGGAGGCTCCGAAAAGCGCGTACATCAGCGGACTGACTTTGTCGGCTCCGGTGCTGCCGTTCACGTTGGCTCCGCGGTTTAGTAGACGTTCGACGAAGGCAGAGTCTCCGCTCTTCGCTGCGCCGGCCAAGGCGAGCGAGAGAGCTTCGGGCGTCGGCGAGTCGCCCAACATACGCAAGACCGCGGCCTCGTCGCCCAGCAGTGCAGCGCCGTCGATTCGGGTCGGAAGGTAGTCTCGGAACACGCGGTCGAGCTGTGGTTCGCCGGTCGGACAATCGAGTGCATCCCATGGACTGCCCGCGTCGAGCAGCGCTTTCACCACGCGACCGAAGTCGCCTTCGGGATGGCGCTTCACGTACAGGCAATCGTGAAGTGCGTAGCCGAGCGGTGTCGCGTGGAAGCCGGGGTCGAGTAGATCGACGGGCGCTCCGCGTTCGATGAGTAGCTCAACGAGATCGGCAGAGCCGGACCACGCTGCGTTGTGCAGAGCGGAGTATCCATGGCTGCGCTCGGTCTGGGTGACGGGGAAGCCGAGATCGAGCATGAGTTTCACGGCATCGAAGTTGGTGTTGGTCTCCCAGCAATAGCGCGGCAGCAGTTCCAGGTCTTGCGAGGGCAGGGAAGCAACCAGACCGGGATTCGCTTCCGCAATCGCCGTGGCTTCTTCTCGACGAGCGAGAACGCAGTCTACGAGGAAGCGCGTGACGGTGTCGCTCTTTTCGTAAAGGACGTTGAAGACCTCGCGATGGCCCTTCGATAGCGCGATCTGGTGCGGATAGGAGTTGAACGCAAGGGTCCACTGATAGATGGTGCCGCCGCGTCCCCCGCCGATGGGAGGAAAGTCAGGGGCTTTGCCGATGCGGTACGAGGTGCACTGGGGGTTGGTGGCGATCAAGCTCTTGGCAAGTTCGAGATCTCCCAGCGCGGCGGCCATGAAGATGTCCGGCGTCGCTCCGCACTCCAAGAGGAAACGCGTGATTTCCGGAGCATCACCGATCAACGATTGCGCGGGTGTCGAATGGTGATCTTCATCCCGAGCGTCGATGCGTGCTCCGTGCGCCAACAGCAACTCGGCCGTCGCGATGTCACGAGCGAAATGCAACGGCGTGCACGCATCGCAGCCCTTCGCATCGATCGCCTTCGGATCGGCGGCGAGCATCTTCGCCAGTTCATCCGTGAATCCGAGTCCGGCGGCAGCGTGAGGAGTCAGCGTGGCTCCGCGCTCCACCAAGGTCCGCGCGTAGCCCTGGTTGATCTTTCGCGTACCCAGGCCCGAAGCCCAAGCGACGCTCGCGGCTTCGATGTCCGTCATGCTCTACTTCACCGCGTCGAGAAATTGCGCTGTATCGGTGTACTGCTGAAATCGCGTTAGCTTGCCATCCTTGACCGTGAACACGTGGACCATTTGCGCACTCACCGTCTTCTCAGTTTCGCGATAGGTTCCATGATAACGGCCTGTCACGGCGACGGTGTCGCCCATGCCAATGAACTGCTCGGGAATCGCTTTGAAGCCTTCCCACTGGGTCATCAGGCGCATGAAGACACCATTCAGGACGGCATCCGGGCCGATGTACGGACTGTTGTCGGCGTAGATGAAATGCTCAGCTTCATTCCATTCGACCTTCGGGTCCATCAAGCCGAGCACTGTGGCGACGTCACCGCGGCTGATGCCGTCGTAGAAGTTCCGGATGACCTGAATGTTTTCCTGTGACATTTCAGGATTATGCCACAGCGGGCATTGATACAATGCTACGTATGAGCGCAAATACGCGCCACCGCACGGTGGCAGTGAATATCGGCGGGGTGTTGGTGGGCGGCGGCCATCCGGTGGTGGTCCAGTCCATGACGAATACGGACACGGCCGACGTCACCTCGACCGTCAACCAGGTGATGGCCCTGGCGCAAGCCGGCAGCGAACTGGTGCGCGTCACGGTCAACAACGAAGAATCCGCGCAAGCCGTGCCGAAGATTGTGGAGACGCTCAAGATGTTCGGCGTGCGTGTGCCGATCGTGGGGGACTTCCACTATAACGGTCATCTGCTGCTCAAGAAGTATCCGGACATGGCCCGCGCGCTGGCGAAGTATCGTATCAATCCGGGCAACGTGAATATCGGCAAGAAGCACGACGACAACTTCCGGGTGATGATCGAGGCGGCTATTGAATACGACCGCCCTGTGCGTATCGGTGTGAACTGGGGTTCGCTGGATCAATCGCTACTGACGCGTCTGATGGACGAGAACAATCAAAAATCGCAGCCGGAAGACGCCAAGACCGTCATGCTGCGGGCAATCGTGGTCAGTGCGGTGGAATCCGCGAAGGCTGCCGTGCAATACGGGTTGCCGAAAGATCGCATCGTGCTCAGCGCGAAGGTCAGCGGTGTACAGGATCTGATTCGTGTCTATCGCATGCTGGCCGCCGAAACCGATCATGCGTTGCATCTCGGCCTCACCGAAGCAGGCCTGGGCGTGAAAGGAATCGTGGCCTCCACTGCGGGCATCGGCGTCCTGTTGCAGGAAGGCATCGGCGACACGATTCGCGCGTCGCTCACTCCGCTTCCCAACGGCGACCGCACGGACGAAGTCATCGTTTCGCAGCAGATCCTGCAGTCGCTGGAACTGCGTAGCTTCACTCCGCAAGTCACCGCGTGCCCCGGTTGCGGTCGCACGACCAGCACGTTCTTCCAGGACATGGCGGATCAAATCCAGACCTACCTGCGCACGCAGATGCCGGTGTGGAAGACGCGCTACACCGGAGTCGAAGAGATGAAGGTCGCGGTCATGGGCTGCGTGGTCAACGGACCCGGTGAATCGAAGCACTCGAATATCGGCATTTCGCTGCCGGGCACCTTTGAGGAGCCTGTCGCTCCCGTGTACGTCGATGGCAAACTCAAGTGCACGCTTCGCGGCGACAAAATCGTCGCGGAATTTATGGGTCTGCTGAACGACTACGTGGATCGGACGTATTCTGCTCGGGTTGAGGAAACGGTGGGGGCGTAGTTACGCGAAGGGGTTGCGTATTTCGAGGCCTCTGTATTTTCGGCCATTCTGTAGATCCTCGCTGTAAAGCGTCGAGCAGTCACCTTCCAGGGCCGCGCCGACAATCAACGAATCGTAGAAGGTCCATCCTGTATCATCGTGAATTTCTAAAGCGGCGTGGTAAAGACCTGGTGATGGACCTACTGAGCACCAAGGCCAGAGAATCGTTTTGGCATAGGCACGAGCTTCGTCTGAGGAAAGTTGCCGCCGAAATTTCGAAGTTGCCCGATTAAAAAAATCCTGGACAACCTGGTAGCTAGTGACCAACGCTCGGTCTCGAACCACTTCGCGCAATAATGCGACCGCTACTGTCTGCTTTGCTGCTTCTCGTTGGTCCAACGTGTAGACAAGATATTCGTGTCAAAGAATACTTTAGTCATTTGCGGGCGGCCCGAGCATTCATCTCTTCACGTGTGAACTTTCGCCCAGCATCCACGTGGCTCAGGCTCTTCAACAGCCGATCGACTTCGCTAACTGTTGGCTTCTTGAAAGCGTACCCAGCCAGCCACTCTCTGAACCGCTCGTTTAGAGTCGTGCGTTCTGACGCAGCACGCTGGCGAGCACGCTCTATCAAATCAGGCTCGGCAGTGAAGGTGATGTTTTTAAGAGCTCCCACGAGTCCAGTGTACACGAGGCCCGTGTGGTCCTACTTCAAGAACGCCTTCGTTTCTCTGACGAATAAATCCAGCTGATCGTGGTGGAGCCAGTGGCCCGCCTGATCCACTTTTATGATCTTTTTGTCGCGAATGGCGTCGGCTTGCGGGTCGTCGTCCGGATCACGGGCGAAGCTCTGCCGTCCCCAGAACAACAGCGTCGGGCAAGCGATTTGCGCCAGGATCTCCCGAGCCTCTGGCAGCCCCAATCCGAACGGGTGAATCACGCGGGTATAGTGGTCGAATTTCCAGATGAGTTCGCCATCAGGATTCCAATTGGTGCCGTGCACGGTCAGGTGCCGAGCCATCTCTGCCGACAGGAACGGGTTCGCGTCCTGCATTCTCGCGACGGCGTCGGCGAGAGTGGGGTAGGTGCGCTGCGCGTGATGCTCCAGATCGCGCGTTCTCTCGATCCACTTGCGCATACGGTCTTGCGCCGGAGGAGGCGTAGATCCCAGCGGCCCGACGCCGACTCCTTCGACGGCGACCAAGCGCGTCACATTCGCAGGATAGGTTCCCGAGTAATACAGAGACACGATCGCACCCATCGAATGACTGACGATGCGTATGGGCCTTTCCTTAATCACGTCAGCGAACACAGCGAGATCGAAAATGTGTTCCGGAATGCTGTAGAGCGCACCGGGAGCCCAGCTGCTGTTGCCGTGGCCGCGTAGGTCAATCGCGTAGACGTGATAGTCGTCGCACAAGGCGCGGGCCACCCAATCCCAGCTGCGGGCATGATCGCGCGAGCCGTGTACCAGGATTACCACGGGCTTGCCCTGATTGCCCCAGTCCCAAAATTGCAGCTTCAGCCGGTCCGAATAGAAGAAATGTGATGCGGGTTCCAAGTCTTCATACTAAGGGATTCGCCTGACGGTAATCTCGGCAGTTCGCTGGTATGCTCGACTCATGAACCGAGTACTCACCGCCTTGGCCTTCGCGCTTCCGCTTGCTGCCGCTCCAAATTTCACGGGCAGCTGGATGCTCAACCTTACCAAGAGCCAATACGGCCAGTTTCCCGCGCCTCAGGTCATGATGCGTACGGTGACCATGCAAGGCACGCAGCTCACCATGTCCACCTACCAAAAGGGTGCCCAAGGCGAGGTCACGTCGGAGCTGAAGTACACCACCGACGGCAAGCCATCGACCAACGGAGCGAACACGGGAACCGCGGCTTGGTACGGAGAGACGCTGGTGATCGAGAGCTCGCGCGAATCTCAAGGGGCGAAACTGTCGCAGCGCGACGTGTGGTCCATTTCCGCTGACGGCAAGACGCTTACTGTAGACTCGCACGTGAAACTTCCGAACGGGGAGTTCAACGTGAAGCAGATTTTTGAGAAGACGCCCGGTCGCTAGCGTACCATCAGGGTATGGCCAAACTTGCCCTGGTGTACGGAATCCGCTTGCTGCCTGCCGAAGACATCGACGAGGTGGGTGAGGCAGAAATCAAGCTGAAGAACGGCAAAACGGCGCACATCACGATGCACCTGATTGAGGGCGGGGAAAAAGAAGTACGCGCGCAACTCGAGCAGTCGCTCGACGCTTTCTTTGAGTTCTATCCGGAAATCTAGCGCTATTCTTGCGCCGGCATTTGGGAATCGCTATCGCGCCAAGCGCTCAGTTTGAGGCGTCGGCATACCCAGCAGAGACCTTCGCTATTGTCCGAAGTGCATTCGCCGCTGCACACAACACAGGGCGTGGGCTTACGCATACGCTCAGAATCGATGGCGCGACGGGCTTGCTCCAGCAATGCCTCAGGCACTACGATCTCGGCCGATTCAACGGCTTCGGCGGGCGGTTGGACTTTGCGCTTCACCTCTCCACTATATCAAGGTCGCGGCCGCGTTAAAATTGGATTACAGCATGAGTAAAACAGCTTTCCTGTTTCCTGGACAGGGTTCCCAGTTTGCCGGTATGGGGAAGTCCCTTGCCGAGACGTATCCGGAAGCCGCCCGAGTGTTTGAAGAAGCCGACTATGCGCTCGGATTTTCGCTATCGAAGCTGTGCTTCGAGGGTCCGGAAGAGGACTTGAAGTTGACCGAAAATACGCAGCCTGCGCTGGTTGCGGTGTCGACCGCGGCGTACGCGGTGCTGGCCTCGCGCGGATTGCAGCCGGACTTTGTGGCTGGACATAGCTTGGGCGAGTATTCTGCGCTGGTGGCTGCGGGCTCGTTGAAGTTTGCGGATGCGGTGCGCCTGGTGCGCAAGCGCGGGCAGTATATGCAGGAAGCGGTGCCTGCGGGCGTCGGAGCCATGGCGGCGCTGTTGAAGCTGGCGCCGGAAAATCTCGATGCGATATTAGCCGAGGCTGCGCAGGGCGAGGTTGTCACGGCCGCGAATCTCAATTCGCCCGACCAGATTGTGATTGCAGGGCACGCAGGGGCGGTTGCACGTGCGATGGAACTCGCGAAGGCGGCAGGGGCCAAGCGAGCCATCGCTTTGCCGGTGAGCGCGCCGTTCCATTGTCCATTGATGAAGCCTGCGCAGGATCGCTTGCGCGCCGACCTCGATGGGACCTCTTTTGAGGATCTCCGCGCTCCCCTGGTCAACAACTGGCAGGCTCGTGAAGTGCGGACGGGAGCCGATGCCCGCGAAGGGCTGTTTCAGCAGGTTCCAAATCCCGTGCGCTGGTCCGATTCGATTCGCTACCTTGCAGGAGTCGACGTGACGCGCTTTATTGAAGTCGGCTGCGGAGCTGTCCTGACCGGGCTGCTTCGCAACATCGACGCGTCGCTCACCGGGCAGAAATTCGGCGAAGCGGCGGACTGGGAAAAAGTGGCTAGCGCTGGACACGCAGCCGCGCAATAGACGACGTTCGCACGCCTGCGATCTGCGCGACGACCGGATAGTCGCCTGTCGCGAGATCCGGCACGACCACGTTGAACTGGACCAATCCAGCCGCAGTGACGCCTTGATACGCGATCGTCGCGTTTACGTTGCCGATGCGGATGGTCGCCTGGTTTGCTAGCGTGCTCGCACTGGTTACGACCAAGCCTGGTTCGATGCTCGATGGTCCGAAGCCACTGCCCCATAGGGTGATGGTCGAGCCCACTCGCGCGGGTGACGTGTTCACGCCGGTCAGCAACCCGACGGGGCCAACGTAGCTGCCGTCGGCGTTGGTGGCCGAGACGTATTCCTCGCTCAAACGGAAGAAGCCAGGCAGCACCGATTGCAGTTGCACTGTGGTCGATGCCGAAGTCCCGAACGAGTTGCTCACGACGACCTGGACGGAGCCGCTGAGCGTATCGGCGGGAGCCTGCACGTTAATCTGCGTCGGGCTGATGAAGTACACGTAGGCGGCCTTGCCATTGATGGTGACGCGCACGTCATCGAGGCTGGTGGGCAGTTTGCCGCCGACAATGTCTGAGGCATTCCAGATGCGAGTGTTGCCAGCGAGGCGAAAGCCGTAGATCGAAATCCACGCGCCTGGTGTGGCTCCCGGTTGATAGCTCGCGGCATTGGTGACGCCGCTGCGGGTGGAGATCACAGGGAGGGTGCCCGCAGGCGTGCTTTCCGGCGTAAAGCCCATCACGATGTCGAAGTTGACGGCCTTCTCGTTGATCGTAGAGGTGGCCAGCGCTGTGATGGGCTTGATCACGGACGCCTTTTGCGCCGCGTTCGTAATCCCGTTCAGCACGCTGTCATTGGTGTTGAGAGTTTCGCCCTCGAAGGCCAGCTGCGTAATCAGGTTGCCGCGGCCTGGGGTCTGAATTTGATAGTGGATGTGGCGCGTGCGACCGGGGTAGATTCCGGGCTTCACTGTGCGGAAGACGTAGCGGCCGTCGGAGGCGGTTTCAAATTTGCCGTAGCCCTGAAAATTAGAATCACGATTGGCGATCGGGCTGGCGCTGTGGATGTACGCTCCGTTGTTGTCAGCTTGCCAGATTTCGACGACGGCGCCGCGAACGGGATTGCCGCTGGAGTCGAGGACCCGGCCATTGATCCACATCACGTCGCCGACCCCAGGGTTGATGGCGTCATTGATCAGTAGCAGATCGTTATCGAGGTCGAGTGGAAGCCTGTCCGGGTAGTACGGGCCGATGGTCAGCGAGGGCGTTTGCGTGAGTGCTTGCGCGAACGCCCCCCGTGTATGCCAAAGAAACGGCGCGAGTGCCGCGCCGCGTGCGAATGATCGTCTGGAAATCCCCATGCACTATAGAGGCATGGGACGGGCGACTGGTTCTGTTAAAAATGTAAAACTTAGTCTTCGATGGTGATCTTCGGCCCGGACGCCTGTGTGCCGTCGCAGATCATGTCCACGCGTTTTGCGAGGTCCCACAGAGGAGCCGCTGCCGCATCGCCATCCGCGCGGGTGGTAACCGGAGCACCGGTATCGCCGCCGATGCGCACGGCTGGATTCAATGCCAACTCGCCGAGGAACGGAACATTCATCTGCTCCGCTGTGCGTTTGCCGCCGCCCTGACCGAAGACGTCGATGCGTTCGCCGCTGCCGGGGGCGATGAGGTAGCTCATATTTTCGACCAGGCCCAGGATCGGCACGCGTACTTGCTGGAACATGTTGATCGCCTTGCGCGCGTCTTCTAGCGACACGTCAGAGGGCGTGGTGACGACGATCGCTCCGGTGAGAGGAGCGGTCTGGATCAAGCTCAACGCCACGTCGCCGGTGCCGGGAGGCAGATCAATTAGGAGGTAGTCGAGCGTGCCCCATTCGACGTTGCGCAGGAATTGTTGGATGACGTTGTGCAGCATCGGTCCTCGCCAGACCAGCGGCTTGTCGCCGGGATTCAGGAAGCCCATGGACATCAACTTCACGCCGTACTTTTCGATGGGCCGAATGCGATCGGCATTGCCCATCGGCGTTTCGTTCACGCCCATCATCAGCGGAACGTTGGGGCCGTAGACGTCAGCGTCCAGCAGGCCGACTGTGCGGCCTTGGCGTGCGAGACTGATGGCGAGATTTACAGAGACAGTGGTCTTGCCGACACCGCCTTTGCCGGAACCAATCGCCACCAAATTCCGCACGCCGGGAATGGGTTGTTTAGGAGCTTCTTGCTGAGGATGCATGAACCTCGATGGTAGCAAGCCAGCCCAAGCCTAGGGCTACTTCGTGGACGGATTCATAATGGCGTCATAGTGCCGGCCTGCGAGGGCGACTACGCGGGGCAAATCGGCTTCGAGTAGGAAATGCTGTCCGGCCAGCGCACGGGCGGCGGTTTCGATGTGCGCCAGATACTCGCCGCGGGTGCGATAACGCTCGCTGACGGATAGACGCGGGTCGCCGGATTTCTCGCGCTCGGCTTTGGTGCGCGCGAAGGCGATTTGCGATCCGATCAGGGAATATTGCTGGTCTGGCGCACCGACGTTGGGATGGCGTAGATTCCAGCCGGTGTGCGTTGCGAGCGGCCACAGCAATTCCGGAAGCCGGATTCCGGAGGTCTCGTTTCCATCGGCGTCGACCGCTGGGACCAGCACAGGATACGCTCCGCCAGCGTGAGCAGGTTCGTATGATGCGATGCCCTTGGTCAAATACTCTGGCCCGAAGTCCAAGTGGCGCGGCGCGTAGGCATAGTTCACGATCGCGAAGCCTGGGATTTGCGGGAAGTTCAGCGCGGAGATAGGCACCAATTGGTTCTTGTCCATGCGAGGGAAAACAGATGCCGGAGGGAGCGTGTTGCTGGTGACCCACGCATTGAGGTTGACCATAGTTGCGCGCAACACGTAAGTCCACTCCATCGAGTTGGTGAGGTTTTGCGTAGTCGGATTCGCGCCACCGCCTCCGCCGCCATGCTGGGTTCCCGCGACATAGTAGATGCGCACATTCGCGGGAGGGTCCACGTCTTTGCTGCCGTCTTCCGCAATGTGGTTCAGTGCGGCGTCGCGACCCCAATATTCGTGCGAACCGCTCATGAGGAAAAGCTTCGGCTCGACTCTTGCTGCCGTTGCTTTCGCGAGCAACTGGCCAGGATTAAAGGGAGCTTGATCGGTGGGATAGAACGATCCTGTGTATTGCCCGGTGGTCCGGCCTGGCTGCACGAAACGCTGGTTAAAGCCGCCGTGACCGGCTCCCGCGACCTGCGCCCAGACGCCTTCGAACACTTGTTTGCCCTGCTCGTCGGCGTTGAAGCCTTCAAAGAGGAACGTTCGTAGGAATCGACCGCTCTGCGAGTTGCCGAACGCGACGGCCCGTTTGACTTCGTTTTCAGCAAGTCCGGGGACCACTCCGTTCTTCTTTACGTAAGCGATATAGTCGCGCACTGCGGCCATGCCGGTTCCGCCGACCACTGGCTCCTTTGCCGTATAGACAAATTCGTAGATCCGCCCTGGGGTAAAGCCAGTCGGATACTCTAGTTGTTTTTGATCCGTGCTGTAGTGCCACTGTGACTTCGGAATGACGGTGCGTGGTCCATAGGGAGCATCGCGCACGGTGAGCGATCCGGAATTCGCGTCGGCCAGCGGGTAGGGCAGGGAATCGGCGATTTGTTTGCCGTTGGGGATGATTTCGATACGCACTGGGCCTGTCACGTTCGGCACTACGGGCGCATAGACCTTAAAGTTGCCGGGGCGGTCCGCGATGTCCCATTGCCAGCCGACCAGGATGACCGTATAGCCGTGGCTCAGCAGAAAGTTGTCGCCGAAGTCCTGCAAGGTGCGCATGTTGCCGTTGGCGCCGGAGTTCAGCATGCTCCACATCTGGCTGCGCCCACGATTGACGATCTCGAGCAGCGCGGTCCCGTTGCTCTTGGCCGCGTCCTTGGGGCGGAAGACCAGGAAGTCGGATGCGAATTCCACTTGGCCTTGTCCGTTCTTGGGAGCAAGCGCAAGATCCACGATCTGCTTGTTGGCGGCGAGCTTCGGGTCCAGCGCGAAGTGCAGTTTGCCGCTGATGCGCTCGAAGCCTGCTATGGGCAGGTCCGCGCGTTCGGTAATCTCCACGCGAGTCACGGCGGCCTGGGCGAGAGTCGCAATCAAGATGCCCAACGCAAAAGTGTGGCGCAGCATGGAGCTATTCTATACTGTCTCTATGAAGCCAGTATTGATGTTCCTGCTGGCAAGTCTCCCCGTCGCAGCGCTTGCCCAGCTTGTTCCCGATTCCTTCCAAGTTCCGACCACGTTTGTAGGCGCGACCTACAAACTCGTCCCGCTTGGCCCGGCCGTAGCCGAACTCGACTACAAAGCCTACATGAGTTCGATAGACCACATCCGCAAGACGCAGGGCGGCAATTGGCCGAAACCCGAACTGACGATGGCCGATCAAGCCAAGGACATGGCGGGCGAGAAAGCGCAGTGGGATGGACGCAAGTCGTATCCCTTTGCAGTGCTCACGCTCGACGGGTCGAAAGAGCTCGGCTGCTTTTATCTACGTCCGAGTCCCAAAGAGGGTTACGATGTTGTCGCGACGATGTGGGTCACCAAGGACCAGTTCGACGCGGGGTTTGAAGACCAGCTCTACAAGGACATGAAGGCGTGGGTCGCGAAGGAGTGGCCGTTCCAGAAGCCAGCGTGGCGAGGACGCGAGATTTCGGCCGATGCTTGGCGTACACTGCCAAACAAGGCCAAATGAAAACTGTTCTACTCGCGATCCTCCTCTGCGCCGCCGCGTCGGCGGAAGTAGTGGACAAGTCCACCAGTGGTTTGCTTGTGCGCAACACGACGATCGTTCAAGCCAACCCGGCGAAGACGTATCAGGCGATTGTCGACGGCATCGGGGAATGGTGGGTGGGCAGCCACACGTGGTCTGGCAATTCCAAGAATTTATCGATTGTTGCCAAAGCCGGGGGCTGCTTCTGCGAGAAGTGGCCCGAGGGCGAAGTACAGCACATGACGGTGATCTTCGCGTCGCCGGGAAAACTTTTGCGAATGTCGGGTGCTCTGGGTCCGATGCAAGAGGCCGGGATCGCTGGGACGCTGACGTTTGAGTTGAAGGCATCGGGCGCGGGTACGGAAATCGTCCTGAGCTACAGTGCGGGCGGCTATTTCCAGGGCGGTATCCAAAACCTTGCTGCGCCGGTGGATAGCGTCATCGCGGCACAGTTGGACGGCCTTAAGAAATACCTCGCGAAGTAGGAAAAGTGGCGGCCAAAATCGTGATGCAGCGCGCCCGCTCCGCGCGCTACAATCGAGACTCCCCCGGCACTCGATCCCCATGCAACGCGCAGGAAGCCTCATCCGAAAATTGAAGCTGCCGGCTGGCTCCGATAATCCGGAGAACCGGGCGAAAGCTGCGTGGAGACTTGCCGCGGGTCCGAAAATTGAGCGGCACACGCTCGCCGCGAGTTTGGTGCGTGGCACGCTTATCATTGAAGTTGGGGACATGATCTGGCAACGGCAGTTGTACGCGCTACGCCATTTCCTGTTGCGCAATTTAGCCGAGGTTCTAGGTGAACCGCTGGTCACCGATCTCGATTTTCGGCCGATGCTTAAACGCAGGGCGCCACAGACAGCAGAGGTCGCGCGACCCGACGGCATCGCCGATCCCGTGATGAATCTGCTGTATCAGCAGTCCAAGAAAAAACACGCATGAAGATCACTGAAAAAGACGTCCGCCGCGTAGCTGAGCTGGCGAACCTTGCTCTCACCGAGGACGAAATCGTCCACATGGCCCATGACATGAGCGGCATCCTGACGCACATCGATAAGCTCAACGAACTCGATACAACAGATGTCGAGCCCATGACGCAGATTTTATTCGCTGCCGATGACACGGCGACCTTGCGCGAAGACGTCGAACGTCCGTCGCTGACGAACGCGGAGGCGGTCGCAAATGCTCCGATTTCCGGCGGTGGGTATTACAAGGTTCCGTTGGTGATTGAGCGATGAAGCAACACACCATCGATTCGATCCGTTCCGGGCTGCTGGCGAAAGAGTTCAGCGCGGAAGAACTCGCGAAGGAGTCCTTGGCGTATGCCGAGGCCGAGAATCCGAAGACGAACGCGTACCTGACGTTCTCAGCGGATCGCGCGCTGGCTGCTGCGCGCGTGGTCGACAAGAAAATCGCCGCAGGGGAAGATCCAGGAGCGTTGGCCGGCGTGCCTGTCGCGGTGAAGGACGTCATCGTCACCAAGGGCCTGCGCACCACCTGCGCCTCGAAGCTGCTCGAGCACTATATCCCCCCTTACGATGCGACGGCTGTTATCCGCTTGGAGCAGGCCGGAGGCGTCATCATCGGTAAGACGAACTGCGATGAGTTCGCGATGGGCTCCTCGAACGAGAATTCGGCGTTCGGACCTGTGCGGAATCCCGTCGCGCTGGATCGTGTCCCCGGCGGTTCCAGCGGCGGCTCGGCTGCGGTTGTCGCGCAGAACACGGCGGTTGTTTCTCTCGGCTCGGATACAGGCGGTTCGATCCGTCAGCCGGCGTCCTTCTGCGGGATTACCGGTGTTACGCCGACCTACGGACGCGTCTCGCGCTATGGTCTGACGGCTTTTGCCAGTTCGCTAGACCACATTGGACCTTTTTCGCGAAACGTTCGCGACAGCGCACGACTCCTCCAAGTGATCGCGGGAAAAGATCCTATGGATGCGACATCAGCAACGGCTCCGGTCGCCGACTACATGGCGGCGCTCGACGGTAAGGTCAAGGGTATGAAGCTCGGTGTGCCGAAGGAATGGATGGATGGGCTGCCTGCGGAAACCGGGGACCTGATTCAGGCGGCGATCGGGCAGCTCACCAAGCTCGGTTGCGAGATCAAAGAAATTCAGTTGCCGCACACGGCGTACGCGGTGGCGACCTATTACATTATTTGCACCGCGGAAGCGAGTGCGAACCTGTCGCGCTTCGACGGCGTTCGCTTCACAACGCGCGCAGAAGCGGTGACCACGCTCTCCGACATGTACCGCGTCACGCGCGACCAGGGGTTCGGAGCGGAGTGCAAGCGACGCATCCTGCTGGGTACCTACGTATTGAGCCACGGCTACTATGACGCGTATTACATCAAGGCGCAGAAGGTTCGCGCGCTGATCGCACGGGACTACATGCAGGCGTTTGAGCAGGTCGATGCGATCGTCGGCCCAGTCTCGCCGCACCCAGCGTTTAAGCTCGGAGAGAAAGTCGACGATCCGGCCTCGATCTACCTTTCTGACATCTACACCGTCACGGGCGACCTTACGGGCATCCCGTGCATGAGCGTCCCGTGCGGCAAAACGGCTGAGGGATTGCCAGTCGGACTGCAGATCCTCACGAAACATTTTGACGAGGCCAACATGTTGCGCCTCGCGGACGCGTACGAACGAAGCACCAATTAGGAGAAAATACGACTATGGCTTTTACACTACCTGCACTGCCCTACGCGCCTGACGCGCTGGAACCGCACATCGACAAGATGACGATGGAGATTCACCACGGCAAGCACCATCAAGCCTACGTGACCAATCTCAACAACGCCCTCGCGAATCACCCGGAGTTGGCTTCGAAGTCGATCGAAGAACTGCTGGCGAACAATCTGGCGATCGTGCCGGATGCAATCAAGGGACCGGTCCGCAACAACGGCGGCGGGCACTGGAATCACTCGCTGTTTTGGGAATTGATGGCTCCGGGTCAAGGCGGCACGCCAGTTGGCAACCTCGCACAGGCGATCAACGCGAAGTTCGGCAGCTTTGACGATTTCAAGACCAAGTTCAGCGCCGCTGGCGTTGGCCGCTTCGGTTCCGGCTGGGCGTGGTTGATCAAGACTGCGGACGGCGTGGACATTATGTCGACTCCGAACCAGGACAACCCGCTGATGGAAGGCAAGACGGCGGTGCTTGGCTGCGACGTTTGGGAGCACGCTTACTATCTGAAGTATCAGAACCGCCGTCCCGACTACATTGCCAATTGGTGGAACGTCGTAAATTGGCCGGCCGCTGAGAAGCTGTTCAACGGCAAGTAAGTTTAGACAACATCCGCAAAACTCTTCCGCAGGCGGTGGAACCAGGCATAGCCCAGGATCGCCACCGCCGCGGAACCCACCCACAGCCAAGCCATCCCGGCATCCCACGGCGACCTGTTTTCCAGCAGCACCGCTCGATAGCCCTTCACCAAAACCAGGATCGGATTAAACGCCAGGATAGTTGAGATCCACGTAGGCAGGTCCGTGCGTTCTTCGTAGCAGATCGGGGTCAGGAAAAAGAGCAACGTGAGTAGGAAACCGATGACCTGCCCGAGGTCGCGGACGAACACTCCTGTGGCGGCGAGGATCCAGCTGATACCGACGGTGAGCAAGACTTGCGGGACCAACAAGACCGGCAGCCAAAGGATGGACGCTGGGATTCCATTGCGTCCGATAAACAAGCCGCAGACGAAGATCGCGATGCCGAAGGCTTCGGTGACCAAGCCTGCGAGCACCAGATTCATGGGCAGCGTGTCCAGCGGGAATACGAGCTTTTTGACGAACGTCCGGTATTCCAGAATCACCGACGGCGAGCGACCGACGGCCTCTTGAAACGCGAGCCACGGGAGCATTCCGGCCAGGAAGTAAAACACGTAGCCCAGGGTGCTGGAGTCGGCTGAGAAACGGGTTTTTAGAACAATGCCGAAGACGAAAAAGTAGGTCGCCATCAGGAGTAAAGGTGTGAGGAAGGTCCACAAGACTCCACCGAAGCTGCCGCGATAGCGCGCGAGAATGTCTCGCTGCACCATGGAACCGATCAGCCGGCGATTGGTCCACAAACTAGAGCAGGGCAGGGTGATCGCTTTGGGGAGTGCCCGCAGAGTATTCGACCATCGTTCGCCAGATGCGGTAACGACCCTCGGGGTGCCGATCTCGACCGCGTTCCGTGCAACAGAGGCGTCGATGGCGATGAAGCGTCCACGATCCGCGACCGGGCCGACTTGTACGCGGTAGGGGCCCTCTTCCTCGGGCAGCGTTACGATATTCCCGTCGCCTTCATAGAGGAACGCGCCCGTCGTGGGATCGAAGAGCTGCCAACCGATCACGCCGGTGCCGCCTTCAAAGCGCACACGAATCGAGCGGCCTTCTGTTTCCGCCGTAACTGCGCGCAGTGTCGCCATAGTTACTGGTACAGCCAGCTAGGATAGCGTTCGCGCACTGGACCCGTCTTGCGTCCGACAACGTAGATCCCGTCGCCGCGATGTTGCTGTGTGAGCATGTAGAACTCCAGCAGATGGTCGACCCAGCCGAGTTCAGGCGTGGGTTCTTCGAGGAACGGCCCGGTGTCGAGCAGGGTGACCTCGAAGCCGGAATTCTCGAACAGCAGCTTCATTTCGTTCGGCGTGTACTCGCGCGCGTGGCGAGGGTCGGGATCGCCGCCGGGGTTCGGCTTGATGTACGCGGGGAACAGCATCGGATGGAAGCCCTGCAGGATGCCCGCGACCGCGCGCAGCGACGCGACGTTCGGCGTGGTGAGCACCAGATGCCCTCCGGGACGCAGGATGCGGTGGATCTCGCTCATCATGTGCATCGGGTCGGTAGGCAGATGCTCGACGAGTTCGCAACACAACACGGTGGCGAAGGAGCCGTCGTCGTAGGGGAAGCGATCGCGCTCGGCGTCGAAGTGGTCGATCTCGCAGGCGAATTCTTCGCCGTCTTCCGAGACAACGCTGCGCTGGTCGGTCTTGCCAAGCTGTCCGAAGTAGCAACCGCGCACGTCACCGTAGCCGAGCTTGCTGCGCAGGGCGGGCGTAATTTGCAGGTACGCGCCCATCTCCAGCGCGCGATCGTTGGGTCCACCCGGAGGCGTGATATCAAGCGTCTTCTTCAGCCGCGTCGAATGCGTCTTGGCGTATTTGCGCGAGCCGTCTTCTTCTTTCGTCCACGACAGAATGTATCCCTCGGGCACGTCGACCGGTGCAGGCCTGGGTTCTTGTGGAACGGTGCCTTCGACCACATGCTTCGCGAATGTCGCGTAGCGCTGCGCGACCGATTCCCAACTGCATTCGCGTTCCACCCAGGCCCGCGCTCGCTGGCCCAACGCCCGTCCGACTTCCGGACGCTCAATCAGCAGCTTCAGGTATTCGTAGATGTGTTCTTCTTCGCTCGCATCGACGGGCACTTTCAAGCAAATATCGTCGGGATACTCGCGGAATGCGCCGATCTCACTCACCAGCACTGGTTTGCCCATGCCGAGCGAACGGAGCAGCGTCCCCGATGTCTCTCCAACGGTCGGGTAGCGCAAATTCAGGATCGCGTCGCAGGCCGCGAGGTAGCCGTTGAAGTCCTCGATCGGTGCGTAGTCGATGTGGCGGACTTGCGAACTGAGTTGTAGCTTCAACTCCGGGTGCGCCTCACCGACAAGAATCAAACGCGCCTCGGGATGCTCCGCGACCACGCGTTGAAACGCTCGCAAAGACTCCGCGATGCGCTTGTAAGGCTTCAGAAATCCAAAGATGCCGAACAGAGGCGTTTCTGGTTTTAAGCCAAGCTTGGCTCGATACGCCGAACCGTCGTGGTCGACAGTCCAAGCTCCGTGCGGGATCTTCGCGATTGGGCCGGTGAAGCCGCGTCCGCGTACGGCATCTGCTACGGTCTCGCTGTGAACAATGACAGCCCTCGCGCGCTGCAGCACGCTCTTGAGCAGCGGCAATTCGTAGTCCGGACCGCGACGCTGCGGCTGCACGTAGCGCCTGGCATAGGCGAGCGCGTCCGCCCCGCCATCGATCTCGACCTCGCGTAAGTATGCGTCCCAATTTCCGCGTTTGATGGTCAGGTCCGCGACAAGGTGATGCAGGTTGGCCTCGTGCAGGACCACGATGCCAGGGTGGCGCATCGCCGCTTCGTAGGCGAAGGTATGAAACGGATTGTTCCCCAGTTGGTAAATCGCGATGTCGTGGCTCGAAGGGTCTGCGGCGTCGGTAAAGGTCTCGACGTCGGCAACCCCGCGAAGGTGCGACAGCAGTGTTTCTGAGTAGTCTGCGATCCCGCTACGCGCGGGCGGCAGGGGCGAGAAAAACGCGATGCGCATGAGAGGCGCTTACGGCTGCAACTCCACCGTGAACGTTCCCAGGGCCAGGGGCAAACGCGCCATCAACGGCGTGCGCACTTCATCGCGCGCAAAATAGATCTCGAAGGTGGCGTCGGACTTGGCTCCATGCAGGCTTACGCGAACCTTGTCGGTATCGACTGTGCCTTTTTCCTGCTTCAGGGATTCAGTGCCGGTGTAAGTCAGTTGGAGGTCGTATTTCCCTCCCAGGTACACCGACTGATTCGCTGCGAGTCGGCCTTGCGATAGTTCCTGCCGCGCAAACTGCAAAAACGCGAGTGCATCGCGAGCGCAATCGCTGGAGGCCTGCATCTCACTCTTGCCGCCGCCGCTGGTTTCGCGCTGGATGCTTTTACGTGCCTGATCGAACGTATCCTTCTCGCTACTCTTGCGCGATCCGCGCGTGACCTTCTTTTCCAGCAGCGACGAGCAGAACTTCGCATCCGCATTCGACTTGTATTCGTCGCGGATGGTGAATCCCGGAACCGCCGCATCCAGGATCAAACTAAAATCCCAAGTGTCATCCGTACCCGAAGCCGAGTTCTTGCTCGCACCCAGCGTCGCTTCGCCCAAATTCAGTCCGCTTTGCCAATTGATGCTGTAGTGCAGTGTTTCCGCGCTGGCGACGGAGCCCAAAATCATCGTCCATGTGAGCAAACGTTTCATGCCACACCCGCCTTCACTCCGACATCCAGGCGCCGCGTTACGCCGGCGACATCGTAATAAGCATTCAAAGTCTTTGCCGCCGATTTCTGCCAACTGAAGCTCGCCGCATGTTGCTGGCCGAGCCGCTCCAACCGCGCTCGCAATTCAGGATCCAGCAGAATGTCGCCCATTGCACGAGCGATTTCGCCGGTATTGTTTGGATCGAACAGCAAGCCGGCGGAGTCCGCAACTTCCGGCATGGCAGTTGAGTTGGAACAGGCGACCGCGCGTCCACACGCCATGGCTTCCAGGATGGGCAAGCCGAAGCCTTCGTAAAAGCTCGGGTAGACGAACAGCTCGCAGGCGCCGTAGAAATTCACCAGATCCGCATCATCCACGAAACCCGCGAAGTGCACGCGATCGGCGACCTTGGATGCGGCCACTGCCTGGTGTAATTTCGCCGAATACCAAGTCTCCTTGCCCACGAAGACCAACTGGTGCTTCAATTTTGGATTGGCGCGCATCACGTCTTCAAAGGCCTTCAACAGCCCCAGGTGATTCTTGCGCGGTTGCAAGTCGCCGATGGTGAGAACGAACGGTCCCTTAACACCCAATCGCTCTTCCACCGCCTTGCGCGCGACGCTGCGGTCCACAGGGCGGAAGCGCCCCGAAACCGCGTTCGGGACCACCACCACCCGGTCATCGTCGATCCCGTAATGTCGCACAATCGCGCTCTTGGAAAACTCGCTGGGCGTAAGAATCTTCGCCGCACGTTCCACCGTGCGCTTGACGGTGAGCCGCAGCTGCACCGCGCGGAACTTCGTAAAATATTCCGGCAATTCCAAATAACTCACGTCATGAATGGTGACGACCAAAGGCACCGAAGTGCGCAGAGGACCTGTGTACTGCACATGGAGTAGGTCCGGGCGGTCCTGATTCAGGTGCTTAGGGAGGTCCCAGGCGAGGCGCTTGTAGGGATTTTCGGAAACCCAGCGGGTCTCAAACCGCTCCGGTATGTATTCCGGGGCGCGCGGTTTCGAGATATAGGCGACGATCTCACTGTCCTGGTCGAGGCGAGCAAACTCCTTGAGGAGGTTGCGGATATAGACTTCATTCCCCGTCAGGTGACAGCCAATCGCGTGCGCGTCAACCGAGAATCGCATGCTAGCGATTTCAGTATAACGTAAGAGTATGGGGCGAACGGCCATTTTGCTTTTGCTGGTCTCCGGTCTGGTCCGGGGGGATGAGCGCACCCAGCGGCTCGGAAGCCGTTTGGCAGAGGAGGCCGCCGCGTTTCAACGGATCGCGCCCGAAGTTCTGGGGACGGAGACGCTGGTACAGCGCGCCCTAAAGCCACCCGCAAAGTTTCGGATTCGAGTGGGTAAAGCCGCGACCGCCGCCAGCCAGCCGGAATGGCAAACGCGGCAAATCGTCTCAGACTACGGCTTCACCCTGTTCGCGTCTGATCATTCGCTGCACGAACTGAGGCAGGTCACCTCGGTGGACGGAAAGCCGGTGAAGAATAAGGGAACCGAAGATCTGGTCCGCGCCATTCTCGCGAACGACGATTCCCGCAAGCGGGAACTCCTGTTGCAATTCCAGCAGCACGGGTTGGTCGGCGCGGTGACCGACTTCGGCCCGTTACTGCTATTGTTCGCTCCGGCGAATATCGTCCGCTATGAATTTTCTTATTTGCGCACGGCGACGCTCGACAATACTCCCGTGATCGTTTTCGGGTACAAACAGCTAGACGGACCAAACCCTCTGACGGTGTAGCGCGGGGGGCGGCCTTTCCATCTGGATCTGGATCAAGCCATGGACATTGCCAGCGGGCGGGACCGAGAGCTTGTGGCCTTGGATGACGCGCTGACAGCGCTCTCTGCGATGAATGAGCGGAAAGCCACTGTGGTGGAATTGCGCTTCTTTGGCGGCCTCAGTGTCCAAGAGACTGCCGAGGTCCTGAAAATCAGCGAGGAAACCGTGATGCGGGACTGGAAGTTTGCCCGGGCCTGGCTGCTGGCTGAGATTCACCCTCCCTCAAAAATATCTTAGTCTCCTGACAGTTCTCTCTCTGTTTCTGCGCCAACCAATATGAGACAGGCTGGCCAGCACCAAGTGGCCGCCGATCAGAAGGAGAACGTGATGCAACTCAGATCTATCGTGACCACTGCTGTTTTCGTAGTTGGGGTCATATCAATGTCCGGTTCCGTACAGGCGGGGTGTGGTTCGCCTGACAGGTCGTCAGGCCCTCTGCCATTCCAGGATCTGGCGAGGAGCGCGGCGCAGAAAGAAGCGACTTTTAGAGGCAACGCACGCAACAACTCGATCGTGGGACTCTGGAAAATCGCGTTAATGGCGGGGGGCAACACCATTGACGCAGGCTATCAGACGTGGCACGACGACGGAACCGAGCTCTTGAACTCCGGCCGGCCGCCTATCACCGGTAGCTTCTGCATGGGCGTGTGGGAGAAGACCGGTCCACGTAGCTACAAGCTCAACCATTTCGCCTTGGCGTGGTTACCCAGTGGCCTGATGCCGGATGGAACGGACAACATCAAAATGGACGTCCAAGTGGGCAGGAGCGGAGACACATTCAGCGGCACCTTCACCCTCGACCACTATGACGTCTCTGGCAATGCGGTCGCTCATTTCGAGGGAACGGTGACGGCAACTCGAATCACGGTTGACTAGCTGCGCCCGCGCAATCCAGACCCCGGCGCATCCATCGCGCATCGGAGGAGTGGGATGCTCCGGGGTTCAGCTTTCAACAAACCGGGCCTATACTAATGGAAACCTCGCGGCCCCCGAGGTCAGGAATTGGCCGTGGGGAGGGCGACTATGGACTTGGCGAAGATCGAGAATCTGTATCACGCCGCTATCGCGTGCGACCCGAAAGAGCGTGCTGCATTATTGGAGCAAACGGATCCGGAACTGCGCCGGGAAATCGAGCGCCTTCTCACGCAAACAAGCTCCTTGCTGGACCATCCCGCGTGGGAGAGCGTGCCTGACGAAACGAAGACTCTGTTGGTGTCAGGTATGCGATTGGGACCCTACGAAATCGAGGGTCGGCTGGGCGCGGGAGGCATGGGGGAAGTCTTTCGCGCACGCGACACACGCTTAGAGCGCCGCGTCGCAATCAAGGTGTCCAACGCGCGTTTCAGTAGCCGATCCGAGGATGAAGCGCGCGCCATTTCCGCACTGAATCATCCGCACATTTGTACGCTCTACGACGTTGGGCCCTCCTACCTGGTGATGGAACTGGTCGAAGGCGAGACGCTAGCGGCTCGACTCAAACAGAGCAGGCTCCCGATGAGTGAGGTGATCGAGTACGGCGCGCAGATTGCGTGGGCCTTGGCCGAAGCGCATGCGCATGGCATCGTACACAGCGATCTGAAGCCCTCCAACATCATGTTAACGAAGCACGGTGTAAAGGTTCTGGATTTCGGGATCGCCAAGATGCAGGACGCTTCTCATACAGGCACGGGGAGCCAGGTTATGGCCGGTACACCGGCGTATATGGCTCCTGAGCAACTCGCGGGGCGTGATACCGTGCCCGCAACCGACTTGTTCGCGTTGGGCATGGTTCTCGCGGAGATGCTTTCCAATCAACATCTCGCGAAGGGATCGTGGGCCGTGACCGCGACAAATCTGAAGGAACAGAAATATCCGCCCGAACTGGCCCGGATGCTCACGCGCTTGCGCGCGAAGAGTCCGGCCGAGCGGCCCGGTTCCGCAAGCGAGGTTGCACGGAGTCTGGAGGGAATGTTGGATAGGCTGTCCGCCAAGCCCACCGTTCGTCCCGCATATGCCGCAGCCGGGATCGGAGCGTTGATTGCTCTCATTGCTGGCTCGGTGTGGTGGTACCGAGCCGACCAAGACAGGGTTTGGGCTAGCAAGGAAGCGTTGCCGGAGATTCAGCGCCTATTCAACTCGCGCCCCCTAGCCGCACTGCTCCTTTGGGAGCGGGGCGAGAAGATTCTTCCTGCGAACCAAAAGCTGACCGATTGGGCCGACGAGAATACTACGTTCGCAAGTCCTGCATCCGATGCTTTGGGGACTACGATCCAAGTGCAAGACTACTATCAACCCGGCGAATGGATCACTTTGGGGATGACACCCATAAAGCCGGTCCGGTTACCGAAGGGCACCATGCGCTGGCGGGTTTCTAAATCAGACGTTGGCGAGTTCACCTTCGTGACCGCTCCGCGCGCCAACATGATGTTGCCACTCGCAAGTTCTGTGGAACGGTTGAAGAGAGATGGAACAGTCCGCGTGCCAGGTGGAGACTTTGCCGACCTTATTGACTTCGTCGGGTGGGTGCGTGCAACCCTCCCGCCTTTCGATATCGACCAGTTCGAGGTCACAAATCGGAAATATCAAGAGTTTGTGGATCAGGGTGGCTATCGCAAACGGGAATACTGGCGAGAAACACTTACCAAGGATGGTAAAGAGCTAACCTGGGTCGAGGCCATGGCACTGTTTAGCGATGCCACGGGGACACCGGGTCCATCCACGTGGGAAGCCGGGCACTACCCTCTGGGCCAAGAGAATTATCCCGTGTCGGGTGTCAGTTGGTATGAGGCTGCCGCTTACGCACGCTATGCCGGGAGGAGCCTGCCGGTAATCTCGCAGTGGTATCGCACAGCACCGCCGGATATGGGGTGGGCCGCGGTCCAAGAGAGTAATTTCAATGGCAAGGGTGCAATCCCTGTGGGTTCGCTGCCGTCCCTGGGACCGTGGGGCACCTACGATGTGGTGGGCAACGTTCGTGAATGGACAGCAACCGCGATTGACGATAAACGATTCATCCTGGGTGGAGCGTGGGGAACGCAGGTGTATCAGGCTACCGATCCAGAAACGTTACTGCCGTTCGACCGCTCTGCACAAAATGGATTCCGCACCGTGCACAATGAGCAACCGCTGTCGGCCGACGCCACAGCACCTCTGAAACTCCAACTACGGGACTTCACAACGGCAAAGCCGGTGTCGGATTCCGTATTCGACCTCTATAGGACGACTATCTACGCGTACGACGCCAAGCCTCTGACGGCGAAGTCGGCGGGATTGGTAGAGGAGACGCCAGAGTGGACCGAGGAAAAGATCAACATCGACGCGGGATACGACGGAGAACGCTTTGATATCCATGTGTTTCGGCCCAAGAACTTTCGGGAGCCATACCAATCGGTCGTATTTTTTCCGAGCGCCCGAGTTGAATTCCTGACAGATAGTCGGCGGCTTGGAGACATGGACTTTGTTGACTACGTGATCAAGAGTGGACGAGCGCTGGTGTATCCGGTGTACTCCAACACGTATGAACGAAAACGGCAGCGAATACTGCCAGGTTCGGTGGACGACTTGAATCTGGTGATCCGGTGGACGAAAGAAGTGCGACGAACCGTCGACTACCTGGTCACTCGGCCGGAAATGGACCGCTCAAGAATTGGTTACCTTGGCGTGAGCATGGGCACGGCCTATGGGGTGTTCGCGACGGCGCTCGAACAGCGCTTCCGCACAATCGTGTTTTTGGACGGCGGAATGTTCCTGGGCCCTGCGCCGCACGGGCGGGATCAAGTGGATTTCGCACCCCGCATCAAGGCTCCTGTGCTGATGATCAACGGCCGGTATGACTTCACGTTTTCTCCAGAGCGTTCGCAGGAACCGCTTTACCGTTTACTGGGTACTCCGGTCAATGAAAAGCGCCGTCTGGTTTTCGATACGCCGCACGACATTGCCCAACGTAAGGAAGATCTTTCGCGCGAAGTGCTTGGATGGCTCGATCGCTCGATGGGACGGGTCAATTGAAGATGCTCGAATTGAAGCAGAGCGATTAATGTGTTCGAGGACACCACAATGACAGCCCTGGAACAAACTCGCGACCTTGGTATGGCCATGCTGATTGCCGAGTTCGACGACGGCTACGCTCCGGTGGATATAGTTGGCTCATTGAATGAGGCTCGGGAAGCGGCCCAAGCCGATCTCAAAAGTCGGCTCGCCGCCTTGGCCACGGGTAACGAACCCGCCTGCCCAATCATGTACGCAATCTGGAGCCGCGACGACTACGGGCGGCTTGCTCTCAGAACCGAAATATCGCTCTAGGCCTTCCCCGGACACGCCTGTTCGGGAGCGGGTTCTGAGCGCCCGGCCCATCCATTCCTCCGCCAAGCCGCGCCCTTAATGGCCATTCACGTATTCGCAATCCCGCGACAGCTGCGCCTCTATCCTCCCATCTTCTTTCCTCGCCTGAGTCGATGCGACTCAACTTCCGGACTTGCAGTGTGATGTGACCGCCCGGTGACGTCACACCAATTCCCCTAACCGACGTTTCTTGGGACCGAACGAGAGATAACTTCCGGGTTGCCCGTCTTCCGGGCACAATTGTAAAACCTTCACTCGGCAGTTCGTTCCGTGTTAGGGAGCACTCGGCAAGAGTAGCTGCACATCTTCCATGGCCATATTTGGTCCTGAGACAATGTCGAGCGCTTCGTCAAAATCTGTCTGCCGCGTATTTCGGACGAGCTGTTCCCAATGGACGTTGCCATATACGATCTTCAGCTCGTCGTCAGCCAAGTTGAACTCGCCCGCCCAGATTCGCTGATGAAAGTCGCGGAAGGAGGGCAAAGTGTCACTTCGGTCTATCGGCTTGCCCGCTGATCCCAACATCAGGAAAACCGTGGCATAGAACATGTGTACCACCTGACGCATCAAGAAGAATCTTGCGAGTTGGTATCGATCCGGCTGTTGGCCAAAATACTGCTTAAGGTAGGTGGATTCGTCCTCGTCGCTAGCCGCGAGGAAGTTTGCGGCGACAGCGAGATCGAAGTAGCGGTCGTTCATGAAGGCAGCCATCCAGTCCACAAGCCACACGCGCTGGCCATCGAACAAGATGTTCTCCGGCTTGAGGTCCATGTGGCACGGAACTAAATCCCTATCGAGACGTGGATAAACGGCGCACACCTGTTCGTATCTTGAAAACACCTCATCGATTTCTGCTCTCGGCGCAAGGCCTGCTCCACGAAACCGCCAGATGAAACCATTGTGCGCAGTGACGTAGTTAAATGTTTTCGGGAACGCCGGCAGCGCGTGGAGCTTGCTCAGAATTCGGGGAAGCTGTATGAGGGCCTGCGTTGCCGGAAATGGCTTCTCATCGACGAAGTCTATGATCGAAACCCCATCCTCCGCGTTCGCGTACCAGACCCGTGGCGCAATACCCGCCCCGGCCGCGGCCTTCATACATTTGAACGTACGCGCAGGGTCGGCAAATTCATTCATACGCGTCACAATCTTCAATAGAAAGGGAGATCCACGCACGACAATGCGGAACACGAGATCCGTGCTGAGACCTTTAGTTATCGCGCGAGTGTCGTCGATAACTGTCGTGCCGAAAGCCTCACGCAGGCCCTGGAAAACTGCGGCACGCTTTTCTTCCGGGACCATCAAAACCCTCGTGAGCGGTCGAATTGGGGTACGACAGTCGAGTTCATGAGACAAGCGTACCCGAGTAGAAAGCCGTAAACCAGTTGAAAAGATGATTTTTCTCGCCTATATCTTGCTTGTTTTCTAAGCCTTAGACTTTTTGATTGATGATCTGCTATTCTCAAATCGCGAAGACGACGATTCCGTTCCTCACCATTCCCGTCTGTTCGGCCTCGTAGGATCTCGCAAACCGCCACCGCGCTTAGCTGTAACTCCCGGAGGGTCGGCAAACCGTACACTACTTTTGAAAACCCAGCACTCTTCAGGCTGCCGGCGTCTTCGGGGAGTACTGGCGAAATAGGGGAGCGAGCACAAGGTTTGTGGGGGATCTCAGAACAGAACCCACGTCCTGTCCAGCGCCTTTCGACAAGTAGCCGGAGAGGATCGTCCGGGACCCCAGACTTGACAGATCGCTTGGGCTGAGTATTCTTTCGCGTAGAAGTTCATTTATTTCAACGCAGTAAGGAGACTCAGGACTATGAACGATACAGTTCTCATTGCAAGCAACGGCAAGTTGACTCGTGAGCAGCTGACTTTGGTGCCGACCCCGCTCGGAACGGCGACCCACAAGCCAGTGCCGCATATCGATGCGGTGAACGCGCTGATAGAAACTCTAGGTTTCCGCCACATCGCGGTTGTCGGAGAGGAATATGCGGTCTCGAAGGACGGGATGAAGATGTTCGGGGTCATGGAACTCGATCAAGGAATGCATGGGGCCCGATTCGCATTGGGTGTACGAAATTCTCACGACAAGTCGTTCCGCCTGGCGGTGACCGTGGGCTATCGGGTGTTCGTATGCGAGAACTTGGCATTTTCCGGAGACTTCTCGCCAGTGCTCGCAAAGCATAGCAAGAATTTCTCGCTCCACAACGCACTCGCGATCGGGGTCGATGGGATGCAGCGTAATTTCAAACCGATGGTGGAAGCGGTTGACCGCTGGCGCAATTCCCAGCTCTCAGACGTAACCGCACGGCTCGTAATCTATCAGGCGTTCATTGAAGGGCGACTGGAAGTGCCACGGCACTTGGCACGTTCCGTGCATGACTTGTATTTCAACCCACAACATGAGGAGTTTGAGCCCCGCACGATGTGGAGCCTTTCAAACGCCTTTACCTCCGCCTTTAAGGGACTCGATCCGATTCCGCAGTATCGAGCGACCGGCAAACTGGCCGGATTTCTTCAAGCTACTGCAGGATGACATGGCCGTTTCAAACGAACAGCCCCGCATAAAGCGGGGCTTTTTCTTTCGAGCTTGCCGAAACCTCGGATGAGCGGAATTCAGTGGGGACTGCCAGATCCATGTAGTAGACCCGCCCAATCCGGATGCCCGATAGTCGCTATTTTTGGATTTGCGCTACGCGGGCACCCCGCTGAGCACTCTCGGGTGTGCGCTGAAGACCATCGCGTTGAAATACATAGATCCTAGCTGACCGGGCATTTACGTCTGCCTCGACGTCCACGTATTTGACGGCTCCGTTGGCCTCGGGAAGAGGCTGCAAATCCTTCAACAGGCTCGTGCGGCCAGCGGCATCACAGGAATAGACGCGCAACCAGTTGGGCCGAACGCCAACGAAGATGAGGCCCACAGTGTAGTGCCGTACGCGACGCTGGGCTAGAGACATGGTGGAGGTATAGTAATCGACACCGGACTTCATGCAGCCCGGGAGTTTGCAGGTCAGCAGAACATGGAAGGGTTCCTGGGCGTTCAGGGGCTCAAGGAATGGAACCGCAAGTTTTTTCGAAATCCCGTCACTACCGATGAGCAGTGGCCGAATCTTATGCTGCTTCTGGGGATCGTTTCTCAAGTCATAGGCGAAGCACGCCAGTTCGTCAAACGGGATGTTGGCGTCGGTGTCGATGCTGAACTCGATGACGGTCTCCCGTTTAGCTCGACAGTATCCGCTGTATTGCCAGGTCATCGTCAGATCTTCACCCTCAACGATTGCCACTTGATGTGCTTCTTGAACTATCAGGCTACGATTAACCCGGCGTCTCAGATTCGCAACGTTCAGCGAATCTAAACTGCGGCCATCCACCTTGATTGCTGCGGACTTTACCAGCAAGCGCTTCTTTCTGGCATAGGCGAGCGCAAGGATCGAAACCATGACGAAGAGGGCACTGATGGCAGTGAGCCAACTGCGGGATTGGATAAGGGCAAAGAAAGCGACGATGGCTCCGAGCATTGCTGCCCAGGCCTTCAATGAATTATTGAATGAATCCATGAAAGAGGAGCGGCCACACAACCGCGTCATGTGGATGACTCAATTAATTTCTAAAGATGGGTATTCCGGAGCGTGTCCGAAGAGATAGTACCGGGCAGAGAAGCGCGAGAGGGGAGTGGGTGGTCCTGAGGAACCTAGCCGCCGACTCCGCCTCCACCGCCAGTTTGACAGAAGCAACGGTTCATGGTTCGACCTCCAATCGCTGCGTTTAGACTATAGTCTCTGGTACTATAGTGTCAATCGTAGCAGCATTAGTCTGCCTATGCAAGAGCGTCGTGGTCGGGGTGCAGCGCTAAAGACACCGGAGGATTGTTTTGGCGAGGTTCTCCGGGAACTCCGCCAGAAGAAGGGCGTGACGCAGGAAGATCTCGCCTTCAAGAGCGGCTACCACTCCACATACATCAGCCAACTGGAGCGCGGCCGGAAAAGTCCGTCGCTGCGGGCGATTATGAGTTTGGCTGGCGCACTAAATACTTCCGGTTCGGAGCTCCTAACACGTCTGGAAGCACTTCTTGAGTGAGCTTGATCTCCGACAGCTGACTCCCTGCCGCTAAGCCGCCAAAAATCTTTGAAGCGCCCCTTCAACGCCTTTTCGATCGCGGCAAAAACGCTCACGGCTAGTTCGAATCACATCACCGGCAACTCTTGCTCCACCCTCCGGGTGCAGCGCTGGAAAGGCTTTTACCAAAAATGGCTCTTGTGGTTGCCGGTCCATGAGCGTTCTCACGTACAGCTGGTAGTCCGGGAGGTTCTGGAGTTCTGGAACCGGCAGGATTAGGTCATACGCCTGGTCCGCTAGTCGGGGACCTTCGCCGCTTGCGGCAAACTCTCTCACTAATTCCTTGGCGTCGTTCGCGCTCACGCGGAACGATGCGATTGTGGCGCAGTTTCCAAATACAGCCGCTATCGATTCCTCCGGCAGCTGAGCTAGCGTTTGCGTCGCGATGGTCAAACCCAGCGCGTATTTTCGAGCCTCGCTGAGAATTGTGGGCAGGGCCATTCCGTGCGTGAAATTCTGCACCTCATCTATGTATAGAAAATGTGGCCTACGCTCGGATTCTGGGGTGTCTTGCCGTGATAGGGAGGAGAGGGCGAGCTTGGTGACGACAAGCGATCCCAGAAGGGAACTGACATCCTCTCCCAACGCGCCCTTCGATAGGTTGCACAGCAAAATCTTTCCGGAATCCATGAGCCAGCGGAAATCGAAGCTCGATGTCACTTGGCCGATCACAGCGCGCAGTAGGGGATTGGTCACGAACTTTGACACCTTATTGAGCAGAGGCGCTATTGATTCTTCCCGCAGGCGGTCGTTCTGTTGTTCGTAGAAGACGAAGAATGCTCGGATCGCCGGATCGGAAACGTTCTTGAGAATGCCGCGACGGTAGACCGGATCGACCAGCAGTCGCGGCAAAGCCGCTAAACTAACCGCCTGCTTCTGTTCCAAAAGGGCATAGACGCAATGCTCAAGGATGTATTCAGTCCGAGGTCCCCAGTTATGCGGATAGAGATTCCGAAGAATGCTGATGATGGACGACACTACCAGCGAACGCTGTTGCTGTCCAACCGCTTGCAGCACATTTAGCCCGATGACCGAGTCGGGGAGCGACGGGTCAAAATAGATTACATCGTTGGTCCGGCTGCGAGGAATGGATTCCAGAATGTCTTCAATGAGCGAGCCGTGGGGGTCGATGACTGTGACGCCATTGCCGTTGTAAAGATCGGCGACGATCATGTTCCGCATGAGCGTGGTTTTGCCGACTCCAGACTTGCCAAAAACAGCGACGTGCTTGCGTCGCACGTCTCCGGGGATTGAGACGACGGAGCCGTCTCGTTGTTTTGTGCCAAGGAAGACTTGCATGAACGCGTTCTAGGGCTGATTCTCAAAGACCAAGCGTTCATCCTTACCGGCTACTTCGAATGAACGTATCCCTGAAGTTCTTCGATTCTTGCTTCCAACGTCTGAATGTGTTGGCATGCAACGACCAGCGCTCTGGTAAGACAGGGCTGCTCAGACTGTTCCGCCATTCGGTGGGCGCGGGGTGCCTCCCCGTCCCACCAGATCGTCGGAATTGGTAATAGCGCTAAGATGCGGAGCACCTCTTCCGTGACCGGGACCATTGACATGTTACCCTGTCTTACTGCGGAGTGTTGCCTTCCATGGATATCGAAATTACGGCTCATTACGTACTTCATGATAATTCCCCGTCGGGTGCTGTCAAGCCAGAAATGTGGATAACCAGAGGCCCACTAATGACCTGGTTAGGGGTGGATTCCAGTCATTGGAGTATTTCAGTCTAACGAGTTTGGCTCCGATATCCCATGCACTTGCATCAAGAGCTTACAAAGATCGAGAGACTGCTTGGGCCAGTAAAAATCTGATTCCAGCTCGACGACACGCTCGCAGGCATGGATCAATATTTTCCAGGCATCGAGAAGTTTTGCATGAGGAATCCCGGAATGATCTCCCCGGGCGCACATACTGTCGGTAATGCGCCCGGTGAAGGTTTGCTTAGACTCCTGACTACCCATCGGACGCGCGCGATCGTGCTGTTGCTGGTCATGGCGCTACTCGCTCAGCAAGCACCTCCCTCATGTCGACAGAGGTGCCCGGCGTGCGGTGGTTGGGGACCCGGTGCAAGTCCCCACGCTCCACGATGGAAATCAACGGATTTGCACGGGCCATCATCAGTAAGAACATTTGCGCCATGAATGTCTTGCCGCCCCCCGATTTGGCGAGAAACAGCATGTTGGCGTCCCCGATTGAAGGATCGTACGGCGAGAACGGAATCAACTGACGATAGGGCGTCTCAAGAAGCATCAATGGAGACTGCGGCGTGCCGTGCCACGGCATTTCGATGGGCAACAAGTCAGCTCCGTGGAGCGTCAGACAGCTTAGGTCACGTTTGTTCTCTTGGCTCATTCCAGGCAGGCTGCCAACCCACAGGCGTCGCTGGGCTAGTGATTCAGGAATCGCCCGCGCGCCATTCATTCGCGTGACCGCATGGATAACTCGTTGCCGGCGGTCGTTGAGAGTTCTTCGCGCGTCTTCCAGATCCGCCCTACTGGCGATTGGCTTGGAAGTCCGAACCGCGATGATCATGGAATAGTTGCAGACTTTGAGCGACGACGAGATCACCGCCTGCAGCACATCTTGAAGCTGGCGCTGCGCCACTTGCGCTTCCACATTGATCTTGAAAGCCCCGTTTGAATCAAGCTGGGCCGCCTGCATTCTGCGCAAACGTCCTTTGAAATGCTCCAGAACTTTCGTCTGATCGGGAATCGTAATTTCGGCGTTCACCACAATGGGAAAGTCGAGCACCATCAGCTCTCGCAAGATGCCGGGGAAGGTTCCATCTGGGAGATCTTTTAGACTGACGAATGTGTACAACAGGCCTCCCACTTGGATGTGGTTCTCTTGCTCGTCCTCGACACTCGTATTCGTAATCTGGCTGCGGGCGCTTCGGTATTGGAGTGAATACTCAGGGCGGCGAAGTGGGCTCCGGTCATTCAACACCGGATTCAGGGCCCGCTTGGCTTCCTGAAACAGCTCCTCTTCTGTGAGTCGACGTACGCCCATGCCAGTCGCGACGAGAGTCTGTTCCACGCCAGCCAGTAGGCTGGAGAATTCACTCAGGAGATCCTCGTGTTCGCGCCGTTCGCGCTCAATGCATTTCTCGGCAGAAAGGCTGAAGAAGTTCTTCTTGCCCTGCAACTGTTCAACCACTTCGTGGTGAATCCTCGGATTCCACACGAAGTAAGCGTGGAGCAGGTGACGCAGATAGTGTCCCCGTGCCTCGCTTTCGTCCCAGCGAGCCATCCTGAGCCGGTCGATTTCCTGGAGGACTCGGTTCTCATTGCGGTTGAGGCGGGGATAAATCGACCGGATCTCGCCGAGTCCTTCCGTGATCTCGAAGCGCATCTGCAGGCGCATCGAACGTTCGGGAAGAGACCGAATCAGCGCTTCCAGGGAATGCTTGGAACGATTTCGTATCTCGTCGTCATGGTAGAAGCTGTTAAGCCCCGCAAGTTCGTAGCCAGCTACGACACTTCCGTCAGTCTGAACCGCGACACCGTCCAAGTACTCTCGTATTGGCAAGAGTTCGCACAGGGCAGGCTTGTGCAGGATGTCGTCGTGCTTAGAGCGAGTCTGGGGCATCATTTCAGGAACTCCTTCGTAATGTGGCGGTCTGCTTCGAGCCCGCAGTAGATGTGAGGCTTGGCGTACCAGATGAGTAAGTCTCGAATGTATCCGCGCGGCTTTCCGTACTTGAACAACAACAAAATGGGAACTGCGATCACCGGCACGCCCCACTGGAGAACGACATTGAGCGGCAGCCCGTACAATTCGCGATCGAGGAATCGACCTAAGATGCTCATGACGGCCGCCAGCGCGATGACGACAAACAGGTCCTCGAACTCCAGGTAGAAGAAGGTCACTCGCTGATGGAGATTCCGATGAACTGGTGTGACTTCGAGTGCCATGGCTTTAGCTCACGCCTCCCGTTCCTTGAGCCACAAAGTATTCCGCAAGCCGTAGAACCCCCGACAACCCGAAACATGCCATCGCCGCGAGAATGTGCCGCGCCCAAGGCGCTCCGGGATAGATGCGAAATCCCATGCCCCCGTAGTGCAGAATTCCCATCACGATCTGCAGGACTCCGTAAAGCGGCAGGAAAACGTTTGCCGACCAGTTCACAAGTCCTAAAAGGGTTATCCAGACGGCGTCGGGGTCGTTCCATGCGCGCTGCGCCGCGAATCGTTCGAGGCCCCGCAGAATGCCAGAAGCCATCAGCGCGGCGAAGCCTGCGTACAACGAATATTGAAAGGGCGACTGCCGCGACAATCGGAGCACGGAGATCACGAAAAAGAGGCCTGCGAGTGTTGGCAAAATCACATTCGCCGTCCAATTGGTTAGGTTTGTAAGTCCTGTCAGAAGGTCCACAAGTGTGCTCCGTCCGTTACATCATTCGATTGATCAGAATCCACAACGCGCTCACGGTCAGAAAGCCCGCGGCACACCCGATAAGGCGCAAGTAGCCGGGGCGATTGAACGCGAACGTCACGATTGCACCGCATACCGACAAACCGGCCGCAATCGGGAAGATCCGGCTTGCCGTGTAGTTCCACATCGACTCCAGCCCCATTGCGATGGAGAATCGATTCCCCGCAGGTGTCCACGCGTCGATCAGTGCGTGTGTGCTCGAAATCGCCAGCAGAAACATTGCGCTGAGGATCGAAGCGAGCGGCCCGCTACCGCTCGCCGTATCAAGTACCGCTCGCAATACAAAGAATGCGGCCGCGATTGGTACAATTCGCCCGACGATGAACGCACTGACGAAGGCAGACAGGTCAGTCTGGATTCCCGACAGCCATCCGCTTTGGATTGCAAAACCCGGTGGAAAGTAGACGGGAACCCCAAAGAATTGGAACCAGGTCAGCGTCGGCTCCAAGGCCAAGAAAACGACAGCCCACGTCAGGTGACGTGAGAACCCGCCGCCTACCCAGAACACCGTGCCGCCTTCTTTTCTCAGCGCGATTCCAGCGAGTAGGAGCGATACAAATGCAGCAGCAGGTGCGAGTAACAGCAGGAGCCGACTGATATCATAGAGAAGGGTTGGCATGGTCTGTCTCTCGTATCCCTTTGCGACGCGCAGGTCCCCATCGGGGACCCACGTGAGGTGCAATCGTCGAGCGCTAGGAGACGCCGCCTCCACCTTGCTGAATCCAGAATTCGAGCAGACGCGTAACACCTGAAATTGCGAGGCAGCCCAGCGCCGTCACTACGTAGCGCATCACGCCCCGGCCCGCGATGTAGCTAACCAGACCACCCGCGATCGCGAGCGCCGCGCAGACCGGTGCGATGACGTTGCCGATCCAGTTGACGAGGTTCAGGAACGCTCCCTCAGGCTGGGCACCTGTTTGGCCCTGAACGGCGACGTTCGTCTGAGGTGCTGCGCCGAGGTTCTGAGCCACCAGGACAGCCTGGCTTCCGGTTAGCAGAGCGAAGATGGCGACCAGAGCCAGCGCGGCCCATTGCCTTGCTCCTGACAGTTGTTTCATGACGTATTTCTCTCCCTTGTTTTGAGGTGCGGGCTCTGTTTAAGCGTTGAGCCTGGGAGAACGATACAGCGAGATCGCAAAATCGCAAAATGAGTTTGCGAGACTTGAAACAGGGCGCTATTGGCCGCTGTTGGAGCGGACTGTCAGATTGACCCTTTCAGTTCTGACCTCCGCAGACAGCCTGATGCGTGTGGTCGCGGTCTTCCATTCAATGGAAGCCTGAGCATTGGAACGTACAGATGTTCCGTGAGCGCTCGGAACTTCAGGGTAAGGAGTCCACTGCGAATACCCCGTGGATTGCCGTTGGATGGGCGGTATTGTGACCAACGCCACGACGCGATTGCCCGGGCGACGCAGCGCAAGAAATGACCAGACCAACAGTGCGAACGCGAGGCCCCACCAGCAGACAAGAAACAAACCTTCTGCAACCTGCAACGCAGGCCATCGGATCACCGCCCAAATCCGGATGGAACCGAACGAGGTGGATGTGGTTGCTAGTGCGAACAGCCGGGCTATCAAGAGAGGAATTCTTGGAGTCGGCTTGGGTAGAAGCGCCACAATGATCCAGGAACCAAGCAGAGAAGGAATGGTGTCCAGTCTTGGCGAGAGCCAACTCAGGACGAAGTACCCGGCGCAGACCAGAGAGGTAGCAATCAGGCACCTCCGCAGCCATGCGGATCTTTCGTGCTGATAAGGTTGCAATCGCGAGCCTCCCCACAGGTGTGCGGCCACGATCCCAAGCCCAACACCTACGCGGCGGGCTAACCCGCCGAGCGCGAAGATCCCCGGAATGAAAAAAAGCGGCATCGGTACTTCTGCCTCGGGCAACCTCAGAATATCTGAAACCGCTCTATTGGGGAAGTACCAATGCCGCGAAAAGTTCGACTTACCGCAGAACCTCTTTTGTGATAACTACCGTTCCTCTTGCTGCTGCGGCACAGACTGGGGAAATGTTTGCATGCTCTGTTGCATCAACCGGTTCATCTCACGCATCTCGTTGCGCATTTGGAGTAGCTCTTGCATCTCCCGGTCCGTCGGCGCACTGCTGATTGGGCTCGTTGCCGATTCGGCCCGGCTCACTATTTCCGGGATTCCGGCTGTCGCGCGGACGCCTGACGTCTCGTTCAGGACCAAGTAGAACTGTGTACGGGCAGGCACGGTGACGACGATGTTCTGTTGATAGGCGAGCGCCGCCATCTGCTGTTCGCCGGCCAGCGCAAGATTCGACGCCAGGCGCTCCCGAAGCAGAATAGAGCTATCGATTCCGCCGTTCGCACTGCGTCCTCCGACTGCGTACGCTGCGATTGTCCCAATGCCCGTAAGCGCGCGAGTCAATACTTTAACGCCGGTCTTCTTTCCGTTGACATCGCCGCGGATCATCTGCCGGTCCAAGCTGATCGCCGATCCATTTATCTTCTGGCGATCACCATTGGGAAACTCGATCTCACGGAAGTTGATCGTGACCCACCCTTGCGGAGTGGCTTGAGCCAGCTCGCCGTACACTTTCGTACCCGCAGGAAGGAGCAGCTGCCCTCCGTCTTCGTAGTTGTATTCGATAACGGCAACCACTGGAGTCTTGACAGCGGAGTTCACCGCCTGCTGAAACCTTGCCACGAAAGCGGCCCCCTGCGGGAGAAAAACGGAGGGTTTTACCTCAGACGCGGTTTGGAGCCCATCGCGCATGATCGGGTTTGGGGTCACGCCCGTTCGCACAAAGACTACGGAAGACTTTCGTAAAGGGTCGCTGGCATCCGCTTTCGACGCGGGGGTAATCTGACTGGCAGGAGGCACGGGCGCTGACGCGGCCCTCTGCTTTTCTTGATACTCCCTGATTGCTGCATTCCAATCCGTCACATCGGCGCGCTGCGGAGGTGGCGTCAAACCCTGCCGACGGTACGCGTCTGCAAGTGCTGGGTCATTAAAGCTGATTGAGGCGAGGGTGTCATCCTTGGGCTGCGACGTCGGTGGTACCGGAGCGCTGCTGCCAGCAGGGGACGGAGTCCCACGATTCCGCATGGTTCCGAGCACATCCGCCTCCGTCAATTCGCCCGACTGTTCGGTTTGAGCCGGATTCACCGTGAGTTGTGGGACCGGCGATCGATTGGCGTTCTCTGCGGCCAACGCAGTCTCCTCCGGACGCCCAAGGCTCGGCTTGGACTTGCGCTCCTTGCGGCTCGACTCACCGTCGGTGGTGAACAGCGCGAAGAACAGAAGCAGGCATGCCACGGCTCCGCCGACCAGCAAAACCAATGCTCTGGTCCGTTCAATGGTCTTCGACTCCCGTCCAGATTCACCAGGAGATCGGCGAAACCTCGCTAGCATCCCGGCCAGCCGAACGCGATCCGGCTCAACCGCTGGCCCTGCTGAGGATGCATCCTCGTGGCTCGTATCAGGAGCCGGCCGC
Source organism: Bryobacteraceae bacterium (assembly GCA_039926185.1). Taxonomy (GTDB): domain Bacteria; phylum Acidobacteriota; class Terriglobia; order Bryobacterales; family Bryobacteraceae; genus Palsa-187. The sequence continues at coordinate 67,409 of JBDSXJ010000009.1, read as the reverse complement.
AGGGCTTCCGGTGCGGCTGTCATCGCAACTCGCTCCTCGATACTCTCGCCGACAACGTTGCTGTCTTTGTCGTTCGTCATGACGCAATCCTTTCTTACTTTGGCCGTGATGCACTAAATGCGAATGGCGCCAGCGCGGGCTTATCCACAGCGCCGCTTTCCGCGATCTGAAGAAAGAGGGCCTCGTTCGACTGCTTGAAACGGGGTCGATCGACCACCACCACGCCGTTCGCCCGTTCTCCTGGCTCCAAATGTTGCGGCGTGAGCCGGTACGCTTTCGCCGGCAATTGCTCGTTCGCGCTCCAATAGCTCCGGCGGATGATCATCCCACGAGTCTCTCGAGCCGCTAGTTGAATTTGGGGCGGAAGTAGCTCAATGGAATTCTCGCTGGTGTTCACCACGGAAAACGAAATCCACACCTCTCGGCCCACTCCGACGACCTCAGAGACCCCTGCCTTTATGTGGCCGCTATTTTGGGACGGTGAGGGGGCACGTTCGCCGTGGAGGGTCGGGAGTGGGACGTGTTTCTGCTTCTCTACAAGTTGTTCCATCAGGTCGCCGAGTTCAACCGCTACGGCTGCGGGCGAAGGAGGTACAGCCGTAGTCAACCCTTCGAGTTGTCGCAGCACTGGCACGTCCACCCCCGAGACCTGTTCACTTTCATTCACAAGGAAACTGGCTGAAGGTGAGTACACGACAAGGAAATCAACGGCCCGAGGAGGTGAGCCCCCTTCCGATCTCAAAACAAAACTCGCTTGAACGCCACTGACTGTGGTGACCAACAAGTTCGTTTCGGCCAGTTCCTCGACAACCGGCTTGACCAGCACAAGCGACGGCTCCTTCTCTGAATGTTCGGCCAGAAACTTGGAGGGGTCTCCGACTACAACCGAGCTGATAGCCTCCGCCATTCTGATTGCCGTCGCGAATCGCGGTGACAAACGAATGACCTTCACCTGGCGGCTCGGGCCGTACTGGCTGATTGCTGGCTTCACTTGTTGTGGCTGTGCCTGCAATCCGTACAATCCCCACGCCAGAATAAAAATGGAACGTTTCATACCTTCTCCTATTCCTTAGTCCCGCTCTTCTTCCATCGATTCCTGCGGTACGCAACTTTGTTCACATAGGCGCGGACGGATGGGGATGCGAAGTTCAATCCCGACGTCATGACCCTCCGAAGGCCGGCGTTGTAACTGGCCAAGACCAGGCGCCAGTCCCCTCGGCACTGCTGGCTGAGCCACGCCAAATATGCGACACCGCCGCGGATATTCTCTGAGACATCGAATCGGTTGCGGACACGGAATGTGGTGGCCGTCGCAGGCATTAACTGCATCAGACCGATTGCGCCTGCCGAAGAGACCGCCCGCGAGTTCCATGCCGATTCAACTTCAATCACGGCGTAAACTAACTCCCGCTCAATGCCAAATTCATCCGACCAGTGGTCCGCCCAACGGCGCATTTCGGGTGTCTGGCCGCATGCGGTGGCGATGAACGTCAATGCCGCGAGGAAGCGGATCATGGGTTAGACCGGTTCTCGCTGGCCGTTTTCATCACCGCGAGCGCTTGGTCCCGGTACTCCAAAGCCGTCGCCACCAGACTCTCAAAGGCGTCTCGCAAGAGTAGTCGTTTCACATCTTCCTCAGTCTTAGCGAGGAAGGGCAGCAACACGTCCCGGTCCGCCGGAATGATCTCAGTTCGATTCAAGAGTTGCAGCGCCCGGACAAACTGCACAATTTCATCGATGGAAGGTGGCTTCACCAAGTTGTATCCGCGCAGAGCTTGAGCGAACCCAACAGCTTGCGCCTTCAACTCGATGGGCGCATCCACAGTGCGGATGTCCAGAATCTCCGCCTCTTTGCGCACATCTGGGTGTTCGATTCTTTTGTACAGACTGCGCCGTCGAAGGGGGTCGCCAAGCCGGCGTTCCTGGTTCGACGTAATCACGACAACGGGAATTGATTTTGCCTTGACGGTGCCGAGCTTGGGAATGGTGATTTGCCAATCCGATAAGATCTCCAGCAAGAGCGCCTCAAACTTCTGGTCCACTTTGTCGAGTTCGTCGATAAGTAGAACCACGGGACGAGCTTGCAGAACGGCTTGCAGCAGTGGACCGCGGCTGAAAAAGTCCAATGTGTGGAGCTGATTTCGGAGCAGTTCCCATTGGCTGTCCAGCGTCGCCCTCTGTGTTTCCAGGAAAAGCCGCTGGAGTGACTCATCGAAGGACCCAATCGCCTGCTTCTCGGTGATCCCCTCGAAACACTGGAGGCGGATCAGGTCGGTTTTCGCCGCAGCAGCAAATGCCTGCGCCAGGTAGGTCTTGCCGGTGCCGGGTGGACCCTCGATGAGGATCGGCTTCTGCATTGTGGTGGCGAGCCAAATCGTCTGGACCAGAACTTCGTCCGCGGCATAGCCGGCTTCCCGCAGTCCTTTGGCAACGTCGTTGGCAGTCTCGAACATCTGGGATCAGCCTACGTCCAATGCTCGCTACCACCAACGGAGCTGACGACAAGTGGTGGTGCGAAGATTCAGTTTCAAGGAGAGTGTACCTTCTCGGTGTAAGGAGAAGTCCGGTACAAAAGAGATCTTCCGGACATCCCACGGAGAGTAGGCGTGGACGGCGCGGTCATCTCACGACCGTGAGACGCCCCGCGCCATCCAACGGAACGCTACGATGGACAGGTGGACAGGCAACGGTTGGGAGACCATCTGTACATCCCACGGCTCCTAACTTCCCCCAACGCCGTTTTTGGGCAGCGACTAGGACCAGGCGCGAAGGGATTGAACAAAACGCCGGATTGGGACGCTGGAAAACTGGTAACCTCGGGGCATGAAGTTTACGAGAGCAATTCTTGCCTGCATCGTTGCCTGCCAGTCACTCGTTGCCCAAGCGGCCTCTACGTTTGATGTAGCGTCCATTAAGCCGTCCCTGCCCGGCGTTCGCCCACCCGATTGCAATACCCTCCCAGGCGGTGTTTTCGTCTGCCACAATGTTCGAATCGACTTCCTGTTGCGACTGGCGTTCCACCTCAAATACTCTACAATCAAAGGGGCTCCGGCGTGGCTTGAGGAGACGATTGATCTCGATGCGAAAGCGGAGGGTGGGGGCGAGTTAACACAGGAAGAACTTTCAACTCGCCTGCTCACCCTTTTTAGGGAACGCTTCGGACTCGTCGCGCACGAGGGAATCGTAAAAGAAACGGTATGGGTGCTGGAACAGCAGGCCGCAGGCGCGAAGCTGAAACCCAGCTCCCAGGGGACAGCGGCATCGTCCCAGACGGGTGACGAAGCATGGCTTTTCAAGGGCCTAACTATGCAGGCTTTCGCGGCAAGTCTGGCAACAAGGCCGGATGTTAACGCTCGTGTGATTGACAACACTGGTTTGATCGGGCAGTTCGATTTTGCGTTCCCTTACGTCAACGCTGGAGGAAACGGAGGCGCGTCGGCCGATAATGGCGTCTCGCCTGCGGTGGCGCGGAGGTCAGCATCCGCATACTCTTCCATACTTGATGCGCTCCTTTCGGTTGGTCTTCGGCTGAGGGAAGAAAAACGCGACACGACTGTCTTGGTGATCGACCAGATTCACAGACCGTCAGAAAATTGACGTACAACGGAATCGAAGGTCCGTCTGCTTCTTGTTTTGACAGACGATAAAGTAGGTTATCGGCTCACAGGTATTCTCACATCTACAACGCGCGCCCTGTCTAAAGTCGGGTTGTGGAAGTTGCGAATCACTCTGCCGATTCCAACCGTGGGCAGGTCATCTTCAGACATCCCACGGAATGTTCGAGGCGAACACGCAGGACATTACACGCGCTTGCGACGGGTTGGACATCCCGCGAGAAAAGGTGGGCTGGATACCCACAGACATCTCACGACCGCGAGGATTGCCGGACATCCCAGGAAATCGTTTAGGTTGAAAGCTCAACAGTGGCGATTCGAGCGTAGTATTTTGTATGTCCGTTCGTGACGGTATCCTTAAGCGGCTCCGCGGCGCTAGCCTTCGGAGCACCGAGGACGCTGCGCTGGTTGCTCTTGCGCTGCGCGATTTTAGATTCGACACAGTTACTCCCATAGGCGGGCAACTTGCGTCTGGCGCATGGACAGCGAGTCCCGGAGTAGGACCGCCAAGCGCATTTCAAACGGCACTCGCCGTTCTTGCCCTACGTTCGCGGCGCGACCCAGCGGCTACACTTGCTGCCCGCCGCGGCATGGAGTGGCTCTCGTCCCTCGAACCAACTGAAAGTCATTGGCTCTGGAAGTGGAAGTTCCGCTTCTTCGACCGCCAAGTCCGCTTCGACCCAGACAAATACGGCTGGCCTTGGGTCGAGGGTACGATCAGCTGGGTCGCACCCACGGGGCTAACGATGCTAGCGCTCGATGCATGGCACTTCAAAAGCCTACGGATCGAGCGGGCAACCGCGATGTTGCTAGACCGCGCTTGTCCTGGCGGAGGTTGGAATGCCGGAAACTCCGTGGTATTTGAGTGGCTCTGGATTCGCACCCGGATTTCACCTCCATGGCGTTGCTGGCTCTCCGTGGGCGGGCCCCAACGCAGGACGATCCGATTCGTATGGCGCTCGAATACCTCTTCATCAAGCTGACTTCGTCTCGCTCCGCGTATTCGCTCGCTTGGGGAGTCATGGCCCTTGGCGCTTACGGTGATCTGCACACTGGGTACCTCCACCGACAACTGGAATCGATTCTGCCGGACGCATCGGCTGTGAATCTGCCGCCGCGCATCCTCGCCCTCGTCGCTTTGGCGCTGGAGGATCCACCCTTCAGTTTCCGGGAGTTTCCAATATGAATCGCCGATCTGCATTGAGCGGAATCGCCTTGGCCGGTACTGCCGGACTAGCTGCGCACGACCGTTGGAGGCACCACTTGCCGAAAAGGGCGACCCGTTCTGCAGTTGCCATCCTGAAATGTCCGCGATACGACGCTTGCGCCCCAATCGTTGATGACGGCCTGCGGCTAGTCGGCATAAATGCTCGCGGCAAACGGGTCGTGGTGAAGCCGAATCTGGTCGAGTACTCGCCTTCCGCGCCGATCAACACGAATCCGCTCCTTGTTGCCGCGGTGGTGGATTCTTTATACCGTGCGGGGGCAGCGTCGGTCGTCGTTGCGGAGGGGCCAGGGCATGTTCGCGACTCCGAAATGTTGGTTTCAGAAAGTGGCCTGTCCAACCAATTGAATGCTGTAGGCCGAGGTTTGTTCGTTGATCTGAACTTCGACTCCGTGCATCGGGTAGTCCCAAAGAGCGGGCTGACTGGATTCAACGAACTCTGGCTACCGGAAACGATCTTGAACGCCGACATTTTGATCTCGATGCCCAAGATCAAGACGCACCACTGGGCTGGCGTCACGTTGAGTCTGAAGAATCTGTTTGGGATCGTGCCAGGGTCTGTATACGGGTGGCCCAAGAACATTCTGCATTGGCAGGGTATCGATAATTCGATCATTGAATTGGCCGCGACGGTGCCCATCCACTACGTGATTGCCGATGGTGTCCAAGCGATGGAGGGCAACGGTCCACTTCACGGCACCGCGCGAATGCTTAAGTGCATCGTATTCGCGAACGATCCCGTGGCGGCGGACGCGACGTGTTGTCGCCTTATGGGAATCGAACCAGAGTTAGTTCCTCATCTAAGGAAGGCTGCCCCGTTGGGCAACCTGAAAGAGTCGAGCATAGATCAGATTGGGGAACCCCTAGAAGCCCTACGCCAGCACTTTGATTTGCTTCCTACCTTCTCGCACCTACGGAGATCAGTCTAGCCAGCCGTTCGTGGTCGGTCGTTTGACCTGGAGAGATGGATCGAAGTAGCCGTTCAGAACCAACCATTCCTTGTTTTCCCGAGGGAGCCTCGCGTACGGAATTGCGTCCGGGTGCTTCCGTAGCAAGTCTGTGAACGACGTTTCGGCGATGCCTCCCTTGAACCGACGGAGAAAGCCCCTCTGGAGAAAGCGGTAGACAGTAGCGCGCGATACGCCAAGATCCGAGGCGACCTGCCGCACAGTGAGAACGCAGTGTTCAGCCTCCTCCTGCGGAGCTGCTCCAGATTTTGTCAACACGCAGTGGCGCCGCGCAAACTTCTGAACTGCGGCCGGTGATCGCGCCAGTTCACGATCCGAGCCATTCCGGATCGCATCAACCTCCTCCGGTCTCCACCGAGGCTTCTCGGCCCATGGCCGTTCTCCGGAAGGCAAAGTGCGGCGCAGGAATTCCTGGACTGCGCCCGGCGTGCGCGAAAGGCCGCTGGCCAGTTCGTCCAGGGGCTGCCGCTCTACCTCCGGCCTCCTCGCCCACTCGAGAACTAGCTTCGCTTCCCGAATTGTCCAACTCTTGATCTTCGCGCTCATAGCCTCGGTGTTCTATCGCCCTTTGCGATGTTAGATCGAAGATGCCGACGGCCCCATTCGAATTGACTAAGGCGAAACAGGTGAAAATAGCGTCGAACCCGTGAAATGTACAGGCCTTGGCACCTCGTACCGCTTATGAAGGGAGGGGGTAAGAATTTTGGATCATAATTCTTGCCCCTCGCTATACCGTCTGCTGTGGCTATTTGGTCCCATCGAGCCTACTGATGGATTCGCGATATTGGTCCAGTCTGACCAGCAGCGAACTCCAAAGTTGATTGTTGGATAGAAACAAATGGAGGGCACACAGCTTTTGACACAAATCCAGAGTTCGCATAAAACACCATAAGACCTGCCGTGATTCGGCGTCGATTCCCTGAACAACTGGAGAAGTGAAATGGCGACCTCCCCCATGCGAGCCTCGCATCTGCGCGCCGAAGGCGGTGACGTATTTGAGCAACTGGATCAGGCCAAGGGCCTGCTCACCGCTCGAGAAGTAGCTACCCTGCTGGCGATTAGCCCGAAGACAATCTACGCATTTGCCACCCGTAACAAAATCCCGCATTACAAGATCGAAGCGTCCGTGAGGTTCCGGCCCAGAGACATAGCTGAATGGCTGCGTCAGCGTGAGGTTGACGGAATCACGCCGTAGTCGTTTTGGATCTTGGACTTCACCGACTATAAAGGCTCAAGACGCGCGAGCCGCGCGTTAAGGAGGTTTCTATGGCATCCTCCCTTGCCAGTAAGATTCGCACGGTACCCAACGCGACATCAGCACCTCAAGACAGGGAGTACACAGTTCTTACGATCACGGAGATCGCCAAGATCCTTCGCTGCTCGAAAGCTCACGTTTCCAACGCGCTCAAGGGCAAAGTGCCAGGCATCCCGCCCCTCACTCACTTCGCGCTGGGCAGGCGGAAACTCGTGAAACGGGAATGGCTGGACCGGTGGATGGAAGCCAACAAGATCCAATGCTAAGATCGCCACATGGCAGGATTCCGAAGCTTTGGACGCAGAGATGAGGATTTCTATGCGTCGCAAGCGATTTCAGAAGGGCAGTGTCCGCGCTCGAAAACACGGCCGGCAGAAAGTTTGGGTGGCTCAGTGGCGAGAGGGCGGGGCAAAACGGTCGAAGGTGTTGGGCCGGTGTTCGGAGGTGTCGAAGGGGGAGGCCGAAGCATTGTTGGCGCAACTCCTGAGTCCAATCAACGAATCTGCCGGTCAAGGTTCAACACGACTGTTCACGTTTCAGCAGTACGTTGAAGATGTTTTTCTTCCGGCTTGCCGGGAGAAATGGAAAGAGTCTACGAGGGCGACATCGGAGCCGGACATCATGCGTTATTTGATGCCGAGCTTTGGGCGAGAGAACATAAGTTCCATCAAAAGACAGCAGATGCAGGCTTTTCTGAAGGGACTGGCTAGCCACTTGTCTGACAGCGTTGTTGGGCACTTGCGCTGGCATCTGAATGCCATCTTCAAGATGGCACAGAGTGATGGCCTCGTTGACTTCAATCCGGCGGGGGCTCTCTTTATACCGGCGTGCAAGCCGTCGGGGGAGAAGCGGGTGATGGAGAAGGAAGAAGTGCGGCAGGCGCTCAGTATTTTGGATCTTCGCGAAAGGCTCGTCTTCCGCATGGCTGTCTTTGACGGTATGCGGCCAGGTGAGATCTTCGCGATTGCGCTGGGTCAGGTTGCTGCGAATTCAGTTCTAATCGATCGACGGGTGTACAGCGGTACTATGGACACCCCAAAGGGTCGCAAGGGAAAACGAACGTCTCGTGTGGTTGCGCTTTCGCCTGGAACGATAACCGATTTCGTGCTCTGGAAATCGTTCCTTGGCGATACCAGCGACGAGGCGTACCTATTTCCCTCGGAGGCGGGTTGTACTCCCCTGAGACCGAACAATCTCTGGAAGCGTGCGATTCGCCCTCGGCTGCAAAAGATCGGTTTGGAGTGGGTAAACTTCCAAGTCCTCCGTCGAACCAATGCCAGCTTGTCGCGTAAGGCGAACATCGATGACAAGGTGTCAGCCGATCAACGTGGTCACGGCTTGGGGGTGAGTCTGGCAGTTTATGCGATCAGCGATCTCGAACAAAAGAGCGAAGCTGTTAGCCGATTGGAAGCCCAGGTGATCCCGCCCGAGAGTGCTGTTTCAGGGGAGTGCGCGGCCAAGTCTGCCGCTTAATGGAGTAAAAGGAGTAAGGGGCTAATTCGATGTCTTGTAAGTTGTTGAAATTTGGAGCGGGAGACGGGAATCGGACCCGCGACCAACAGCTTGGAAGGCTGAGACTCTACCACTGAGTTACTCCCGCTTAGGAGGGTTCTTTGCTATTCTAGCGCACCGCCCCACGCCAGCAAACTATTCGCGCTTCCGGAAATCCGTTTGCTGCGGGACTCCGTACCTTAAATGAGGACGGTGCAAATCCAGTGGCGGTTCCCAGACTAGTAATTGCGATTCTGATTTGCCGGGTCGGGCTGCTCGCTCACGATATGTGGATCGAGCCGGCGGACTACTCCCCCGAGCCCGGCGACATGGTCGGTGTGAAACTTCGTGTCGGGCAGGACCTGCTGGGCGATCCGCTGCCCCGCGACCCGGCACTCATCAAACAGTTCATCGTCGTGGATTCAGAAGGTCGCAAGCCGGTGGTCGGACGCACCGGGGGTGATCCTGCTGGGACGATGCGGATCGCCGCTCCGGGGCTGCACGTGATCGGGTACAACAGCAATCCGAGTTCGGTTGAGCTCACGCCGGAGAAGTTTAATCAGTACCTGAAAGACGAAGGACTCAACGTCAGCAATGTGACCGGCGGCAAAGTTCGGGAACGGTTCACGCGCTGCGCGAAGAGCCTGGTGCAGGTCGGTCCTGCTACCGCTGCTGCCAATGATCGCAGGCTCGGCTTCACTCTGGAACTGGTCGCGGAGAAGAACCCCTACACTCTAAAAGCTGGTCAGGATCTGCCCGTGGTCCTCACCTACGAAGATCGTCCGCTCGCGGGAGCGCTGGTCGTCGCGCTGAACCGGAAGAACCCGTCGGAGAAAGTGACGGCCCGCAGCGATAAAGACGGCCGCGTGCGACTCAAGCTCCATCCCGATGGCTTGTGGCTGATCAAGGCGGTCCATCTGGTCTCTTCGACCGTGCCGGAGGCCGATTGGTTCAGCTACTGGGCCTCGCTCACGTTCGACCTGGGCCCCGTGAAGAAATGAAGCGACTGTTCCTCTTGGTGGCGGTCGCGCTCGCCGCGCAAGCGCATGAGATCGGGACAACGCGCGTCTCGGCGCTCTTCAAGGACGCGGGAACCTACGTAATCGAAGTCGTCACGGACGCCGCTGCCCTGGAGGAAAAGCTGGCGGCGGCCCAGGGTTCGCCGGTTACTCCCGCACAGTTCGAGGAACTGTTCCGACAAAGAGTGAAGGTCGCATTTGATGGGGCGACTGTTCACCCGGCCATTTCCTATTCCGTCGTGCCTGCTATTGACGCGCAGTCCGCTCCGGCGGCTACCATTCGGCTGACTGGGTCGATTCCTGCTGGCGCGCGGCACTTCACCTGGAATTTTGGTTGGACGTTCGCCACCTACTCGCTGGAGATCCGCAACCAGTCGTCTCAGACTGCGACCCAATGGCTGGAGGGCGGAGACACCAGCGCTCCCGTTGTGTGGGCCAAGCTCGCGCCGCAATCCGGCAGCGCATTGCGATACCTGAAACTTGGTTTCACGCACATCATGCCGAATGGTATCGACCATATGCTCTTCGTGCTGGGCATTTATTTCCTCAGCCGCCGCGCGCGATCTGTATTGCTGCAGGTCAGCGCGTTCACGCTCGCGCATTCGATCACGCTTGGGCTCAGCCTCTACGGCTTGGTCTCCATCTCGCCCTCTATCGTCGAGCCGCTCATCGCGCTCTCCATCGCGTATGTCGCGATCGAAAACATCTTTCTGTCAGAGCTGAAGCCGTGGCGCGTGGCGCTGGTCTTCGCGTTTGGGTTGCTGCATGGGTTGGGCTTTGCAGGGGCTTTGCGCGAGCTCAATTTGCCGCGTTCTGAATTCGCGACCGCGCTGATTGCCTTCAACGTTGGCGTCGAAGCGGGCCAACTCGCAGTGATCGCCGTGGCGTTCCTTCTGGTAGGTTGGTACGCCTCAAAGCGGGACTGGTATCGCAGCCGTATTGCGATTCCGGCGTCCATCATGATTGCGTGTATTGCCGTCTACTGGACGGTAGAGCGCGCGATCTACTGAATCGTCGACCGCGGTCCCAGCGTGGCACTCAGCCGCTGTAATTCCAGGGCGGTGGACTCGACTGACTGCGCGACTCGCTGCTGTTTCATCGCGTACATGCGCCGATCCGCGGACGCGAGCAGGGCTTCGGCATCCTCACCATCCTCCGGATAACACGCGTGCCCGATGCTGATGCCCACACCCATGGCGATATCCGCGACGGAAGCCGTCACCGCTTGCCGCAATTGCTCAATCTTCGCCTTGGCCGATTCCGCCTTATGCGTCGGCAGAACCACAACGAACTCATCGCCGCCCAACCGAGCCACAAAATCGTACTCGCGACATTGCTTCTTGAGCGAATGGGCAACCGCCTTCAGCGCTCGGTTGCCTTCCATGTGCCCATAGAGATCGTTCAGTTGCTTGAAGCGATCCAGGTCGCACACCAGCACCGTGACACTGTCCCGATTCCGTCGCGCGCGTGCCAACTCGCCATCCAAGTGGAGGAATAACGACCGTGGATTCGGCAGCCCTGTAAGCACGTCTGTTGTGGCCGACTGCTCGGCCTGCGTATAGCGCAGCGCATTCTCGATCGCACCTGAAGCGCGTGCCGCGACGCCGGAAACAATCCGCAAGTCGTCCGCGCTGAATCGATCCTTTGATCGCGAATAGAGGGCGATCACGCCGAGCAATTCTGTCACGCCTTCAATCGGAACCGCTAGCGCTGAGACCAGTTCTGCCGCCGGAATTCCGCACGCCGCTAACTCCGCTGTCGGATCTGCGTTGACGACCGCGTGGCGCTGCTCGGCCACCAAACCCGCGACGCCTGCGCCCCAGGTCACAGGAAAGGACGACAGCAATTCCAAGTAAGCTCCGCTCGCATACTCCGGCGCGATGACTCGGTCACGCCGCAGGAAAATGACCATTGAATCGTAGGGACACATCGCCTGCAGGCGCTTGGCGCAGGCTGCGAATGTCTTTTCCAGGCTCAGCGAATTCCCCAGATCGCGAGCCAGCTCAAAGAATTGTTGTTCTTCCTGCCGCGCGGCGGCGATCCGCATGAGGAACGGAGCCCCCATCTGGTTCGCAACCACCGATCCGCCGCGAGATTTCTCATGCTGCTGCGCCGTCCGGACTTTGTCCTCCAGCGACCGATACCGCATTCCCAGGATCGAAACCACTTCCGGATCGAAGCTTTTCCCCGATTCCGCGCGCAAATATTCCATCGCCTGATCGAGCGTCAACGCCCGCCGGTGGTAGCGATCCGAGACTAACGCATCGAAGCAGTCGACGGCCGCTAGAATTCGCGCTCCCAAAGGAATCTCGATGCCCTTCAGCCCTGCCGGATACCCCGTGCCATCCCATTTTTCGTGATGCGCGCGGACCACAGGAGCCACAGGATACGGGAACTGCACCTGTTCCAAAATCTCGGCACCGGCCACCGGGTGGATCTTGATGCGCTCAAATTCTTCCTCGGTCAGCTTGCCCGGCTTGGTAACGATATGCTCGGGTACGGCGAGCTTGCCGATGTCGTGCAACATCGCCGCCGCGTGCAGGGCCTGCAACTCGGGTTCGGTCAGACGCATCTGCCGTCCGACCTCCGTGACGTAGATGCTCACGCGCCGCAGATGGCCGTGTTTGGCAGGGTCATGACCCTCAATCGCCAGCGCCAGCGCCTCGATCGTGCGGAAATGCAGTCCGCCTAATTCCCGGACCTGCCGCCGCTCTTCCTGCAACTGGTCGACGTAGTAGCGATACGAATGGAACATCCAGTAGATCACCGGCACGATCAGCAGCGCCGCTTCCCAACCGGTGCGATCGCTCATCAGGCTCAGCAGGCCGGCCGCGCCGCCCCCGGCGATGTAGTGGGGGAATGTCCAGAAGAAATTCTCGCGCCAGATCTTGAGCACGGACCGATGTTGTCCTAGCGCTGCTACGATGGCCGGGGGAGCGGTCGTCACCAGGAACAAGACGCTGGCCGCGACCACCAACCGTAGCGGCGAACGACCGGTGGCGTCTCCTAGAGCCGAACTCGAATACACCCAGTAAGCTGCGTTCGTGGCCAAAGCCGCAACGGCGAGATCAAACGCCACCGCGAACCCACGCAGCGGCTTCATGAATACCATGGCCTGCAACAACGCGCCAGCACAGGAGATCAGCATCGTCTCGGCGACGCTCAATTGCGGGATGCAAATCAGAACAAAGAAGAAATGCAAGGAAAGCGCGGAGCTTAGGCCCGGGAGCCGGATGCGAAGTGCGGCCGCCCCGGTTGCGACCGTCAGGTAGCCGAGGAAGAGTCCCACGTCCGTGGAATGCCCGTGGGCAAGATTCCACAAAATTACGAGAACACCGGCCACCTGGACCCCCAACGCGGCAAGCCGCGGGCGGAGGGTTAGACTACCCCACTCCAGAGTTTGGACCGGCATGTAGGTATTATTACCTACAATACCTTGCAGGGATAGATTACGCGTGAGGCGCTAGTTCTATGCCATGACCCCCTACCTTGTATGCTGCAGTCCTATGCCGTCGGCTAAGCGAGAGCGGTTTCCGGGCGCCCAATCATCGGCCGGCTGGTAGTTGCGGTCCGCATGAGGCAGAAACGGACTTCCATGGTCTGCCCTTCACAGTGAAACGGGATCACGGTCCAGTCGAGGACGCTGCCCGTGCGGGCCTGGTAGTTGCGACCGTAGATCACTGTGGGTACGCCCAAGCCCAGGGGACCAAGAACCTCTTCCAGAGTCGTCTTGATGTTGCCGATAATCATGTTGGCGACTTCCGCCACCGCGTCGAGGACGTCGCCATCCACGGATTTGTACTCGGTCATCAACAGCGCACTTGCCAGCGAACAGGCGAACTCAGCGGAACAATGGATCTGTCCCATGCCGGTCCAGTTCCCGGCGATTCCGACCATCGCGATCACGCCTTCGATCGGCGCTGGGTCCCCCGCTTCGCTTCGCGTTGGCTGCGATTCCGTCGGCAGGTTCAGCATCGTCGAGAATACGGACTCGGTGGCCGCCTGCGCGATCCGCACGATGTCTTCTTTTTTTAAGGGTTCCACAGAGCCTCCTTTTACACCAGTCCGACAAGTTTTTCTTTAATCTGGTCCGGCGTGAATGGCTTGCGCACGTAGCCTGAAGCGCCCAGTTGCAGCGCCTGCAGTACCTTGTCCTGACTGCCTTCGGTCGTGATCATGATGATCGGGATGCTCTTCCACGCCTCGTTCGCTTTGATCTTGCTCAGCATCTCGATCCCGTCCATGTTGGGCATGTTGATATCGGAGAGGATCAGCCCGAAGGCGTTCGCTCCCATGGCGGTGAGGGCTTCCTGGCCGTCGTTGGCCTCCAGCACTTTCCCCAAAGGTAATTCCGCCTGCACCAGAACCCTGTGCAGGATCTTTCGAATGGCTGCCGAATCATCCACGATCAGGACGTCTAATGACATGCAATCAATTCCCTCACTGGCCCTTATCGCCACGGCCCCGTGAAGTTTGAGGTTTGCCGAGGTGCATATTCTCAACCACCTCCAGATCTGCGACAATATCCAGTCAAGAGGGGGAGTCCCAGCCATGAAGCTCGTTGTCCCGTTTTTCGCGGTCGCCGTTACCGCCGCCTTTTTGGTGCCTTTTATTCCGGCCCCGGCCAGTGGCCAGTTTCCCGCCGAAAGCACCGTTCCGATGAAACAACGGAAGGGGCGCAAGATCGCCAAGGGACCCGAAGGGCCCACGCCTATGACCAAGGATGGCAAGCATCCTGACCTCACCGGCGTCTGGGGCTACGCGGGCTACACCTCCGACATTGCGAAAGACTATGACGTCGGTGCGCTGCCCATGACCAAGCTGGGCGAATCTCTGTTCCTCGAACGCCAGAAGAACGAAGGCCGCGACGATCCTGAGGCGCGTTGTTTGCCGACTGGTGTCCCCCGGCGCGACCCTTATCCCACCAAGATCATCCAGACCGATGACGTGGTGGTCATCCTTTATGAGGGCAACATCCACAGCTTCCGGCAGATCTTCATGAATCAGGAGCACCCCAAGGACGTCTATCCCACCTGGTACGGCCACTCGGTCGGCAAATGGGTCGGCGATGAACTGGTGGTCGACACTGTCGGTTTCAACGGCAACACCTGGCTCGATATGGCGGGGCACCCGGCCTCCGACCAGCTCCATGTGATCGAGCGCTATTCGCGTCCGAACCTGGGCAATTTGCGCAACCACATCACCATCGAGGATCCGTTGATGTACTCCAAGCCCTGGGACGTCATCATGATGACCCCGAAGGAAGCCTCGGGCGAGCTGATGGAATACATCTGCACGGAGAATGAGCGGGACGCCAAACATCTGGACAGCCTGAAGGCCAAATAGGCCTCTTCACCCAGGTCCAAATTTGCGCGCCTTGGGCATAGCGCAGGGTATGCCGTATGCTGCGGAAGCTTTTTCGCCACGCGAGCGTCGAATACTAGTGGATGTTGCTGTAAGCGGGTGACTTATTCGATAGGTCGCTCGGCCAATCTGGTCATGGGCCAAATGGCCCTTGTCTTGCTCAGGTGGGTATAATAAACTCCTGTATAGTGAGTGAGTTGCGTTAGGTAGGGATGATTTCCATGAAGAAACTATTTGTAGTCGGTTCCCTGTTGTGTGCCGGAATTTTTTCAGTAACGTTGATTCCTCAAGCCGTGCAGGGTCAGGCACCTCAGACCCCGGCTCCGGCCGCTGCCAGAACTGCATCCGAGAAGGCTGCGCCCGCGAAGGCCGCCGCCAAGGCTGGTCCCAGCGAAGCTCGCACGTTTGTAAACCAATATTGCGTTGGCTGTCATAGTCAGGCAGCCAAAGCCGCGACCAACCCGGTGATCAAGGAAGCTGCGCGCCACCTTACACTGGACGACCTGGACATTGACCACGTCGAAAAGCACCCCGAAGAATGGGAAAAGGTGATCCGCAAGGTTCGTGCTGGTATGATGCCGCCGTCCGGCCTGCCGCGCCCCAACGCCGCCAAGTTTGAAGCCTGGATGACGGGTCTCGAAAACGCGCTCGACCGCACGACGGAGCGTCGCCTGCCGCCTCCGGGCATTCACCGCCTGAACCGCACCGAATACGCGAACGTCATCAAGGACCTGCTCGACATCGAGATTAACCCGTCGCTCTACCTGCCCGGGGATGACTCGACGCGTGGTTTTGACAACGTCGCCGCCGGCCTGAGCATCTCCCCGGCTTTGCTCGAAGGCTACGTTTCCGCCGCTGGCAAGATCAGCCGCGTGGCACTGGGCAGCGTGACCACAGCGGTCTCCACCACCTATCGCGTACCGGAAGACACCTCGCAGGATTACCACATCGAAGGCATGCCGTTCGGTACCCGCGGCGGCATCATAACTGACCATGAGTTCCCGGCCGACGGGGAATACAGCATCGAAGTCACGCCCATTAGCAAGGGCAATATGGGCAACACCAACCCGTTCGGTGAAATACCCAACGAAAAGTTGCAAGTGCTCATCGATGGCGAACGCCTCAAGGTTTTCAACTGGGATACCGACCGCAGCCGCGGCGAAGGCACCTTCAAAGTTACCGTTCCGGTGAAGGCCGGTCGCCACTCGGTGGTCGTTACCTTCCAGGCCACCAACGATGCCCCGGGCAATGACCTCAATCGCCACTTCCTGCGTAGCTCGCTCGAGACCGGCGGTCTCCCTGGCTTCCGTTTCTTCCCGCACGTCGGCAAGGTCGTGATCGACGGACCGTTCAAGGCTGCCGGCGCGAAGGACACCGCTGCTCGCAAGAAGATTTTTGTCTGCACCCCGACTGCGCCTGCGCAGGAAACGGCATGCGCGACACAGATCATCAATGCTTTGGCTCGTAAGGCATACCGTCGTCCGATCACCACGAAGGACACGGAAACCCTACTGGGCTTCTATCAACGTGGCCGCAACGAAGGCGGCAATTTCGACGCGGGCGTGGAGATGGCTCTCCGCCGCGTATTGAGCGATCCGGAATTTGTCTTTCGCCGCGAAGCCGAGCCTACCAGCGTTGCTCCCGGTAAGACCTATCGCATCAGCGATGTCGAATTGGCCTCGCGCCTTTCGTTCTTTATCTGGTCCAGCATTCCGGACGAAGCGCTGCTGAAGGTTGCCCAGTCCGGCACTTTGCGCCAGCCTGCAGTCCTCGAAGCGCAAGTCCGCCGCATGCTGAAGGACCCGCGTTCCTCCGCGCTGGTCGAAAACTTCGCGGGCCAGTGGCTCAGCATCCGAGCGATCCAGAGCCAGGTCCCCGTCGCGGGCATGTTCCCCGACTTCGACGACAACCTGCGCAACGCGATGCGTAAGGAAATGGAGATGTTCGTCACCAGCATGATCCAGAACGATCGCCCGGTGACCGAACTGCTCGACGCCAACTACACTTTCGTGAACGAACGGCTCGCCAAGCACTACGGCATCCCGAACGTCTACGGCAGCTACTTCCGCAAGGTGGAGCTCCCCGCAAACCTCGACTACCGCCGCGGTTTGCTGGGCAAGGGCCTGCTGATGACCGTCTCTTCGATGCCCAACCGCACCAGCCCTGTGCAGCGCGGAAAAACCATTCTGCAAACGTTCCTCGGTACCGAGCCCCCGGCTCCCCCGCCGAACGTCGAAGTGAACCTGCAGGCCAGTGCGGACGATCGCAACGCTCCGCCTTCCATGCGCCAGCAGCTCGAAATGCACCGCAAGAACGAGCCCTGCGCGACTTGCCACAAGATCATGGACCCCATCGGCTTCTCGCTGGAGAACTTCGATGCCACCGGCGCGTGGCGCGAAGTGGACGGCGCGAACAAAGTCGATGCCACCGGAGTTCTGGTCGACGGCACCCCGCTCAAGGGACCCAACGAACTGCGCGGCGCGCTGGTGAAGTATTCTCCCCAGTTCGTGCGCGTCACCACCGAAAAGATGTTGATCTACGCTTTGGGTCGCGGCACCGAGTATTACGATATGCCGCTGGTCCGCCAGATCGTCAAGGGAGCCGCGCTGAACAACAACAAGTTCTCAGCGTTGGTGCTCGCCGTGGTGAAGAGCGATCCCTTCCAGATGAACCAGAAATTGCAGTCTTCGGCCGCTACGGTCGAGCGGGCTGAGCGTTAAACTTAAGGAGGATTTACAGTCATGTTTATCACCAAAAAACACATCTCCCGCAGAATGGTTCTGCGTGGCGCGGGCGTTGCGCTCTCGCTGCCCTTGCTCGATTCGATGATCCCGGCGCAGACGCCCCTCGCGCGCACCGCGGCCAATGCCAAGACCCGCTTCACCGGTCTATTCGTTCCGCATGGCATGGCTCCTGGCTGGTGGATCCCCGAGGGCGCGACCCTCGATGCCAAGAACCTGCCCGTCATCCTGCAGCCGTTGTCCAATGTGATCGACCAGACGGTCGTCATGAGCGGAATGTGGAGCAAGTGCGCCGAGCCGCCTCCGGGCGTGACGGGTGCCGATCACTGGGTTGCCTCCGGCTTCCTGGCGGCTGAAAAGCCGAAGAAGGCCACTGGCGCCGACATCAATAACGGCATCACCATTGACCAATTGATCGCGCAGAAGATCGGGCAAGAGAGCCTGCTGCCCAGCTTGCAGCAAGCCATTGAAGATCCAGGCGCGAACTCCAGCAACTGCGGCGAAGGCTACAGCTGCGCCTACACCAACTCCATCTCCTGGGCCAGCCACTCCGTGCCGTTGCCCATGGAACTGAATCCGCAGGTCGTGTTCGAGCGTCTCTTTGGCGACGTCCAGGCCAAGACCCCCGAACAGCGCGCTGCGCGCCGCTCGCAGGATCGCAGCATCCTCGATTCCATCACGCAGAACCTGGCGGCCTTCAAAGCTACGTTGCCCACAAGCGACAAGCAGCGCGTCGAAGAGTACGGCGATAGTGTCCGCGAAATTGAACGCCGTCTGGAAATCGCCAGCAAGTCCACCGGCGGCCTCAACCAGGAAGGCATCCCCGTCCCGGCGGGTGTCCCGGATAGCTTCGACGAACATATCAAGTTACAGTTTGACCTGCAGGCCCTTGCCTACCAGGCCGACATCACCCGCGTATCCACCCTGCTGTTCGCGCGCGACCTCACGGGCCGCAACTTCCCGGCGAGCGGCACCACCACCAGCTTCCACGGTGGTTCGCACCACGCCGAAAACCCGGATCGCATCAAGGACTACTCCTTGATCAACAAGTATCACGTGGCCTGCCTCGCCTACTTCGTCGAGAAGTTGAAGAGCATCAAGGAAGGCAACGGCAACCTGCTCGATAGCACGCTGGTTCTGTACGGCACCAACATGGGCGACTCCAACCAGCACTTGCACTACGACGTTCCGCACATCCTGGTGGGCGGAAACAATCTCGGCTTGAAGGGCGGTCGTCACTTGCCGTTCAAGACCAAAACGATCACCACCGGCAACCTGATGCTGAGCATTCTGAACATGTACGGCATCCAACAATCGGCGATCGGCGACAGCACCGGGACGCTACCGGGACTGATTTCGTAGAATCCTCAGGAGACGTTGAAGAGAATGCGCCATCAGACTTCCATCGCGGCCGTCGCCGCCGTTTTTGCTCCGGTCTTCTACCTCACCGTGTTGAGCGGAGCCAATAGCCCCATCGCCGATGCGGCCATGCGCGGCGACGTTGCGGGCATCCGCACGCTGATCCAACAGAAAGCAGATGTGAACCTCGCGCAGTCCGATGGAGCCACAGCAATTCAGTGGGCGGCCTATCGGAACGACACCGCCATGGCGGACCTGCTCATCGCGGCGAAAGCCGACGTGAAGATTCCCAATCGCGATGGCGCGACCGCTCTGCGTCTGGCCAGCGTCAACGGCAGCGCGGACATGATCGAGCGTCTGCTCAAAGCCGGCGCCAGTGCCAACGAAGTCGGACCCAACGGCGAAACGCCGCTGATGTTCGCTGCGCGCAACGGTAATCCCGCGGCCGTGAAAGCCTTGATCGCGGCCAAGGCCGACGTCAATGCGAGAGAAAAAGTTCGCGGCACCACGCCCCTGATGTGGGCCACCGAACAAGTTCACCCGGAGGCCGTCGCCGTCCTGGTGGCCGCCGGTGCCGACGTCAGCGCCCGCTCGAATAACGACACCAAGGGCAACAGCGCCTATCTCGCGAATCCGGTGAAGCAGCGTTTGAAGTCCGGCTTCGGAGTGCAGGGCGACAACTTCGGCAAGAACAAAGGTGGACAACAGGGTAAGGGTAAAGGCAAGGCCGCTCCGACCAGCCCCGATGACGTAGCGGCTGCTGTGGCTGCTGGAACCGTAGACGTCGCGGCTCTCGATGCTGCCGCCCTGGAAGCGGCCTTCGGTCGCACGCGCGATACGCAGGGCGGGGCACTCTCCCCTCTCGTGTTTGCTGCTCGTCAGAATTGCATCGAATGCGCGAAGATCCTGCTCGACGCCGGCGCGAACGTGAACCAGACCACGAACTACGGTTGGTCCCCGCTGCTGACTGCGACACAGAATCGCAATTACAAGCTCGCCTCGCTGCTGCTCGATCGCGGCGCGAATCCGAACCTCAAGAACAACGGTGGCTGGTCGCCGCTCTACATCGCGACCGATAATCGCAATATCGAAATTGGTGACTATCCGACGCCGAAAGCCGACATCGATCACCTGGAATTCATCAAGCTGTTGCTGGCCAAGGGCGCCGACCCGAACATCCGCGTATGCGGCACCCGTTCCAATGCAGCCTCGACCGATCCCGCAGTGCAATGCGTGGGCGATTCGACCGAGACCCGCACCAACTTCACCATGCAGTGGCTGTTTGAAGATGGCTCCACTCCCTTCATTCGCGCCGCGCAGTCCAGCGACATTGATCTGATGAAGGTCCTGATCGCCGCCGGTGCCGATCCGAAAATCCGCACGGCGCACGACGTCACGGCGCTCAACGTTGCGGCTGGCATCGCCTGGGTGGAAGGCGTCACCTTTGAATGGTCGCGCGAGAAGAATGTCGAGACCGTAAAGATGTTGCTCGGTCTGGGCATCAATCCGAAACAAGCCGACGACGAAGGCCGCACCGCGCTCCACGGAGCCGCGCACAAGGGCCGCAACGAAGTCGTGCAACTCCTGGTCGACGCCGGTGCCGACCTCGAAGCCCGCGACATGGGTAGCCGCGATACGGTCAACGGAGCCATGCTCGGTCTGACGTGGATGCCGCTGCACTATTCGCAAGGCCTGGTTCGCGTGGGTGTGCAATCCGCCATCCCGCATCCGGAAACTGCGGAATTCATCAAGGACCTGATGAAGAAAAAGGGCCTGACCATTCCGCCCGAAATCACGTCGTCGATTTGCCTCACCAAGGGCGTCAACGGCTGCCAATAACGTAGGAGAAGACTATGCGCACTCGGAACTCGCTCGCCGCGGTGGTGGCGATCCTTGCCCCGGCTTTTTATCTGACGGTTCTGAGTGGTGCCAATAGTCCGGTTGCCGACGCCGCCATGCGTGGCGATGTCGCTGCTGTCCGCACTCTCCTCGCGCAGAAGGCCGACGTCAATCTTCCTCAGGCTGACGGTGCCACCGCCATGCAATGGGCCGCTTACCGCAACGATCTGGCCCTCGCGGACATCCTCATCGGCGCGAAGGCCGACGTGAAAGCTCCCAATCACGACGGAGCCACTCCGCTCCGCCTCGCCGCGACCTACGGTAGCGCGGACATGATCAACCGTCTTCTTAAGGCCGGTGCCGACGCGAATGAAACAAATCCCTTCGGCGAAACTCCGCTGATGTACGCCGCGCGTAACGGAAATCCTGCGGCGGTGAAAGTATTGATCACGGCGAAAGCCAACGTCAATGTGACCGAGAAACTGCGCGGCACCACGCCCCTGATGTGGGCCGCCGAGCAAGCGCATCCAGAAGCCATGGCCGAATTGATCGCCGCGGGTGCCGACGTCAGTCTACGCTCCGCAGTGGACACCAAGGGTGGCGGAGCCTATCTTGCTCCCACCGTGAAGACTCGTCTCGGTCAGCAGACGAGTGAAGATCAGAAGGGCGCGCCTAACGGTGGCGGCGCAGCAAAAGGGAAGGGTAAAGGCAAAGCGGCGCCCGCTGCAGCGCCTGCTGGCGAAGGAACCGACGTCGTCGCACTCGCCGACGCTGCGGCAGCCGAGTTCTCTTTCGGTCGCTCTCGCGACACCAATGGCGGAGCACTGACAGCGCTCGTCTTTGCCGCCCGTCAGAATTGCATCGACTGCGCGAAAGTCCTGCTCGACGCTGGCGCCAACGTCAATCAAACCACTAACTACGGCTGGACCCCGCTGCTCACCGCGACGCAGAATCGCAACTATAAGCTAGCCGCTCTGTTGCTCGAACGCGGCGCGAATCCGAACCTCAAGAATAATGGCGGCTGGTCGCCTCTCTATCTCGCGACCGATAACCGCAACATCGAAATCGGCGATTACCCGACGCCGAAAGCCGACATGGATCAGCTGGACTACATCAAATTGCTGATCTCGAAGGGTGCCGACGTGAACGTTCGCGTCTGCGGCACCAAGAGCGTTCCACCCGCCTGCGCAGGCGATTCCACCGAGACCCGCACCAACTTCACAATGCAATGGCTGCAGGAGGACGGAGCCACGCCGTTCCTGCGCGCCGCGCAATCGAGCGACGTGGACCTCATGAAAGTCCTGATCGCCGCCGGAGCCGATCCCAAGATCCGCACCGCGCACGACGTTACTGCGCTCTCCGTGGCCTCCGGTATCGCATGGGTTGAAGGCGTCACCTTCGAATGGTCGCGCGCGAAAAACGTCGAGGCCGTCAAGATGCTGCTCGACCTCGGCGTCAACGTCAACCAAGCCGATGAAGAAGGCCGCACCGCGCTCCACGGAGCCGCCCACAAGGGTCGCAACGAAATCGTGCAAATGCTGGTCGACGCCGGCGGCAAGCTCGATGCCCACGATGTCGGCAGCCGCGACACTGTCAACGGAGCCATGCGCGGCCTGACGTGGATTCCCCTGCACTACGCTCAGGGCCTCGTCCGAGTCGGCGTCCAATCCGCCATTCCCCATCCCGAGACTGCCGCACTCATTAAAGACTTGATGACGAAACAGGGCCTCACCATCCCGCCCGATATCACCTCGTCCATCTGCCTGACCAAAGGCGTCAACGGCTGCCAGTAATGGATCGTGTTCAACTGTTAACGGACTCGCTCATCGAGTCCGTCAAAACCAAAGCCCGAACTTCCCCCCGGCTCCGGGCCAATCACAATTTCCACGCCGGCCCCGACGACAATCCGCACCGCTTTCTGAACGTGCTCACCTACGGAACCTACGTCGCCCCGCATCGACATAAGGACCCGCCGAAAGCCGAATCGTTCATTGTCCTGGAAGGCAAGATCGCATTCTTCATCTTCGACGACGCAGGGAACGTCGAGCAGCGCATCACCCTCGGCCCCGGTGAACCCGCCCGAGGTATCGACCTCGCCCCCGGCCTCTGGCACACCCTGGCCGCGCTCAGCCCGCAAGCCGTCTGCTACGAAGTAAAGCCCGGCCCCTGGGACCCGGCTACGGACAAGGAGTTTGCTCCCTGGGCTCCGCAAGAAGGAGATGCGTTGGCATCGGCCTATCTGAGGAAACTGCTGGGAGAGTAAAATGGTGCGCCCGACATGATTCGAACATGTGGCCTTTTGCTTCGGAGGCAAACGCTCTATCCAGGCTGAGCTACGGGCGCAAAACCGAGTATGGTTCCAGACAACAGTTTACCACTGTAAGTGAATAATCCCCCGCTGAATCGCCTCGGTCGCCGCTTGTGTGCGATCCTGCGCGCCTAGTTTGCGCAAAATACTTTTAATGTGATTCTTGGCCGTGTCGTCGGCCACCCGCAGTTCATGGGCGATCTGCTTATTCGACATGCCCCGAGCCAGCAATTCCAGCACCTCGAGTTCCCGGTTACTCAGGTCCGGCCCACGAGCCTCCGCTTCTAGCGCCGCCACAACCAACGGCGTTATGTACTTCTTCTTCTCGCTCGCCACGCGAATCGCTTGCAGCAATTCATCCTGCGGGGCGTCCTTGGTCAGAAACGCCAGCGCCCCTGCGTACAACGCTTTGCGGACATCCGCGTCCCCGCCGAACGTGCTCACCGCGACAATCGAGGCGTCCGGAAACTCCGCACGGATCGCTGTAATCGCCTCGAACCCATTCATCACCGGCATTCGGATATCCATCAACGTCACATCCGGCTGATGCTCGCGATAAAGCGCAACGATCTGCTCGCCATTGAGCCCTTCCCCCACCACGGTCATGTCCGGCTGCGCATTCAGAATCGCAGCCAGCCCTACCCTCGCTATGAGATGGTCCTCACCAATGAGGATTCGAATCGGTCCCAATTCAGCCTCTTTCTTCGCCCTTCACGCGTCCAACCGTTACCTCTACAAGCGTGCCACGGCCAGCCTCGCTCGAAATGGAGAACGTTCCTCCCTCCCGCTCCGCTCGCTCTCGCATGCCAATGATCCCAAAGTGTCCACCGATCCCGGAAAAACTGTTGGACGGATCAAAGCCCTTTCCGTCATCCGCGACCGTAAGCACGACGCCATCGGCGGCATCGTTGAGCTGCACAGCGATCGAGTGTGCCTCCGCGTGTTTCAGTGCATTGGCCACCGCTTCCTGCGCGATGCGGAATAAGTTCTGCTCGGTCTCTAGCGGCAACTTTCGACGCATTTCCATCACGTCCAGCTTCATCTCCACCGGCCTGCCCGCCACCCACCGCCGTGCTGCCGCTGATAGTGCCTGCGGCAAACTCTGCCCTTGCAATTCGGAATCCCGTAGGTCGATCATCGACCGCCGAGCCTCTGTCAAACTATGCCGTGTCATCTTCCGCGCCAGATCCAACTGTTGGTGGGCCGCCGCCGGGTCTCCGTCCAGCGTCCCAGAGAGCGCGTCCAATTGATGTGAGATCCCCACAAACCCCTGCGCCAGAGTATCGTGAATCTCCCTCGCTAAACGCGCGCGCTCTTCCACGACCATCGCAAAACGCGTCTGCACCTGGCGGAGCCGATAGCGATAGGCTCCGTACACCAAGCTTCCCAATGCCGCCGTCATCAGCAGCAGGAACGGCACGGTTTCATAATAGTGCGGCAACACGGTGAAGCGGTATTGCGCCTCCCCGGTTTGCCCTCCACGATTGGTAGCCCGCACCAGAAATCGATAGTCTCCATGGGGCAAATTGTGATAGCTGGTCCGGCGAAGGCCCTGCGCGGAGATCCAATTCTTATCCTGTCCCTCGAGCTTGTAGGCATACTGCAGGCTCTCTGGAGCGCTCAAGTGCAGGCCGACATAGCTGAACTCAATCCGTCCGAAACCCGGCGGCAACTCCGGCGTGTCCGCATTCACGTCCTGATCGTCCACCTTCACCGCCACGATCCGCGTCACCGGATCCACTCGGTTCCGCAACTCGTCCTGGAAATCCCTTCCTGGTTGCATCGAAACCAGCCCGTTGCTGCTGGAAAACCACAGCCTGCCGTCTTTGCTCAACGTCCCGCCGCCACCGGCCGGGAACGAAGGTGCCATCAGTGTGCTCCGGAGTCCCTCGGCGCTTCCATAATTCACCGGTGTTAACTTTTTGATCTTGCCGGCCGCAAAGTCGTCCAGTTGTTGCTTGGAGATCCGGCAAAGCCCCCGTGTCGTGCTCAGCCAAAGGCTGCCCTGCCGGTCATCGTCGACGTGCCCAATGTTGTCGCTCAACAAGCCGTCGCTGGCACGGAAGCGTTGGAACGTCCCATCGCGAAACCGGGTCAAGCCTCCGTCGAAAGCTCCGATCCACAGTGTGTGCTGCTCATCCCATAACAGCGAACGAATCTGATTGCTGCCCAAACCATCCGCGGTGGTGTACAAACGAGCTTTCCCGCCTTGGATCCACCACAGCCCGTCCAGGAAGGTCCCCGCCCAGATGCTCTGATCCGGACCCTCCGAGAGCACCAGAGTGTAGCTGACCGGATTGGAACTGCTCGGTGTCGCGGCCTGCCACTTGCCCTCTCGCAATTTGAATACGCCACTCGGTGTGGCCGCCCAGATCTGGCCGCTGTGGTCCATCACGGCATCATGCACCGCCGTGCGTCCGCCGGGGTCGGGAATCTGGTAATTCGTGAACGTGCCGTGGCTCATTCTGCTCAGCCCGCCCATGGATGAGATCAGTAGGTCGCCGCCTGCTCCATCACGGATTCCGTAAATCTCATTGCTTGGCAAGCCATCTTTGGTCGTAAATGTTCGCGGTTGTCCCGGCCGGAATGCCGTCAAGCCGCTGTCTCGAAACGCGACCCAAAGCCGTCCCGCTTTGTCTTCGTGCACCGCCATCGGCGCATCGCTGGGTAATCCCTCGGGCTTCCCATAGATCGTAAACGGATCGTCCCGCAGCCGCATCAATGCGTTCTGCGCGCCCACCCAGAGGTTGCCTTCCCGATCCTCATACAAGGACCAGACTAGTCCTCGGTCCTCCAAGCTCTGCGCCGATGGTCCTTCAAATCGGCCATCCCGCAAACGGCTAAATCCGTTGTAGGTTCCCACCCACAGGGTCTTGGTGTGATCCTCCATCAGTTCCAGTACCAGATCGTTTGGAAGCCCGTCCGCAGTGGTGTAGCGCTGAATCGGCTTCCCGGGTTGAAAACGAACCAGCCCCTTCCCGCCAGCCATCCACAGCCCATCCCGATTTTTCAGAATCCGGTTGATCACCGTCTCGCCCAGTTGCTCGGGACCCAGCACCGGCACGAATGCCTTGCCTTCGAGCTTCACCACGCCGCCGACTCCCGCTACCCACAACTGCTGTTCGCCATCCTCATACACAACCCGAGGCGATTGCACCGGCCCCAGCTGTGCTTCCGAAATCCGATGCGGCTTGCCGTTCACGATATGGCACAGCGTTCCTGCCGACACCGTCCATAGATCGCCGTTGCTTTGCTCAACCACCGACGTAATTGACCGGCTGGGCAGGCCCTCCGCCGCCGGATAGCTGCGAAACTTGCCGTTCTCATAGGCGGCCAGCCCTTCACTGGTGCCGATCAAGAGCTTTCCCGCCTGCCCCAGCGCCAGCGTGATTACGGAGTTGCTGGGCAAATGCCCATCGCGCTTGGTGTAAGTGACAAAGTCGTACCCATCGAAGCGCACCAGCCCCTCGCTGGTGCCCAGCCACAGGTAGCCATCCGGCGTCTGCATGATCGCGCGCACTGAATCCTGTGGCAGCCCCTGGGCCTGCGTCCACTGCGCGCGCGAGTATTGCGTGAAGGCCTTATCCGGATCCAGAGCCAGCAGCGTCTGCGCCCCTGCCAGCATTACCCATGCGGTAATTCGTAGATACACCGTCCGATGCTATCAAAGATGTAGCGCACGTACTCCTGCGTGCCGCGTCGAGACTCATCTCGACGCCTCTACAGCACGTCCGCGAACCCTCGCTTCAAGTGCCGGAAAAACAGCCCCCCTGCCAAAAACACCGCGACCGAATACCCGGCAATCACCGCCATCTGCCCCGCATCCGGCCACGCGTGCGTCAGCAGCCGAGCCCGATACGCCTCCACCACAAATGACATCGGATTCCACTCAATCAGAAATCGATAATTCTCCGGAATCTTATCCGCGCTGATCATGATCGGCGTCATCCACATCCACACCGACATCACCACGCTCAGCACCTGGCCCGTGTCGCGCAGATAGACGTGCAGGCTAGACGCCACCCAACCAATCCCGACCCCGAGCATCCCCACGAACACCATATACACCGGCAGTAACAACACCATCGGACTCAGCGTGTTCGTGTACAGCGCGAACCCCATCACCAGCACAACCCCAATCAGGTGGTGGAGCAGGGAACTCAAGAAAATCGAAACCGCGACCACTTCGGACGGAAACACCGTCCGCGTAATCAAATTCGCATGGTCCACCAGCGACGCAGCCGACCGAGTCACCGTCTCCTGAAACAGCATCCACGGCAGGTATCCCGCCATCACGAACATCGCGTAATTCTGCGTAGGCGAATCGGCGGGCAGTGTCATCTTCAGGCACACCTGAAACACGAACCACCACACCCCGAGCTGCACCAGAGGATGCACGATCCCCCACAACCACCCCGCTGCTGAACCTACATACCGCTGCTCAAAATCCCGCCGAACGAGCTGCGCCACCAGCGCGGGGCGCTCGACAAGATTATGCAGAAAATGGCGGCCAGGGAAGCTCATGCGGATATGCTTCCTATTGTAGACTTTCGCGAAACCCCAGCCACGCGAAGAACGTCCATAATAAGGACATGGACCGGTTCCGCCAACTTTGCCTGATGTTCGTCCTGATGGCCTCCCTCGCTTGGGCCCAGCGTCAGATGTCCATCGCCCAACTGGAGCAGTTCATCAAGTCCTCCATCGACCTCAAGCACCCCGACAAACAAGTCGCCGATGTGGTGCGTACTCTCAAACTATCGGAACGTCTCACCGCGAGTGCCATCGAAGATCTGCAAGGGAAAGGCGCCGGTCCCCGCACCGTCGAAGCCCTGAAACTGCTGATCGCAGGCAGCGCGAGTCTGCCCGTGCCCGCGCCGCCCGTGACCCTGGCGGCGATCATCAGCGAGCCGCCCCCGCCCGACGCCCAACTGCGTGAGATCCTCAAGGAAGTCACCCAGAATTCCCTCGATTACACCAAGGGACTCCCCAACTTCATCTGCACCCAGGTCACACGCCGCTACGTTGACGGCTATGGCAATGGAGGTTTTCAGCTAGCCGACACCATCCAGGAACAACTGAGCTTTGTCGACGGTCACGAAAATTACAAGGTCGTCCTGGTCAATAACCTCGCGGTCAATAACATTGGCCATGACCAACTCGGTGGAACCACGTCGTCTGGTGAATTCGGAACTATGCTGGCTGAAATCTTCAGCCCCAAGGCGAGCGCTGACATCAAGTGGGAGCGTTGGGGAACTCTGCGCAACCGCAAAACCTACGTGTTCGCGTTCCGGATCCTGCAGCGCAATTCGGAATACCGGATCTCTGACCAAAGCTCGGGCCGCAGCATGATCGCCGGCTATCACGGCCTGCTCTACGCCGATGTCGAGTCGAAAATGGTGATGCGCATCAAGATGGATCTGGACGGCCTGGAAGATTTCCCTATCCAGCGCGTCAGCTTGGATCTCAACTACGACTTCGTGGACATCTCCGGCAACAAGTTCGTCCTGCCGT
This sequence comes from Bryobacteraceae bacterium, assembly GCA_039926185.1. GTDB lineage: Bacteria > Acidobacteriota > Terriglobia > Bryobacterales > Bryobacteraceae > Palsa-187. The sequence goes on along the minus strand of JBDSXJ010000009.1, from coordinate 38,715 downwards.
TGAAAGCGGAACTCACCTCGCAGGCCGGCCGCTTCTCAACGCGCAACGACGTGGAGTTCCGCCGCTACGAACGTTTCAGCGCCGACGCCAAGATTATCTTCGACGTCCCCGATGAGCTTCCAAAAGACCAGTTGGAAGAAACCCCGCTGCTTCCCCCGCAGCCCGCTGCGCCGGCAAAGAAGCCGTAGCCGAGTACGTTACCACTGCGCTGTCCGCAGTACAAACGCCGCGATCAAGGCGAACCCGCCAACCAAAATCACGAATGGCTCCGAATTGGAGATTCGTTGCAAGCCGCCCGTCGTGTCAGCAAACGTAGCCCCCGGTGTTTCAGTCACCGACCCGGAGATCGTCGGTACAGGACCGCCATCCTCCTGCGGATCGCTCAACGAATATCCCTTGCCGTCCGCCATCGTGACCGACCTGGCGGATACGCTCTGCGACCCGTTCAGCGCGCGAAATCCCCGCACCGTCACCGTGTCGCCATTCTTCAGCATCGCTTCGGCGAAGCCCCGTTTCTTGAGTGTGATCGAACTCGCGCCTTCCATCTTCCAAGTGCCGTTAAGGTCTCCCGTAGGAACCGTGACGGTGAAGGTGAGGTGCGGCTCAGTCCAGGCGACCTCCTGAACCTGTCCCTTGAGGGTGAGCGGTTTCTCCTTGTCAAATTCAGACGAAAAAGGATGGTGGGCCAGCAACGGTAAGCTGACCACGAAAATCCCGGCGAACAACCGGCTGCGTGAGAAAAACAGTGAATGGAATGTCATACAAAACTCCCTTCACCAAAAAGAGTTCTGCCGGAGCGATTGTGTTTCGAGTTAGGCTGGATGGAGCGCGGCGGTGCTGAAATCGCCTTCAAATGTGCGACATACGCCCAGAACGAAGCGCGCCAAGTCTTCAAACTCGCCCAGGCCCCCTGGTTTGGGGTAGTAGTGCCCACCCAGATCGAGAACGTCCGCCCGATATTTCGGACTCAGAGTGGTTGTTGTGATGATGACTTTTACGTGACGCAACTCGGGCTGCCGCCGGATCACCTGCAACACCTCGACACCATCGTACTTGGGCAAATGCATGTCCAACACGATGATGCAGGGAGTCCGGGCTTTCTCGCATTGTTCCAGCACGACCCGAATCGCGAGCTCACCATCGGTCGCGATTTCGATCTCGTACTCGCAGTTCTGTTCGCTCAACGCGATCTGCAGTAACTGAACATCGGACGGGTTGTCGTCAATGACGAGAATTTTGGGTTTCGACACAAGTAATCCTTTGCGCTAGAGGAAGTAATCCTTCACCTTATCGAGAATCCCCTTCTCCTGAGGCTCGTTCTCTTTCGGCAATATCTCCTGTAACTGCTCGAGCAACTTCCGCTGCTCGCGGCTCAACTTCTCCGGTACATGCACGGCGACATGCACGTAAAGATGTCCGCGCTTGCTCGAATTCAAATGCGGCACTCCGAGTTTGTCGAGCCGTACCTTCGCCCCTGGCTGCGTGCCTTCCGGAATCTTCACTGTCTGCAGTCCATCGAAGGTCAGCAGATCAATCGAAGTCCCCAACGCCGCCTGCGCCAAATTAATGGGCACCCGGCAATGCAGATCGTATTCGTCGCGCTCAAAGATCGGATTCTCCTCGACCTTGGTGACGACGTATAAATCTCCCGGAGGTCCGCCGTTCGCCCCCGGCTGTCCTTCGCCCGACAACCGCAGCTGCGTACCCGTGTCGACGCCAGCCGGAATGTTGACCTTCAGTTTTTTCTCACGGCGCTGATATCCATCGCCCTTGCATTCCTTGCAAGGCCGCCGAATAATCTGCCCGCGCCCACCGCACTGACCGCACGACCGCCGCACCTGCAGGAACGCTTGCTGGTAAATCACCTCGCCGCGACCCTTGCACGTCGGGCATGTGACGAGCCCGTCATCCGGCTCCGCACCCTTGCCCTTACAACGACCGCATTCTTCCAGCCGAGGAATCTGAATGTCCGCGCTCATCCCGCGCATCGAATCTTCAAACGTCAGTTCCAGATCGTAGCGGACATCTTCGCCGCGCTGCGCCCGATTGCGCCGCTGCTGCTGTGACCCGCGTCCGAACGGATCCTGAAACCCGAACATCTCGCTCAGGATGTCGTTCAGGTCCGGCATTCCACTCGAATCGAAGCCGCTATTGCCCGACGCGCTGCCCACGCCCTGATGTCCGAAGCGATCGTAAGCCGCGCGCTTCTGCCCGTCGCTCAGGACGCTATACGCCTCGGCGGCTTCCTTGAACTTCTCTTCGGCCGTCGCATCCCCAGGATTCCGATCCGGATGATACTGCAACGCCAGCTTCCGATAGCTGGACTTGATCACCTGGTCGTTCGAATCCCGAGTGACGCTCAATACTTCGTAGTAATCCCGCTTCGTAACACTCATCTATTTAGGTTGAACCGCCACCTTGACCATCGCCGCGCGCAATAGTCGGCCCTTGAAGTTATACCCGCGCTGGAACTCCGCCAGTACCGTCTGATCGGGAGCCTCGTCGGTCTCCACCATCTCCACCGCGTGATGCACGTGAGGATCGAACGTCGCGCCCTCGGAAACAATCGGCTCCAGCCCGAGCTTCGTGAGCTGCGCCACGAACCGTTGATGGATCAACTCCATCCCCTTCACGTATTCGCCACCGCCATGCTCCACTTTCAGCGCCCGCTCGAAGTCATCCAGCACAGGGATTAACCCGCGCACCGCTTCCATGCTGGCGTATTCCGACAGCTCGAGGCGCTCTTTTTCCACGCGACGCCGGAAGTTCTGAAACTCCGCCTGCGTCCGCAAGACCCGCTCCTGCAGCTCGGCCTTCTCAGCCTCCCAAGCCGCCGCCGGATCCATCGGCTCCGCCGCTTCTTCAGGGTTCATTTCCGTATCGTTAGGCTCAATTTCACTCACATTTCTAGGGTAACATTTGCCGCCAAGTCCCCAAAAGATCGGTGTCAGACACCACAACTCCCGATCCCTACGGCAACAACTCCCTCGGCATCCGCCCCGACACCGGATTCTTATAGTGAAACGCCGGTTCATCAATCTCCGGGAACAAATACTGCCGAGTTCGTATCGGCCGATCCGGGGCCATCTGCGCCGCCAATGACGCCGGAGCCTTTCCCTTGGCCGGACCCGTGGGCGCTGGCCCCGCAGGTTTCACCGGAGCAACCGCCCTGGGCGTAAACTTCGCCCACCCATTCTTAGACGTCGCGTTGAAATGGTGATGCAGATCCTGAATCCCGAACTTCCATTCCCCATTCTCAAACCACGCCGAATTCTCATAGGTCCCGCCGATCCACGAAGCCGACGTCCCATCCATCCGCCCGCCCCCCTGGAACAGCCGCAGCCGAGCCTTCGCGCTCATGGCGTCATCCGAAATGTGAATGACAGGCTGCACCAACTGATGAATCGTGAACGACGTCCCGTTCGCACCATTCGGCCCGCGAAGCTTGAGAATCGCCCGAATCCGGTCGCCGCCCACGTACACGCCCGCGCCCGTGATCTCCTTCGCGCCGTTCTTGCCGAACGTGTTCGCCATCTCGTCCGCCAACCCATCATCCAGGTAGTAGCCATAGGAGCTCATCAAATTCTCCACAGCATCCACCCCGATCGCCCGCGCCAATTCCCGTTCCGCGCGAGCCAAATCCACGGTCTGCCCGGCCACCTTCGCCGACCCGCTCACGACCTTCACCTTCCCCATCACGCCCGCCGGATATTGCAGCGCCTTCCCCGTCATCGGATTCGCATAATGAAACGCCGGGAACGCAAACTTCACCGGCATCACCTGGTTATCCTTCGCCCAGCCCTTGTCGTAATCCGTAATCATGCGCGGATAATAATGCACTGCGCTCAACTTCCAAACCCCGCCCTCCTTCACGAACTGGTTCTGATAAACCCCCAGCTCCCACCGAGCGTATTCGTTGTTCAGTCCGATCTGACAAAGCTCCGTAGTCCGAGCCGCGGCCGTCTTCCCATCCGCCGCCACCGTCACGATGGACCCCAGATTCAAGTGGTCGAACAGTTCCCCAAATCGCAACGGCGGAGCCCCATAGAATTTCTCCAGCGCCGCCCGAATCTGCGCACTGCCTGTGAACACCCCACGAGATCCCGACTCCCACGACCCCTTGTCCGCGAACAAATCCGCCACGTCATCGTAAAGCTTGCGATCCAGGTAATACCCGAAACTGTTCTGCAAATTCCGCACTGCAGTCTCGTCATTCATCTCCTGAATGCGAGCCTCCGCCTTCGCCAATCGGGCCCGCACCTCAGACTCCTTCAGCGCCGCGCCCTCCACGACCGTCAACGCGCTAGCCGGAATCGTGACGCCTACGTGCTCACCAGTGAAGTGGTAGGGAATCTCATACGGCGTGCCCTTCATCCCCGGATCTTCATACGCCCCCGCGTACTGCTGGTGAAAGCGGATCTTCCGAATCTTCCACGCGCCATTCTCCATCGCGTACTCGTTCTCGTAGATCCCGCCCTCCCAATTGGCGGCGACGCCAAACGTCCCGAGCATCGCGATCTCATGCCAGGTCCCGAACGCCGTCTTCCCGTCCGCACTCAGATTCACGATCGGTTGCAATTGCAGATGCTCATTAATCTGCCCATCCGCCAACCCCGCAGCGGTCCGGCCCGCGCGCTTCATCCAGTACGCCTTCAGCGCATCCCGACCCGTCACCGTCTCAACGACAGTCTTCCCCGCGATCACCTCGCCTGTGGCGTCAGTTGTAAACAGTTCGGAGAGATCGTTCCACAATCCGGCTTCTTGGAATTGGCAGAACGCATACTGCACCCGCTTCACCGCGCGCACCGCCTCCGCCCGCTCGACTCCCGTCTCGAGTTTGCGCAACCGCAGCGTGTCACTGTCCGAGCCGAAAATACTACCCGCCATCAGAAAGAGAAAGAGAATCAGCATGCAGAAACCTCTGCGAAAGTTTATCTCACTTATGTAACTGCATGCCGTTCTCGCGCAGTTGCTACTTCTTCGCGGTTTTCTTCTTCGCCACCTTTTTGGCCGCTACTTTGACCGGAGCCTTCTTGGCCGCCACTTTGACAGGGGCCTTCTTCTTCGCTACAGCCTTGACCTTGACCGATTTGCTCACGCTCTTCGTGGCCCTCTTCACTGCTTTCACCGCCGGGGCCGCCACGCTTCGCACTGTGCTAACAATCGATCCCAAAGTCGAACCAATCGCGATCGCCGCCGTCTTCAAACTGTCAGGTGCTACTTTTTTTCTCGCCATGTATTCTCCTATTCGTTGGACCCGGAGGTCGCATCTGTCAGCATTGTTGCATGGGTCCCGTGAAAATGAGCCTACGAAAATGAAGCGCGAAGCATGAAACGCTAGGCGAGCAAATGCGCTCCACCTTGCGATGCCCAAGTGCTCTCGTTGTCTCGCGCCAACGCCCTTCTCTGAGGAGGGCCAACCAATTTGTATTTCCTGCTTGCGAGCGAAGTTAAAGCGCGCCCCGATTCCGCGTCACCCCAGGGCTAGGGAACCTCTCACTTCTGCCCCGCACCCTCTAAATACGAGGTGAACTTGTCATTCTCTGCGCAGATGAACTCGATCAAATCCGCATTCGGCATCACCCTCTGCACCACACCCACCGTGAACGGAGCCGTGTACGTCTTGGGATCGTCAATCGTCACCGCAATCTCCAGCGACCCATAGCTAGTCCGCGTAAACCGCTCGATGATCTTCCCGTCTTCTGTAATCGGACTCCCCCAGACGTCCAACCACCCGAGGTCCTTCATCCGAACCGTTTCGACGACCAGCGTGTCGCCTTCCCAATGCCCCACCGAATACCCGTACCACCACGGATCCGCATCCTTCCCTGGCAACGCCCGCCCGTCTAGGAAAATCTGCCGCAACCCCGAGTTCGCCTCGTAAATAATCAGCAATAATTCCGGCGTCTGCACAATCTTTCGAGGTTGCGGATGCATATGAAACTGCATCAACCCCATCGGCAAGCACCGGGCATCTGGATTGTCTTTGCTGTTCGCCGCTCGCCGCTGCTTCAACAACTCCGCAGCCCAAGGCTGTAACGGCAAAGCCCCATCCTTGAACCCCGCGCCGACATTGGCGAAGGACGACAGTGGCGGCTTTCCCTCTGCCGACTTTGCCCCGCGCACGTTCTCCCAAATACCCGAGAGATCCGGCGTGTCCCAAGCCGTCCGCGGAGCCGGAGCCGCAAGGTCCACCTTCTTCCCCGGGTAGTCTGCCCACTGCGCCAGCGCGGTCGAAGCCGCGAGTAACAAAATCCCAAGGAGTCTGCCCATAAGCACCAAAGATAATATCGCAGCCCGCGGGCAGAGTCAGCCCTTTAGCGCAGCAACGCGGCTTTACCGATTCGCGTAGTTGGTTTCGTAAAACTTGCGATACTCGCCGCTGCGCACGTGGGCCACCCACTCCGGGTTCGCCCTGTACCAGTCGACAGTCTCTTGCAACCCCTGATCGAACGTCATCTGCGGGGACCAATTGGTCTCGCGCATCAGCTTGGCGCTGGTCAGCGCATACCGTCGATCATGTCCGGGACGATCCGTAACCGTCTTCATCAACGAGTCCGGCTTGCCCAGAATCTTGAGAATCCGCTTCACCACTTCGATGTTCGGCAGCGAGCAGTTTCCACCGATGTTGTAGACCTCGCCAGCGCGCCCCTTGTCCACTACCGCCTGAATCCCCCGGCAATGATCGTCCACATACAGCCAATCGCGAATCTGCATCCCGTCGCCATAAATCGGCAGCGGCTTGTCTTCCATTGCGTTCGAAATCATCAGCGGAATCAACTTCTCCGGAAAGTGGAACGGACCGTAGTTATTCGACGCGCGTGAAACCGTCACCGCCATCTTATAGGTGGTGTAGTAGGACAGCGCGAGAAGATCCGACCCCGCCTTTGACGCCGAATACGGACTCGCCGTCTTCAGCGGATAATTCTCGTCCGCTTCATGGGGAGCTTCTACGCTCCCATAAACCTCGTCCGTCGAAACATGATGGAACCGCGGCACTGCGAATTCCCGAGCCGCATCCAGCAACTGAAACGTCCCGACAAAATTCGTATCGATCACCGGCCCCGGCGAATGAATCGAACGGTCCACATGTGATTCCGCCGCAAAGTGCACAACCACATCCGGCTTCTCATCGCGCATCAGTGAGCGCACCAGTTCGCGATCGCAAATATCTCCGTGCACAAACGAGTACCGCGCGTCGGAAGAGATCGAGGTCAGGTTCTCCGGATTCCCCGCGTACGTGAGCTTGTCCAAATTGACAACTCGCGCCGAAGGCTGCGTGTTCATCACCATCCGCACAAACCCCGACCCAATAAATCCCGCCCCGCCTGTCACCAGATATTTCACGCTAGTTTACCTTCCCTACAATCTTATCCATCGCCGTCTGCGCAATCGGGTGATACCGACCCCGAGCCTTCGCGTAAATCGCCCGCGCCTTCTCCTGTCCCATCGGCGTTTTCATCAGCTCCGTGTAGAGAGGCCGAATGAACTTCTGCCGTCCCACTTCCATCAAAAACGCCTCGACCCTCGGATAAGCCGGCGCATAATCTGCCTTGATCGCCAGTTGCAGCCACTGATCCAAAATCTCGCTATTCCCCGTCTGCGTCAGCTTAAACTTCTGATCCAACTCCGCCAACTGCGAAGCCTTCAGCGCCGGTAGCGCCTGCAAAAACTCCAGCCACTCCTGCGTCGACCATTTCGACGCCGCAATCGCGCCCGCCGATTTCGCCCCACTCCCGAACGCCTTCGCATCCGCTGCCACGGCCTGCAGCGGCTCACTCACCGCCTTCGGCGCTGACGCCGGCAATCCCGCCTGATACACCCATTCCTGCACCGGAATCGGATCGCCCAACTCCTGTTTCATGTACGCGAGCATGGTCGAAGTCGTGATGCTCTGAAATGCGAAATGATCAAAATACTTCCGCAAATACGCGTCGAGCTTTTCCCGCCCCAGCTTCTCTTCGAGCGACCGCACAAACAGCGACCCCTTCACATAAGGAATGCTCGTCGTCCCCTCATCCGGATCTTTACCTTTCAAGTCCGCGTACAGGATCTGCTCGGCCGGGCTCATCCCCTTCATCTCTTCTTCGAGCCGCCGATGATCCAGCGCCTGCTCCATCACCGCGAGCCGAGGCCCATACACCACTTCCTGAATCCGATTCTCGATGTAAGTGGTGAACCCCTCGTTCAGCCAGAAGTCCGACCACGCGGCGTTCGTCACCAGATTGCCCGACCACGAATGCGCCAGCTCATGCGACACCAACCCGACCAGACTCTTATCGCCAGCGATCACCGTCGGCGTCGCGAACGTCAGCCGAGGATTTTCCATTCCGCCATACGGAAAGCTCGGCGGCAAAATCAGCAGGTCATACCGACCCCAGCGATACGGCCCGTAAAGCCCCTCCACCGCCGTGACCATCTTCTCCATATCCGAAAACTCATTCGCAGCTTTCGCCAACACGGAAGGCTCCGCGTAAACACCTGTCCGCGGCCCGACTTCCTGAAACTGCAAATCACCCACGGCCAGCGCGATCAAGTACGGCGGAATCGGCTCGCGCATCTCAAAATCGAACACGCCGTCCTTCGAACCCTTGTGCTCCGCGCTCATCAACGCCATCAATTCCTTCGGCGCATGAATCCGAGCCGTATACGTAACCCGCACACCCGGCGAATCCTGAATCGGAATCCAACTGCGCGCATGGATCGACTGGTTCTGGCTAAACAGAAACGGCTGCATCTTCCCGGTCGTCTGCTCCGGTGTCAGCCACTGCAACCCCGTCGCCCCCGGCTTCGACGCATACTTCACCCGCACAAACGAAGTCCCCGCCGGAATCGCGATCGTCAACGGCGCACCCAAAATCGCATCGCTAGCCCCGACGCTCCACTTCACCGTTCCGTAAATCCCGCCATCCCCTGAAGACTCGATCTCGTCAATCGCCAGATCCCGAGTATCCAAAATCAACGGAGCATCCCCCATCGACTTCTCGATCCCCAAAATCGCCGTCCCCGCAAGCGTCCTGCTCTCAAAGGAAACCGTCAAATCCAGCGCCACTGACCGCACCCGCACCTGGCTCGGGTTGCCATAAGAATGAACGTCTTCAGGAATCATTGTTTTTTCCGAGGAACCACACGAGGAGAGCACCAACGCAGCAATCGAGAGGAAGAGTCTACCCACACTACGACATTAGCGCGTTTCCCCGATCCACGAATCCAAGCCCCTGGGACATCTTTGGGTACACGAAAATCTACTTGAACCGTTCTGTAAAGTAGCGCATTCTTACGATACACGCAGGATAGACGGAAAGTTCCAAACTTTTTCCCGGGGAGGGCAAATGTTGAAGACGATCGGATTTACCTATTTGTTTCTATCAGTTGCGGCCTTCGGCCAGGTAACGGGAGCCCTCAGCGGGGCGATCGGGGACCAAAGCGACTCCCCCTTGCCCAACGCCACGGTCAAGCTTTTCGTGGCTGGGGGCAAGCAGCCGATCACCATCGGCAAGACCAATGAGGCTGGCCGCTTCATCTTTTCAGGGCTAAATCCGGCCACTTACGACGTCGCCGTGGAGGCCCCCGGTTTCGCTTCCTACACCTACCGGCAAGCCCAAGTTGTTCCAGGCCGTGAGCTCGCCCTCCCGTCCATCCAGCTGAAGCTCGGCACGGTCACCGAAACCATTGAAGTCACCGCCGAATTGGAAGGCGTGCAGACCCAAAACGCCACCATCTCCACCACTATCACCAGCCTCCAAATCACCAACCTCCCCGTAATCGGCCGCCAGGTGTCCAGGCTTTTCATAACCCAGCCCGGAGTCAGCTCCGCCGGCGGAACCACGCAATCCGTGAATGGCCTAAAAGCCTCCACCACGAATTTGACCCTGGACGGTATCAACATCCAGGACAACTTCAGCCGAACCAACGCCCTGGACTACGCGCCCTTCCGCACCACCATCGATCAGGTGGACGTCATCACCATCGACACCTCGAACTCCACCGCCCAGTTCGGCGGCGGGGCCTCAGAAATCCGCATGGTGACCAAGTCCGGCACGAATCAATACAAAGGCACTGTTTACTGGTACAACCGCAACGATGCCCTATCCGCCAACGACTGGTTCAATAATCAGAGCGGGGTGGCAAAGTCCAAGCTCAATCTGAATCAACCGGGATTTTCCCTGGGTGGCCCGGTCGCGCTTTCCAAGAACAAGATCTTCCGCGACAAGCTGTTCTTCTTCACCAACTACGAGTGGTATCGGAACAAGAACCAGTCGAGCCAGACGCGCACCGTTCTATCGCCCGACGCCGCAAACGGAATCTTCACGTATAACGATACTTCTGGTGTGCGCCGAACGGCCGATCTGCGGGCGTTGCGCGGGTACACTCCGGACCCCACTATCGCCGCTCTCATCAAGCAGCTACCGGCCGGGAACGCCCCGGGAGGCGACGGCTTGAACACGCTGGGATATCGCTTCAACGCCGCCGCAAACGAATTCCGCAACCAGTTCGTTTATAAGACTGACTATTACATCAACTCGAACAACGTCATTACCGGCAGCTACAACTACATCAACAATCCGACGCAGCGTCCGGACGTAACTTCGACTTTCTACACGACTCAGCCGAAGGTGAACAACACCCTCAAAAACCACCTGCTGTCCCTCCAGTGGCGCTGGTCCGTCAGTCCCACGCTCACCAACGAGTTGCGAGGCGGCTTTGCTTTGACTCACACCACTTTCGATGTCAACGAGCCCTACACCAAGTCCGTGCTGACAAATTTGTCCTTCACGAATCCGTCCAACACGTTCCTGAATCAGGGCCGCGATACCAATACCTATCCGATTCAGGACAACGCCACCTGGATTAAGGGCAAGCATCAGGTGTCCTTCGGATACCAGTATCAAAAGATCACGTCCACTATCTTCAATGACGGCGGCATCGTGCCCAGCTACGCGATTGGACTGAGCACGGCGAATACCACGGGGCTAGCCGCTGCCGACTTGCCGGGCGTTCGCACCTCTGACCTTGCGATCGCGAACCTCCTGTACCCCACTCTGGCGGGCATCGTTAGTACCGCAACCCAAACCTTTAACGTGAACAGCCAAACGTCCGGCTTTGTCCCCGGCGCAACATCGCGTCGACAACTGTTCTGGTCCACCCACTCGTTGTACGCACAGGATAATATCAAACTGACCCGTTCGCTCACCCTGAACATCGGCGTGCGTTACGAATATTGGCGGCCACTCGACGAGAAGAACGGCCTGTTCCTTTCTCCGGTGCTCCAAAACAACGATCTGAAGGCAACCATTCTCAATCCCAATACGGTTCTTGATTTTATCGGTGGCGCTTCCGGGCGATCCTTTTATAAATCGGACAAGAACAACTTCGCGCCCAATCTCGGCTTTGCCTGGGCACCAGGATCCGGCAAGACCGCAATCCGCGGCGGATATTCCATATCCTTCGTGAATGACAATGTCGTCACCACCATTCGGAATAATGTGAACACAGCCAGTGGTCTCTCTTCCGTCGCGACGCTCACCGGTATCACGGCCACTTTGCCGAACGCACCCACCATCGCCTCACCCACCTACAAAGTGCCGCGCACCTTGGCGGATAACTACGCGTTGTCCGCAACTTCGGCGATAGGACTCCCCGATCCTAACCTGGCAACCCCCATGATTCACCAGTGGAACTTGAGCGTGGAACATGAGATCAAAGGCTTCTTCCTCACTGCCCGTTACCTCGGCAATCAGAGCAGCAATCTTCTGCGTGGCTATGACTACAACCAGGTGCTCTACAACGCCAATGGATTCCTGGCGGACTTCAAACGAGCGCAGACCAACGGTGACCTGGCTTTGACCTCAACCGGCACCTACAACCCCTCCTATAACCCCAACATCGGAGGCAGCCAACCGTTGACCGTGTTCTCGCAGTTGGCGAGTCCCTTGCTCACCAATGCGACCATCGTCAATTTGATTCGCACAGGCCAAGTCGGATCGTTGGCCGATACCTACATGACGAACCGCCTCAACGGACCCGTCAACTTCTATTCGAACCCGAATATTCAGGGCGGCAACGCGATTAACAACGGCGGTATGTCGAACTTCCACTCACTGCAATTGCAGGCCACGAAACGGACCAGAGCCGGATTGCAATTCCAAATCAGCTACGCCCTGGCAAAAGCCCTCTCCAACGTCTCCGGTGAGCTTCAGACCAACTTTGAGCCGCTGCTCGATAACGCGAATCCCAACCTGGAACGCCAGCGCTCTCCCTTCGATATTCGCCACGTCCTCAAGTCCAACTTCGTCTACGAACTGCCGTTCGGGCCTGGTAAACGCTGGGCCAGCGGTAATTCGCTTCTGAAGCACGTCGTCGGTGGATGGAGCGTCTCTGGCATCTGGAATTACCAAACCGGCTCCCCGTATTCCATCTTGTCCGGCTACGGCACACTGAACCGCGCCGCGCGTTCGACGGCGACCAACACCGCATCCATCGCGGGTATGACCATGGACCAACTGGCACCGCTCACCAGTGGCGTTTACCGCACGGGATCGAACATCTATTTCCTCTCGCCCTCGCTCCTCAATCCCAACGGCGATGGCCGCGGCACCGCGCAAGCGGGTTCCACCGCCTTCGCCGGTCAGGTCTTCTTCAACCCCGATGCCGGGACCCTGGGGAACCTGCAGCGCCGTGCGTTCACCGGACCCCACGACTTCTCCTGGGACACCTCGGTCGCGAAGACCTTCCGCATCAACGACCGCCAGCGCTTCGACCTGCACTTCGACTTCTTCAACACTTTCAACCACCCGACGTTTACCATGCGTCCCTCCTCGGCGGGCGACTTCGGAACCACGGCTCGCTACACGATCACAGGCACCACCTTTGGCCAGTTGAACGAGATGAACCACGATCCTCGTCAGATCCAAATCGCCGCCCGCTACAGCTTCTAACCGAGCTCATGAGAGACTGAGGGGTGGACCTGCAAATCCATTCCGTGCTCACGGCTGCGCAGTACGCGGCAGAACAGCACTCGGCGCAGCGGCGCAAGGGCGAGGCCGCAGAGCCGTACATCAACCACCTTTTGGAAGTAGCCTGGCTCGTCTCCTCGGCGCTCACCGAGCCTGACCCCAACCTCATCATGGCCGCGCTGCTCCACGACACCATCGAGGATACGGGCGTCACCCGAGACGACTTGGTCGAGCACTTCGGCACCGACGTAGCCGACCTGGTGGTGGAAATGACCGACGACAAATCGCTCCCCAAAGTGGATCGCAAGCGCCTGCAAATCGAGAACGCCCCTAAGAAGTCCGTCCGCGCGCAACTGATCAAGCTGGCCGACAAGATTTCCAACCTGCGCAGCATCCTGTCCAGCCCGCCTGCCCACTGGGACAACGAACGCCGGCGCCAATACTTCGAGTGGGCCAGGAACGTAGTCGATGGCCTGACCGCCCCCAACCCCATCCTGCTCGCCGAGTTCGATCGAATCTACAACCGTCGCAGCGAACTCTAGTAGTCTGCGTCGCAAATCCTCGGCGGCCTTGTAGCGCACGCACTCGTTGCGTGCCGTGTCGAGACTCGTCTCGACACCCAGTGCCCCTGACGGCAAGCGTCGCACGTGCCCACACCGATGGCACACTAGCTATACTTCCCTCATGCGAAACCTCGTCCTCGGATTCCTAGCCTCGCTGCTGTCCCTGCAAGCTGCCGATGCAACCGCACCCATCCTCTGGACCAACGCCGACATGGCCCGAATCCAAAAAGAAATGGCTGGCAAAATGGACCCCGCCCGCCACCTCGGCACCGCGCGACCCAGCGATTCCATCCTGATGGTGCATCGCGACGGCCCGTCCGAAGCGGAGATCCATCAGAAGGAAGCCGACTTCATCCTGGTCAAGGATGGCGAAGGCACGGTCCTGGTCGGCGGCACCTTGCTCGAATCGCGCGTCGATCGGCCCACCGAACTTCGCGGCAAACCCGGCACCGGTGGCAAGCTCTACGAACTCAAGACCGGAGACATGCTCTACGTCCCCGCCAACACCGTTCACCAGTTCCTGGTCGCGCCCGGTAAGACCTTCACGGCCATCATCGTGAAGATCACGCCCGTTCCGTGATCAAGTTGCATAGGTGACAACGACGTTCCCGCAGCGAAACGCCCGCTGCTCCACGAGCCTCAATTTGCGTCGGTCCCTGAACACCGTGCGCCCGTCGCCCAATGCAATAGGGATGACGACAAACTGATATTCATCCACCAGCCCCGCTGCTCCCAACTGCGCAGCGATGCTGCCGCTCCCCAGCACTGTAATGTTCGGCCCGCCGCTCTCCTTAAGCTCACTCACAGCCTTCACCAAGTCGCCTTCTAACAGGTGAGTGTTATTCCACGACGGTCGAATCGTCCTCGACGCGACATACTTCCTGGCCGCATTCATGCCGTCCGCAACCTCCGGCATCTGCTGCTTCGCCATCGGCGAAGGCCAGAACCCCGCCATCATCTCGTAGGTGATTCGCCCGAAGAGCAACTCACCGCCGGAACTCGCATTCCCACCGACCCACTCGGCGAATTCGGCATCCTCGCGACCAGCATACGCCCAACTCATGTCTCCGTTGGAATCGGTGAAGTAGCCGTCCACGGAAATCAATTCGAACACCCGGAGTTTCCTCATACTTTTAGATTGTCCGATATCCTTCAAGGATGGTCCCCTTTTCTGTCCTAGACCTCTGCCCGATCACCGAAGGTGGCACCCCAGCCGATTCGTTCCGCAATTCGCTCGATCTGGCGCAGCACGCCGAACGCTGGGGCTACCATCGCTTCTGGCTCGCCGAGCATCACAACATCCCCGGCATCGCCAGCGCCGCTACCTCGATCGTCATCGCGCATGTAGCCGCGGGGACCAAGACCATCCGCGTCGGCTCCGGCGGCATCATGCTGCCCAATCACAGCCCGCTTACCATCGCCGAGCAATTTGGAACTCTGGCGTCGCTCTTCCCGGATCGCATCGACCTTGGACTCGGACGAGCACCAGGTGCCGACATGCAGACCGCCCGCGCGCTGCGGCGCGAAAATCTGAATGCCGCCGATCAGTTTCCGCAGGACGTTCAAGAACTCCAGCAATACTTTGCGGACCCTGAACCTGACCAGGCCATTCGAGCTGTCCCTGGAGCATGCCTGCGCGTGCCTATCTGGCTACTAGGTTCGAGCCTCTTCAGCGCGCAACTCGCCGCACATTTGGGATTGCCCTTCGCCTTCGCCGCACACTTCGCGCCCGCAGATTTGGTGCCTGCGCTGGCCATGTACCGGAAAGGTTTCCGGCCCTCCGAGCAACTCCAGCATCCCTACGCCGCAGTCTGCCTGAACGTGATCGCCGCCGACACCGACGCCGAGGCGCGCTACCTCTTCAGCTCCATCCAGCAAGCATTCCTGGCTCTACGCCGAGGCACGCCGGGCAAGCTGAAGCCCCCACTTGAGAATTTCGATTTACTAACGGGACCCGCCGATCAGGCGCTGCTCGACCAAGTCCTCTCGCAAGCCATTGTTGGATCACCGAAGACCGTGTCCGACCGCCTGCAACAGTTCCTAGATACCCATCACCCGGACGAATTGATCGTGACCGCCAACATCTACGATCACCGCGCACGCCTACACTCCTTCGAACTAGTCGCCCGAGTCGCAAATACCGCGCAGTAAGTGGGAGCAATGTGGCGTACGCACTCTGAGGTTGCGGAAAAAGGGGCCTTGGTGGCTGGCTAAAGCCTGTCCCACCTGTTCTCAACAACCTGTGGCTGCTTGGTGGGACAGGCTTTAGCCTGTCGGCTGTGAGCGCACCACAAAACACTAGTCGCCCAACTGACGGAACCGCGACCGTAAGGGAGTCGGGCGTGACGCTCCCTACTTCAGCGCGAACGTATACAACCCCGTCCCACACTGAATGCTGATGTATTGCTTGCCGCTCACCGAATAACTCATCGGACCAGCAGACACCGACGGTCCCAGGTTCGTCTCCCACAGCAGCTTGCCATCCCGTGCATCCAACGCCACGAACTGTCCGTCGCGGCCACCAGCGAACAACACATTCGAAGCCGTTGTCAGCACGCCACCTTCGGTGGAAGCCGCAGACATACGGAATGTCCACTTCCGCGTGCTGGTCTTCGGGTCCATCGCAATAATCGAACTGAACACGTCATCATTGGTCGTCGCGCGCCCCGGGCTGATGCCTACGAAGCTCTGCCCTTCTTGAAACTCCGGCGGATCTTCGCCCTTCTTATAAACGCTGGAGCTGTTTTCCCAAGCCGGAATGTAGAACAAACCGGTCGTCGGGCTGAACGACGGGTTGTACCAATTCGTGCCGCCCTGATTGCCGGGATAGACCAACGTTCCCGCATCCGTGGGCAGAATCCCGGGCGCGCGCATCGGCCGACCCTTCTCGTCGAACCCCGTCAGCCAGTTCGTCTTGGTGAACGACGTTCCCGAAAGGAACTGCCCATTAGCCCGATCCAGCACATAGAACACACCGTTGCGATTCGCCAGCATCATTACTTTGCGGCGTGCCCCCTGAAACTCGATATCCCCCAGCAGAGGAATCTGCGTCGCATCCCAGTCGAATTCGTCGTGCGGCGAAAACTGATAATGCCACTTCAGCTTTCCGCTGTCCGCATCCAGCGCGACCACCGAAGAGCTGTAGAGGTTATCGCCCAGGCGATTGTCTCCGTTGTAATCCGGTCCCGCATTGCCCGTGGTCCACATGGTGAGGTTCGTTTCCGGGTCGTACGAACCGGTAATCCAAATGGGAGCGCCGCCATGCAGGTAGGATTCGTTCGGCTTGCCGTCTTTTCCCATCCAGGTGTCGTAGCCAGCCTCGCCCGGCCCAGGAACGGTGTTGAAGCGCCACGCTTCTTTCCCCGTATTCACGTCGTAAGCCGCCACGAATCCGCGAACACCATGCTCGCCGCCTGCAACGCCGCTGATCACTTTGTCCTTCACCACCAGCGGTGCGACCGTCATTGCGTACTGCTGCTTATAATCGGCAATCTGCGTCGACCAGATTTCTTTGCCGGTCTTCGCGTTGATCGCGATCATCTTTGCATCCAGCGCAGCCAGGAAAAGTTTATCACCCAGGATCGCCAGACCGCGTGTCAGGTTCCCGCAGCAGGGATTCCGTGTGCCCTCGGCCGGTTTGTGCGAGTACGTCCAAATCGTCTTGCCCGTGGCCGCGTCCAGCGCGATCACGTCGTTCGGGCTCTGCACGGTGTACATCACGCCGTCTACAACCAGCGGCGTCACTTCGTGCTTATCCAGCGAACGCGATTGGAAAACCCACTTCAAAACCAGATTGCCCGCATTGGTCGGATCGATCTGCGTCAGCCCGCTGTGCCGCTGGCTATTCAGGTTGCCCGAATACGTCAACCAGTTCTGCGGCTCCCGATTGGCGTTCAAGATCCGTTCAAAAGGAACGTTCGTGACCGGTGCCTCGCGGCTAGGCGCGCCCCCGCGCCCCTGTGCCCACATCGTCGCGGCGGCAGCGATCATAAGAAAAAAACGATTTGTCATGGATAGTCTCCCCCAAGAAGGTATCGCCGGTTATTCTATCACTCCCCGAAGAACGGAATCTTCGAGAAGATCGCAAACTGCAAGGTATGGTTGTGCTCAAAGATCACTCCGCCGCGCCTTTGAACGGTTTGCTCGAGGAATCCGAATTCAAATTTCGTCTGGTGCCCGAGGTCCCTGCCAAGTGCGATGTAGGCGCGGTTCTGGTCGAACACGTTTTTCTCGACGTTCTTGCCGAAATTGAACTTGATCTCGTCAGCCAAGGCCAGGTAGTTTTTGCGGTCGCCAACCTTCAGCGGAATCGTCGTGCGGATCTGATAGCGCACGCGGTTTTCGTAACGGAACGAATCCGCGTGGTAACTCCCATCGGCCTGCCGCGCCAGCACGCCGATGTGGCGCTGCTCCAGGCGGAAGCGATTCGCGAAATCCAGCTTGCCGATGCGGCGGTTGATCAACACCTGCTCGAAGACGCGATGCTCGGGGTTGTTGCCCAGCGCTGGAAAGTCGCCATAGGGATGCGAATAGACGAAGCCGTAGCCGCCTGTCAGGGAGATGTTCTTCGTCAGCTGAAAGTTGATCGCCGGACGTAGCAGCAATTGTTGCCACGTCGCGCCCAGGTTTGCGCGCCGCCACTGGCCTTCCAGGTGAATACCCCAGCGAGACTTCGCCACCGGATGGTCGCCGAAGTACATGAACCACGCGTTGGCGTTGTTATCGGTGACGGTTTGCGCAAATGCTGAGGACGCAAGCAGTAAGAGTGCGGCCAGCTTCACGGAGTCTCCGAAAACGCGTAGGAGAGCATATGGCAAACAATGTGGTGCGCGTCCTGAATGCGACCCATGTGTGGAATGGAGATCTGGATATTGAGCTGCGCCGCCGCCCCCAGCTTGCCCCCATCGCGACCGGTGAGTGCCAGCGTCTTGCATCCCATGGCGTTCGCCACTTCGAGCCCCTTGACGAGATTCATCGAGTTTCCCGAGCCGCTCAGCGCCATATAAAGGTCGCCGGGCTTGGCGAAGTTGCGTAAAGTCTCGGCGATGCCTTCGCTGAAATCGACGTCGTTTGAGTAAGCCGTCGCCGTCGGGATCGCATCCTGCAGCGCCATCGCCTTGAAGCGCAGATCCTTTTGGTAGCTAACGTCCTTGACGAGATCACAAACCAGATGCGAGGCTGTGGCCGCGCTGCCGCCATTGCCGGCGACAAAGATCATGCGTCCTTCGGCGCGCGCTTCACGAAACCATTCGATGGCCTGCTCCACCTGCGCGAGGTCAATCGCGTCGATCGCCTCCAACACCTGTTCCCGGTACTTATTTACAAATTTCATATTGCTCTGATTATTGTAACCGCCCCTCCCTAAAACATTCCTTGGTAAAATGTTCTGAGGAAAAGCTCTGGATCGCGAACAACTTTCGGCCTCGTTTCATCGACTTGGCTGCAAGGCGTGATTTCCACAGAGATTTCCACGCAGTTCGCTGCTAAGGTTGCAGAGACTCGATGCCGGCACTCGATCTTACTTTCGAAAAAGGCCTGCCCGCCAGCCTGGACACGGAACGCTTCGTCCTGGGCACCATCCTGCTCAACGACACCTATTATCTCCAGGTCGCCGGTGCGCTGGAACCCGACGATTTCGCGCTGGAGAAACACCGCCGCATCTTCGGGCGGATGAAGGATCTCTACGAAAAAGGCGAACGCATCGACCGCGTCACATTAGCGGATGAGCTTATAAAACAAGGCCAATTGGAGTCCGTGGACGGCCTCGCCTACCTCGTCTCCCTCGACGACGGCCTGCCCGAAATCTCCAACGTCGATTCCTACATCCGCATCGTCAAAGACAAATCGACGTTGCGCAAGATGATCTTCAACGCGCAGAAGGTCATTGATAAGTGCCTGATCGGCGAAGAAGAGCCGGACCAAATTCTGGCCAGCGCCGAAGAGTCGCTTCTGAAGCTCGGCGAAAGCCGACAAAACGATCAACTCATCACCGCCGACCAGGTCCTCGCGACATTTCCCGGCGGCCTCGGCGCGTTCCTCGACCCCAGCCAACGACTGCGCGGCCTCAGCACCGGCTTCACCAAATTCGACGAGATGACCGGGGGGCTGAACGGCGGCGAACTGATTATCCTGGCGGCTCGGCCAGCGATGGGCAAGACGGCGCTGGCTATGAATATTGCGCAGCATGTGGCTACGCATCCGCAAATGCGGAAGCCAGTGGCGGTGTTCTCGCTCGAAATGTCGTCGGCTAGTTTGCTGACTCGTATGCTGTGCTCAGGGGCGCGCGTCGATCAGCATAAGTTTCGGGCGGGGTTCCTGAATGGGGATGAGCGGCGCAAGCTGCAGGTCACGCTGGCGACCTTGACCGAAAGTCCATTGTTCATGGACGATACTCCGGGCGTGAACCTGATGGACGTGCACGCGAAGTTGCGGCGTCTGAAGAGTCAGCATGGACTCTCGCTGGTGGTGATCGATTATCTGCAACTGATGAGCAGCCGGGGTCGGTCTGAGAATCGCAACCAGGAAGTCAGCGCCATTTCGCGAGGACTAAAGCTGCTGGCGAAGGACCTGGACGTGCCGTTCCTGGTGCTATCGCAGTTGAGCCGCGCGGCGGAGACCCGGCCGGGCGACCACACGCCGCAGTTGAGCGATCTTCGAGACTCAGGCTCAATCGAGCAGGACGCTGACATCGTCATGTTCATCTATCGCGAGGAAGTCTACAAGCGCGATCGCGAGGACCTCAAGGGTATCGCTGAGGTCATTATCGCCAAACAACGTAACGGCCCGATCGGCAAGGTGCCGCTCCGCTTCATCGGTCCTTATACGCGGTTTGAGAACCGCATCGACGATCTGCCCGAAGAACCCGAAGGCTAGCGCGGTCGAAGTCCGAATTCTTCCAGCCGCGTCAATGCAGTGTGGGCATCGACGAGCGCCCAGATGGCGATCACCAAGGCGATCACCGCAATCCACAGAGGCAAGTTTTTCATCATGCCAGAATCAGAGCATTCTAAATGCCAAAAGACCGACGTCGCGGTTCTCCGGCGATATCGCTAAGATAGAGGGAGTGGATCAGGAAAGTTTTTCGCACGAGGAGACCCGCGTCCGGTCGCTATTTGAACAGGCCACCGAGGCTCTGGACCAAATAGACCCGGTGGCGCCCGCTCCGTTTACGGAACCGCCGCCCGAAGCCTTTCTGGCGGAGCCTGAGCCGCAGGGGTGGGATGGGGATCGTCCGCGCAGCACGCTGGCGGAGTGGACCATCACAATCCTTCTCCTTTTATTCCTGACAACCACCCTGGTGCAGGCGTACGTAATTCCGACGGGTTCGATGGAAGATACCCTCCTGATTGGCGATCACCTGCTGGTCGATAAGCTCGCGTTCGCCCCGCCGGGTGCGGTAAGCAAGTATCTGCTGCCCTACACGGAAGTGAAGCGCGGGGACATCATCGTTTTCCGCTATCCCGAAGACATCACGCAGACTTTCGTGAAGCGGGCGATTGGCGTGCCGGGGGATCGCATCCGGATCATCAACAAAGAAGTGTACTTGAACGGCAACAAGGTTGACGAGCCGTACACCTTTCACAAGGACGACTACATCGATTCCTATCGCGACAATTTCCCTGGCGATCCGAACGTGCACGTGGAGTCGGGTGCTTACAAGATGTTGTCGGAGCACGTGGTGAACGGGGAAGTGATCGTGCCGGCGAAGAGCTACTTCGCGATGGGCGATAACCGCGACCGGTCGCTCGATAGCCGCTTCTGGGGGTTTGTGCCTCGGGAAAACATCATCGGCAAGCCGCTGATTGTGTATTGGTCCTACGATGCACCTACCGAAGACTTGAACGATTCGTCTATCAGTTTGCGGCACCTGACGGATCTAAGTAAGAATTTGTTTAGCAAGACGCGATGGAAGCGCACGTTCCTGCTGATTCACGGGTATCCGCTGCAATAACTTCATGAGCAAAACTGCCGATTCGGTGAAAGCCTTTATCAACGAGTGGTCGTTGAATATTCTGATCCTGCTGTTTGGGACGACGACGCTGGTGCAGGCATTCATCGTGCCGACGCCCTCGATGGATACCACGGTGATGGTCGGCGACCACATGCTGGTGGATAAGCTGGCGTACGCTCCGTCGGGTCCGATCAGCCGGCTGTTCTTGCCCTACACGGAAGTGAAGCGCGGGGACATCATTGTGTTCCGGTATCCGGTGGACATCAATCAGAACTACGTCAAGCGCGTGATTGGGGTGCCGGGGGATCACATCAAGATCATCGACAAGCAGCTGTGGGTGAATGGCAAGGCATTGAAAGAGCCTTACAAGCAGCACGTCTATCCGGACATGCAGCCGTATCGCGACAACTTCCCGATGGACCTACCGCCTCGGAAATCATTCGCGGGGTTCACGGGCGGGTTTGAAATGTGGGATCGCGCCAACGATATGTTGGTGAAGAACGTCAAGGACGGCGAGCTGGTGATCCCGGCGGATTCGTATTTCGCGATGGGAGACAATCGCGACAACTCGGCCGATAGCCGCTATTGGGGCTTGGTGCCCCGTGAGAATATCGTCGGTAAGCCGGCGATCATTTTCTGGTCGTACGATGCGTCGACCGAGGATTTGACGGGGTATTCGGTATCGCACTTCGTGGACTTGGCGTTGAACTTTTTCACCAAGACCCGGTGGGAGCGGCAGTTCAAGTTAGTGCGCGGGTATTCGCAGGAGTAGGGTTCGGGTCACACCGCGCCGTTTCGTAAGACTGCTATCCTGACAAATAACAACGTTCCGGTTCGGAGTAGGAAGAACCGAACACACTTGATGCAGCATTTTTCAGAACTTAACCTTTGCTCCGCATTGCGGAACAACCTAGAGAAGAACGAATTCGTCACTCCCACGCCCGTCCAGGCGCAGGCTATACCGCCGCTTCTGGAAGGTCGTGATGTCGTCGCGACCGCGCAGACCGGCACCGGCAAGACGCTGGCGTTCTCTATTCCGGTGATCGAAGCGCTCGCCGCCGTCCCCCGCAGCAAGACCATAAAAGTCCTGATCCTCAGCCCCACACGCGAGCTCGCGATTCAGATCGATGTGGCCTTCCGGCAACTTGCCGAGGGCATGCGCATCCGCACCGCCGTGGTGGTGGGTGGCATGAGCGAGAGCAATCAATTGCGCGATATCCAGGCCGGGGCCGAAGTGGTGATCGCGACGCCGGGCCGTCTCTGCGATTACCTGGAGCGTCGAGTGATCGATCTTTCCAAAACCGCCACAGTAGTTCTCGACGAGGCGGATCGGATGCTCGATATGGGCTTCCTGCCCTCTCTGCGCATGATTCTCGATGCACTTCCGCCGAAACGTCACACGATGCTTTTCTCCGCGACCATGGAGCAATCCGTCGCGGGGCTGGTCTCCAGTTACGTGCGCGATCCGGTGTGGATCGCGGTCGAGGCGTGCTCGGAAACGGCTGGCCTGATCGATTTCTTCTGCTACGAAGTCGCTCAGGGTTCCAAGTTCGATCTGCTGGAGCATCTGCTGAAGAGTGAGCAGGGTTCCTGGCTGGTTTTCGTTGCCACCAAAGATGGCGCGGACAGGCTCACGATGTTTTTGGAGCGCGGGAAGCACAAAGTGGCTGCGATCCATGGCGACCGCTCGCAGGGTCAGCGAAACGTAGCGCTGCAAGGCTTCAAAGACGGTGTTTACCGAGTATTGGTCGCCACCGACGTGGCGGCGCGCGGGATTCATGTGGATGACATCGCGCACGTGGTGAACTACGATTTGCCGCAGGAGCCGGAAAACTTCGTTCATCGCGTGGGACGCACGGGCCGCGCTGGCGCACGGGGGGCCTCCTGGACCTTTGTGACTCCGATCCAACGCAACGATGTGCGCAGCTATGAGCGCGCGCTGGGGATTCAGGTGCAATATCGCGAACTGCCGCCGTTGCCGCGGCCTATCGGGCTGATTACGGATCTACAGGCGTATCTCGATTCGATGAGTGCCAGCCCGCAGACGGTTCACGAACCGAAGTCGGCCCCGGCACCGAAGCCGACTTCGACGGCGAAGGCGACGACAACGCCGAAGTCGGCAGCGAAGCCGAAGCAGACCACAACGACGTCACCGACAACGACGGAGCCGCTGCCAACAACGACGAGAAGCGCTCCGCGCAGCCGTCGACGTCGGTAGTGCCGACGCTTGGCATGGGCCGTCGGGTCACTGGGTGTCGAGACGAGTCTCGACACGGCACGCAAAAGTGCGTGCGCCACATGCTGGCCGCCCCACTTTGCGGCTCCCGACCACTATTTTTTTTCGGGTTGGTCGTAACCGCCCAGTCGGCGTACCCAGATGTTGCGGAAGCGCACGGGATTGCCGTGGTTCTGTAGCGATATCGAATCTTCAGGCGGCTGCGCCGCGTAGTGCGCCACCTGACGGTATATTGTCGGCCCCATGGCTTCCTTGTGGTTCTGCACCAGCACTCCGTTGAAGATCACCGTAACAAAGGCGGGCTTCAATAGTTTCTCGCCGTCCATTTGCGGGGCTTCAAAGATGACATCGTAGACGTTCCATTCGCCCGGCTTGCGGCCGGGATTGGCCAGCGGCGGCCACTGACCGTAAATGGCGGCCGCCTGACCATCTGCGTAGGTTGGATTGTTCCACGGATCGAGCACCTGCACCTCGTAACGGTCCATGAGAAACACCCCGCTGTTGCCGCGGCCCTGGCTTGTGGAAACAGGCGGATTGGGCGAGGACCATTCGATGTGCAACTGCATGTCGCCGAACTTTTCTTTGCTCACCAAATCGCCGGTACCGACGGCTACTTCAACGTAGCCATCCCCGAGCTTCCAATTGGCGGGGGCGGCCGCTGCGGTCGGACTCGGGCGAGTTTGCCAGTGCGACAGATCGGAGCCGTTGAAGAGCACGATCGCATCTGAGGGCGCGCCACCCGGCACACTGGCAGGCGCGACCACGGGCGGATGCGGTCGGTCGGAATCATGCACGAGCCAGGGCAACCCCGGCAGCATCGGAGTGTCCTTAAAGCCGAGGTCGTGATTGTCTCTCGGGGCGGGCGCTTGTGCGTTCGCGGAAAAAGCAAACAGAGTGGCGAAGAGGATAAGCCGTTTCATCCCTCATAGGATATACCGGCCAGCGGCGACGCGCGTGGGCAAACGGCCTCTTGCGTGCGGTACCTTTCGACGAATGCCCAACATGCAGAGCACTTTACCGGTAGTCTCGAATGTCGGGATGGAAGATGAGCTTAGGGGCCTCTCCGAGGATCAAGTCGCGGAACGGGTCGCTCGTTTCGGATTCAATGAACTGCCGTCCTCTAAACCGCGTTCTATCTTCCGGATTGCGCTGAACGTCGTAAAAGAGCCCATGCTATTGCTTTTGCTTGGCTGCGGGGGCGCGTATTTGCTTCTGGGAGACGCACAGGAAGCGGTCATCCTGTTGATGATGGTTGTCGTGGTCATTGCGATCACGCTCTATCAGGAGCGCAAGACCGAACGGGCATTGGATGCTCTGCGCGATCTGTCCAGCCCGCGCGCTCTGGTGGTTCGGGGAGGCGTGCGCAAGCGGATCGCTGGCCGGGAGGTGGTGCCAGGCGATATTTTAGTTCTGTCCGAAGGGGATCGTGTGCCTGCGGACGCCGTTCTCCTTTCCTCTCTGAATCTTTCGACGGACGAATCTTTGCTAACGGGCGAATCCGTTCCCGTCCGGAAGCAAGCTGCGCCAAATCACACACAGGATGACGCAGAACCAATCCGACCGGGTGGGGATGACCTTCCATATGTGTTCTCCGGGACTCTGGTGGTGCGGGGCTCGGGGCTGGCACGCGCCAGCGCTACGGGTGTTCACACGGAACTCGGGAAGATCGGGAAGTCCCTGCAGGGCGTCGTGCAGGAGCCAACGCTGCTCGAACGGGATACTCGCCACCTGGTGCGGTTGTTGGCGGTGGTGGGCCTTGCCCTCTGCGGCCTCCTGGTGGTCGCGTACGGCTTGATGCGTGGTGACTGGTTGCGTGGATTTCTTGCCGCCCTGACGCTGGCCATGGCCATTCTTCCTGAGGAACTGCCGGTCGTCCTGACCATCTTCCTCGCCCTGGGAGCCTGGAGGATGTCGCGAAATCGTGTGCTGACACGAAGGGTTGCCGCGATCGAGATGTTGGGTGCCGCGACGGTCCTATGCGTGGATAAAACCGGAACACTGACAATGAACCGGATGTCGGTGACCAGGCTCTTTGCGAAAGGAGAGACGTACGACTTCAGCAAGCAGCCGGTATCTCCGATTCCGGAGCATTTTCACGAGTTGGCTGAATTTGCGATGTTGGCTAGCCAGCCGGACCCATTCGATCCCATGGATCGAGCCATCCGTTCCCTGGGGAATGAAGCGTTGCAGGGTACGGAACATCTGCACGGAAATTGGAAAGTGGTGCGCGAATATCCGCTCGCTAAGAGCTTGCTCGCCATTTCTGAAGTATGGGTCTCACCGGATAACGGGCGATTTGTCATTGCAGCGAAGGGCGCGCCGGAAGCGATCGCGGACCTCTGTCACTTGCCGGAGCAAGACGCGTCCCGGCTGAATGAAAGCGTTGCGCAAATGGCTGCCGCCGGCCTTCGGGTGCTCGGAGTGGCGAAAGCTGCATTCTCCAGTCCCAGCCTTCCGGAAAAGCAACACGATTTTGACTTTGAGTTTTTAGGCCTGGTCGCGCTGGCCGATCCGATCCGGCCTGCGGTTCCCAACGCAATTCGAGAATGTCAGAGCGCCGGTATTCGGGTGGTGATGATCACGGGAGATTATCCCGGAACGGCGCTCAGCATTGCCCGTCAGATTGGGCTGGACAGCGAAGCGGGCGCAATCACCGGTCCGGAGGTTGCGACCATGGACGAGCCAACTTTGCGCGACCGTGCCAGCCGGACCAGCGTTTTCGCGCGCGCCGTGCCGGAACAGAAGCTCCAACTGGTCAACGCCCTGAAGGCCAACGGGGAGATCGTGGCGATGACCGGCGACGGGGTGAACGACGCTCCGGCGCTGAAGGCCGCACACATCGGAATCGCGATGGGTCAGCGGGGCACGGATGTGGCGCGCGAGGCTTCCGACCTGGTTCTGCTGGATGATGATTTCTCTTCAATCGTCCAGGCTGTGCGCATGGGTCGCCGCATTTTCGACAACTTGAAAAAGGCGATGGCCTACATCTTCGCGATTCACGTCCCCATTGCGGGACTCTCGTTGTTCGCTGTCTTGTTCCGCTGGCCTTTGATTCTGGAGCCTATCCATGTAGCGTTCCTGGAACTCATCATTGATCCGGCCTGCTCGGTTGTATTCGAGGCGGAAACGGAGGAGGCGGATCTGATGCAGCGTCCACCACGCTCCGCCAAAGAACGTCTTTTCAATAAGCGAATGGCGACGATGAGTCTGCTGCAGGGCTTTGGCGTGCTGGCGATCCTCTTGGTGATCTTCGGGCTCGCGCTGCGGCGGGGCCAAGGCGAACAGGATGCTCGTGCTCTGACCTTCACCTCGCTTGTGATCGCCAATCTTGCATTGATTGTCACGAATCGATCGTGGTCGCGAAACATTTTTGAGATTCTGCGAACGCCGAACCCTGCCATGTGGTGGGTGGTGGGCTGTGCGACCGTGTTCCTGGGACTTGCTCTCTATGTCCCGTTTCTAAAATCGTTGTTCCATCTGAGCACGCTGCATCTGAATGATGTGGGTCTTTGTTTGGGCGTGGGCGTCGCTTGTATCGCCTGGTTCGAGACGTTGAAGGCGATTCAGCGACACCGCGAGAGGTGACGAGCGATTCCGGGCCAACTCCCTAGGGAACGATCGGGCTGGTGCGATCGATGGTCTTGGTGGTGGCATCGCGGCCGACCATGAGTTCGTGGGCGTAGTTTGCCTGCTGGCACATGTACTCGAAGAGTTCGTTGTTCGGCTGGAAGCGCAGATCGAAGCCGCCGGTGAAGGGCTTGGTGTAGACGGCGGGGTCTTCTACGGTCACGCGGTACTGCATGGCATTCGACGAGGTTCGTGTTAACTGCTCGATCAGGTGCAGCGTTTCGGTGTGCGGCAGGCCGCGGCGTTCGAACCAGAAGTCTTCATTGAAGCCGATGGTGTCGATCACCAGGGTGTCGCCGGACCACCAGCCGATGGAGTGGCCGTAGTTGCTGGGCGAGAGATTATCCGGATGCGAGCGGCCATCCATGTAGACGGTGCGGAACGTGTGTGGGCCGCCGATGTCGAAGATGAACAGGCGTTTGAGTTCCGCCATCTCGACGATTTCGACGCCGTAGGGTGTGACGAACTGGCGAGGTCCGCCAGAGGCTTTGCAACGCGAGTGCGGCTCAAGCTCCGTCGTCTGACGGAAGTCGTAGAGACCTTTCGCCCAGGGCTGGAACGGGATATCTTTCTCGTCGGCGATCTGCGCGGGGCCGGGGAGCCACAGGCCTTGGCGTTCGTTCGGAAGGCTGCCGATGATGATCTTGCCAGCAGCGTCTCTGGGGGCTGGTCCGGCGGGCGCTGCGGGTCTCGCAGCACCTCGACCTTGCGGTTGCGTTGGCCCCAGGAACGCACTGTTCCCCTGGGGTTGGGCTTGAGCCTGAGCCAGGCCGGCCATCAATAAGCTCGCTGCTACGAATATGAACTGTGAACGCATGACGTGGTTCCTCTATGTGAGCGGTGAACGATTCAGTATACCCCCGCAGGAGGCTCTACGGGATCTTCACTGCGTACAGCTTGAACGGGGTCGGGTCCTGGCCCTTGTTCTTGCCGGTGCGGTAGTCCTGCTTGCCTTCGACGACCCACGCCATGCCCTTGGTCGCGGTGGTTGCAGGGGTTGCCTGCATGCCGTCCTTCAAGGTCTGGATGGTCGCTGTGTTGGTCTTCGGGTCCACCGTGACCAGGGTCAAGCGACCACCGGCTCGCGCGGCGTTGCCGTTTTCTGCTTCCAGGAATTTGTGCTTGCCGATGGCGCGCATGCCGTCCGGTGCCCCCAAGGGACCAGAGAGCTTCAGGTCGGTTACCTTGGTCGATTTTCCATCCGGACCCAGATCGAGCTTGATGAGTTTGTTCGCCGTCACGCTGTTCACATACAGCGTATTCTTGTCGCCGAACGCGAGACCGTCGACGCCAGCTAACAGCGGATCGGCTGCGGCTTCCACCAGCGCCGTCGCGCCCTTCTTCAACATGAAGAGCTTCGCGCCGGCTGTGTCAGACGCATAGGCAGTGCCATTGTCGGCCACCGCGATGTCGTTGCACACAGCTCCGGTCGGCATCGCGTAGGAACCTTTCGCCTTGCCGGTTGTGAGGTCGAAGGCTTTCAGCTCGCCGGGGCCGGTGTTGCAAACCCAAAGGGTCTTGGCCTTCTCATCCGCGAGCACGCCGAGCACGGTGGTAAAGCCGTTGCCTTCCCGTGCGATGAACATCTTCGCTTCGGTCTCGCCTGGTTTAATTTTGTAGATCCCGCCGGGCACGCTGCCGAGGATGATGGTGCCGTCCTTGAGCGATGTGATGCTTTCGGGAAAGAGATCCTTGGGTTGGTTGATAGAGATTTCAACGATCTTGTCGGCGGCAAATACGGCTGCCGCGATGGCGAAGACATTAGCGGCCGTGGCGCGACGGATCCAGGGGGCGGTGAGAAGTTTCATCCTCACTATCATCGCTTAACGGCCCTTCTTCCGTGGAGGTGATCGGTACCGGGACGCTACAATGGCCCCATGCTGGAAAGTTCTGAATCCCCTCCACCAGCGCCGCGTGTGACGGTGATCATCCCCACTTACAACTGGAGCAGTGTGCTGCCCTATTCCATCGGGAGCGTGCTGCGGCAGAGTTTCACCGATTTCGAACTGTTGGTGATTGGCGACGGTTGCACGGACGACTCAGAGTCGGTGGTGGCCGCGATCCCTGATCCGCGCGTGCGGTGGATCAACCTCGCGGTGGGTGGCGGACATCAATCGGCACCGAATAACGAAGGTCTGCGACAGGCGCGCGGGTCAATCATCGCGTATCTGGGGCACGATGATTTGTGGTTGCCACATCACCTTGAGGTCCTGGTCGCGGCGATTGATGCGGGGGGCGATCTAGTGCACTCGATCATACATATGATCGATACGGACGGGAACGCTATGCGACCGCCTGCGGGAGTCCGCTGGTATGAGCCAGGCTTGGGGCTACCGCCCAGTTGTGTGGCGCATCGGCGCAGCGCAACGGATAAGGTGGGCTTTTGGGGAGACTATCGCGACCTCCCGATAGACCCGGAGGCAGATCTGTGGGCTCGCATGTACCGGGCGGGATTGAAGCTTCAGCGCGTGGCTCGTCTGACGGCGGTGAAATTTCCGGCGAGCGGGCGCAAGGATGCGTACAAAAAGAAATTGTGCATCGAACAACAGGAGTGGACGCAGCGCATTCTCACGCATGCGGATCTGGAAGCGGTGGAGTTAGGAAAGCAATGGGTGGTCGCGACTCAGAAGCGCGCTGCGCCCACGCGGATGAGTGTCCTATTTCAGGCTTTGTTGCAACGAACGAAGAAGGATTCTGCTGCTTGGCGATTGCTGTATTTCATTCGGCGGGTAGTGTCTTTAGGGGAGTTGCGGGCCCCCGAAAATGGGACGGTGATCAGTCAGATGAAAAAATTTAAAGGATTGCCCACTGGCGACTGATTTATCGTGAGCTGACGCGTTATTCTGTAGCAAGGACGCGCGGCTGCGCACAGGCGGGAAACGATGATCAAGACAGCCAAGAAGGATCCGCAAGTAATTTCTTCTGAGTGGCAACTTCTCAAGAAAACGATTGATGGTGTGTACACCAAGGAAGTGCTGCATGTACCGCGCGATCACGGCGTGATCACGGAGGTCTTCCGTCCGGAATGGGATCCGACGGAGATGCCTGTGGTTCACGTCTATCAATCACGACTGTATCCGGGCGCTATTGGAGCGTGGAGCTGCCATGCGCGCACGATTGACCGGCTCTTTGTGAATCAGGGCAGCCTCAAGGTTGTGCTGTACGATGGGCGCGAAGAAAGTCCTACATACGGCATGGTGAATGAACTCCACGTGGGCGACACGCGGCCTGCGATGGTGGTGATTCCTGTGGGTGTGTGGCACGGGCTGCAAAATCTTGGCACATGCGATGCGCTGGTGCTGAATCTGCCGACGGAAGCCTACAGCTATCAGGATCCCGATCACTGGCGCCTGCCCTACGACACGGATGAGATCCCCTACCGGTGGTCGAGTCGAGGTGATGGTACACGCCTCCGGGCTGACGCAGCGAAAGCCTGACCAGCAAGCTTGCCAGGCTGACGAGTGTATATACTGGTTGATACAGGCATGGAAAAAGCATCCCTATTGACCGTTCAGAAGTGGGGCAATAGTCTTGCAGTCCGAATTCCTTCCGCCATCGCGAAGTCAGCGGGGTTCAAGGCGGGTCAGCCGGTACAGGTCTCTGCGCAGGACTCTGGAGTGTTCGTGATGCGTTCCGGTGAGCCGCGATTGACATTGGCGCAGCGGCTTGCGCTTTTCGATCCGCAGCGGCATGGGGGCGAGGCGATGCGCTCCACTCCAGTTGGGAAAGAAGTCCTTTAATGGCGGTCCGTCGCACTTGGGTTCCCGATCGGCGCGACATGATTTGGATCGACTGCAATCCCCAGTCTGGCCGGGAGATGCGGGATATCCACCCCTTGTTAGTTTTGTCTCCCAAGGCGTTCAATGAACGGACGGGAATCGTCATCGGGTTGCCCATGACCACGGCGACGTCCAACGACACCAATCCGTTTGCGATCAAGTTTGTTGGACCGGGAAAGCGAGCCAGCTATATTCTTGGCCACCAGCCCAAATCCTTCGAGTGGAAAGCTCGGGCGGCCAAACCGCATGCCTGGAAGCAGGTGCCGCAGCCGATCTTCGAGCGCGCTTGCGAGGTTCTGAACCAGATCGTGGCGATTGCTTGAGCGTCGAACGGAGCTACTTCACGTACTCGTAATAGCAGCCGAGCACGGTCCCCACCTCAGGCTTAGCGGTAGGGGATATCAGCATCACCGTACGCTTGGGCGCGAGTTCCAGCATACAAGTCGTCAGGCCGTCGCCGGATTCGCAGTTCGATAGCTTCTTGCCTAGCGCGGTCTCGAAGCTCTTGCGGACCTTATCCATGGGGGCTTTCACGGTAATCGTGAAGCCGACGCCCATGCCAGCGGATTCTGGTGTCAATTCAAAAATGGGGAAGCCGAGGTAGGTCACTTGGCCTCGCGGCACGTGCAGCCTTTTCTTGTCGTCGCGTTGAAACTGCGCGTCCAACGCGTCTCCGGTTTTCTTACCCGCGGCAGGACTCTTTTCAAAATCCTGCCAGGAGTCCTGGCACAGGACCAAACGCTGCAGCAGCGGGTCCAAGTCCGCGGAGTGCGCGATCGAGGCGGTCAACAATACTCCGCTGATGCACACCAAATGGGAGAGTCGTCGCTTCACAGGATTTCAGCATACCGGATTCGAGCGGGTGAAGTTATCCGGGTCGGTCACGCCAGTACAGGCTTTAGGGGACCTTCCAAACCAAGGTCGGGCGTGATATGCTTCCCCGGGCCCAGAGGGGGGCCTATCAATGAAACGGATCTTGCTTGCGCTGCTGCTATCAGCGCCTTTCAGCTTCGGCCAAACCAGCTTGGCAACCATTACTGGAACAATCACCGACGGGACGGGGGCGGTCCTGGCGAATGCTCCGGTGGAGGTTAAGAACCGCGATAACGGACAGATCTTCCGAGCTGCCAGTTCGGCGACCGGTAACTACTCTGTTCTTCAATTGCCCATTGGCGACTATGATCTGACGATCAGCGTGCCAGGGTTTAAAACATACGCGCACACCACCTTTCACTTGGCGGCCGCGCAAATCATGCGGGAAGACGTGACGCTGGAAGTCGGTCAGACAACAGAATCGGTCACGGTTACGGCCGAGACCTCGCTGCTGAAAACGGAGAGTACGGAAGTCTCGCAGAACGTCACGCTGGCCCAGTTGAACAACCTGCCCATTCTCGCGGTCGCTGCGACCGGGTCCGGCTTCCGCGATCCGTTCGTATCAACGCGCTTGGTCCCCGGTATCCGGTACACCAACGGCACCAACAGCGCCGCGGGCGCGCCGGGCGTTGTGACAACGATGTCAATCAATGGAACTCCGGCAAACACCTATGGGACGCGCCTGGACGGTATGACGATGAACCCCACCGGCCCTCGCCTGATTAGCGCGGTGATGCAAACGCAGCCGTCGGTGGACGCGATTGAAGAAGTGGCGATCCAGACCAGCAACTTCGCGGCCGAGTTCGGCGCGGCGGGTGGAGCCATGATCAACATGGTGACCAAGAGCGGCACCAATACCTATCACGGCAGTGCGTACGATTATGGGACCAATGAAGCGCTCAACGCCCACACGCCGTATACCGGCTTGCGCAGCAAGATTCGCCAGAGCGACTTCGGTGTCACGTTTGGCGGGCCGCTCCGGATACCTAAGGTCTATGACGGAAAAAACAAGACGTTCTTCTTCTTCAGTATGGAGATCTTCAAGCAGACGAACCTGGTGCAGGGCGCGAGCAGCGTTCCCACGGCGGCGTATCGGCTGGGCAATTTCGGCAGTCTGCTGACTGCGGAAAACCGCCTCATCACCACGGCCGGGGGAAACGCGGTGGACTCGCTGGGCCGTACGATGCAGAGCGGTACGATCTTTGATCCGTCCACGCAGCGGCCCGTCGCGGGCAAGCTCGACGTCCGCGATCCGTTCCCCAGCAATTCGATTCCGGTGTCGCGTTTTGATCCCATCTCCGCTAAGGTCCTCGCTTTGGTTCCGAATCCGCAGGGCGTGAACTTCGAACGCGGGTTGGTCTCCAATAACTATCAGGGAACTTACGATACAAGCCGCACCTCCAAGATCCCGTCGATTAAGCTCGATCAAAATGTTGGGTCCAAGGGACGTTTGTCGTTTTATCTTCAGGAAACCAACACGCGCTCGCCAACCAGCACCTCGGGCGCCGATCCGCTGCCGCTGTTGATCTCGGGCGGCAACACCACATTTTCATCCGGTACTACGGTGCGGTTGAACTATGACTACACCATCACGCCGCGCATTCTGTTCCACATCGGGGTGGGTTGGAACGACAGCGATTTCCAGCTAGGCTCGAGATTTGTCACACCCTACGACGCGTCGAAGGAACTGGGCCTTAAGGGTGCGCTGGTGCCGCTGGACTTCCCGCGCATCGTGACGGCAGTCAACGGCAACACTCAGATTGGCGGCATGTCGTCCCTCGGGCAGACCGGACGGACGGCGTCCTTTGAGCGGCGTCCTTCCGGCACGGCATCGCTCAGCTATGTGACCGGTTCACATACCTACAAATTCGGTGTGGATTATCGCATCGAAAAATTCCCCAACGTCATCCTCGGCGGTGCGAACGGGACCTATGCATTCGGACCGAACTACACCGAACAACCCTCACTGCAGGGCATCACGACCAACCAGGGTTTCGACGGCTTTGAATTTGCCTCGTTCATGCTGGGCGGTTTGAGCGCGAGCGGACTTACCAACGTCGGATTGACAGCTCCGATCAACCTCAGCAACAACAAGTCCCAAACCGGCATCTACGCGCAGGACACATGGAAGGTCACTCGTAAGTTAACGTTCGACTACGGTCTGCGTTGGGACTTGGGTACCTACGCGGCGGAATCCTACGGCCGCAATGGTTCGATCGGCCTGGCAGTTCCCAACCCGTCCGCTTCCGGAAGGCTGGGTGGCATGCAATTTGAGCAGGTGTGCAAATGCAACTTCGCCAAGAACTATCCATACGCGTATGGGCCGCGGATCGGTGCGGCTTACCAGATCAACTCAAAGACGGTGTTCCGCGCCGGCTTGGGCGTGGTCTACAACTCAACCTCGACTTCGTCGGGTTCCTCTACCGCTGGCGCCACCGCAGGCTCGCTTCCCGGCAACTCGGGCCAGATCAACGGCTTGTTTAAAGACGGTCTGCCCGCGAGTGTCGTTGCGGTGTGGCCGTCGTTCAATGCCGGTGTGAGCCATCCCAATGGCGGCGTGATCGGGATGCCTGCGCTTCTTGATCCGAACGCGGGCCGTCCGGGACGTCTGCTGCAATGGAATATCGCGCTGCAACGGGAGATCAACCGCAATCTGGTGATCGATGCCTCCTACGTCGGCAATCGGGGTGTTTGGTGGACGGCGGGCGGTCTAGCCCCTCTGAACGCCATCAGTGAGTCGACCATTCGACGGTATGGCTTCACGGACTTCACCAGTTTGGCTGAGGCCAACCTGTTGACCGCGAACGTTTCAACCCTTGCCACGAATACGGCTGCAAGGACAACGCTGGCTTCTCGTGGCATCACTGGCATTCCGTACGCCAGTTTCCCCACCAGCCAGAACGTGCGACAGTCGTTGCGCGACTATCCGCAATACACTAACGGCAATCTGGCGGGCGCTCCGCTTGGAAATACCTGGTATGACTCCTTCCAGTTGACGGTCACCCAACGCTTCACGCGCGGGCTGAGCTTCAACATGAACTACAACTTTTCCAAGAACCTGGATCTGATGAGCGCCACCGATGTCTTTAACCGTGCGAACGGCAAGAGCTTCTCGGGCAACGATCGCCCGCACAGCCTCCGCATGACGCTTCAATACGTTGTTCCGAAGGTGTCTGGAAATCGGTTCGTGTCCTACGCCCTGTCCGATTGGGGCCTGGGCGCGTATCTGGCCTATGAGAGCGCGGCGGCTTTGGCTCGGCCGAGCAGCAACGGTACGGTGCCGCTCAGCCTGTTCCTGGGCCGTGGTCCGGGCAGTGCGCAGTTGAAGAAGGACGCTGACGGAAGCTACATGAATCCCTACTCGGTGAATTGGGTGGACTATGATGGCAAGCAGCGCACCGATCCGCTGGACATCAACTGCCACTGCTACGATCCGACGAAGACGCAAGTGCTGAACCCGAACGCGTGGGAGAACATCCCCAACGGCCAGTGGGCTGCGGATCAGAGCGACCTGCGCTTCTTCCGGGGTATTCGCATTCCGACGGAGAACGCGAACTTCAGTCGTAACTTCCGCATGAAGGAGGGGGTGACGCTCAACGTTCGCGTTGAGTTCAACAACATCTTCAACCGGATGATGTTCTTGACGCCGGGCGGCGCTTCGGCCGGTCCTTCGGTGGCCGGGAATTTCATAACGCCACCGACGAGGTTCGCAGCGGGATCGGGAGCGAGCGCCGGCCTGTACAGCGGCGGCTTCGGTACGATCAGCGTGCTGAACGGCCTGGGCGGTCAGCGAACGGGTACGTTCGTGGCTCGCCTGACGTTCTAATCGACACGACACACTAGAGGAGGGTCGCCGTTATGGGGCCCTCCTTTTATTTTTTGCGGCAAGGAGAATTCGATGCTAACGAGATTTGGGGTTTTGGGCGGCGTGATTCTGGCGGTTGCATCAGTGATGCTGTGGGCGGCACCCTCGGTGTATCCCACGGGCACGACGATCTACGATCCGGCCAAGGCGTGGAACGGCTACACGGTGCTTTCGCCGCTGGGCACGCAGGCGGCCATTGTGATCGACATGAATGGGAACGTCGTGAAGCGCTGGGATGGCTTTAACAATTCGGCAGGTGGACCGTCGCGGGTGCTGCCGGGCGGGGTGATTGTGGGGGCCGCGGGGGCGAATCCTCCGCGCCAGGAATCCCTGGAACTGGTGCAGAAGGATTTCGATGACAAGGTGGTGTGGAGCTTCGATCACAGCGAGCAGATCACGTTGGGCGGAGCCATGCGGTGGTCGGCGCGGCAGCATCATGATTGGCAGCGCGAGGATTTCCCGGCGGGCTACTATGCTCCTGGTGTGACGCCGGGGACGGGCAGCAACACGTTGGTGTTGACGCATACCAACCACGTGGTGCCGAAGGTTTCGGCGGGGAACCTGGAGGACGATCGGATTCTGGAAGTTGCCTGGGACGGGAAGATCGCGTGGCAATGGGTGGCGAGCGATCACATCGACGATTTCAAGTTCAGCGCGGAAGCCCGCAAGGCGATCGCGGGAGCCGGTGGCAATGCCGCGCGCGGTTCGTTTGACTGGATCCACATCAACTCAGCAACCTATGTGGGACCCAACCACTGGTTCGATGCAGGCGACAAGCGGTTCGCGCCGAACAACGTGATCATCAGCAGCCGGGAGGCGTCGTTAGTCGCGATCATCGCGCGGGATGGGTCCATTGCCTGGCAGATCGGGCCGGACTTCGGTGCGTCGCCGGAGTTGCGCGCGATCCGCCAGATTATCGGCCAGCATAATGCGCACTTCATCCCCAAGGAGTTGCCGGGGGCAGGGAACTTAATGGTGTTCGATAACGGCGGGGCGAGCGGGTATGGTGCCCCGACCTCGAATGCGTTGAACGGAACCGGGATCTTCGCGCGGCCGACGTCGAGGGTTTTGGAAATCGATCCGGTGACGCTGAAACTGGTGTGGTCCTACACGTCGCCGACGTTCTTTGCGACCAATATCAGCGGGGCGCAGCGGTTGGTGAATGGGAACACGCTGGTGACCGAGGGTCCGGATGGGCGGATTTTCGAGGTCACGAAAGAGGGCGCGATTGTTTGGGAGTATGTAAACCCGTTTTTCGGTGCTGGGACCCGGTCGTCGAACAATGTGTATCGAGCGTACCGCCTGCCGTATGAGTGGATTCCGCAGATCACGCGTCCCAAGGAAACGGCAGTTACGCCTCCCGCGGCTGGTGAGTTCCGGGTACACTAGGACGCGTTAGTGGAAAGAGAGTATTCATGAAATACATGATCAATTGGCAGGAGCGGTCCCAGGGGTCGCCGATGGAGTATGAGAATGCGCAGAAGCGGATTCTGGAGGTCTTCGGGCAGTGGAAAGCTCCGGCCAATTTCAAGATCGAGATGTTCGTGATTCGCGTAGGAGAGTGGGGCGGCTCCATGTTGATGGAAACCGACGACCCGCTTGAGATCCACAAGTTCTGTTCCATGCTTCCGGCGTTTCGTTTCGAGTCATACCCGGTTGTCCCGGTAGCGGATGCGGTGCGGGCGGAGTTGGAAGTGATGGCATGGCGGGACGGGCTGATGAAGAAGTAGCCACGCTGGCTTGTCGTATGATCGGGAAGTGAAAAACTTTTACGGGCTCATCCTGGCCGGTGGGCGGGGTACGCGATTTTGGCCGCTGAGCCGCAAGGCGAGTGCGAAGCAGGTCTTGCGGCTGTTTGGCGAGCGCTCACTGATTCAGCAGACGGTTGACAGGCTGAAGCCTGTCCTACCTCCTGAGAAGATTTGGATTTTGACCAACGATCATCTGCGTGCGGAGATCGTGAAGCAGTTACCCGAAGTTCCGGCGCGGCAGATTTTGGCGGAGCCGGCGCAGAGGAATACCGCCCCAGCGATTGGTCTCGCCGCGCAGATTCTGCATGGCATTGATCCTGAATCGGTGATGGGCGTGTTTCCGGCGGACCACGTGATCGGAAATCCGCGGAGCTACGTGAAGCAGCTGAAGCCGGCGATTGCGGCGGCGCAGGCGGGGAAGATTGTTGTGCTCGGGATTCAGCCTCGATGGGCGGAGACGGGCTATGGGTACATCGAGTTTCCGAAGGGTGTGAAGCCGGGGTCGGACAAGGCGCTGGCGGTGAGCCGGTTCCGCGAGAAGCCGGACGCGAAGACGGCGCAGAAATTTCTCAACGCGGGAAATTTCTATTGGAACGCAGGGATGTTTTTCTGGAAGACGTCCGTGTTGCTCGATTCGCTGCGGGAGTTCCAGCCCAAGACGTCTAGTCTGCTGGCGAGTTTGCCGAAATTCGGACAGCGCGGGTTTGCCTCACGGTTGGAGGAAACATTTCCACGCTGCGAGAACATTTCGATCGACTTCGCGGTGCTCGAGAAAGCCAAGAACGTGGTCGGGTTGCCAACGGGCGATTTCGGGTGGAACGATGTCGGCAGTTGGAATGCGGTGTATGAACTGCACGGTCGCGACGGGCGCGGTAACGCGGTGCGCGGGTCGGCACTGATTGAGGATAGCTCCGGCAATTTTGTGGATGCGAAGAAATTGGTGGCCCTATTAGGGGTGCACGATTTGGTAGTGGTGGATACTCCGGACGCGTTGCTGGTAGCGGATCGAAAGAGGGCGCAGCAGGTGGGGGATTTAGTGAAGATGCTGGAGAAGAGCGGGCATCATCATTTGCTGTAGGGGGGATTGCTCCCTTCACGAAGCGCCGCGGCGCAC